>DAOOQQ010000018.1:0-69066 GCA_035388825.1 Candidatus Ozemibacteraceae bacterium
CGCAATAAATTGGTAATACTACATTACGATTTCAACATACCAGGCACGGAGACACGGAGTTTGAAAGGCCTTCAGCGGAACGAACCGGACGCTGCTCATGGGGTCAGGCCGGGGTCGGGAGGGGCCGCGAGGAGGGAGGCGGCGCCCTTTTCGAGGAGGTCCTCTGCAGCGAGACAGCCGAGATCGGCGGCGTAGTTGGCGGGGCCGGACAGATCGGTTTTCAGATACTTCGAACCATCCGGCAACGCGACGAACGCGGTCAGCCGAAGCGTCTCATCGTCGGCATGGGTCGCATGAACCCCCATCGGTGTCTGGCACCCGCCCTGAAGCCGGTGGAGAAAGCCGCGCTCGGCAGCCGCGCAGTGGCTCGCCAGCGGGTCGTCGAGGGTATCCTCGAGGAGTTCGATCAACGCAAGATCATCGGAGCGGCACTGGATGCCGAGCATGCCCTGGCCCGCGGCAGGAATCAGCGCCGGCGGATCGAACCATTCGGTGATCCGGTCGGCCCAGCCCAGCCGCCGGAGGCCGGCGGCCGCGAGAACGATCGCATCGAACTCGCCCGCATCCAGCTTGCGCAGCCGCGTATCGAGATTACCGCGGCAGTCGACGAAGGCGAGATCCGGCCGCAGCCGCATCAACTGGGCCCGGCGCCGGAGACTCGACGTGCCGATCCGCGCGCCGGCAGGCAGATCCGCGAGCGTCGTTCCATTCCGCGAAACAAGGACATCCCGCGCATCCTCGCGGGTCGTGACGGCCGCCAGGCACAAGCCCTCGGCCATGGCATGGGGAAGATCCTTGAGACTGTGGACGGCCACGTCGATCCGTCGCTCCTGCAGCGCCCGCTCGATCTCGGCCACGAAGAGGCCCTGCCCTCCGACCCGGAACAACGGCACGTCCGTCACCCGATCGCCCAGGGTGCTGATCAGCACTTCATCGACGGCGATTTCCGGCCGCCGCGTTCCAAGCAACCCGACGACATGCCGCGTCTGCCAGAGGGCCAGCTTGCTGCCACGCGTTCCGAACCGCAGTCGTTCGATGCGACCGCTCATGATGACTCCTTCGCTTTCGGCAGAACATACAGGGGCGCCTGGGGCAGCGCCTCTTCGGGAAGGCCGAACACGGCGGCGATCATCCGCAGTTGCTCCCGATCGACGGCGCCGCGGGATTTCAGCTCGACGATCGGCTGGTGGAGCCATTTCGCCATCATCGCGGAGGTGCACTGTTCGAACGCGTCGCGCAGCTCTTTCGGCAGCTCTCCGTGCTGGGCGAGAAATCGATCGAACTCGGTCCGCCGCAGCGTTTCGGCCTGTTCCCGCAGGGCGCGGATCAACGGCACCAGCGTGAAGGATTCGAGGACGAGCCGGAACCCCGCCGCCTCCTGCTCGACGATCGCGCAGGCACGATCAGCCTCTTGCCGGCGCTGACCGAGGTGCTCGTCGACCACGTTCTGCAGATCATCGATGTCGTAGAGGAACAGATTCTCGATCTCGCCGGCATCGGCGGGAATGTCGCGCGGAACGGCGATATCGATGACGAACATCGGCCGGTTCGGACGTTTCCCGATCGCCGTTTCGAGCATCGCCCGGCCGATGATGGGCCGCTGAGCGCCCGTCGAGGTGATGACCACGTCGGCGGCAGCAAGAAGCTCGGGCAACGCTTCGAACGGTTTCGCAACGGCGTCGAATCGCCCGGCAAGCTCGACGGCCTTCTCGAACGTGCGGTTCGTGCAGACCAGCCGGCCGATCCCGGAGGATTTGAGATGCACGAGAGTCAGAGAGGCCATCTCCCCGGCCCCGACGACGAGGGCCTCGCAGCCATCGAGCGGTCCGAAGATGCGCCTGGCGAGATCGACGGCGGTGGATGCGATCGAGACCGTGTTTTCCGAGATCCGGGTTTCGGCGCGGATGCGTTTCCCGATTTCGAAGGCTTTCTGGAACAGCGCGTGCAGGCGTTTTCCGACCCAGCCCCGCTCGGTGGAGTGCTGGTAGGAGGTCTTGAGCTGGTGCAGGATCTGGTTCTCGCCGACGACCATCGAGTCGAGACCGCCGGCAACGCAGAAAAGGTGCCTGATCGCATCGAGCGCGGGCTTCCGGTACAAGAACGGCTCGAACTCGCCGGGCGGGAGTCCCGCATCGGCCAGCAGCTTCAGAAACGACTCCTCGGCGGCCTCATACGCGCCGTCATAGTAGAGCTCGACGCGGTTGCAGGTGAAGACGGGAACGGCCTCGAGCGTCGTCCCGTCGGCATCGGGGATCTCGGCGCCGCACAGACGGGCGAGCTGCTCACGCACCTCGACGGGGGCGGAGCGGTGATTGAGGCCGATCAGCAGGAGAGGCATCGCAACATCTCCTTTCGCACGGCATCGCGCCCCGCTTCGCGCAGCCGATCGATCGTCTGCTCCGTGGCCCAGCGGCGGAAGAAGGCCGCCCGCTCTTTGGAACCGGCCAAATGCTCCTTCACGGCAGGTCGGAGCTCCTCGAGCAGCTCCGCCAGCTCGATCAGAGCCGGCTCGAGAGCCCGTTCGAATCGCTCCCGGACCAGGCGTGCCATCGCGGGCACCCGGGAGGCGGTGACAGCCGCGAGCACAGGCGGGCGGGCGACGAGGCTGCCGGTCACGAAGTCGCCGACATCGGGAACGTCGCACCGGTTGAACAGGATTCCCCGTTCGCGGCAGATGCAGGCCGATCGCTCCTGCACCGCCGGGTCGTCGGTCGCGAGAACGGCAAGGAACAGGTCGGATGTGAAATCCGTATCCGCGACGGGCCCCATCCGAACCGACACCCCGGGAACAATATATATATCATTGTGTATTATTTTTGCCACGATACGAATCGAAGCTCCAGCCGCAGCAAGCATCCGGATTTTTCGCAGGGCGACGTCCCCGCCGCCGACGACGAGAACGGGCTTTCCCCGGACGTTCAGGAAGACGGGCAGATCGAACGAAACGTCGTGCGTCATGGTCATCGCGGAAACCAGTGCGCGGTGCTGTCGATACCGAATGTGAGAACCATCGAGAGCAGGAAGCCGGCGATGATGCTCCAGGCAAGCCGCGGCCCGGGCAGCTTTTCGCCGCGGCGCAGGAGAAGGATCGCGACGAATGCGGCCAGGAGGAGGGAGGAGAGAGCTTTTTTCGGTTCGAGCGGGTCGAGAATCGCGAATTGGAGCCAGGACCAGGCAAAACCCCCGGCGAGGCCGGCCGCGAAAAGCACGCAGCCGCCGCCCAGGAAGCCCGTCATCAGCGATTCGAGGCGCAGCAGGGGCGGGAAGAACGAGACGGCGCGCAGGCGATTCTTGTCTTTCAGGCGTTTGAGGGCAATGAGATACGTGATGGAGGCGAGAGCGGCCATGAAGAACAGGCACTCCCCGGCGATGGAAAAGCCCACATGAAGGAGAAACCAAGGGCCCCGGAACTGGGACCCGACGAGCAGCCGTTCGCCGACAGCGGCGACGGTCAGCAGGGCCGCGGAAACGGGCAGCACAAAGAGGCTGAAAAAGGTTTCCCGGGATCGCCATTCGAGCCAGGCGCAGACGGCCGCGAGTACGAAGCCCGCGATCTGGAGCGCCAGGGGCAGCGAAAAACCGGCCGCACCGTTCGCCGGGGACCCCGGATGACCAAGAAAGGAAGCAAAGGCTGCGGCCAGGCCGATCCAGAGGGTCAGGGTGCCGTGCCAGGCGGGTGCCTTCCCGGCCGCCCGCTCGAGGATCCGGAAGAAGGCCGCCAGCAGCAGTGCCAAGACGGCGATCGCAAGGGTCATCTGCATGATGCTGCGATGGTATCACACGCCCCCGCTCGCGTACAACCCCGCCCCGAAACAGCGTCACACAGGGAGAATGAGATCGATTCACCGCAGAGACGCAGAGGCACAGAGATACGAGGAGATATTGACCACGAAGGCACGAAAGGAAAAGGATGGTTTCGCCGCAGAGAGATTCCGATGAATGACACCTTGGGTTCAGGAACGCATCCGCAGATGGAGGGCAGATGAACGCAGATGAACAACAGAAAGGAATGAACGATTGGGGCATCGGATGTTCCGTATGCCCCGGAAACTCCCTCCAACGAAGACGTTCAGGATTTCATCTGCGTCATCTGCGGATCGGGTTCACGGATGGGGATCGCGTGATTTCGAATCCCGGGCGGGTTTGAAACCCGCCTCTACGGCATCATGACGGGGTGATTGCGTCCACGCGGGTCGGGATTCCGGGGTGACGGTATGAAAAGCTGGAGCGGGGTCAGAAGCGGAATTTGTGGTCGTGGATGTCGTAGGTGGCCGAGGCGGTCTTTTTCGGAGCGTGGCAGGTCGTGCAGTTGCGGCCGGGGCTCTGTTCGGGGTGGTTCGCACGGTCGGCGTGGCAGGTCATGCAGTATTCGTCGTGGCTCAGATACTCGCCTCCCGAGGCTGTCTTGAAGTCCCGGAAATTCTGGCAGTAGTCGCAGGTGAGGCCCTGCGCGAGGAAGAGGCGGTCTTGCAGGAATTTCCACTGCCGGCGCCGGTCTTCCAGCGACTCGTCGCCGCTGAAGGTGGTCGTATCCTGGCCGGGCTTCGGGGTGAGTCCCGAGAAGAACTTCGTCAGATCGTCTCCGGGCTTGTACCCGACGGGGAAATGATACTTCCCGCTCTCGTCGACTCCGGAGGTGTGACACGACATGCAGACCATCTCGGCGCGGTCGGCGGTCATCCGGGCAGGGTTGGCGACCAGTTCGGGCGCCCCGCTGCGGGCGTGGTCGCGGGCGGGGCCATGGCAGGCTTCGCAGCCCACGCCGGGCTCGACGAAGGTGTTTCCCTCGGATGAAAAGCCGGTGGTATGGCATCCGGCGCACTGTTCCAGCCAGCGCCGTTTCGTCCAGCCGTAATCCCGCACCGGAAGCCAGGCTTTGGTCGCCCGGTCGAGGATGCGCGGCAGCACGACGAGGGTCCCCGTCGCCTCGGCGACGAACCGGTGCACGTAGTGGGATCCGAGAACATACTTTACGCTATCGAAGGGCCGTTCGAGATCCTTTTCCGCCAGGGGGGGCAGGCCCGGCACGTCGGCCGGCTTGCGGGTCATGCGGGCGTGCGGCGTCAGATACCAGTCTCGATAGATCTGGGAATGGCAGGACGCGCAGGACTGGGATCCGGCGTATCCGCGGGCCTCGAAGCTGCGGGGGCGGTGGATGGCCCCACCCCGGAGCACCTCGGCGGGATTCTCGTGACAACGTTTGCACAGTTCGCCTGCCGTATTGGGAAACGGCAGCAGATACGTGAGGAACAGGCCGCCCCGACTCTTCTGCCGGTCCGCGGCCGTCCAGGGCTGCGAGGCAAGCGGGACCTGGTGGGGCGAGTGGCAGGTCAGGCAGCCGATCCGGCCGCCCGGCTCAAGGGCGAGACCGCTCGATCCCGAGGCCGGAATGCCCATCGGATGGACGTTCGCAGCTTCCGCACCATGGCAGGAGACACACCAAGCGCCGGCATTCTCGGCGAGCAGGGCCGGCGCCGTGGCGGCGGCGACATGGCAGACACCGCAGTTGGTGCGGGAGGCGGCGAGCTGGTGATCGAAGCCGGGACCAGCAAGACCGGCAATCGGCACCGACGCGATCAGCAGGGCCGCCAGAAGGCGCAGCCCCCACCGGTTCGTCGTCGTTCGCGGCATCGTCATCACGGCATCGGGCATCAGGCGGGACGGGGATCGTCACCGGTCTTTGCCGGCTCATCCAGTCGCACGTCCCGCAGAGCCCCGTCGAGAGCTTCGGCAATCTGCACATCCGACACCCGAACGCCCATCGCAAGCTGCTTTTGCAGAGAAGCCAACGGGGCGAACCGGCTGCGAAGCTTGTCTTGGAGCTCGTTCACGGAATCGCTCAGAAGCTGTCCCTCGTCGCCGCGCCGGAGTTTCACCGGGGCGAGATCGAGCCTACCGGCTGCCAGATCTCGGAGACGGCCGGCGACCTTGAACATCGGGCCGACCAGCCGGTGCGTAAGGAGCAGGGTCACGAACAGGAAGGCCAGAGAGACCAACAGGAACGAGAGGCCATTCGTCACGACGATGGCGGGCTTGAGGACCTCCCAGGTGGAACGCAGCCGGTTGTGCGCCGAGAAGAATCCCTCCTCGATCGACCGGGCCGTCAGCTTATACAGAAAAAATCCGTGCAGCAGGGAGCCGATCAGCATGATCAGCACGAGAAACACGATCAGACGGACCTGATACGAGGGAAGAACCAGGTAGTGCGTGCGGGACACGGTGCTCATGACATACTCCTCGGTATATACGAGTCGCTTTCAGGGTTTCAGGGACGGATGGACGAACCAGGGCATCGTCGCCCGCATCGTCTGGGTGAATCGGTCGAGGGCGCGCTGTCGGTGCTCGGCCCGGCGCCGGCCGAGCCGGAGCCGGTCACCCTGGCCGGGAGGGGCGGCGGGCCTGGCCTCGACGAGGAAGAGATGCACGCCGTTTCCGTCGGAGAACGCCCGGGTGATCGAACCGACCGGCAGCTCCTCGAGCCGCTCATAGACACCGGGTGGCAGATCTTCGGGCCCGACCCAGCCCAGATCGCCGCCGGTGGCGGCATACGGTGACCGCGACCAGCTCGCGTTCAACGACGCGAATGCGCTCCCGCCGGTCGCGGCGGCCATCACCGCGGCCGCGGCATCCTCGCCGCCGGCCAGGATCGTGCGGAGGTGGAGTTTTGCCGGAGCCGTTTCCGACGCCGTCTCGCCGGCAACGGCGGGAGCATCGGTATCACCGAACGTCGCGGACTCGGCGTCGGCAGCCGCGATGATGCCGTCGCGAGTGCGCCGGGCCAGCTCCTCGAGCAGGAAAAGGGCCTTCGAGAGATCGACGGGGTCGGACGCGAGGGCGATCGCGCGATCGAACGCCACGACCCGGTCCTGGAAATCCTTCTGACGATCGAGGCCGAGCCGGCGGCCGGCTTCGGCCAGGAACAACGTCTCGAGCAGCTCAGCGGCGAACGCCGCATCGCCGATCGAGCCGGCTTTCGGCTCCGAGAGGCGTTTGAGGGCGATGAAATCCTCGCGCGTGACGGCGGTTCCGCCGACCTTCATGGCGAGATCCTCCCCGCCGAGCAGGGCATCGAGATCGACGTTGAGCATCGCCAACATCAGCAGGCCCGCACACAGAGCCAGCAACGCGACCGTCGCCCAGAGGCTCGTGCGCGAAATGCGGACGAACGAGTCCGCGGCGTGTCCGGCGTCGCTCGTCATGGCTGTGAGGAAGGCGAAGCCTGGAGAGGCAACGGAGCCGTCCCGAAAGAAGCGGGAACGCCCAGCTCGGATGGCGCCGTCGCGGGGATAGGCAGGGTCGGCGAGGCGGGGCGATGGCTCGCATAGCTCGCCAGATGCGAGGACGGAGTTGCCGTCACCCCGGGTCGGGGCGTGGATGCCGGCTCCTGGCTCGAGGCGACGGCCGAGCCGGAGTCGTTGGCCAGAGGCACCATCGCGAGTCCCGAGGTTGTCAGGAGAATCCCCGTCGAGGCCATGCCCGCGGCCGTTTCGGACGAGACGGCCGTCGGGGGAAGCTGAGGGGAAAGAAACACTTCCCCCGGCGCGAGGCCGGCGACCGGAATCGATGCCGTCGCGGCTGCCCGGGCATCGGCAACGGCCTGGGATCGCGCGTCACCCGGCACCGACGTTGCCGCCGGCGCGGCCGGGGGCGTCACCCCAGAAGATGCCGTCAGAGCAGCTTTCAGGGGGCCGAACAGGTCGTTCAGCTCGAACGGCCCTTCTCGGGAAAAGGTCACGATCCCGGTCGGATCGACGAGGAACACCGCCGGGGTCGGCCGGACGCCCCAGGCATCGGCCGCCTCGTAACTGGCAGAAGCGACGACCCGGTCAAGAACGACCTCGACGGTGAGATTGCGCTTGCGCAGATAGTTCTCGAGCCCCGTCTTCAGCCTGTTCGTGTCGATCGAGACGAACACCGCCTCGACGGACTCCTTCGGCAGGGCCGCCACCTCCTCGGCAAGCATCGGCAACTCCTCGATGCAGACATGGCAGAAGAGCGACCAGAAGAAGACGAGCGTCCATTTCCCCTTCGCAGGGAACGTCCGCTCGCCGCCCGCGAGGCGTTCCAGGGTCAGCACCGGCGCCGGCGTTCCGGGCTGGGTGAAGGGGGCAGGCTCTGCCGACACCGGCGCGAACGGAGCCCAGGCGAAAACAACAATAGCAATAATTATATATTTATAAAAATATTCAAAGCTTCGAACGGATGGCACCTTCAATTTCCGCCTCCATGGATGGATCGTAGCCGACATGGCTGTACAGGACGTTTCCGCGCATATCCAGCAGGATGGTCTTGGGCAGCACGGTCACCTCATATGACCGGCTGAGCTGCATTCCGTCGTCGATGGCGATCAGATAAGGGATTTTCTGCGGGTATTTGCGCAGGAACTTCTGAACTTTCGCGAGGGGGTAGCCGGGCGGGTGGACGCCGATGACGGTGAGTTTGCCCCCCAGTTTCTCGTGCAGCCCGATCACGAAGGGAATCTCCTCGATACAGGTGCCGCAGGTGATCGACCAGAAGACGAGCAGCAGCTTCTTGTCCGCCATGAGGCCGGAGAGTTTGAACTTCTGGCCGTTCAGGTTCGACAGCGTGACGCCGTCGAGCGAGCTGATCGTGCCGGGTTTCGATTCGGGCACGAACAGCCACAGCAGCGGCAGGGTGAGCAGCACCACGCCGATCAGGAGCAGATGGTTTCTGTTCATGGCGGTAGGCTTATGATACCCTCTCCGCGGCCGAACGGAAAGCCCCGTCACCCCACACACCACAACCGGGGAGTATTCAACGGAGTATCTGGTATGTGGGTTTCGTCAAAAGAACCGATCCGCAGATAGCACAGATGACGCAGATGAAATCCTAAGCGTCTTCAACGATGGAGGTTGCGTCGCATCCGGGAAACAAGGGGGGCCAGGCGTTCGTTCCTCTCTGGTTTTTCATCTGCGTTCATCTGCCCTCCATCTGCGGATGCGTTCTTGAATCCGAGGGAAATTTCAACGGAGTATCTCTGTGGTTCGTTCTCTTGCATCCTGAACATCTTCGTTTTTCTGGAAGGACGATGATATGAACCGTCGGCTGGTGTACCGGGTTTCATGGGGCCAGGCGGTGTTGATGACGGCGCTCTACTGCGGCGTCATTTTCTTCATCTCGTCGCGGCCGCGGCCGACCGAGGAGTTGCTGCTTCCGACGGGGCCGGTTCCGCATTTCATCGAGTATCTCGGCCTCGGCATCCTGGCCTGGTCGGTCTCGTGGCTGCGCCGGCCGCTTCCCGACCGGCGACGGCGAATCCTGGCGACGATCGGGTTCTGCGCCCTCTATGCGCTGAGCGACGAGATTCACCAAGCCTTCGTGCCGCTGCGATCGTGCGAAGCAGCCGACTGGGTGATCGACGTGGCGGGCTCGACGGCGGGCGCGCTCCTCATGGAGCGGCTGACCGCCCGGCGGGTGATCCGTTTGCGACGCGCCGCCTGAGGACGGCTCTACTCCATCAGAACGACGGTGTTCGCCTGTTTGTCGCCCCAGCGCCGGCCCTCGGGATCCTTCGTCATCATGAAGATCTCGAACCCGAACGCGATCAGCACGAGCAGGAAGCCGCCCAAACCGACGACGTAGATCAGAATCGACCGGATGAAATCGATCGGGATGAGCCGCATCAGCAGCACTCCGATCATCCAGAAGTAGGGAACCGCGAAGACGAGATTGCGCCGGATCGACTGCTCGGCCGTGATCGGGTCGGATTTGTTCCCGTTCCAGACCCGGATCGCCATGACCTTCTTGCCCGGAGACTGGCGGTCGAGCACGTCGGCGATGCGGTACGGGGAATCCTTCATCAGCATGACGAAGCCGAAGAATGCCATGACGAGAATGGTCAGCAGGTTGATGATGATCGCCGGAAGCGGCAGCAGCGCGAGCGGCAGCAACACGAACAGGCTGGCGGCACCGACGCAGACGATATCGACGAAGGCCGCCATCAGGCGTTTCTTGAAGGTTTCCATGCGGGTTGCTCCTTCTGCTCGCGGAGTGTATGCTGCCGGCCCATGGGATTCGACGGCACCCCGAGAATGTATGCACCTGTTCCCCCCTTGTCAAGGATCTCGCACGACGAACGTCCCGCCATCTCCTCCGTGATGCTCAGCCCGTCATCCGCGCAAGGAGGCCGCCATGCTCCTGGGAATCCTCTCTGACACGCATCTGGACACGCCCGGCATCGGCGGCCTGCCCGACTGGGTCGTCAGCGCCTTCTCCGGCGTCGATCTGATCCTGCACGCCGGCGACATCGAGACCGACGGCGTCCTTCTGGAGCTGGAAGGCATCGCCCCCGTCCGGGCCGTGCGCGGGAACTGCGACTTCGACCTTCCCGGACTGCCTACCATCCGCACCGTGCCGATTCCCGACTACGGCGTCATCCTGTTGGCGCACAAACTCGAGGATGCGATGCGAAGCGGCCTGCTGGGCGGCTCCGTCCGTGTCCGGGGCATCGTTCATGGCCACACCCACCGGGCCGAGTTCCGGAACACGCTCTCCCCCTGGGTGCTGAACCCCGGCAGCCCGCTCAAGCCGCGAGGCGGGGCGGCGAGTGTCGCGCTCCTGCGCATCGAGGGCGAACACCTCGAAGCGGCATTCAGGTTTCGGCCCGGATCGGCCGATGAGTAGGTGAGAACTCCACCGAAAGAGAAGGGCAATTCCATGAAACGTCTGCTGCTTTCCGCGGTTGCAGTCAGCCTGGTGCTGGCCGTCGTCGGCATTCTCACCAGCCACCCCGGCGACACCTCGACGAGCGTCACCGGGGGCACGTTCCGCGCCTACCTGACGAGCGATCCGGGCAACCTCGACCCGGCCCGCGGCGTCGACGTCAACGAAAGCAGCGTCCAGGCCAAGATCTACAGCGGCCTCGTGCGGTATGACGAGAACATGAAGCTGGTCGGCGATCTGGCCGAGTCCTGGGAAGCACAGAGCGACGGCCTTGCCTTCGTCTTCAAGCTGCGGCCCGGCGTGAAGTTCCACAACGGCCAGGCGTTCTCGTCGGCAGACGTGGTCTACAGCTTCGAGCGGCTGCTCGACCCGACCACGAAGTCGCCCCGCACCTGGGTTCTGGAAAAGGTCGTCGGCGCGAAAGAGCGCCTGCAGGGTCTCGCGAGCAGCGTCGCCGGCATCTCGGCCCCCGACCCGATGACCGTGAAGATCACGCTCACCGAGCCGTTCGCCCCCTTCCTCAGTCTTCTTTCGATGCCCTCCTGCTACATCCTGCCGTTCGGCTCCGCCTCGGATATCGATGCGAAGCGGTTCTTCGAAAAGCCCGCCGGCACCGGCCCCTACCAGATGGTCGGCCGCGAGCGCGACAGTTACGTGCGCCTGGCCGCGTTCCCCGAGTATTTCGGCCAGAAGCCCCAGGTCGGCGTGCTCGAGCTGCGCATCATCCCCGAGAGTCTGAAAGCCGAGATGGAGTTCGAGAGCGGCAATCTCGACCTGCTTCAGCTCCACCCCTCGAACTACGCGCGGTTCGCCGGCCGATCCGAGTTCGACGGCCGCATCCACGACGTTCCCGCGATGAGCGTCTTCTACGTCGGCTTCAACAACCTCAAGCCCCCGTTCGACGACGTGCGCGTGCGGCGCGCCCTGAACATGATGATCGACCGCGGGGCCATCATCAAGGCCGTCCTGCAGGGAAGGGGCGTTCCGGCGCGCGGCAGCATTCCGCCCGGCATCTCGGGCTGGTCCGAGGCGCTTCCCGGCTACACCTACGATCCGAAGACGGCTTTGGCGCTGCTCGAAGAGGCCGGCTACACGCGCAAAAAGCCGCTGACGTTCGATCTGTTCCAGAAGTCGTCCCAGGCCGCGTTCGAGATCACCCGGCTGCTCCAGGGCGAGCTGAAGAAGCACGGCGTCGTGGTGAACCTGCGGCCGATGGAGTGGAGCGCCCTGAAAGACGCGATCGACAAGGGCGAGGCTCCGTCCTTCTACCTGAGCTGGTTCGGCGATTATCCGGACGGCGAAAACTTCCTGACCCCGCTGTTCCATTCGAAGAACTGGGGCTCGGGCGGCAACCGCGCCCGGTACAAGAACGAAAACGTCGATGCGATGCTGACCTCCGCGATGCGCATCCAGGACCCCGAGAAGCGCGCGGCGGCGTATGCCGAGATCAACCGCATCATCGTCGACGAGGCCCCGTGGCTGTATCTGTGGTATGCGAACGAAAGCTACGTGCTGGGGCCGCAGGTCGAGAAGATGACCTTCTCGCCGCTGTTCTCGGTCGACAAGGGCCTCACGATGAAGCTGTGCAGGTGACCTGAACCCGGTATGCTCGAATACACGCTGCGACGGCTGGTCGGCACGATCCCGGTCATTCTCGGGATTCTGCTGATCGCGTTCGTCGTGTTGTATCTGGTGCCGGGCGACCCGGCCGCCACGCTCGCCGGCCCGCGCGCCTCTCCCGAGGACATCGCGCGCATCGCCCGCGAAATGGGGCTGGACCGGCCGCTCTCGGAGCGGTTCGTCACCTACCTGGGCCGCATGGTGCGCGGCGATCTGGGCACCTCGGTCGTCACCGAACGGCCCGTGCTCACCTCGATCCTCGAAAAGTTCCCCTACACGCTGAAACTGGCCGTCATCGCGATGGTCTTCTCGGTGCTGATCGGCCTCGCGGCCGGCATCTTCAGCGCCATCCACCGCGGCAGTCTCATCGACCGAGCCACCACGCTGTGCGCCGTGACCGGCATCAGCGTGCCGGTGTTCCTGTCAGGCCTGATCCTGCTGTATGTGCTGGCCGGCAAACTGCGCTGGTTCCCCACCTCGGCGTTCGGGGCCGAACAGTCGCTCTGGCCGCTGGTGCTGCCGGCCTTCACCCTCGGCATCCGGTCGGGGGCGTTTCTGGCCCGCATCGTGCGCAGCAGCCTGGTCGAGGTGCTGAACCAGGATTACATCCGGACGGCGCGGGCGAAAGGGCTTTCCCCGAGCCGCATCCTGCTCCGGCACGCGCTGACGAATGCGCTGATTCCGATCATCACGGTCGTTGCGCTGGATTTCTCGAGCTTTCTGAACGGGTCGGTCATCGTCGAGACGATCTTCGAGGTGCCTGGGCTCGGCCGGTTCGCGATGGATGCGATTCTCAAGCGGGACTACCCGGTCATCCAGGGCATCGTGCTGTTCGCCGCGCTGATCTTCGTCTTCGTGAACCTGGTGATCGATCTGCTCTACGCCTGGATCAACCCGAAGATCCGTGAAGAGATGATGGGAGGCGCGGCATGAACCAGGCGCTGCGCCATCTGACCCCGGCGGGCTGGCTCTGTCTGGCCGTGATCGCGGTGCTGGGCGTCATCGCCCTCTTCGCCCCGGCGATCGCTCCCCACGACCCGATGGAAACCGACCCGCTGCGCCGCCTGCAGAGCGCCGAAGGGTATCCGCTCGGCTGCGACCAGCTCGGCCAGTGCGTTTTCTCCCGCCTGGTCCACGGCACGCGGCTGACGCTGATGATCGGCTTCGCCGCCCGGCTTGCCGCCCTGCTGATCGGCCTGTGCGTCGGCCTGGCCGCCGGCTACTACGGGGGTTGGCTCGACTGGCTGCTGATGCGGGCCGTCGACATCTTCCTGGCGTTTCCGAGCTTGCTGCTGGCCATCGCGATCTCGATGGCCCTCGGCCACGGGCTGGCGACCGTCATTCTCGCCATCGCCGTCGTGGGCTGGGCCGAGACGGCCCGGATCATCCGCGGGGCCACCCTGGAGCTGCGCAGCGCCGAGTTCGTTCTGGCTGCGCGGGCAATGGGCGCCGGGAACGTCCGTATCATTCTGACGCATATTCTTCCCAACTGCCTGCCGCTCGTCACAGTGATCTTCGCGATGGGAATGGCGACCGCGATCCTTTCGGAAGCCAGCCTGAGCTTTTTGGGCCTCGGAGCCGACCCGTCGCTGCCCACGTGGGGCGGCATGGTCTCGATGGGCAAGGATTATCTGCGTATCCAGCCGGGTCTCTCGCTCTGGCCCGGGCTTTGCATCGCGCTGGTGGTCATCGTCTTCAACGTGCTCGGCGACGAGTTGCGCGACGTGCTCGACCCCGGCCGGAAAGGGAACTGGGCATGAACGGGAAACGGCCCCTGGTGGGAATGGCCTACTGCGACACCGCCGTGCGCGACAACGAGATGCGCATGCGCACCTACTGCACCCGCAAGTATTTCTGCGCCCTCCAGAAGTGCGCCGCCGACGTGATCCTGCTGCCGCCGACGGAAGATGCCGCCGTGTTCGACCGGTATCTCGACCTGGTCGACGGGATCCTGCTGCCCGGCGGCGAGGATATCGACCCGCGCTGGATGGGCGAAGAGCCGAGCGCGCGGCTGGGCGGGGTGAACCCGCTGCGCGACGCGTTCGAGCTGGAGCTGACCCGCCGCAGCCGGGACCGCCGGATTCCGGTGCTGGGCATCTGCCGCGGCCTCCAGGTGCTGGTCGTCGCCCTCGGCGGCTCGCTCCACCAGGATATCGCCGGCCTCACCACGCAGCAGCACAGCCAGCAGGCTCCGCGCTGGGCCACGAGCCACCGCGTCATCCTGGACCCCAACTCGCTCATCCGGGGCTGGGCCGGGAGCGACGAAATCTTCACGAACTCGTTCCATCACCAGGTCGCGAACCGGCTTCCCGAGTATCTGAAAGCGACCGGACACACCGCCGACGGCCTGATCGAGGTCGTCGAAAGCGCCGATCCCGGATGGCTGGGCATCGGCGTCCAGTGGCACCCCGAAGAGACCCTGTCGGGGGATGAGGTGTCGCGGCGCCTCTTCAACGGATTCATCTCGGGGCTTGTTTCCGGAAAGAAATCCTCGGCCGCTCTCTGAGCCGGGCCGGCCCGGGCTGCCGATCAGCGCCTGTTATGTGGGTTTTCGTCATGAGAACCGATCCGCAGATTTCGCAGATTGCACAGATGAAAAGCAGATTCTTTTGATCAATGGAGGAACCAGGGCACAAGAGAAATCGGGTTTTTCCCGGTGTTCTTTCCTATCTGCGTTCATCTGCCCTCCATCTGCGGATGCGTCCTCGAATCCGAGGGATCGTTCACCGGAGTGTCTCTGCGATTTTTCTCGAGGGGCGAACGGGTCGGTGCAACTTTTTCCCTCTTCGGTTTTGTCGAAGAAGTGTCGATATCTCGATCAGGGAAGAGTTTTTTCGCGAAGGAGGCATGAAATGAACCGCATGATCGTGTGGACGGCCGTGGTCCTCAGTTGCCTTTCGCTGTGCCTCAACATCGCGTTCGCCAACCGGCCGACGGTGGCCTGGGGCGAGATGCAGCTTTCGGGCCGCGAGGTGAAGGTGAGCCTGAAGAATGAAGGATCGTCCGACTGGGCGAAGTTTTCCGTGACGGTCAAGGTGTTCGACGGCAAGAAGCTGGTCTCGACCGGCATGCTGAGTCAGGCGCGCGGCCTCAAGGCCTCGACGGAGAGCATCCTCCGGTTCGGTCTGAACAAGCCGGTTCCCGCCGGGAAAACCTACCGGATCCAGGCTTGGGTCCAGTCGGGCAGCCCCCATCTGGCGAATCACGAGTGGACCGTCTCGATCCCGGCCGGCACCTCGATGCGGAAGTTCCGCTCGGATCGGGCGTTCGGCATGCTGCCCGAGGTGGACAAGCTCAAAAAGCCGATCGACGTGCGCGCCGAGATGGGCCTCTTCTGATCCCCCCGCTCACCCGCAGGCCGAGCGCACCCGTTCGAGAAACCCCCGCAGCTTCGGGCGCAACAGCGTTTTCCGGAACCGGCCGGCCGTCGTGAACAGGTCGGCCGCGAGCCGTCCGAGCCGCGCCGGGTCCGTCGAGAGATCGTGAAGCAGCCGCGCGAGAGCGGCCGGATCCCCCGGGGGAACGATCGCCGCGTCGGGCAGAATTTCCGGAACGCCGCCGACGCGGGTTCCGATGCAGGGCAGCCCGCGGGCCATCGCCTCGAGCATCGCGCGCGGCAATCCCTCGGACCGGGACGGCAGGACGAAGAGGTCCGCCTCATCGAAGCGGGCGCGAACCTCGCGGGGAGTCGGAAGCGCACCGGCGAACTCGATCCGGCCGGCGACTCCCAGACGTTCGGCCAGCCGCATCAGCCCCGGCCGTTCAAAGCCGTCACCGATCACGGTGAGCCGGGCGTCAGGGCACAGGCCGTGCTTTGCGAGAATTGATATACTTTTCAGTATTATATCGACGCCCTTCTGACCATGATGGAGGGAGCCGGCAAGGATCCAGGAGCGGGCGACCGAGCCGGGCGGAAACCGGCGGGGTGCGCCGGCAAAGGCCTCGTCGTCGAGATCGACATCCGAGACGCCGAACATGCCGTTCGGGCACGGGTACCTCCGCTGGAGCGCCCCTTCCGTGACATAGGCGGCGGCGGCGGCCCCGCAGCAGTCGAGGCGGGTTTCGATCCGGGCGATCAGCCTCAGCAGGGGCATGACGGGGGTCGCGTGCACCCCGGGGCCGAACTGCTCCCACGGGTCGGCGATGACCTCGACGGCCCAGGGGATGCCCCGTCCGGCCAGGTGACGTCGCAAGCAGCTCGCGGGCTGGGCCGGCACCCGCAGGATGACGGGGGTTTTCCGGGGAACCAGCCGGGCATGGACGCGGCGCAGCTCCTCGCTTCGGGCGAGCATTTCCCAGGGGCCGACGAAATACGGCAGCCCGCGGATTTCGACCCCTTCGCCGTCGGCGCGCGCCGCGCCGTGCGGGGGTTTGGCGACGTCCCGAAGCCGGGCAGCGACGAGCACCCGGTCGAACACGTCGAGATACCGGGTCCAGTAGCCGTATGCCATCCCCGTCGTGGTCCAGCAGCGACCATCCGGGGCCCGGTCATACCGGTTCTGGGTCGTGATGATCAGATCCATGGCCGCTCCTCCGCATCGCCGGCCGGTGTTTTCGGCCAGGCGAGGGCAAGAGCCAGGACGAGCCAGACGAAGCGGTTCCGGAGAAGGTTGTGGAACAGGCCGAGCAGATACAGCCCGGCCACGGCCCCGAGCAGGGCGGCGGCGCGGCGCCGTTCATCGGCCCCCCGGGCCCGAAGGCCACGGATGACCGGGAGGAGCGCCGCCAGAAGGACGGCATGGGCCGTCAGGAAGCCGCCGATCCCCGTTTCCACGAGCAGGTTCAGCGGGGTGTTGTGCAGCTCCTCCCCGTGGATGGCTCGGAAGCAGCCCGGGCCGATGCCGATGAGCAGATCGTCAAGATGCGTGAGCGCGCGATCGAGTTGGCGTTCCCGGGGCAGATCCTGCGCAAGGGCGGGAACGCCGGACAAGCCGAACGATCGCTGGAAGGAGAGTTCGTCGGCAAGCAGCAGGCCGATCGCGCCGAAGGCCGTCAGGGCCAGAGCCAGTCTGAGCCATCCCGGCAGGACGGGTTTCATCTCGGCATCGGACCGCAGTTCGCTCCAGACAACCTGGCCGATGGCGACGAGCATGCAGCTCCGGGCCCCGACGCCCGAAACAGCTATGATAAATAATATATTATACATCATTCGCTTTGCAGATCCCATCCCGGGCCAGATGACGGCAAACGGGTGGGCGGCGATCAGATAGGCGCCGAGCAGGATCGGGAAGCGGAACGGGAGATAGAGGCGAAACGAGAACACCCCGCCCGTCCACGCGTCCCAGCCGACCCAATGGGAGGCCAGTCCGGCGACGCAGAACAGCAGCACGGGCAGGAAGAGGAGGTTGAACCGGTGCACCGCCGCGTTCCAGGCATCAGGCGAGGGAATGACGCGAGAGATCATCCAGGCTCCGAGGGCCAGCCAGGCGATCGAGACGAGCTCGAACGCGACGGCGCCGGGCTGACCGGTCACAAGCGAGCCGAGCAGACAGAAGCCGCCAAACGCCAGGGCGGCGGCCGGGAACGAGCCCGTATCGCGCGGTTCCGGGAGCCGGTGGGAGGGCCGTTGTATATGAGCGGCAATTCCCGCAGCAAGGCCAAAGG
This sequence comes from Candidatus Ozemibacteraceae bacterium, assembly GCA_035388825.1. Lineage (GTDB taxonomy): Bacteria > Muiribacteriota > Ozemobacteria > Ozemobacterales > Ozemobacteraceae > MWAR01. Next base: position 17,908 of record DAOOQQ010000018.1, read on the forward strand.
CCAGGCAGAGATCCGAGGGAACGAGATACGTGAAGAGCGGGATTCCGAGTGGCAGCAGGAGCAGATACCCCCCAAGCCAGCCGGGGAGGCCTGTTTCCGGACGACTCACCCCATCGGAGAGCGTTTCCCGGGCCGGCCGTTCAAACGCTGCCGGCATCTTGCGGCCGGGGCCGGGCGGCTTCGGCTTCGAGCAGCATCACACCGGCCAGGCAAAGGAACAGCCAGCCGATCGGCAGAAGCAGGGCGATCACACCGCCGCCGGGCTGGATAAGCCGGGGCGGAGAGGCCGGATCGGTGAGCAGGAGGGGTTCGCGGGGTGTCGGATCAAGGCTCCCGACTTCGCTCGCCGTGAGCTCTTTCCAGGCGCGGAGGGCCATCGTCTCCTGAAGCAGCACCGAATCGACCGTGAGCCTGCCGATCAGGCCGAAGACGGAGGCGGAAGCCAGTCCGGAGAACGCATCAGCCTCAGGGGAAGGCGATGCTGCGGCAGCCTGGGATGCCGGCACGAGCAGGCGCGGGAGATCGGCCGTTCCGAAGAGGTTCTGGAGGGCCTGGCGGCGGCGGGTCAGAATCTCGAGGCCCGAGGCGGTGAAAAAGAGGCGTTTCTCGTATTCCCGGGCGGAAAGCAGGCGCAGATGCGCGAGGATGCGGGCGGTGAAGGCTTGCAGAAACGGCCGGATCCGCTCCGGGGTGCCGAGATGGAACCGGATCTCGGCCATGCCGGCGTTCGTCATCCGATACGACAACCCCGGCCTGATCGTTGTTTCGAGAAGGCGGAGCACCTCCTGGCGGGGTTCGCTCGTCTGCCAGCCGCCCTGGGTCATCACCTCGATCATGAGCGCGTCGTCGTTCACCAGGCGGTCCCACAGCTTCGGGAAACCGACGAGCGGCTCGCCGGCAGCCTCGCCGAGCGTGATCACGTCGGTGGCCTCGTAGCCACGCGGGGGAAAACGCCAGAACCACCATTCGAGGCTCAGAGCGCAAACGATGCAGAAGATCACCCAGAGCGGGTGACGGGCACAGGCGGCAGCCCATTGCGCCGGCACGGAGCGTTCGTCGGGCATGCGTTCCCGTTCGTTCATCAGTGGCCGGAAAGGCTGATCAGGCCTTTGGAATGGATGATGAGAGCTACCGCCGCCGCCCAGATCAGGATCGTGATCTGGAGGGGATGATCCGCGAGGAGGAGCTCGGAGGGGTTGTCGCCGAGTTTGCGCAGATGAATCAGATACAGATAGCGGAAAATGCCGTAGACGACGACGGGCACGGTGAGAACGAGGCCGTCGGTGCCGAATTTGGCGACGGTTTCGGTGCTCACGGTGTAGAGGGCGTAGCTGACGACGGTCGTCGCCGAGACGATCGCGATCATCTGGTCGATAAACCCGGGCGTGTAGTCTGCAAGCGAAACGCGGTGCAGATCTGCCCCCTCGCTCAGCAGCATAATCTCCTGGCGTCGTTTGGCCAGCGCCAGAAACAGCGCCAGCATCAGGGTGCAGAGCAGCAGCCAGTGCGACATGTAAATCCCCGGCTCGATCGGCCGCAGCACGCCGACGCCGGCCTGGGCCCGCAGCACGAAGCCAATCGCGATGCACAGGACGTCGAGCAGGACGAGTTGTTTGAGCTTGAGGCTGTAGGCGAGATTCAGCAGGAAATAGGCGACCGCCGACACGGCGAACAGGTTCGAAATCGCCGCAGCACAGCCGATCGTCGTCACCAGCAGCAGGAAAATCGCCAGGCGCGCCTGTCCCACCGTGACCAGGCCTGCCGGAATCGGTCTCAGACGCTTTTCCGGGTGCCGCCGGTCACGCTCGACGTCGACCAGATCGTTGATCAGATACACCGCCCCCGAAAGCAGGCAGAAGAGGAAGAAGCCCACCGTGGCCCAGAGCCAGGCCGCCGGCTGGAAGAGAAGCCCTTTTTCGGAAAACAGCAGCCCGGCGAAGAGGATGAGATTCTTCGTCCATTGCCGGGGCCGCATGCATTTGATCAGGTTCAGGATCGGCATACGGGGGCATTCTACCAGCCGCCTTTCCATTTGACCAGATTGCATCGTCGACGAACCACCGGCTCATCCGCAGATGGAGGGCAGATGACCGCAAGTGAAAAAACAGAGCGGAACGAACGCCTGGGACCGCCAAATTTCCTGCATATGCCGAAAACTCCCGGTTGGAGTGGCTCAGGATTTCATCTGCGCCATCTGTCTCATCTGCGGATCGGTTCTTGTGCTTTTCTTTCTCGGTCGTGATGGCTTGCCGCGCATCGAGGATGCCGGAGGAAACGGGTTGTGGTACACTGGGCCCGGTGACGGCTCCCATCGGTGCCGCGCCGGCGGGAATACTCTCAATGAAAGCGGCTCCGGCTTCTGGCCGACGGCACCGCATCATGTCAGACTCCTCGATACTGTTGATTCACACGACATCCCGGGCATCGCTTCGATGCGGCGTGCTTGCCCGCGGAGCCGGCCATCCGGCTCCCCTCGGCCTTTCGTGCCTGGCAGCCGCCTTTCCCGGCCGGTGTCTTCTTCTCGACCTCCAGGACCGGCTCCCCGAGAAAGGAGATATCCCTTCATCGGGCGCGATCCCGTTCGCGGCCGTGATCGTCGCGGCGGCAGCCGGCTGGCAGCCGGTGGATGCGGCGATGATGCGCACCCGGCTCGCACAGCTCCTTCCCGAATCCCGATTGATCCTGGGCGGGCCCCGTGCCGCCCAGATCGGCTCCGACTGGGATGCGACGCTCCACGGCACGGGCCGGGTCGCCTGCGAGTGGCTTCTCAAGGATCCGAAGGGCATCGACGGCACCGTCGACACGCTCGAGGCGGATCTGAGAAGCCCCCTCGGGGTCCCCGGGGCTCCCCTTGCCGAGCAGGCGGGGTATGCAGCCTCCGCCGAAAAATCCGGTTCCCAGCCGACGATCTCGGTTCACCAACCCTGGCTCGGGCTGCTCGATCGCCTCGCCGAGCCAGCCGGCACCCCCTCACGCGGCGATTTGACGGATCTGGTCATCTGGCTCCGCCGGTCAGGATTCGGCGGTATCGCGTTCGAAACACCCCGCTTATCCGCACAACGGGCTCAGCAGCTCGTCGAGATCGCGGGCGAGCAGGGCATGACTATTTCGCTCCGGTTCGACCGTGCCACCGATGCAACAGCGGCGCGACTCACCCATTCACCCCCTCTCCAGCGCGTCTGGCTCAACCCCACCCTCGACGGTCCGGACGGCCCGGACGCATTCGTTCCACCTGCCGCCCAACTGCGCTCCAACGGCATTTCCATCGGCATCCGTCTCCCGGTCGATCTTCTTCCGGATGCCGCGCTCCCGTTGCTGATCGAGGCGGACGAGATCTCGATCGACCACCCCGCCGCCTGGCAGCCGGGCCTGCTCCGGCACCACCTCGTCGAGTTCTACTGGCGACGCGGCCGACTGTGGAAAAGCCTCTGGCGGCTGCGCAGCGCTCACGATCTCGTCCGGTGGCTGCGTGGAATGTACGGTATTCTCGATGCGGCGCTGACCCGCTGATCAAGGAGATGAGCATGCAGAAAATTCTCGTCGTGAATGGCCCGAACATGAACCTGCTGGGCAGACGCGAGCCGGCTCTCTACGGCACCGGAACCCTTGCCGACCTCACGGCCCTGCTGGAGACCGAAGCGGCCGGGCTCGGCTGCACGATCGAAACCTTCCAGTCGAATGCCGAAGGGGCGCTGCTCGACAAGCTCCAGACCGCGATGAACCCCGGGGCGTATGCCGGCGTCATCCTGAACGCGGCAGGCCTCACCACCTCGAGCGTTTCCCTTCGGGACTGCGTTGCCGCTCTTCCCGTGCCCGTCATCGAGGTGCATCTGACGAACATCTTCGCCCGGGAAGCATTCCGCGCGAACTCCCTGATCGCTCCGGTCTGCCTCGGCTCGATCTGCGGCCTTGGCTTCGACGGGTATCTGCTGGCCCTCCGACATCTCGCGGCTCGCTCGAAGCGCACCCCTGCCTGAGCACGCCCATGACGAACGCCCGACGCGTCGAACTGCTCGCCCCCGCCGGCGACCAGAGCTGCCTCAAGGCGGCCCTGCTGGCCGGCGCCGATGCGGTCTACCTCGCCGGAAAACGGTTCGGGGCGCGGGCGTTCGCCCCCAACTTCGACGATGCGGGACTGCGCTGGGCGCGCAACGTGACCGCCTCGCTGAATCGCAAATTATATATTACCCTGAATACCATTGTGTTCGACCACGAGATGCATCTGCTGGAGCAGGCGCTCGATTTCTACGAGGTTCTCCAGCCGGATGCCCTGATCATCCAGGATCTCGGCGTCGCCGCCCTTCTCGCGGCCCGCGGCAGCACCATTCCCCGTCATCTCAGCACCCAGGCGGCCTGGTATGCCACGGGCGGCGTCGAGGTGCTGCAGAAGCTCGGCATCACCCGGGTGATCCTGCCCCGCGAGATGTCGCTCGACGAGATCCGGGAAGCGGCCGCCCGCGTTCCGTTCGAGGTCGAGACGTTCGTCCATGGCGCCATGTGCTACAGCATTTCGGGCCGCTGCTTCTGGAGCGCGGCGCTGGGCACCCGGTCGGGGAACCGCGGCACCTGCGCCCAGCCCTGCAGGAAAGCCTACTCGGCGGGTGACGGAAAGCCCGGCGACTGGCTGTTCAGCCCGCGCGACCTGCGGCTGATCGGGGCCGTTCCCGAGCTGGTCGGGGCCGGCATCTCCTCGCTCAAGATCGAAGGGCGCATGAAGGGGCCGGAATACGTCCACGCCGTCGTGTCGGCATACCGGCGGGCAATCGATGGCGAGCGGCCGGGCACGGCCCAGGACGAGGAGCTTTCCGCGGTGTTTTCCCGCCCGTTCCACACCGGCTTCCTTCACGGCACGCCGCCCCGCGACTGGAACACCCCGGAACAGCCCGGCCGCGAAGCTCAGACGGTCGGCCGGGTCGCGGGACCGGGCCGGGGCGGGTTGCTCGAGATCGACGTTTCCGTCCAGGTGAAGCCGGGAGACGGCCTGGCCTGGGACACCCCGGACGGCGGTCGCAACGGAGCCCGGATCACCTGGATGGAGCCGGCCGGCCGCACCGGTCGCTGGCTGATCCGCGGCCTTCCCGCCTCGCTGCCGGCCGGCACCGTGCTCCGCCGCACCGATGTCTCGGCCGAAATGCCCTGGCTGAAACACTGGAATCGCGACTGGGAACGGTATCCCGTCGACCTGTTCTGGTCGGGCCGCGAGGGTCAGCCTCTCGCCGTCGAGACGATCGTCAACGGCCGCCCCGTCCGCCTCCAGAGCGACGCACTCCTCGCCCATGCCCTGGGCGGCAGGGGCCTCGAGATGGGGCCGCTGCCCCAGAAGTTCCATCTTCTGGGCGAGTCATTCGCAGCGCGCCGCCACGTCACCCGGGCGCTCGAAGAGGGCATGTTCATCCCCCCCGGCGATCTGAAGCGCCTCAAGCGCAATCTGGTCGACACCCTCATCCGGCTCGCGACGCTCCCACCGCCGTCGCAGCCGACTCCTGCCGCACCCGCCGTCGCCGTCACCGCGCCGGCCGATTCCTCCCGCCCCGCCCCGGCACCGAAACCGGGCATCACGCTGCGGCTGTTCAACCGGGCATTCCCCATCCATCGCGACATCGGCCCCGACCGTTGGCTCCTGCCCTTCGAGGATCGCGCCGCGCTTCCGGACACGGTCGACCCGGCCCGCGTCGGCTTCTGGCTGCCCCCCGTCACCTCCTGGCGCCGCCTTGGCGAGCTGGCGCGCGCCCTGGACGAACTGCCCGACCAGGAGTTCCTGTGCATGGGCTGGGAAGCCTTCGAGCTCACCCGCCGCCTGCCGCGCCACACCTTCCGGCTCGACTGGTGTTTCAATCTCGCCAACACGAGCGGCTGCCAGATTGTCCGACAACAGGGCCTCGTCCCGACGGCAACCCGCGAATGGCCTGCCCAACAGCCACCGACGGATTCCGACGTCTTCTGGAGCCTCGCGCACAATCCGCTCGTCTCGCTCAGCCGTTTCCCGGTCCTCGCCGAGCGGAACCGGATCATCACGAATCCGCACCGCGACAGGTTTTTCCTGATGGAACTGGCCCCCGGAACCACGGGACTGTTTCTGGTCTCCCCCCTTGCCGCGCTGGCAGCTCCGCGCAACCTGCCTCTCCAGATCGACGTGGCCGTGGCCCCGCACGAAAGTCCGTTCCGGGTGCTCGGCCAGATCGAACAGTTGATCGCCGCGGGACGCAGCCGGAACCGCTCCTCATGAACAAAACGGGAGAGGCGTCGCCTCCCCCCGTTTCGGGTGATTCGTGGATCTGCCCGCGCTCAGACGGCGGCCGGTGACTCGATGAAGGTGCGCTGCGTCGGCCGGACCGTCAGCACCGGGCAGTCGGCCTGCCGCGACACCGCATACGACGTATCGCCCAGCAGCGACTGAAGCAGGCCCGACCGGCCGTGCGCGCCCATGATGATCATGTCGATCTTTTGTTCTGTAGCATATTCTATAATAGCAGTTGCGACATTTCCGCCGCGCACCGTCGTGACGATCGGAATATCCTTGTGACCATCGCCCACGAACGAACGGAGCTGCTGGTGGATATCCTGCTGTTTCTGGACGCCGGCGCCGGTCGGCAGGGCGATGGGAATCTCCATCGGCACGGGCGGCATGAACTCCTCTTCGAAGACGTGGAGCAGATGCACTTCGGCGGTATGTTGCCGGGCAAACGAGGCGGCATACCGGAGCGCCAGCTCGGCGCCGTCAGAAAAGTCGACCGGAACGAGAATACGCTTGAGCTGGATCACGACGTCCTCACTTCACCCAGCAGGGGGTGCGGCCGGGAGCCAGGATCTTCACGTCGAGGCCGTTCGACCGGCAGACGTGCAGATGATCCGCATGCTCGTAGGCAAGGCCCGTGTTTTCCGGGGAAAGGCTGGGATACAGGCCGGTGACGATCGGCCGGGTGAGCTGGCGCGAGTTCAGGTCGATGTATTCGAGCTCGCTGGCACCGTGCCGGTCGGAGATGAACACGAGCTGCTTTGCATCCTTCGAGAAGCACGGGAACGACTCGTTCACGTCCTTGGTTTCGGTGACCCGGATGATGCCCTGGGCGAGGGTCGAGATCATGTACAGATCGTTCGTTCCGTCATTCGTCAGCACCGAGGCGGCGATCCAGTCCCCCTTCGGCGACCAGTCGGCGGCGGTGACGCGCAGATTCTGGGAGATCTTGATCGAGGTCTTCTTCTCGATGTCATAGGAATACAGCCCGGCCGCCTGATCACAGGTGGAGTACAGCAGATACTTGCCGTCGGGCGAGAAGCTTTCGAGGGCGCTTCCGTCGAGAATCTTGCGGATCTTGCTTCCGTCGCGGCTGAGCAGGTAGATCTCGGAGCTCATGTCCGGCAGTTTGTTGGTGAAGCCGATGCAATCGCCGGCCTCGCTGAGCTTCGGAAACACGATGTTCGAGTAAGCCGGGGTGATTCGCTCTTTGCGGGTGCCGTCTGGATTGATGAAGGCGAGATACGTCTTGCCGGTCTCGGAAGTGTCGACATACAGGATCCGGCCCTCGAGGGGCTGGGCGGCGGCGGCAAACAACTGCGGCACGGCGAGAACGATGACGGCCGTCAGAAGAACGGCGGCACTCACGAAAAGCCTCTTCATGGAATTCCTCCTGTGTTGGTCGGGAAAAAAATCAGGCGGGGTTGCCCCCGCCCGAGAGTATATACGAATTTCCCACCGAAGCCAATTGGCTTCTCAGATTTTGAACAGCGTCCGGAGAGGCTCGAACTGGTCGACGAGCTTCTGGTTGTCCTTGTTCCGCTCCTCGATATCCTTGATGGTCTTGATCAGGTCCTGAACCTGGGACGCATTGTCGGAGTTGTTCTTGTCCAGCTTGTTCAGCTTGTCCTGCGCTTCCTTGAGCCGCGGGCCGTCCGTCTTGATCGCGGCAGCGGCGGCATCGGCCTTGGCCTTGGCATCGCCGTAGACCCCCTTGAACTCACCGTAGGCGTCGGCAAGGCGCTTGCGGGCCTGCTGCACCTTTTCGGCCGAGGACTTGATGTCGTCGTCGAAGGGGTTCCAGCCACGGTTGGTCACGTCGCCGGCCTTCACGTTCTTCTCGTAGGCGGTCTGGGCGGCCTTGAGCTCCCGCTGCAGATCGACGAGGTTCTTGAGCCCCGTGAACTTGAAGAAGGGGGAGTCCTTGAAGAAGGTCGGGGGCAGAACCTTCATGCCGGAGCGTAGCGCGCTGTGATACTCGCTGCTCTTGCCCGTGAGATCCTGCATGCCGAGAGCGCTCAGCTCCTTTTCGAACTGGGACTTGGCACTGGCTTCGGCTTCTTTCTGGGCCTTCTCTTCGGCAGCCTTCTTCTCGGCGGCTTTTTTCTCTTCGGCCGCCTTCTTCTCGGCAGCAGCCTTTTCCTCGGCGGCCTTCTTCTCGGCCGCGGCCTTTTCATCCGTCTTCTTGTCGGCATCGGCCTTGGGCTCGGTCGTTCCGCCGCGCTTGACGAGCTTCACCTTGCCCTTCTCGATCGCCCACACGTAGCCCTCGGGGGGATTGAGCCCCATCCACTCGGCATCGGTGAGCAGCTTATTGTCGATCATCATGCGGACGGATTCAGCCGTGAGCGCCGTCACCATCTTGCCCTTTGAGGCGAGAATGCGGTTCAGGCCGTCGATCGCCTTCTGGAGCCGGGCGATTTTCTGCTCGGTTGTCCACTCGGGAACATTCACCGCCGGCTTGGCGGGTTCTTTTTCTTTTTCCTTGTCGGCCTTCGGGGCATCGGATTCCTTGCCCTTCTCGGTTTCCTTGGCGGACTGGCCGGGCGTGGTCTCCGGCTTCGAATCAGGCTTGGTGGCCTTCTGCGGGATCTCGATGGTGAGCTCCCAGCCGTCGATGATCAGATCGGGATTCTTCGCCAGCGACGGGTATTTCGCCTTATTGGCAGCAACGATCTCGGGATAGCGGTTTCCATCACCGAGATACTTCTCGGCATAGGCCCACAGAGTATCGCCCGGAGCGACGGTCACCTTGACCACCTGCTTCTTGGCCTCTTCTTCCTTTTTGGGTTCATCTTTTTTGGGCTCTTCGGCCTTCGCGGCAGCCGGCGCCTGGGCTGCCTGAGCAGCCGCCGGCGTGACGATCGCGTCGGTATCGGCCGACACCTTGCCGTTATCCGATCCGGTGTCGTCCTGGACCGAGACGGTTCCGCCGGTGACAGGGTTCACCACCTCGGCAGACCAGACCTGGCCGCACAGAAGGCCACAGAAAACCATCACGACGAGAGGGGAGATTCGTTTCATACGTGCATTACCTCGCTCTTCTCGGATTACATTGTGTACCGATTATACCCATATTTACGGGTGACCGGGGGGAAAAGTTTTCATTTTTCTCCGACCCCGGCGCCATACCTTGTTCCAATCTGCGCTTCGCGGAAGAAAGGCATCTGGGGGTTTGGCGGTCGAAACAGGGTGTGGTATCCTTTGGCGAATCCCCTGGAAGCACAAGGAACGGAGGCAACGACAAAACATATGTGGCCGAAATGGTTGAGAGGGTTGGTTACGATCTGGGTCGCCTGGGACAGCCATGCCCGCAAGGGGCCCGGCATCTTCTGGACGGCCGTGGTCTTCATCCTCGGGCCGCTGCTGATCCCGTTCTACCTCGCCGCCCGCCCCCTCCTGGCCGGGGAAACGCGGCGCGGCTCCTTCTGGTGGAACGCGCTCTGGAACTTCGAACGCCTCTTCGCGGCCCTGGCGGCCCTGGCCGGCTTCGCCGTCTGCGCCCAGAATCTCCAGGTGGCCGAAACGAAGGATCTCGCCGTCGTGAAGCGCGCCGAAATCAAGGCCGGCACGCTCGCCGGGCTGTTCGCCACCCTCGCCCTGCTGTTCATCGAGCGCGTCGGGATGGATGCCCTCAAGTCGAGCATGGAACGCGATCTTCCCCGGGAATCATGACCGGCTCGGCCGAACGGCACCGCGTCGCCCTCATTCTCCCGGATATCCGAGGCTGGTCGGTGCTGCTGTATCTGCTGCTCACGCTCGCCCCGCTCGGGGCGGCTGTGACTCTCCCCACAGGTCCGGAACAGCCCGCCACGGGCCCGGGCGGCAAGGCGTATCCTCACGCCGGGTTCCGCATCACTCAGCTCGGGGTCTCGGAAGAACGGTTCGTGATCTACGAACCTGCCGATCCCGCCCCCGCAAGCGCGCCGCTGATCGTGTTCCTGCACGGCTGGCTCGCCTCGGATCCGGGCTACTATATCGGGTGGATCGAGCACCTCTGCCGGCGCGGCAACACCGTCGTCTTCCCGTTCTATCAGGGAAGCGGCGCTCATGCCTCGGAATACACCGCCAATGCCGTCCGCAGCGTCAAGGAAGCGATCACGGTGCTCTACGGGGGGGGCCACGTCGAGCCCGACCGCGACCGGGTCGCGATCGTCGGCCACGAGTGCGGCGGGGTCATCGCGATGAACATCGCCGCGGCGGCGAAGTATTTCAAGCTTCCCCGGCCCGGCGCCGTCCTGGTGCTCCATCCCTCCCGACAGGGCGGCATGGGAGCCAATCTCAACCTCGATCTCTATGACCTCTCGGGCATCAAGCCCGGAACCCTGCTGCTCATCGCCGTCGGCGACGAGGTCGGGGCATCGGTCCAGGAGACGGCCCGCGAGTTGTTCTATGCCGCCGACGCGATTCCCTCGACGGACAAGAACTTCCTCACCTACCGTTCCGACATCCGCGGCACGCCGGCCCTCGTGGCCGACAGCGCCTCGGTCTACACCCCCCGGGAACCCCGCTATGAGCGGCTCATCGAGCAGCGCCGGTGGGAGTTCATCCGGCTGAACCGCCAGACCCGGCTCGCGCGCTTCATCCGATGCATGGGCAACGACGCGATGGACTGGCTCGGCAACTTCCGTCTTCTCGATGCCCTGTGCCATGCGGCCTGGACCGGCCGCGACCGGCATCTCATCCTCGGGGACGGCGAAGCCGTGCGGTTCATGGGCGTCTGGAGCGACGGCCGCCGCATCGACGGCCCTCTCGCCACGAACCGCCCATGATCTTCCGGAGGTAGGGAATGAAGCCACACGCATTTTTTATCGTTATTGGTATCATATCGCTTGCTTTATCATTCACCCTCCCCGCGCAAGCGGCCGGCGAGCTCGCTCTCACCGAGGAGATGCTCACGCGGTATCTGGCGGTCTATGACGCCCTCGTGGCCACCAGCCCGGAAACGGCCGCCCGGTTGTTCCGAAACGATGTCCCCGCGGCCGGCACGCCCGAAGCGGAGCTGGCGGATCGCGCGGTGCGGGAGGCGGGATTCACCAGCCAGAGCGAGTTTTCGGCGGCGGATGTCGTCATCGGCACGGCCTGGCTCCAGATGACCGCCCAGGAGATGGCAGAGTCCGCCGAAGCGAAAAAACAGGAGGCCATCGAGACGCTCGAATCGACGCTCGAGGAAGCCAGCCTCCGGAGCGACCAGCGGGCCGAGCTCGAACTGGCGCTCGAACGGCTCCGCGCCGGTGACGAGCCCGCCCGGACCGCCACGGACACGGATCTCATCGATGCAGCCGGAATCGAGCTGCTTCGCCGGTACCGCGACCGGCTTCAGCCGGTCATGCAGCAGAATACCGCCGCCTCCGTCACGGGATTCTGACCCCCAGCGAAGCGAGGCCGGCACGCAACTCCGCCGGCTCCCGCCACAGGAGCAGCGGAATCCCGTTCGCCGCGGCCTCTCTCCGGATGCGCGTTTCCCGAGCCGCCTCCCAGCCGTCGATGAGCCGGATGACGATGCCTTTGGCGTCGGCCAGGCGCCGGCTGGCGAAGGCCAGGTAGATCTCGGGATCCCGTTCGCCGCTGTCGCCCAGCAACAGCATCGGCACGCCCCGGAAGATGGCCGCCAGCCGCTCCAGCCACGCCGTCTTGTGGGCGATCGTCAGCTCCGCCGTGCCGCTGATCCCGTCGCCCGTGATCAGCAGGCCGGGCGGGAATCCCTGCCGTGTCAGGAACGCGGCGATGAACCGCTCCATGGCGGCCGGCGAGGCGCTGAGATAGACGAACGCTCCCGCTTCGCCCACGGCTTTCTGTATATATCGATATATTTCCGGCGTGCCGACCACCGGCCGGCGGCCGGGGACGCTCCGCAGAAGAGAGTTCCAGACGAGGTTCAGCCGCTTCGTCACCTGGGAGACCAGGACGGTGTCGTCGATGTCGCTGATGATGAGCAGGGTGGCCGTTGCCGGCACCGGCTGGCGGATCCGCCGAAGCTCCGCGCCCCCCGACGCCGTGTCGGCGACCACCGCCACCATCTCGGTCCCCGGCGGCCGCACGAACTCGACCCGGAAGGCTCCCCGCGCGTCGAGGCCCAGGCGCCGCGTCTCGGAGCCCACCGTGACGAGAATCTCCGAGCCCGAGGCAGGTCGGCTCAGCAGGCCCCGCAGACGGTCACGCCGGGCCGTTCCCTCCCGCGTGCGGCCTTTCCTGACCAGCCCTTCGGCGACCAGCCGGTCGGACCGTTCCCCCGGAAGCAGGCGCAGCGACGGACAGTCGAGTCCGAACGCGGCAACCGCCATGACCAGCCAGGCCGCGAGAAAGCCCATCCCGCGCAAACGCATCCGCTCCTCCCGTTTCCCCCGTGAATTTTCCCCTCTCAGCTTCGCACGGGTCCGACGAACTGGCAAGCCCGCCTTCCCATCCGGGGCGGATTGCGATAGAATGGCGCGCATGCGAAACACCCTCCTGATCCTGATGCCGGTGCTTGCCCTGTTCATCGTCGTCGCAGGCTGGGGCGGCACCGTGCCGCCCGCCGGCTTCCCGACGGCCGATCAGCTCGACGCCCTGCTCCAGCAGAAGCGGCCCGCCGAGATCCACGACACGCTGACCGGCCTCCTCCACACCCCCACGCTGTCCGGCGATGCGCTGCGCGCCCTCCTCAACGCCCTCGACGAGATCGAACGGCGGCCCGACACCCAGCGCCGCCGGGAAGCCGTCGAAACCTACCGGGCCTGGCTGCTCGCGGTTCACGGCCATGACTCCACCGCCCTCGCGATCGTCCGCCGCCTCGCCAGTGACCCGGTCCCCCTTTCGACCGCCCTCCAGGCCGATCTCGCGATGCTCGAGGCCACCATCGAACAGCGCGCCGGCAACGCATCAGCCGCCGCCGCCGCCGTCGCCCGCCTCTCCGGCATCGATCCCGTCGCCGCCCAGCAGCTTCAGGAACGCCTGGCAGACCTCACGCCCGCTCCCACGAAGCGTTCGACCTCGACCTGGCTCCTCGCCCTCGTGCTTTGGCTCGCCCTCCTGGTCACACCGGCCCTCGTCATGGAGCGCGAACGCCGCCTCTGGCTGGCGCGGTTCCCGGCCGGCCAGGACCGTGCCGCCCCCTACAACGCCCTCCGCCGCTCCCCCCTCAGCGTCCTGCTCGCCACGGCAGGCGGAATGCTGGTTCTCACCCTGGGCCTGCCCCGGCGTCTCGGCATCGGCCACGACCTGGCCTGCGCGATCGTCCACTGGCTGGTCTCCTACACCCTTGCCCTGATCCCCGTTCACAAGCTGGATCGCGAAGTCCGCAACGCCCTCTGGCCGCTCGACGGCTTCCTCTCGGCCATTTTCCGCCTCCATCTCCTCCGGGCCCTTCCCTATGCGGCTCCTCTCGCAGCCGTTCTGGTCCTTCGCCGCATGGCCATCGCCCTTCCCTGGTGGGGCATCCACGCTCCCTGGGCCCCGGCCCTGGCCTTCGCTGCCCTGTCCGCCGCCGTCCTCCTCGTCATGCCTCTCGCCCTGCCCGCCCTGATGGGCATGCGACGCATCCAGGCCGAGACTCTGCCGCGGCGCATCCGCGACCTGCCCGTGACGTTCTACCGCTGGAATCTCTTTGGAAGCGGCATCGCGAATGCCGTTTCCTTCGGGTATCTCCGCTCGACCCATGCCGTCGCGTTCACCGGCGATCTGCTCGACCAGTCGCCCGCCGATGATCTCGTGGCCGTGACGACGCATGAAGAAGCGCACCTGGTCCGGGAACACCTGTTCCTCTACTTTCTCGCGATGGTGAACCTGGCCCTTCTCGTCGGCTGCTGGGCCGCGTTGCACCCGGTCACGGCGGAACGCCTGCTGATCTTCGGCCCGACCGTCATGCAGGGGGTGGTCCTGATCCTGCTCTGGATCCTCGCCAATCGCCTGTTTGCGGCCATGGGCCGGCGGTTCGAGTTCGAGGCCGACGCCTTCGCCGCCGAGCGGACCGGCCGCGAAGCCTACATCGCCGTCCTCAACCGGCTCACCCGCGCCAACTTCATGCCCGTCCGGGTTCGCGAGGGTGAAGAGGCTTCGGGCATCCACCCTTCGCTCGCGGAACGGCGACGCGCCCTGCGTTCCCGAGACGGCACCGTCTTCGAGCCCCATGGCCCGCCGCCTGCCGAGCTGATCCTGTCGTTGTGGAGAAGTCGTCTGGCCCTCGAGTGGAGCCGGGGCGAAACCGAGGCCATCCACCTCTGTGCCCTCGACGATGACCCGCCCGATGGCGCATCCCTCGTCACCCGCCTCCAGTGCGTGGCGCGTCGCCAGGCGGCCTTCGGGGCCGAGTGCCTGGTGCCGCCCGACGGAACCGCCCTCGAGGTGATCGATTGCGCCCAGAAAGCGATCGTGAAAACTGCCGAACCCCCGATTCCTTCCGACCGTGTCTGCGCCCTGTGCAGCGGCGGCATGCGCGAAGCCCTCACCCCGGACCCCCTCACCTGGAGCGGAACGCCGACGGGCTGTCGCCTCAGCCGGAACGCCTGATCCCCGGAAACGCCAAAGCCGGCAGGGGCATCGCCCCTGCCGGCTTTGTGGATTCACGCCCTCAGGACATGATCGCCTTGAGCGACTCCTGGCGGTCGCTGTACCGCTCGAAGGCGAACTCGACGAGCTTGGTCACAAGGTCCTGGTAGGTGATCCCGGTGGCTTCCCACAGCTTGGGATACATGCTGATGCTGGTGAAGCCCGGAATCGTGTTCACTTCGTTCAGGACGAACTTCCCGGTGTCCCGGTCGAGGAAAAAGTCGACGCGGGCCATTCCGGCGCAGTCGAGAGCGCGATAGGCGCGGACGGCCATTTCCCGGATCTCAGCGGTCTGCTCGGCCGTGATCTTGGCCGGAATATGCAGCTCCGAGCGATCGTCGACGTATTTCGCCTTGTAATCGTAAAACTCGTTGCAGGGAACGATCTCGCCTGGAATCGAGGCGATGGGGGCATCGTTCCCGAGAACCGAAACCTCGAGCTCCCGGCCGGTGATCGAGGTCTCGACGAGGATCTTGCGGTCATATTTCGCGGCCAGATCGATGGCCGCCCGAAGCTCCTCGCGATCGTGCGCCTTCGAGACGCCGACCGAAGAGCCCGAGTTCACGGGCTTGACGAAGCAGGGATAGCCGAACGCCGCCTCGATCTCGGCGATGACCTTGTCGGGCCGTTCCCGCCAGTCGCGCCGGAGGTGCTCGGTGAACGGGGCGATGGGCAGGCCGGCATCGCGGAACAGCCGTTTGGCCGTGGTCTTGTCCATGCCGACCGACGAAGCCATGACGCCGCAGCCGACATAGGGCAGATCGGCCATTTCGAGCAGGCCCTGGAGCGTGCCGTCCTCGCCGTAGGTGCCGTGGACGATCGGGAAGACGACGTCGAGCTTGACGCGCTGCTGCACGTTCTTACGATCGAGCAGAATCATGCCCTGATGGGAAGGGTCGCCGATCAGAGCGGTTCTGGAAGCGGTCTCCGCAGGCGCCGCCTCGAGGTGACGTTGTTCGGCAGGGGCCGGGAGAAATCCCTTGGGATCCGCTCCGACGACCCAGGTGCCCTGTTTCGAGACACCGATCGGAATGACCTCGTATTTCTGCGGATCCAGCGCCTTCATGATCGACTGCGCAGATACGAGAGAGACTTCGTGCTCGCCCGAACGGCCGCCGAAGACGACACCGACGCGAATCTTACCCGATGTGTTCATTTCCTGCCTCCTCGCGACAGACGAATTCTTGATATCTATCGGCCGATCCGTCGTCGCGGCTGAGCGTTGTTGCGAAACCCCTGATCAGGCGGGCTCCTTCGCGGCCGGCGCCTGGGCCGGGGAGGCGATCCCTCCTCCCGGGCGCGGGAAGGTGACGCGGAAGGTGCTTCCCTCGCCGACGCCGCTGTCGACCGTGACATCGCCGCCCATGATCGTCACGAGGCTCTTCACGAGATACAGCCCCACGCCGGAACCGCCGTAACGGCGCCGGATCGAGCCGTCGACCTGGCGGAACCGGTCGAAGATGTACTGGATGTCCTCTTTCGCGATGCCGACCCCGTGGTCCACGACCCGGATGCACACCTCGCGCTCGTCGGCCGAGGCATACAGCTCCGCCTGGCCGCCCTTGACCGAGAATTTGACGGCATTGCTCAGGAGGTTGATCAGCACCTGTTTGAGGCGGTCGCCATCCACGACGATGGGGGGAAGCGCCGTCAGCAGTTTCGCCACGATCTTCACTTCCCGGCTGATGGCGTAGCCCTGCAGGTGCTGCATGACTTCCTGGATCAGCGGCGTGATGTCGGTCAACACAGGCTCGATCCGCATCCGGCCGGTGTCGATCGCTTCCATGTCGAGCAGGTCGTTGATCAGCCGCAGCAGATGCTGCGCCGTTTTCTTGATCTGGGCCGCGCCGGTCAGCACGTCCTGTTTGCGCTCGTAGTGGTCGAGAATCAGATCCGGCCAGGCCAGGATCGAGGTGAGCGGGGTGCGCAGCTCGTGGGACATGTTGCTCAAAAACTCGCTCTTGAGGCGCTCCGACTGCTGGGCCTTGTGGGTCTCGATCTCGAGCAGGCGGGTGCGGTCCGCGACCTTCTGCTCCAGGGTCTGGTTGAGGATGCGCAGCTCGTTCTGCCGCTCCTGGATCGCCCGGACCATCTCGTTGAAGGTGTGGGCGAGGAACTCGATCTCCTGGGCCGCCTCGATCGTCACCGGCGGGGTCGAGTAGTTCTGCTGGGACAGTTTTTCGGCCAGACGCTTCAGAGATTCTATAGGGTCAGTTATCATTCGCCCGAACCGGCGGGCGGCGATCGTCAGGATGACCAGCGAAATCAACACCACGCCGGCGACCACGAGATGGTTCAGGAACAGCTGGGCGTTGATCTGGTCCAGGGTGAAGCCCATGTAGACCACGCCGAGAAACCGCTGGTTGAAGCTCAGCCGGTGGCGGAGATGGAGGACGCGCCCGTCGTCCCGCGACTCGATCGGGGATTCCGAAAAATCCGTTTTCCAGCTGTTGATCGAGGCGAGCTCCGGGTGGTAGGAGGCCATGGCGCGCCCCGTGCGATCGGCGACCAGGATGTAGGAGACTTCCCCGCGCCGGGTCAGGCCGTTGACGACCTCGTTCAGCGCCTGGAGATCCTCGAATTCGACGCCCGGCGCCATGTTGTAGGCCGCGAGATCGACCAGCTCCTCGGCCTTCATCTGGAAGCTCTTGCGAATGATCGAGTGCTCTCGGATGACGGTGAACAAGCCGAGGACGAGAACTCCCGGCACGAAGGCGAGCAGCAGAACCATGCGAAGCTGATTCTGCAGCGGGGAACGATGGATCCAGGGGAAGAGTTTCATCGGATCACCCGGCAGTGTTTGAGAAAATTCGCGTGGAAGTCGGCGCCGCCCGCTTTCGCTTCGGTCAGGTTCACGTGGATGACGGGCCGGCTCCCCTCGAGGCTCATCACGACGGCCACCCCCGATTCGAGGAGCGCGACATCGCTTCCGAAGGTCAGCCGATGATGCTTGCGGGCGAATTCGGCGACCTTGTCCCCATCCTCCTCCCAGTTTCCGATCAGCACGAGCATGTCGGGAAGCGGCTCGGATGGTGAGAGCTGGCCTTTGCGGAAGAGCAGCTTGACCGGCACGAGCGGCCGGCCCAGGATCGTTTTCTTCGACAGGGCATCCGAAACCTGCCGGAAGATGCGCTCGTCCGACGGCTCTTCCATGTTCCGGAGAACGACACCGACCTGGTAGGGCGCCGGAGTTCCGTTGTCGAACGAGCGGTCATACGTGATGATCTTCAGGAATATCTGGATCTGGAGCGGAATCGGAATGTCCCGTCGCTCTCCGCGCTCGGCCGCCGCGCCGGAGCACGGAAGCAAAGCCAACAGTATTAATGTTATTGCTATCTTATACATTCGCCGTCAGAACGACCTGATGAACTCGAGCCGCGCCACGGTTCCCGGAGCCCAGGCCTCGAGCATCTCCTGATACGGTTTCCGGCCGATGTTCCAGACCGAGAGCTTCACGTGTTCCTTCGCGGAGAGCGCGTATCGAAGAGCCGCTCCCGTCACGGTGTATCCAGAGACGTGGCGCGTGCCGATTCCCGGAACGTCGCGTTTGTTCGTGTCGATCGTGTCGTCAACCCAGTGCGACTCCACCTGCATGTTGGTGCGGGAATCGAAGGCATGCCAGTAGCCGATCCCGGCTTTGCGCTCGGCATCATACTGGAGATCGCGGCTCTGGTCGTCGCGCGAGCGGAGCCACATCCCGGTCAGGAAGAGATGGTTCCGCGGGTCGAAATGCTTGAGCAGTTCGAACTCGGCACCGTGGATATGCGCGCTGTCGCCCGGCTGCTGCGGATGGAACTTGCCGAAGATCCCGAAAATCTTGTACTGATTCTCGGCGATGAGCGGATCGAAGTTTTCCCAGATGATGTTGCGGTGCTTCATGTTGAAGCCGGTCACGCGGGCATACAGCTCCCGGGGGAACATGTAATCGATGGAAAGCTCAAACGTGCGAATCTTCTCGGGCTGCATGTCCGGGGTGCCGCGACCGCTCGGCTGGTCGATGTACAACTGCCAGCTGGAGGGTTCCTTGAAGGCCCGGCCGTAGCCGAACCGCACGTGGCCCTTCGTGTCGGCGAAGGTGTGCAGCACCGTCACATGGGGGCTGAAAACGTTCTCGTAATCGGTGTGCGTATCAAACCGCCCCCCGACCGTCACCTTCCACAGGTGTGCCAGATTGATCTCGTCCTGGAAAAAGAGATTGAAATTCTCTTTCGAGAAGGAGCGCCGCGTGGGAATGAAATCGTCCCCCCGGTAATGCTCGGACCGCAGTCCGGTGCCGAAGGAGATCCGGTGCCGGCCGCGCGGGCACATGTCGCGCTGGAGGTTCAAATACCAACGATACGAGTCGATATCGTAATTCAGGTTCGGAATGTCGGCAAAATGGTAGAAATCCTCGTCGTACCCATGCCAGCTCAGCACCAGCGAATCGCGGTCCCCATTTTCCCGCGTTTTCCCGTGATGCCAGTCGATCCACTCTTCCCCGCGACGCCATTTGTAGAGATCGTAGACGGCGAAGTCGGCGCCGTCGTATTCCTGATCGACGCGGCGCATGCCGACGTTGAGCTTGTTGTTGCCGAACTTGTATTTCCCGTACAGGTAGCCCCACTGGCGGTCCGAATGTTTGTCGGCCCCCGGCCGGTTGCGGTCGCGGGTGATCCCGGGCCCCGTGGTGGAGTCGAGATGGAGGTCCCACAGCCAAGAGGCACCGCCGTTGTTCCCGGCGACGGCGAGTTCAGACAATACGGTGTCGTATGTTTCGAACGACGTCTGGAACTTGCCCGTCAGGTCGTCATGGAGATAATCCTCGGGATCGCGGGTGATGATGTGCACGACGCCGAGAAAGGCATTCGCGCCATACAGAGCCGACCCCGGCCCCGACAGCACCTCGATACGTTTCACATGGGACAGGGGGATCGTGATGTCGGTCCAGATGCCGCCGTCGCGCACGTCGTTGACCGGCACCCCATCGATCATCCAGAGAATGCGTTCATTGATGACGGACGCGCCCACCATGCCCCGCAGCGAGGTGTTGGTGAACTCGGACAGCCAGGTTTTCGTCTGGAAGCCCGGAACGCGGCGCAACAGATCCGACAGCGTGAGGGCCGGGGAGCGGCGGATATCCTCTTCGGTGATGACATACATCGTCGCGGGCGACGTCTCCATCGCCGATTCCCGACGGGTGGCGGTGACGACGACCTGGCCCAGGAGATCGTCGAGGGACAGCTCGGAGATGTCCTGGTATTCCTTCGGGGCAGGCCCGGCCAGAAGCGGCGCGGGGCTGAACGGCTCCGCGATGGCGATCAGAGCGAGAACGAGCAGGGCACAGCGCCTCATGACGCCTACCAACGGCAGCCTCATCCTATCCTCCCGGGAAACGTGATCTCTCTATAGGTCACAGGATATGAAAAATCGGACCGGATGTCCAGCATGTCGAGTTGACACCTTCACGATGCGGGCTTAGTCTGGGCTGGCAAGCCATGAACCCACGTTTCGAACCGACACCGGCTCAGGGTCTGCCGTCACGGCTCCAACAGACGGCGGAAACAGGCCTGTTGATCGCACTTTCACTGGCCCTGAGCCAGTTCCGGCTGTTTGAACTGCCGGCAGGAGGCTCGCTTTCGCTCGGCGGCCTCCCTCTGCTGCTGCTCGCCGCACGCCGGGGGGTGAAACGCGGCGTGGCCGCAGGCCTGCTGGCGGGGCTGCTGCTGACGCTGCGCCGCCCATTCATCGTTCATCCCGTCCAGTTCCTGCTCGACTACCCGCTCGCGCACGGGGCCCTCGGGCTGGCTGGCATCCTGCGGTGGAAGAGTCCGGGAAACGCAGCGACGGCGGTGACATTTGCATGCAGTCTGAGACTGCTCTGCCATGTCACCGCCGGCGTCGTTTTCTTCTCTGACCCCGCGTCGGATCTGAGCGCCGCGATCGTGACGTCGAGCATCTACAATCTCGGGCACATGATCCCGGAAACCGTCGTCAGCGCAGGCCTTGCGGCTTGGCTGGCAGCACGGCACCCCGAGCTCACGAGAGCGGCGGGAACCACCGGAGAAGCCTGAAGAGCCCCTTCCGGCACAGATCGAAAATCAGATGACCGGGGTCACCTTGTCGCTACCCAGACACTTGGTGCAAACATAACCATGCACCAGCTTGCCGCGAAGCATGACCCGCTTCTTCTGAAGGTTCACGCTCCAGCGCCGCTTGGAGCGCCGATGCGAGTGGCTGAGCTGATAGCTGACCTGGGGTCCGCGTTCGCAAACCATGCAATACCGAGACATTCTTGTCACCTCCGAGCAATGGTCGAGTGAAATGAGATGGTAGCAGATTTTTTGCCGAGATGCAACAGCATTCTTGTACACACCCCGCGAAAATTCATGATACCATGACCGCCGGCTCGCCGGGCAGCGTCCCCAAAGCCGTAACCGCATCGGAGAACCGAATCATGAAGATCACCGTCCGCTCACGCCCCTCGGGAACCATCGACGGCTGGCTGTTCCTGCCCCTCAGAAAAGACCCCGCTGCGATGCCGGCCCCGCTTTCCCGGCTCCCCGGGGTACCCCGGCTTCCCGTTGGTGAATGGAACGGGGAAACCGAGTCTCTCGGGATCTTCGACGGTTCGCTGATCGCCCGCGCCGCTCCCGTCCTCATCGACGCCGAGCTTCGCCAGACCCTGCCCGACGCCCTCGGAACCGGCCTCAAGCGGCTTGCAGCGCGGAAAGCACGCACCATCGCCGTCGTCCTGCCGTCCCTTCCCCTCCCGGCTGAGGAAGCCCTTCTCCTGATGGATGATCTTTTCATGGTGCCAGACCTGTTCTGCCATCACGCCGCCCCCTACCGCAAGAACCCGGCGGATCGCGGTCCGGCCGGCTTCGACGCGATCCAGTTCCTCACCGCGGCGGAGCAACGGACCGATCTTCTGGAAGAGCGACTGAAGCGGGCACGGATCGTGGCCGAAGCCGTGAATCTCGCCCGCCGGCTGTCGGATGCGCCGGGAAACGAACTGACTCCCGAACGGCTGGCCGCCGAAGCCGAGGCGCTGGCCCGACCGAAACGGCTGACCGTGAGCATCCGTCGCGGAAAGGCGCTGCAGAAGTTCGGCGGCCTGCTCGCCGTGGGCCAGGGTAGCGGCCACCCGCCCTGCCTGATCGAGATGGAGTTGAACCCTGGCAAAGCGAAGCCGGTCCTTCTCGTGGGCAAGGGGATCACCTTCGACTCCGGCGGCATCAGCATCAAGCCGGCCGAGAACATGCACGAACTGCGCAATGACATGGCGGGCGGGGCGGCGGTCATGGCCGCCCTCTCGGCCCTCGCCCGGCTCGGCTGCACCCGCCGCGTGATCGGCCTGATTCCCGCCGCCGAAAACCTCCCCGACGGCAACGCCTGCCGCCCAGGGGATGTGATCCGCCAATTCGACGGCCAGAGCGTCGAGATCATCAACACGGATGCCGAGGGGCGTCTGCTGCTGGCCGACGCGCTCGCCTACGGCGCTACCTTCAAGCCCGCCTTCTCGATCGATCTGGCGACCCTGACCGGTGCCGTCATCACGGCCATCGGCGACCGTTTCACCGGCCTCTTCACCGCCGACCCCGCCCTCCGGGATCGCCTGACGGCCGCCGCCGCCGCATCCGGTGATCTCCTCTGGCCCCTGCCGCTCCACAAATGCTTCAAGGATGCCATGAAAAGCAGCATCGCCGACTGGAAAAATGCCGGCGGCCGGAAGGGCGGCGCCTGTCTTGCCGCCGCGTTTCTCTCCGCTTTCGCCCCGCCCTCCTGGGCACACCTGGATATCGCCGGCACCGCGGACCAGCTCCGCGAGATCAGCTATCTGAGCAAGGGCTCGTCCGGCGTCGGCGTGCGGCTTCTCGTCGAACTCCTCGCCCCGGCCAGCGGCGCCCGGATGGCGTAACTCCAACCCGGGCGCATCGCGATGCGCCCGACCGGACCACTCAGAGAAATACCGGTTTCTTCCGATACCTCCAGAACAGGACATATCGGAGGTGCCCCATGGCATTTCTCTCTTCGTATCGCATCCATCTGTTCGCCCTTCTGGTCGTCGTCACGGCCATTCTGTTCGGGGGCTGCACCAACGCGAACTCGGTCGCGGCCCTGCGCACGACCGACGGCGCGGAAACGGCCCTGACCGACACCGAGACGACTTCGGGAACGGGCGGCAATCTCTCCCCCATGCTGAACCTCACCTCGGGCGGCAGCCTGACCGGATTCGGCGGGGAAATCACGCTGACCGCAGACGCGATCGATCCGGACGGGGATCCCGTCCAGTTGAACTGGACCGCTTCCGGCGGAACGATCATCCGGAATGTCTCGAACTCCGCCGTCTGGAAAGCCCCGTCGATGACGGGCACGTTCGAGATCACCTGCAGCGCCGACGACCGCAAGGGCGGCATCACCACGAAAAAGACGAGCGTCGACGTGGTGGGCGGGCGGATCTACGCGATCACGGTCCAGATCAACCGCACCTCGCTCCTCGTCAATCCGACGTCGGCCGCCGCGGATGGGGACTGGCTCCCGCTGGCCCAGGCGAAAGTGACGATTCCCGCACTCGATCTCGTCGGGATCACGAATGCGCAGGGGAAAACCGAAATCGCCCTGGACGCCGGCAACCTGGTCGCCAGCTCCGCCGAAGTGCGCATCCAGTATCTCGACTGGGACTTGCGGTATACCGCGGTCTTCCCGTCGAACGGGACTTCTATATCAGATAATATACAATTACATCCCGGTTTCGAGAACGCCTCGGTCGCGGTCGGTCGGGGCGACTCGTTCACCAAGCGGCGGGGCGGCGTCGAAGTCCAGGTGCTCGAAACGGTGGCCGGGGTCGACACCCCGCTGAACGAAGCGGCGATCACGGTCGGAACGAACCAGCAGGTCACCAGCGGCGGCGCGGCGTTCCTCGCGGTCGGCGCGGGCTCCGGCGATACCGTGATCTCGGTCGTCAAGTCCGGATATGCCGAACGGCGCGACATGCAGATTCCGGTGGCTCTCGACGGCCTGACCATCGTCCGGATGCGCCTGTATCCGGCCCACGACGTCCCCGTCACCGATCCGATCATCTCCTGGACCCGCCCCTACAACGGCCAGACGGGGGTCGACGTCTCCACCCCCCTCGAGATCGGCTTCGGCCAGTCGATGGACACCGCCACGATCTTCGACCAGTTCGAGTTGACGCTGGAGATCGACGGGAAGACGACCGTCGCCGTTCCCGGCTCGCTCGTCAAGTCGTTCTTCGAGATCGAATGGATCGGCGCCACGGTGCTGCGCCTGAAACCCCGGCAGGCCCTCTCCCCGTCGAAAAAATACAGCCTCATGCTGTCCCAGTGGGGCGCAAGGGCTGCCGACGGCCGCCTCCTGCGCAATTACACCGGCCTGTTCGCCTCGTTCACGACGGCCGCCGACCCCTCGCCCCACGTCGTCTCGACCTCGCCGAAAAACGGCGACACGGGCGTTTCGCGGGCCGGCCCGTTCCGGGTGAAGTTCGACCGGCCGATGAACCCTGCCAGCCTCCTGACGGGGCTGCGTCTCGACGTGACGGACATGCAGAACGGGATCCGGGTGACCCTTGATGGCACGGCCCTCGGCGAGGAGTTCGACATCGCCTGGAGCGATGACGACACGATCCTCTCGCTGGTGCCCAACCGGACGCTGGCCTCGAACCGTTCCTATCTGATCCGTCTCACCACTTCGGGACTACGCTCGCGATCGGGCCTGGCGTTGGCAGGCGAAGCCCAGCTCTGGTGCCAGTTCACGACCGGAACGTTCTGATCCCGCCCGTGCCGGTGCGGTTCAGATACCGGTGCGGAACACCAGGGTCGGGATCGTGTCGAGCAGAATCATCAGATCGAGCGAGACCGACAGGTTCTCGATGTAGAACAGGTCATACTCGACGTGGGAATGAATCGGCAGATTCGCGGTGCGTGCGTAGACCTGCCAGAGCCCGGTGATTCCGGGACGCACCTTGAGGCGTTTCGCCTCGACCGCCGTATACTCCCGCACGATGAACGGCATCTCGGGTCGTGGCCCCACGAGGCTCATGTCGCCGATCAACACGTTCCAGAGCTGGGGAAGTTCGTCGAGGCCGGTCGATCGCAGCAGCGCGCCGATGCGGGTGATCCGCGGATCGGCGCGGCTGGTCGGCGTGGGCGAGTAGACCTCGGCATCCTCGTACATCGTGCGGAACTTGTAGATCGTGAACTCCCGGCCGTCGCGCCCGATGCGCCGCTGCGCGAACAGGACCGGACCGGCCGAGTCGAGACGGATCAGCAGGGCGAACAGCACGCCCAGCGGCGCAAGCAGCACCAGGAAGGCTGCCGAGATCGCGACGTCCAGGAACCGCTTGACCCCGAGCGTCAGACGCCGCGCGGCGGGAGAGGAAACGCTCAGCATCACCGCGCCGTCGAAAAAACCGCCCGTGAACTGGCGCAGATACAGGTTTCCGAAGGACGGCACGAGATGCAGCAGAACGGCGGAATTGCGCGAGGTTTCCCGAAGCTGCCAGAGCTGTTCATACTCGATGCGGTCCCCGAACAGAAAAACCTCGTCGATATATTCCGATGACAATAGTTCAGCCAGGGGAATGCCCGCGCCGGAGGCCACGATGTCGGCCCCGAGTCCGGGGTTCTCACGCAGCCGCTTTTCGAACAGCTCGAGGGTCGGCCCCGAGCCGGTCAGGATCACGCGGCGGCGGCCCCAGCCCCGGGCGTGGAGACGTTCGCGCAGCCGGTGTGCGATCTGGCGGCCGATGCCGCCGAAAAAGACGAACGCCAGCCACCAGAGGAAGATCACGAGCCGGGAAAAATCGTAGGCGTGATAGAGGAACGTCGCTGCCATCAGCAGCAGGAACAGGAGCAGCGACGTCTTGAACTGGAGCAGGAGTTCGTCGAGACGGAACAGCAGAAGTTTCCGTTCGTAGCCGCCGCGCCAGATCAGCAGCAGATGCCAGATGACGACGGCCGTCCCGATGAGCAGGCCGTATTGTCCGGGATTCTGGAGATACGGCTCGACCTGGAACAGGGCCTCGGAGGTCCGGACGGCGTAGGCAAGCCAGCCCGAAAGGCACAGGGCGAGCGTGTCGGCGAGAAAGTTCAGCATGCGCGCTTCATGCGCGGTCAGTCCCGCTCCCCGAGCGAGCGAAACAGCCGGTACCAGAGAAAACTGACGGCCAGCGACGTCAGGGTCGCGAGCACCGAGTAGCGAAGCCCCGGCCCCTCACCGCCGGCCAGCTTCAGCTCGGCCGTCTGCACCCGGGCATCCGTCCCGTCCGCCGCCAGGCCCGTGGGCCGGACGATGCGCACATCCGTCGTCACCACCGGCTCGACCTGGGGGGGCTCGACGACAGGGGGGACGTTGGCAGCGGCCTCGGCGGGCAAGGCGGTTCCCGTCTGACGGGCGGAGGCGGGGGAAGGCGCCGTAACGCTCGTGATCGGGGGCGACGGCGGCCGCAGTTCGGGACTCAGCGGCTCCCCAGGCTTGATGGGCGGATGTCCCTCGGCCTGGAACTCGATCAGATCCGCGAGTTCGCCGCAGAAGTCCTCGAGCACCTCGCGCTGGCTCCGGGGAAACGAAACGCGGGTGATGTTCTGCGGGGAGGATCGCGGCGTGAACGTCAGCGTATACCCGCGGCGGCTCTGGAAATACAGGATGGACTGAATGTCCCGGCGCGGCAGGAGGGCGACGACCGCCTCCTTCCCGAACTCTCGGGTATGGAACAGGACGGTGCGGTCGGTGAGGACCATCCACAGTTCCCCGAGGCGCCCGATCATGCCGGAAGCGGACGCAATGCACTTCTGAACCGCCTCTCCTTCGGCGAGGTAGAGGCGGAGGTCGCGGGAAACCTCTTCGGGCAGGCGCGGCACCGTATTCATCGGCCTCATCCTAGCGCAATCCTTCCCCGTCGGCAAGCCTTCCCGGGGCATGGTATAATCGGCGCCCATGAGCACCTCATCCGTTTCTCTCCCCCTCCCGGACGCCGTCCCGCCGGCCACCCAAGACCGGCTCTGGGAACAGCGGTTCTGGCTGTTCCTGACGTTCTTCTGGCTCGTCCGCCTCGCGATGGGGCTGCTTCTCGATCTCACCCCGGACGAAGCCTACTACTGGGAACTCGCCCGGCGCCCCGACTGGTCCTATTTCGACCATCCGCCGCTGGTGGCCTGGATGATCGCGGCGTTCCGCCACCTGCTCGGGGACACCCCCCTTGCCGTGCGACTCCCCGTGCTCATCACCCTGCCCATCGTCTGCCGGGCTCTGTATCTGATCGGCCGTGACGCGTTGAACAACCCGGCGGCGGGCTTTCTCGGCTCCCTCCTGGTGCATCTGACGCCGGCCGGCATGGCTCTCGGCCTCATCACCACGCCCGACACGCCGCTCGCGCTGTTCTGGAGCCTCGGAGCGGTGGCATTCCTTGCGGCACTGCGCACCGACGCCGTCTCCTGCTGGGTCGCGACCGGCGTCTGCCTGGCCCTGGGGGCTCTCGGAAAATACAACATGATCTTTTTCGTTCCGGCCGTGGCCGTCGTGATCCTCGCGTTTCCGGCCTACCGGAGCCGCCTCACGACGGGGAGACTCTGGCTGATGGTCGCTCTCGCGGCCATCGGGACGCTGCCGATCCTCTACTGGAACTCCCTGCACGACTGGGCCTCGTTCCGCTTCCAGTTCGCCCACGGATTCAAGCCCAGCCCCAAACATATTTTGTCGAATATCGGAGAGTTCCTGGGAGGCCAACTGGGCACGATCGGCCCTCTCCTGTATCCCGTCTTCTGGTGGGTCGCCCTGCGCGGCCTGGCGGACGGCTGGAGGCGCAGCGAAGCCGGGCGATTGTTCCTCGCACTGCTGGCGCTTCCGATGATGCTGTTCTT
The DNA here is from genome assembly GCA_035388825.1 of Candidatus Ozemibacteraceae bacterium. Lineage (GTDB taxonomy): Bacteria > Muiribacteriota > Ozemobacteria > Ozemobacterales > Ozemobacteraceae > MWAR01. The sequence goes on from DAOOQQ010000018.1 coordinate 45,526, forward strand.
CGTCCGGCGCGGCCTTTCCTCGAAGGTCGAGGCGAACTGGCCGCAGATCGCCTATCTCAGCCTCATGCCCCTCGCGGCCGAATGGCTGCTCGCGGCACAGGCGGCCCGCCGATCACGCCTGCTCTGGATCGTCGGCCCGTCAGCCCTTCTCACGCTGATCGTCGCCCTCCAGGCAATGACCCTCATCCTCCCCCTGCCGTCCCGCGCCGATATCTCGATCCGGCTGCACGGCTGGCAGGCCCTGGGGGCGAAGGTGCGCGAGATCGACGCGGCGACGGGCCATTCCAGCCTCTTCGTGGGCCAGGGCGGGCCGCTCACGGCCCTGATCTCGTTCTACGGCAACCTTCCGCCGGATCGCATCGCCGAAGTGCACGGCAAGGGCAACTGGCGGTTCTGGTGGGCGGGCCGGGAGCCGGCCTCCGGCTCGAACGCCGTTTTCATCGATGATGGCCGGTATTCCGAAGCGCTCGGCTTCGGCCGTGCCTACACCTCGATCCTCGCCTCGGAAACCCTGCCCGTCGTGTCGCGCGGGCGCCTGATCCGAACTCTCACCTTCACGCCGCTCCATGGATACCGCGGCGGCGTGCGGTTCGAGATGGGTCCGACGGAATCCCGCCATCCGGGCGCCGCCGGCCCACTTCCCGCCTCGGGCAAGTCGAGCCGGCAGGAAGATCCCAACTGAACGGGGAACAACGCGTGAATCCAGTGAATCCCGCCTTCGACTGCCGCCACTTCCGCGGCGACAAGCCCTGCGCCTTCTGCGCCGGCCGTCCGTGCGGCCCCCTGACCGGCCTCCCGGCCGCGTGCGGCAGATATGAGCCGATCGGCCACCGCACCCTCATCATCAAGCTGGGCGCGCTCGGCGATGTCGTGCGCACGACGAGCCTTCTGCCGGCCCTGCACCGGAAACACCCCGGAACCGTCATCACCTGGATCACCCAGCCCGGAGCGGTGCCGCTGGTTCAGAACGACCTCGTCTGGAAGGTTCTGCCCTGGAACTTCGAAACCGCCCTCTGGGCCGAATCCGCCACCTGGGATCTGGTCATCTGCCTCGACAAGGAGGACGGCCCGACGGCTCTCGCCACGCGCGTTCCGGCCGATGTCCGCCACGGGTACGGCAGGAACGGGAACGGGCTTCTGCGGCCTCTCTCAGAGGCCAGCGAGCGGCTGTTCCTGCTCGGTATCGACGACGAGGACAAGTTCCGCCGCAACACCACGACCTACCCCCAACTGATCGCCGAGGCCTGCGAACTCGACGGTGGACCGAATCCCTACGTGCTCCCCGTGTCGGCGACCGAGCGGGTCTGGGCCCAGGGCGTCTCGGCCTCCTTCGCCGGCAGGCGCCCGGTCGGACTCCATCTTGGCTCGGGGGAGGGCTTCGCCGGCAAATGCTGGCCCATCGAGAGGTTCGTCGAGCTCGCCCGGCGCCTCCTGGCCGACGGCGCAACCCCGGTGTTCCTCGGCGGGAAACGCGAGTCGGCCGTCTACGAAACCGTCCGCGCCATGGCTCCGGCCGGCAGCATCTTCCCGGGCTGCGAGTTCACCCTGCGTGAATTCATTGCCCTGACTTCGATGCTCGATGTCATGGTCTCGGGCGACTCGCTCGCCATGCATATCGCGATAGGAACGGGAGTCCACGCCGTCGCCCTGTTCGGCTCGACGACCGAGCGCGAAATCGCCTATTACGGCCGGGGCGAATCGCTCGTCGGCCGCGTTCCCTGCTCGCCCTGCTTCCGGCGGGTCTGCCCGACGCACGAGGAGTGCATGCAGCAGATCTCCGTCGATGCCGTATTCGCTGCCGTCGAACGCGGCCTGGAACGGAAAGGATAATTCCATGACCATCGAAGCCCTGCGCGGCCGCCGCCTTCTGGTGCTGCTGCCCACCTACAACGAGTCCGGCAACCTGTTCCGTCTCATTGGCGAGTTGCTGGCCCTCGATCCGGCAGTCGACGTGCTGGTGATGGACGACCAGTCGCCGGACGGAACGGGCCGGATGGCACAGGATCTGGCTGCCTCCAACCCACGTGTTCATGCCGTTCTCCGTCCACCCCCGCGGGGCCGCGGCCTCGCCGGGCGCGACGGGTTCACCTGGTTCCAGAACCACCCGGAATACGCGATTCTGGTCGAGATGGATGCCGATTTCTCGCACCAGCCGAAATTCATCCCGGCGATGGTGGCCGCTCTCGATCATGCCGACGCCGTCACGGGGTCGCGGTTCGTCGCGGGGGGCGGGGAAACCGGCCGCACGCTCGGCAGGCAGATCACTTCGCTGTTCGCCAACGCCTACCTGCGCTTCGTCTTCCGGACCCGGGTGCGCGACTGCACCTCCGGCTTCCGGGCGTTCACGCAGCGGGCTTTTTCGGGAATCGATTTCACGACCTACCGGTCGGTCGGGCCGACGATCGTGACCGAGCTGCTGTTCGATCTCCAGCGGCGCGGACGGCGGCTCGCCGAAGTGCCCATCCTGTTCGAGGACCGGGTCTGGGGAGAATCGAAACTCTCGCCCGCGATCCTCGCGAAAAGCCTTTGGTTTCCGCTCGTGCTGCGGTTCGGAAGGTTGTTCGCCCCCCGGGTCACTCTCCCCCGATCTCGTGACTGATCAGCTGCTTGAGCTTGGTGAACAGCAGATACAGCATGAACAACAGGCCCAACTGCATGACGAACAGGGCCATGAACAGGAGCCGGGTGATGAACCGCTCGGTCGTGACGATCGAAAGAAGCATCCCGACGGTTTCCGAAGCCGGCAGATTCCGCACGGCATCGGGGGTGACAACCCCGGAATACGACTGGGCCGCCATGATGAAACTGCCGAGCACGAGCAGGAACGCAACGGCCACGAACAGGAAACTGATGATGCGCAGGCGGCGCTCGAGTCGTTCGTTGTGGGTCATGGCTGGCTCCTTGGCGGGGTGGATCGGACGGTTGCATTATAGGAACCGGGCTCCGTTCTGTCAAACCGGCCTTTCATCGGCGACAATTCGAATATAATATATTATATAACATACTGATTATCATGGAGGTTCTTGTGAAACGGTGCTACGTCTTTATGGCGCATGGATTCGAGGAGATGGAGCTGACGGTCACCGTCGACATGCTCCGGCGCGCAGGTCTCGAAACGCAGACCGTTTCCCTCGGCGAAGACACGGCCCCCGTGACCGGTTCGCGGGGAATCGCGATGGTACCGGATCTCTCCTTCGACCAGCTGCAGGAAGGCGAGGCCGCCTGGCTGATCCTGCCCGGCGGCCTCGAAGGCACCCGCAGACTTGCCGCGGACGAGCGGCTGCTCGCGCTGCTCCGGCGCCAGGTGAAGGCGGGCCGCCGGATCGCTGCGATCTGCGCCGCCCCGACCGTCCTGGTGAAAGCAGGCATCGCGGGCGGCCATACCATGACCTCACACCCATCCGTGCGCGAAACGATGGAGGGCGTCACCTACAGCGACCGGCGGGTCGTCCTGGACGGCCCCTTCATCACCTCGCGGGCTGCGGGAACGAGCTTCGAGTTCGCCGCGGCGATCATCGCCGTCGAGAAAGGCCAGCCGGCCGTCGCCGAGGTCAACAAGGGCGTCCTCGCCCCGCTCCCCTGAAACCGCCCCTCTCAGTGGGCCGCGGCCGGAACGTCGTCCTCGAGCTTGAACTGAGGGTTGATGACCAGCTTGAAGAACTTGGCGTTCAGGCGGTCGGAGAGGAAGTTGTTCAGATCCTCGGAGCACTTGATGAGAGTCTCCCACTGGGGAACCTTGATCTGCTTGCCGCACAGCGAGCAGTTCAAAACCCCCTTCATTTCCTCGATCGATTTGTGACTGACATTCAGGACGTTTCGGCACAACGAGCAACTGATCGTGAAGTAGAACGGCAACCGGTCGATACGCTCGAGCATGGTATTTCTCCTTATTTATAATAATACTTATATAATTTCCTGTACCAGGTCAATACCCGAGATCGGCATCGACCAGATGGATCGAGATCGGCGTCAGTCTCGGCCGACGTTCGAGAATGACGGTGGCATTGCACATTCGCTGGGGAGAGGAGCAGCCATCCGGAGCCGGGCACGGACGGTCGTGCGCGCAGGGTGTCTGGGCGCCGATCCGGCGGGCATTCTTCGGACAGGCCTCCTGCTTGATCCGGCGGATCGCCGCAGGGACGTCGGTGGCAATCTTGTTGCGGCCCGCCACGATGATGACGCGGCCGGGGCCGAACGTCTGGCCGGCAACGCGGTTTCCCACGCCGTCGATATTCACGAGCTTGCCGTCGGCGGTCACGGCATTGGTCCCCGTCAGCAGCACGTCGGCCAGGAGACCGGCCCGTCGGATCCGCGCCTTTTCGGCATCGTCGATGGCGGCCAGGTAGGGATCATTGATGGGGTTTCCCCGTTCGGCCAGCTTTTTGAAGAGTTCCAGTTGATCACAGGTGACGGAGCCGCAGCGATTCACGACGGCCGTCACGGGAATCTCGGCAAGAACGGCCGCGACGGCCTCGTCCGGGCTCGGGTGGATCACCGCCTCGAATCCATGTTCGCGAAGTTTCTCTGCGACGGCACTCAGACGCTCGGCATCCATGAATATACTCCATTCTATGGCTCTTGCCGCCCCGCGAGGCAGGGCGACAGGGAATTCCCGACAACCTATACCCCGGACGGCGGCCGCCGTCAATCCCCGGCGACGAGGATCGTGTTACCATGGCAGCCGGAATCGACCGGCCCCGGGCCGGATGTTCGGGAGGCAGCATGAAGAGCTATCGCAAAGAACTCTGGTTCGACATCCACGGACGGCGGGCATTCGTGAACATCACCCGCGACGTCGAGAAATGTCTGAAGGAAAGCGGCATCCAGGAAGGCCTGTGCCTGGTGAACGCCATGCATATCACGGCCAGCGTCTTCATCAACGACGATGAAAACGGTCTGCACCAGGATTTCGAGGTCTGGCTCGAGAAGCTGGCCCCCGAGAAACCGTATTCCCAGTACCGTCACAACGGCGGAGAGGACAACGGCGATGCACATCTCAAGCGCACGATCATGGGACGCGAGGTCGTGGTGGCCGTCACGGCCGGCAAACTCGACTTCGGCCCCTGGGAGCAGATCTTCTACGGCGAGTTCGACGGGAACCGAAAAAAGCGCGTCCTGGTCAAGATCATCGGCGAATGAACCGGCCCCGGCCGTGGTTGTGGCCGGCTTGAAATCCGGAGCCGGGAACCGTACACTGAGGCCGCCCGACCACCCCGCGCCGGGGCATCTCAACAGAACTCTCTGGAGGAAACGTAATGACCGCATCCGCTTCGAAGGTGTACACGATCGGCCTCCGCGCGAAGGGGCCCGCAGACAGCCACGACGCGAAAATCGCGAAACTGGCCCGGGCAATGGGCATGGACACGTTCGACTGGAAAAACAAGCTCGTTGCCGTGAAAACCCATTTCGGCGAGCGCGGCAACTCCTCGTTTCCCCGCCCCCACTACCTGCGCCCCCTCGTGGATATCGTCAAGGCGGGAAACGGCAAGCCGTTCCTGGCCGAAACGGCCACGCTGTACACCGGCAGCCGCAGCAACGCCCCCGACCATCTCATGACCGCCATCCAGCATGGGTTCGGCACCGAAGTCACCGGCGCCCCCGTCTTCATCTGTGACGGGCTGACCGGCCGGGATCACCAGATGGTGAAGATCGACGGCCGCCATTGCAGGGAGATTTCCGTCGCCAGCGGCATTCACGAGGCAGACGCGCTCGTCGTGCTGTCTCATTTCAAGGGCCATGAGGTGACCGGCTTCGGCGGGGCGATCAAGAACATGGGTATGGGCTGCTGCTCGCGGGCGGCAAAGCTGGTGATGCATACGGCGATCCGCCCCAGCGTGATTCCCGACGTCTGCGTCCGGTGCAAACGCTGTTTCTCCTGGTGCTCGGCCGGTGCGATCGGCCAGCCCACCCCGGACGGCCCCGTCGTCATCGATCCGCAGAAGTGCCGCGGCTGCGGCGAATGCCTCATGGCCTGCCTGGTGGGCGCTATCCGCATCAACTGGAGCTCGGATGCGGGGAACGTCACCGAAAAGATGGTGGAGCATGCCTTGGGCGTCCTCCAGCCGAAACGCGGCGCCGCATTCTTCATAAATATTCTGATGAATATTGTTCCTCTCTGCGACTGTTACGGTTTCACCGACGCACCGATCGTCCCCGATATCGGCTTCGCGGCATCGACGGATCCCGTGGCCCTCGACGCCTGCTGTCTCGACCTGGTGAACGCCCAGGCGGGCCTGCAGAATACCGCCCTTCCCAAGGGCCATGCCCCGGGCGAGGCGAAGTTCGCCTGCATTCACGATGAGATCGACAACGAGGCGCAACTGCGCCATGCCGTCGAGATTGGGCTCGGGAACAGGTCCTATGAGCGGATCAGCCTCGACTGAGGTCACGGCGCGCGTCGGCGCCAGCGTGCCCCCGCCTTCTCCGGACACCCCCGCCGAAGAGAAGGCTCTCTCGCCGCTTCTCCAGCAGTACGTCGATCTGAAGGCCGAGAATCCGAACGCGCTGCTGCTGTTCCGGTGCGGCGACTTTTACGAGACGTTTTTCGAGGATGCCGTCGTCGCGGCCCGCGAGCTGCAGATCACCCTGACGGCCCGCGGCCGGGCCGGCGACAACCCCGTGCCGCTCGCCGGGGTGCCGTATCACAGCGCGATGACCTACATCGCGAAGCTCGTCCAGAAGGGCTTCACCGTCGCCATCTGCGAGCAGATGGAGGATCCGAAGCTCGCCAAGGGCCTCGTGAAGCGGGAAATCGTCCGCATCCTGACGCCCGGCACGATCAGCGATCCGCAACTGCTCGAAGAGAAATCGAACAACTGGCTGATGGCGTTCGGAAAGCGCGGCGAGCGGTTCTGCCTCGCCGGGGCAGAGCTGTCGACCGGTGAGGTGATCGTCACCGGCGGCGACCGGGCCGAGTTCGAAAAGATGCGTGAGGAGCTCACCCGGCTCGCCCCCCGTGAACTGCTCGTCCTGGGCGTCGAGGCCGAGGATGCGGACACGGACGGGGCCGCCGCCCCTCCCTGGAAGGGCCTTCCCATCGAGATCCTGACGCGGCGAATGCCCGAACAGACGGCGCTCGAAGCCCTGACGAATCTGTATCCGTCCGAGCCCCGACCCAGGTTCCTCGCAATGCCTTCCGTCGAGCTGCGCACGCTGGGACTGCTGGCCGATTATCTGCTCGACACCCAGAAGTGCGCCCTTTCGCACCTGCGGTTCCCGGCCCCATACCGGCTCGGCGACGGCATGGTTCTCGACGAGTCGACGCTGCGCAACCTGGAACTCCTGCCCGATGGCCGCGACCGCAGCCCCGGCGGCACGCTGTTCGAGGTGCTGAACCGTACCCGCACCTCGATGGGCGCCCGGCTCCTGAAACGCTGGATGCTCAAGCCCCTGCTCCACCTCGACCGGATCCGGGAACGGCAGGACCGGGTCGGCACGCTCGTCGATGACGGCATGCTGCTGGCGGATCTGCGCGAGAAGCTCCGCGACCTTCCCGATCTCGAACGACTGCTTTCCCGGGTCGTCCTGGGAAGCCGCAACCCGCGCGATCTGCAGGCGCTGTGCCGCGGCCTCGAAGCCCTGCCCGGCCTCCACGCCCGGATCGCCGATTCCCCGCTTGCCGTGCTCGCCCCGGAACTGGAACCCCTGCCGGAGCTCGCCGCGCAGCTTCGCGCCGGCCTGCTCGAGAATCTTCCCGCGACCCTGACCGACGGCGGGGTGATCGCCGACGGCCTCGACCCGGCACTCGACGAGCTCCGACGGCTGCGCCGTGACGGCGACAGTTGGCTGACCGAGTATGAAGAACGAGAACGGAACCGCACCGGCATCAAGACGCTGAAAGTTCGCAAGAACAGCGTGTTCGGGTATTTCATCGAGATCTCGAAAGGCATGACCGACCGGGCCCCGGCCGAGTATGTGCGCAAGCAGACCCTCACCAACGGCGAACGGTACATCACCGCCGAGCTGAAGGATTACGAGACGAAGGTGTTCAGCGCCACCGACAAAGCCATCGCGCTCGAAAAGGAGCTGTACGAAAAGCTCGTCCAGGCCGTGAAAGAGCAGATCGGCCCGATCCAGCGCGCGGCCGCCGGCCAGGCCCACCTCGACACCCTCTGTTCGCTCGCCCAGATCGCCCGCGAACGGGACTTCGTGCGGCCGAAACTGACCGAGGAGCCGGTTCTCGAGATCCGCGAAGGCCGACACCCCGTCGTCGAGGCATTCCTCGGCACGGGCGAGTTCCACCCCAACGACTCGGCCTTCGATGCCTCGAACCGCCAGGCTGTCATCACCGGGCCGAACATGGCCGGTAAATCGACGTATCTACGCCAGAACGCCCTGATCGTGCTCCTGGCCCAGATCGGCTCGTTCGTGCCGGCACGGGAGGCCGTGGTCGGCCTCGTCGACCGCATCTTCACGCGCGTCGGGGCCTCGGACAATCTCATCCGGGGCCAGTCCACGTTCATGGTCGAGATGATGGAGGCGGCTCTGATCCTGCGCCACGCCACGCAGCGAAGCCTGCTGGTGCTCGACGAGATCGGCCGCGGCACCTCGACCTTCGACGGCCTCTCCCTCGCCTGGTCGATCCTCGAGTTCATCAACCGCCAGCTCGGCGCCCGCACCCTGTTCGCCACGCATTACCACGAATTGACCGACCTCCAGCCCATCCTGCCCGGCGTCTTCAACCTGAACGTGGGCGTGCTCCACGACGAGAAGACCGGCGACATGGTGTTCCTGCACAAGATCAGCCAGGGACCATCGAGCAAATCCTACGGCATCGAAGTCGCACGTCTGGCCGGCGTCCCGACCCCCGTGATCGATCGGGCGCGGGAGATCCTGTTCGAACTCGAGAAAACCGAAGAGGAGGAGGTCGGCCGCATGACGCGCGCGGTGCGCACCGTCAAAACGCCCCAGCCCCAGCAGTTGTCCCTGTTCGGCCCAGGCAACGAGCTGGCCGAGACGCTTCAGGCGATCAACGTCGACGAGACGACGCCGCTCGAAGCACTGAACCTGCTGGCGAGGCTGAAAAAGATGGCCCATGGGTGACGCGTTCTGGGATCCGATCTTCACGCGCCTGATCGATGATCGGGAAGTCCTTGCCGACATCATCCGCGACACACCGGAGCCGGTTCTGATCGGCCTCGCCCGGAAGAACCCGGCCCTCTGGCGCGCCTGTCAGCCCTTCGTGCGGGGCCGGGCCCTCACCCGCCCCGACCGCTTCCGCGACGTGATCCGAGACTTCGCCGACCGCGAGGCGCCGCTGCGCCGGGTGCTGTTCTTCGAATGGGTGAACGCCAATCCCCGCACCCTGGCCTTTCCGACGCTCCCTCTCACGCCCGAAACCCCTGCCCGGCTCGAGTCCGGCGAGTTCGGCCCACCCTCGAAGATTTCTATCCTTGCACGTATAGATCCACGGGAATCGGCCGCGTCCCTCCTGAAAGCCTATCTCGAGCGGTGCCGGGACCTGGCCGCCCCTCCCGAGGAAACGACCGCCGCGGAACCCCCTGTCGACGAGGTCCCGAGACTGCGCGACGAGATCCGGAGCCTGCGCCGGGAACTGAAACTCGCGCAGGAGCGGGAAAAGGCGCTCCATGCGCATCTCAGCGAGCGGGGCAAACGCCAGGCCGAACTCGAACAGGCTCTCGGGGAACGGGATGCGCGGATCACCGCCCTCTCGGCGAAACTCGAACAGGCGCTGGCAGACGCGGCCCGCGCCGGAGCTGATCCGGCCCCCGAACCGGCCTCCGATGCCGATCAGGCCGTCCGTTCCCGACTTCGGGACAGTCTGACCGGCCTGGAAACCCGAAACCGCGAGCTGGAGGCGGCTTTGGCTCGACGGACAGCCAGCGGAGAGCGCCTCGAGCAGGAGCTCGAAAAAAATCGCCGCCAACGCTCGGATGCCGAGGAGATGGCACGCCGGATCGAGCATCTGCGGGATGCCCAGACAACGCTCGAACGGCGGTTGGAGCTTCTCCAGAATGCGGTTCCCGCGAGAATTCTGGCGTTTGCTCCTCCGGCCGCCCCCCCGGGAACATCCGTCTGGATCGTCGAAGCTCCGGGTATCGGGCGTCTCGTGGTGGATGAAGCCCTGACCCGTGACCTCCGCCCCGTCGAGGGCGAATGGATCCTTCTGCACCGGGACACCACCGGAGCCATCCGCAACGTTTCCCCGCTCGAAGCGGCCTGGAAGCGCGAACTGGTCGGTGTTCTGCGTCGGGATGAATCCGGATGGCATCTGCAGGTGGAGGAAACCCGCGAACTTCTTCCTGTCGGCCTGACGCTCCAGGGCTTCGCCCCCGGCGACGTGGTGACGGCCGTCGTCCTTCCCGAACTCGCCGAGCGGAAAGCCTGCGCCGTTCCCCTCAAGCGCCAGTCCGCCCCCGCCCTGGACACCTCGGCCGCCACCGAGCACCGGATCGGCTTCGCCGCCCTCCAGCGGAAACTCGGTCTGATCGGCTTTTCCTCCCAGGAGTTCGCCCGATGGCTGCAGCAGCAGCACATCCCCTTCCTGCTCGAGGCGGATGCCTTCCGGTTCGAACAGCCGGTCCAGGGCCTCCTCCCCTCGCTGCGCCCACGGCTTCCGGCCGTTCCCGTCTGCGCACGGGAAGGGTGCAGATCCTCTCTCGCCTCACACCCGTTCCCCCGGGAAGGTCGGCCGGACGAAGTCTGCGGCATCTGCCACGAGGAAGTGGCCGAAACGGCCCCCGTGCTTCCCCCGGAGGAGTGGTATGACTTCGAGGGCCGTCGCATCCTGATCGTCGGGGGCGATGCCGTCGGCACCGCCTACCGGGACGTTCTCGGCCGCCACCGGCTCGAGGTGGAGTGGATGAGCGGGTTCGTCGGCCTGGGCGGCGCGGCCCGCGGGTTCGGCGGGGTTTCGGCCGTCGTCGTCATCCTGAAACAGATTTCTCACACCCTTTTGCGGGAGCTCACGAACGCCCTTCGGGGAAGCGGAATTCCCCTGCTCTTCGCCCCGAAGCGAGGCAGTTCCGGCGTTCTCCGCCTTCTCATCGAACGGTTCAAGCCCTCCCGCATCCCCGCACCCTGACCCGGCGCGGCAGAGAGAGGATCGGCGGCGGGCGGATCGTTCGGGACGATTTTCCTCAAGGCAAACCGGAGATCTGCCGAAAAAGAGGATTTGAGGTGTCGTCGATGAATCCGGGAAGATCGCCATGGTGAGCGCCTACAAGCGGAATACCGCAGCGGATCAGCTTCTGCGGCAGTATTTCCGTGAACTGAAGCGGTATCCTCCCCTGACCCGTAAGGAGGAGGAGCTGCTGCTCAAGAAGGTCAAGACGGGCGGCACTTCCGCAAGATTTGCGGAAAAGCGACTGATCATGGCGAATCTGCGGTTCGTCGTGTCGGTGGCGAAACGGTACAAATTCATCAACGACGTGCCGTTCGAGGATCTGATCGCCGTCGGCAATCTCGGGCTCCTGCGGGCGGCGAAGCGGTTCGATCACAAGCGCAACGTCCGGTTCATTTCCTATGCCGTCTGGTGGATCCGTCAGGCCATGATCCAGGCGGTTTCGATGCACACGAATACGATCCGCATTCCGCTGAACCGTATCCATACCGGACTCCGGCTGAAAAAAGAGGAAGAGACCCTGCGCAAGCAGCTGAACCGGCGGCCGACGCTCGAGGAGCTGGCCGAAGCGGTAGGCATGAATCCCGAGGAGCTGCGCAAATTCCTCGCCGACACCCCGAACGTGATCTCGCTCGACACCACGATGGTCGATGACGGGGAGGACCTCTCCCTGGGCGATGTCGTCACGGATCCCCGGGGCGATCCCGAGCTCCTGACCACCGACACGGCGCTGCGCGAAGACGTCCAGCGGCTGTTCGCGACCCTGACGGACCGCGAGCGGATCGTTCTCGAGCAGCGGTTCGGGTTCCAGACCGACCGGTCGCACACCCTCGAGGAGATCGGCAAGCTGCTGGGCCTGACGCGGGAACGAGTTCGTCAGATCGAGGCCCAGGCGCTCCAGAAACTGCGCCATCCGAGTCGCGCCGCCATCCTGAACCTGTACCGGAGCTGAGATGCCGGAAGACCAGCGGCGGGCGCCCGTTCGGGCGTCCGCCGCGTCATTGGATCGGGCAGGGAATGATCAGGCCCAGAGGATGTGCCCGGTGAGGATGGGGTGGATGAGATCCGCATGGTGGGGCAGGACACGGACGGAAATGCCCTGTCTCCCGCTCTGATCGAGGGTGATCTTCCCGGAGAACAGGCCCCGGCCGTCCTTTTCCTCGATCGGAGCGAGATCGGCAAACGCCCCCGCCCCGATCATCCCGTCGGCCCCGACGGCTCCGTAATAGACCTGGACCGCCACGTCCCTGGCCTGGAGGCGGTCGAGATACAGGCGCACCTTCACCTCGACCGGCTGGCCAACTTTCTGCTCGTCGCCGCCCGCCGTCTCGACGCTCTCGATCCGGATATTGTTCCAGCAGTCGCGCAGGTTGCCCAGCCACGAAGCAAGATCGCGCACCCGGCTGTAATCGCTGCCGGAGAGAGCCTTGTATCGGGTATTTCCAGGCATATAGAACCGGTCGTTGTATTCCCCGACCATGCGGTTCGTGTTGAAGAAGGGGCAGATCTGGGACATGCAGGACTTCATCATCGCGATCCAGCGGCGGGGCAGGTCGTCGCTGCTGCGCTCGTAGTATTTCGGCACGATGTCCTTCTCGAGCTGATCGTAGAGGGAGTTCGCATCGACCTCGTCCTGGTAGTTGAGATCCGCGATCTCCTCGCGGCCGCCGATCGCCCAGCCGACTTCGGCGTTGTAGCACTCGTCCCACCAGCCGTCGAGCACGGACAGGTTCAGGGCGCCGTTGGCCGAAGCCTTCATGCCGCTGGTGCCGCTGGCCTCCTGGGGCCGGCGCGGGTTGTTGAGCCAGACGTCGACGCCCTGCACGAGATACCGGGCCACGACGACGTCGTAATTCTCGATGAAGACGACATGGCGGCGGATCCGTTCATCCTTGCAGTGCTGGATGATGTCCTTGATGAACTGCTTGCCCGGCTCGTCCTTCGGGTGCGCCTTGCCGGCGACGATGATCTGCACCGGCCGTTCCTTGTTGGTCAGGATGCGGATCAGCCGCTCCTTGTCGCGGAACAGCAGGGTGGCGCGCTTGTAGGTCGCAAACCGGCGCGCGAAGCCGATCGTGAGGGTCTCGGGGTTGAGTACTTCTCCGGCGGCCGCGATCTCGGCGGGCGGGGCGCCGCGGACGGCGAGCTGGTGCTGGAGACGCTGGCGGGCGAAGGCGACGAGCCGCTCACGACGCCGCTCGTGCGTGCGCCACAGCTCCTCGGGCGGAATCGACTCGATCTTCTGCCAGACGGTGTGATCGCCGGGGGAGTTGATCCAGCGCAGGCCCAGATACCGATCCATCAGCGCCGACAGCTCCTGGGACATGTAGGAACGCACGTGCACGCCGTTCGTGACGGAATCGATCGGGATCTCCTGGAACGGAACATTCGGATACAGACTTCCCCACATCTTGCGGGAAACATGGCCGTGCAGCTTGCTGACGCCATTGGCATAGCCGCACAGATTGAGGGCGAGAACGGCCATCGAGAAGCCGTCGCCCTTGGGCGTGTTGTTCTGCCAGCCCAGGTCCAGGAACTCCTGCCAGGTGACGCCCAGCTTGGGATAATAAATGGAAAAGTATTTTTCCATCAGTTCCCGCGTGAACACGTCGATACCGGCCGGAACCGGCGTGTGCGTCGTGAACACGTTGCTGGCCCGGGTGAGTTCGAGAGATTCGCGGAAGTTGAGCTGGTGGCGCTCCATCGCGACGACGATCCGCTCCAGGGCGAGGAAGGCCGAGTGGCCCTCGTTCATGTGGTAGACGGTCGGGTGCATGTCGAGCTCGTGGAGAGCGCGCAGACCGCCGATTCCCAGCACGATCTCCTGCTGGATGCGGGTTTCGGTGTCACCGCCGTACAGCTCGCGGGTGATGCGCCGGTCGGCCGGGGTGTTGGCGGGGGTGTCGGTATCGAGCAGCAGCAGCGGCACGCGGCCGATCTGGGCTTTCCAGATCAGCACCTTGACGGTGCGGCCGGGCAAGATGACGTCGACGAACAACTGGTTGCCCATCTTGTCGAGGCACGGCTGAACCGCCATGTTGTGAAAATCGTTCTCGGGGTAGCTTTCCTTCTGCCAGCCGTTGGCATCGAGAGCCTGCTGGAAATATCCGACCCGATACAGAAGCCCGACGCCGGTGAGGGGAAGGCCCAGATCAGAGGCGGATTTCAAATGGTCGCCGGCGAGCATGCCCAGGCCGCCCGAGTAGAGCGGCAGGCTTTCGGCGATGCCGAACTCGGCGGAAAAGTAGGCGATGACAGGCTTTTCCGAAAACCCGTATTTCTTCGCATACCAGGTCTGATGGTCCGCCATGTAATCCTCGAACATCTCCCAGGCTCGTTCCAGGTGGGCGAGGAAGCCGTCATCCTGGGCCTTGAGGGCCAGGCGCTCCTGCGATATGCAGCCAAGCATCTTGACGGGATTGTGGTAGGTCCGTTCCCACTCGATGGGGTCGAGGCGGCGAAACAGTCCGATGGCTTCAGGATTCCAGCACCACCAGAGGTTCATGGCGAGGTCCTTGAGGCGCTTGAGGGGTTCGGGCAGGCTCGGAACCACGACGAACGTTCGAATCGGCTTCATCTGCGGAGTATCTCCTCCTTGAAGGTTGGGGGAAAGAAACGAACATTGGTATACCATGCCACCCCGGCTCGCGCAATCCCACGATCCCAGGGTTGTAAACGGCACGGGTGCGCAGGTATACTGCAAGGCGATTCCAGCCATGCAGCAGCAGATTCCCCTTCTCCTGATCCTCCTGTTCACGCTCTGTGCCGTTCCGGCAGGCGCGGAGGAGATGTTTGCGCCCCGGAAACAGCCGCCGCCGATCGCCACGGAGCCGTTCCTGGTCCCCGGAACCCCGCCCGGGACGACGATCACGGCAGCATCCATGCGTTTCGCCGAGGGCCGCATCACGCTGGATGGCAACGTGCGGGCGGTTCGGGAACCGGATCTCCTCACGAGCGGCCTCGCCCATCTGTATCAGGATTCCCGACGGCTCCATGCAACCCTTTCCCCGCGCCTGTTCCGAAAGGAATCCCTTCCCGAGAAGAAGTCGACCCGCGAGATGACCCTCGATGCGACCGACATCGTCTGGAACGACGCCTCGGGCACCATCAACGCCTCGAGCGCCGTCACCGTGCGGCTCGAAGAACGCACCTGGGACCTGGCGACCTACTCCTGGCTGCTGATCTCGTCGGACGCGATGGAGGGCGACCGGGACACGAGAACCATGCATTTCAGCGGCAACGTCAAGGTCAAGGACCGCGAACGGTTCGGCCAGGCGCGACACCTCGATTACGACCGGGCCAGCTCGACCGTGACCCTCTCGGGCGACGCGATGGTCGAGACCGAGGAGTGGAGCCCGAAAGAACAGCGCATGGTCAAACGCAAACTCAACGGCCAGGTCATCCGATACGACACCGAAACGAAAGCGGCATCATCAGAATAAGATATGGAACTCAACATCACCTACCGCGGCTACGTCCTCGACAAATTCCAGATCCAGGCCATCACCGAAATCGAAAACGGCCATTCGCTCGTCCTCGCGGCCCCCACCGGCTCGGGAAAGACCCTCGTGGCCGAGTATCTCATCGAGAAAATCCTCCAGACCGACCGGCGGATCATCTACACTTCGCCCATAAAAGCCCTCTCGAACCAGAAATACCGCGATTTTTCCCGCCTCTACGGCGACAAGGTCGGCATCCTGACCGGCGACGTCGTCATCAACCGCGAGGCCCAGGCCCTCATCATGACGACCGAGGTGTATCGCAACATGGCCGTCGAGGACCCGGCGGCCATCGCCGATGTCGCCTATGTGATATTCGATGAGATACATTATCTCGGCGACATCGAGCGGGGCACGGTCTGGGAAGAGTCGATCATCTTCTCGCCAAAGACGGTCCGGTTCCTCGCCCTGTCCGCGACGATCCCCAACTATGCCGAACTGGCCCGGTGGATCGAGTCGGTGCTGGATCACAAGGTGTCGGTCATCGCCCACAACGAGCGCGCCGTTCCCCTTTCCTATCTTTTTTACTATAAAAAGAACCTCCAGACGTTCAAGGAGCTGAACAAGCGGGCCCGCAAATCCTGCGAGCTCGAGGAACCGCAGCGGCGCCGGCGCGGGGAAGAGAAAACCGAGTACCGGCACTTCGACATCATCCGCACCCTCCAGTCCCAGGACCGGCTGCCGGTGCTGTATTTCGTCTTCTCGCGGGCCGGGGCCAACAAGATGGCGAAGGAGACGGCCCGCCACTTCGATTTCACCAGCCGGGAAGAGAAGGAGCGCATCACCGCGATGGTCGATGCCCAGATCGAGAAATACTCGCTCTGGATGCTCGAAAGCGCGAACGAGCTGCGCGAGCAGCTGATCCGCGGTGTCGGCGTCCACCACGCCGGGCTGCTTCCCCAACTGAAAGAACTCGTCGAGGTGCTGTTCGCCGAGCGGATCGTGCGCGCCCTGTTCGTGACCGAGACGTTCGCGGTCGGCGTCAACATGCCCGCCCGCACCGTCGCCTTCGACGCCCTCAAGAAGTTCGACGGCCGCAGTTTCCGGTCGATGAAAGCCCTCGAGTTCTGCCAGATCTCAGGCCGCGCGGGCCGGCGCGGGATCGACCCGATGGGCTGGGTCGTCGTGCCCTACCTGCCCCGCGACCTCGACATCGATGAGACCGAGCGCCTGGTCTACGGCGATATCGAGCCCCTGATGAGCCAGTTCGACCTGTCATTCAACAGCGTCCTCAACCTGTATGCCGGCCATGAGGACGACGAGGTGCGCACGATCCTCAAGCGCAACTTCGCCCAGTTCCAGGCGAACCGCCACCTGCCCAAACTCGCGGAACGAGTCGCCTCGTTCCGGTCCGAACTCGACCGCGTGCTGCCGCGCTGCCACGAGAAGACAAACGATCTCGAGGCCTACATGGCCTTCCACCGCAAGATGCGCGACATGCACAACACGATGAACCAGCAGATGGCCCGCATCAGCAACGGCCTGCGCGGCCGCCGGAACCGCCCCGTCGAGGAACAGGTCCGCAAGGAGTTCGACGAGCGGTTCGAACTCCTCGAGGCAGAGGAGATGCAGTATATCTGCGGCCGGTGCCAGAGCCGGAACCGCTGCTCCAATGCGTATCTTCAGGCATCCAAGATCCACAAGAAGCTCGACCACTGGCGAGAACTGCTCGAAAAGCAGGAGCAGCTCCAACTGCCCATCTACGAGAAAAAAGTGTCGATCCTGCGGGAACTGGGCTATATCGACGAGAAGGGCCTCCAGCCCCGCGGCGAGTTTGCCGCGAAGATCCACACCGAGGAGATCGCGGTCACCGAGCTGTATTTCAAGGGCGTTTTCCACGAGTGGGAAATCCACGAGCTCAACGCCCTCGCCCTGTCGCTCGTCTACGAGCACCGCAAGCGCGGCGGCATCGACAGCGGAAAGCCGCACGGGAAGCTATTCCCCCGTCTCCGGGATGCCAAGAGTTTCATCGGGGCGCTGTCACGGCGCTACCCGTTCGTCAAGCCCCTCGAGACGGGGCTTGCTGATATCATGTGCGCCTGGAGCAAGGGGGTTGCCTTCACCGAGATCTCGCAAATGACCGACGTCCCCGAGGGCGATCTGATCCGTGCGTTCCGCCAGGCGATCGACGTCATCCGCCAGGTTCGCGAAGCGACCGACGACCGCAGCCTGCGCGAAAAGTTCGACGCCTGTCTCGATGCGATCAACCGCGATATCGTGCTTGCGACCGAGCTGAGAGACTGATGATGCCGCATCTTCCCCCGACGCCCCTCTCGAGCGGCTCCCCCGAAGACACGCTGGCCCATGCCGAACGCATGGCCCGGGCGTTTCCTCACTCGCTCGTCCTGCTTTACGGGGGTATGGGAGCCGGGAAAACCCTTTGGGCGAAAGGATTTGCGGCCGGCCTCGGCTTCGGGGGCGATGTATATAGCCCGACATATACCATTATGAATATCTATCACGAGGGCGGCCTCACCCTGCACCACCTCGACCTGTACCGGGTCGGCTGCTTCGAAGAGGTCGTGGATCTCGGCCTGTTCGAGATCCTGGATGCACGTCATCCCTGCGTGATAGAATGGCCCGAACGCGTGGCGACGCTGGCGGAGCTGCCCCACCTCGAAATCCGGCTCGAACCGGGCGACGGCCCGGACCATCGGATCCTCCACTGGCGCCACCACGAAGGGAGCCGTCTGTCGTGAATTATATCTTTCTCGATGCTTCCTCGACCGACGTGGTCGGCCAGGTCGGCACCGCCCGCGACTTTTTTCCCTTCCAGTGGAGGACGGAACGCGACCTCGCCTCGCGCCTCACCCGCCTCTGTGACGAGATGCTCGACCGGGCCGGGCTGCATCCCCACGACATCGGCCGGTTCGGCCTCGGAACGGGTCCTGGCAGCCTCACCGGCCTCCGGGTCGCGGCCGCATTCCTGCGCACCCTCGCCCTGACGACCGAAGCCCCGCTCACCCCGGTCGACCTGTTCACCTGGTCCGCCCACACCCTCGCCGCCACCGGCGTCACCGGCCGCGTCCGGCTTACCGTGCCGGCCCTGCTGAATCAGGCGTTCGTCGCCGATCTCGTCCTCCCCCTCGACCTCCCGTTCGGCGGCATCGACCCGCGACTCGATGCGCGCGGCCCCGCCCCCGACGGCACTCCCACCTGGGGCATCCGCTACGAGGCTGAGGGCATCCAGCGGATCGATCCCAGCCCGACGATCCTCCACGATCTGATGCAGACGGCCGCGCCAACCGGGTTCCAGGCCCTGCTCGAGGCACTGCCCCTCTACGTGGTACCGTCCCAGGCCGAGATCAACTTCGAAAAGAAGCGGAGCGCGCAGCCATGATCACGCTGGGCATCGAAAGTTCCTGCGACGACACCTCCGTCGCCCTCGTCGAGGACGGCATCCGGGTCGTCTCGAGCCTGGTCTCGTCCCAGGTCGAGATCCACCAGCGGTTCGGCGGCGTCGTTCCCGAAGTCGCCTCGCGCAAGCATCTCGAGGCCATGCTCCCCCTGCTCCAGCAGGCAATGGGCCAGGCCGGGGTCGGCATCTCCGAGATCGGCCAGATCGCCGTGACCGCCGGCCCGGGCCTGCTTGGCCCGCTCCTGGTCGGTCTCTCCACGGCCAAGGCGCTGGCCTGGCGATACGGCCTGCCGCTGGTGCCGGTCAACCATCTCGAAGCGCACCTGACGGCCTCGTTTCTTGCCTGTCACAAGCATCCCCGCTTCCCCTACGTGGGCCTGATCGTTTCGGGAGGCCACGCCAACCTCGTGCTGGCCGAAGGCCCCCGGCGGTATACCACGCTCGGCCGCACCGCCGACGACGCCCCCGGCGAGCTGTATGACAAGGTCGCCCGCCTCCTGAACCTCGGGTATCCCGGCGGACCGGTCATCCAGAAAACCGGCCTCACGGGCGATCCGAAGCGCTACTCCCTCCCTCGGCCGATGGCGGGCAAAGGTTACGGGTTCAGCTTCAGCGGCCTCAAGACCGCCGTGCTGCATCTCGTCGCGCAGGAAGGCAGCCGCCTGTCCGTCCCCGACCTGTGCGCCAGTCTCCAGGCCGCCGTCGCCGACACGCTCGTCGGCAAGGCCGCCGCCGCCCTGAAGGAAACCGGTGCCGGCCGTCTCGTGATGGCGGGCGGGGTGGCGGCGAACAAGCCGCTCCGCGAGGCGATGGCAGCCTTGTGCGAGCGCGTCCGCGTCGAGTTCCTCGTTCCCCCGCCGGCGCTCTGCACCGATAATGCCGCCATGATCGCCGCCCAGGGGTATTTCACGGCCGCAACGGTCGATATCGACCCGCTGCTCGTCAATGGCCGGGCCGACTGGCCGATGGGAGCACCGTTTCCGCTATGAGCACCGAGACCGCCAACGCCCCCGCCGGGGTCATCCGCGTCCTTTCCGAGGAAGTCGTCGGCCGCATCGCCGCCGGCGAGGTCGTCGAGCGGCCGGCCTCGGTCGTGAAGGAGCTGGTCGAGAATGCGGTCGACGCCCGCGGCCGCCGCATCGAGATCGAGATCAAGGAAGGCGGCCAGAAGCTGATCGAGATCACCGACGACGGCATCGGCATGTGCCGCCAGGACGCGGTGCTCGCCTTCACCCCTCACGCGACGAGCAAGATCAGTTCGGAAACCGACCTCGACCACCTCGAGTCGCTCGGCTTCCGGGGCGAGGCCCTCGCGACGATCGCGGCCGTCTCCCGCGTGACCCTCGTGACGCGACTTGCCGGAAGCGAGGCCGGAACACGCCTCCAGGTGGACGGTGGCCGGCTCGGCAGCGTCGAACTCGACCATTTCCCGCGCGGCACCCGCATCCAGGTGCGCAATCTGTTCTTCAACGTGCCCGCCCGCCGCAAGTTCCTCAAGTCGGTCCAGAGCGAGATGGCCCAGATTTCGGATATCGTCTGCCATTATATGCTGGGCTATCCGGAAATCGCGTTCCGGTTCACCCGCAACAACGCCCCGCTCGCCGACTCCCCGGGAACCGGCAGCCTCGTCGATGCCGTGCTCGCCGTGTACGGCCCCGAGGTGACGCGCTCCCTGCTGCCCCTGAAAGAACCTCTGACGCTCGCCGGAACCGGCGCCTCGATCCGCGGCTTCATCTCGCGGCCGACCGACGCCCGCCCCTCGAACCGATACATGACGCTGCTGGTGAACCGCCGCTATGTGCGCTCGAAGCTGCTGTCCCAGGCCGTCGCGAAGGCGCTTTCCGCGTTTTTCCCCAAGGGCCGCTGGCCCGTGCTGGTCTTCGACCTCCGCCTGCCGCCCGAGATGGTCGATGCCAACGTCCATCCCCAGAAAACCGAGGTCCGGTTCCGCGACGAACGCTGGGTGTTCGGCATGGTCTGGGAAACCCTCCAGACGACGCTTTCCGGCCTATCGATGGTCGCCCCC
The DNA here is from genome assembly GCA_035388825.1 of Candidatus Ozemibacteraceae bacterium. GTDB lineage: Bacteria > Muiribacteriota > Ozemobacteria > Ozemobacterales > Ozemobacteraceae > MWAR01. The sequence goes on from DAOOQQ010000018.1 coordinate 66,492, forward strand.
GCCTCGGCCCTTACCCCCCGAACCACGCCGGATCCCGGAGCCGCAGAGGCGGATTCCGCGTCGGAACAGGATGCGGAAGACGATGCCCCGGCTCACACGGCGGCCCCCGTCGCCCATCCCTCGCTGTTCGGCAGCCTGTCCCCGGCACCCGCCAATTCCATACCCATCCATACACAAAACCTCCCTGCCGGCCGCGGCAGGATCTATGAACTCAAGGACGGGAACGAGCGCCTCGCTCCGGGCTCCTCTCCCGTGCAGCCCCTCGAGCCGGTCATCACGCTGAACGAGCCGCGCATTCTCGCCCAACTGCTCCAGTCGTATCTGCTCGGAGAGGACCGCGACGGCATGTTCATCATCGACCAGCATGCGGCGCACGAACGGATCCTGTTCGACACCTACGTCCAGGCCTACCGTGACCAGAAGATCGCCGCCCAGCCGCTGCTGTTCCCGATCCCCGTCAAGCTGCTCCCCTCCGAGCGCATGATCATGAAGGAGCGCGGGGAACAGCTCAAGGAGCTCGGGTTCGGCATCCAGCAGGAGGAAGACGGCCAGTTCTACGCGACCGCCGTTCCCATGCTGGGAGGCAAATCGGCCGACGGCGAAACGATCCAGGATCTCCTGGCCCAGGTTCTGGGCGGTTGGGAATCCCGGAGCCTCGACGAGATCAAGATCGACCTGCTCAAGATGATGGCCTGCAAAGCCGCCGTCAAAGCCGGAGATCCCCTCAAGGAGCCGGAGATGCGCTCGCTGCTCGAGCAGCTTCTCAAGACGCCGAACCCGTTCACCTGCCCGCACGGCCGGCCGATCGTCGTCCGGCTCACCACCCGGCAGATCGAGCACGGCTTCCTGCGCGCCTGACCGATGTCCCGACGTCCCCTCATCGCCGTTCTCGGCCCGACGGCCTGCGGGAAGAGCGCCCTCGCCCTCGATCTTGCGCGCCGGTTCGGTCTCGAGATCGTCAACTGCGACTCCCGCCAGATCTACCGCGAGATGGAGATCGGAACGGCGAAGCCCACCCCGGATGAACGCGCGGCCGCTCCCCATCATCTGTATGACCTCGTCACGCCGGACCGGAGGTTCAGTGCCGGCGACTACCTGCGCGAGGCAACCGCCTGCTGCGAGCGGCTCTGGGCTCGGGGGGCCGTTCCCCTGGTGACGGGCGGCACGGGCTTTTACTACGATGCTCTCACCGCCGGCCTGCCCAGGGAGTCGGGTGACCCCGCTCTGCAGCTCCGTCTGCAGGAAAGACTCGACGTCGAAGGCCTGTCCTCCCTCCTCTCGGAGCTCGACCGGCTCGATCCGGCCGGCGCCGCAACGATCGACCGGCAGAACCCCCGGCGTGTCCTGCGCGCGCTCGAACTCGTTCTCGCGACCGGCCGGTCCCTCGCCGAGATCTGGCAGCGCCAGGGGGCCCTCGAAGCGGATCTTCTCTGCGTATCGGTCACCCTCGAGCGCGAACGCCTCCACGCCCGCATTACCGCCCGCGTGGATGCGATGCTCGCCGCCGGCCTCGCCGATGAGGCGCACGAGCTGCTTCGACGGTATGGTGCCGACGCTCCCGGCCTGCAGAGCATCGGATACGCAGAATGGGCGGTTCCCGGCGCATCCGTCGCGGAAATCCGTGAAGCGATCATCCAGCATACACGCCAGTATGCAAAGCGGCAGGAGACCTGGTTCAGAAAGCGGCCGGGCATCCCTGCAGACGATCTCGGACATCCGCAAACCCCCGCGCGCATCCGCGAACGCATCGAAACATTCCTGGGCGACTGAAAACCAGCCGTACATTGCGGGTTTCTGACGGTCAGTGATATACTGCTCAGAAAATCGTCGCATTCTGCCGACAACGTGAGGAGACCGACATGTCGCTTTGTCTTCCGATGATCGCGGGTCAGGTGGTGAAGAACGTCCTGATCTGCACGCTGAACCTGTTCTTCTCGGTCTGGGTGTTCAAAAGCCACGGGGGGATGTAACATCGCCCCAGCCGCGGAGGTGACGCAGTGCGGGAGGTTACGGATCTCGAGATCAGTGCCGGCATCAGACGTGAATTGTCCAGCCGGCGCGTTGATCTTGGCAAGCTGAAATTCGCCGTTTCCGGCGGTGTCGTCACCTTCACGGGCGAACTGGCGTTCATCGGGCTCGGCAAATCCCCTGATGAAATAGCTGTCGAAATAAAATTCATCGAGTCCACCCTCCGCATGCAGCGGGGGGTCAAGGAGCTCCGGTTCGACCTCGAAAACCTGTCCCGCAGCGATTCGGGGAAATGGGAACCGCGAAGCGCCGGTACATCCGCCGCCCAGGGCACCGGGGAGGGATTTCACTGTCCCGAGTGCCAGACCGTGTTCCGGTTCTGCCCGTGCTGCGGCAAACCGCTCGTCGCAGGTCTTCCGGCCCAGCCGCCGGCGCACCGCCCCGGCCTCCCGGGACCGACGCTGCTGAAACCGCTTCCCCGCAGGATCGAGCCCCTCCGGCCGGCACCCCTCAAGCCGGTGACCCCTCTTCCGGTTCCCCCGAGCGAACCACCGAAGATGCCGGTCACCCCCCTCGACGGCCGTCGAGGGGGGGGACCGGCATCTTC
>DAOOQQ010000019.1:0-65535 GCA_035388825.1 Candidatus Ozemibacteraceae bacterium
ACTTTGCGTCCCTTGAACGTGCCGTCCGGATACCCGTCCATATAACCGGATTTGATCAGGAAATCCACGTCTTTGTACGCCCAGTGGTCTCTCGGAAGATCCTGGAACGCCGCGCTCTGCGCGCCGGCGATCGCCGGAAACAAGCAGAGCAGCAGCAGCGCCCCGATCAGTGCCAGGGGCGAAAACCGCGTTCTTGCGTTCGTTTGCCTCATGTGCGGGCTCGATGCGTCCTTCGTCTGAGTTGACCCATCAGCCCTATCGGCATTTCCTGCGCGAATTCTGATATTCCTTTCGCGGAATTTCTCGGGCCGAACTTCCGCGGCCGGGTCTGGTATCATGCAGACATGGGACCGTCCGAATCCGAAGTGTTCGCGCGCTCGCAGTTCCGGCTGCCGGTGATCGTGTTTTTCGGCGTTTTCTGCCTCGTCATCGCCAGCATCGAGGTGGCCCTCGGCCAGGGATTCATGCTGACGCTCGGCCGCGGGGCGGGACTGATCCTGGGCCTTTCCGTGGCCCTGACGGCAACGGCGATCCTCGCCCGCCGCATCGTCGATGCCCTGCTCGAACGCACGGACCAGGTGATGCCCACCGTCGTTCTCTGGCTGTACCCGCTCGTGACGCTCGGCTGCACCTGGATCCTCTCCTGGATCCTGCTGCGCGGCATCCCGGAGATCGCGGGCCGGGGCTTCTGGACGGGGCTGATCCGGCTGAACGCGAAGACCGTCACCGGGGCGTTCACCGGGCCGTTTCTGGCCTTCTTCCTGCTGCTGCTGGCCTGGACGATCGGGGAAGCCTGGCGGTATCTGAGCTGGTCGATCGGCTGGGGCGAGTTTGTCGCCCGCCTTTCCACCCACAAGGACGGCCCGCCCCCCGTCGAACTGTTGCAGCAGCGCCGGGAGCGGCAGCAGGCGATCCAGATCGACCGGGAGCGCGCACGGCGGTGCAACCGGTGGGGCATGCTCGCCATCTTCCTCACCATGATCGGCAGCTTCGTCTGGATCGTCTTCTTCCGGCCCGAGCTGATCCTCTACTATCGGGGAATGGCGCAACTGCGCTCGTTCCACAAACCCGACGCGGCGCTCGCGATGTTCGAGCAGCTCGTCCGCCGGTATCCCGGCTACCGGTACCTCGATACGGTGAAGTATCACAGCGCGTGGGTGCAGGAGCGACGGCTCGGCAACTTCGCCGAGGCCGCCCGCGCCTACGAGGCGTTTCTGGCGGAATACGGCACCGACAACGTCTGGGCCGACGACGTCGTGGCCAGTCTCGTTCGTATCGCCCTCGACAAGAGCAATGATCCGGCAGCGGCTCTCCGATGGACGGGCGAGTACCGTCGCCTGTTCCCCGACGGCATCATGGCCCCCCAGGTCGCTCTCTACGAAGTCCGCGCTCTCCAGGCCCTCGGCCGTCCGGCCGAGGCCGCCGCCGCCCTCGCCGTCGCACGGGACCGCTTCGGCACCACCGACGTCATCCTGTATGACAGTGAAGATGACTTCGCGGGCCGCATCGGCTTCGACGCTGCCGCCACCGCCGCCATCCGCTGACGCCTCTGGAAGGACCTCCCCTCGACTCGATGGATCCCCGCTTGCCCCGCCTTTCTGCATCGGCTTCGGCTGCGGATCGGAATCTGTGGTATACTGCGGCCGCGCACCGGGCAGGGTACCGCCCCGGGAGCGGAATCGCACCACGAACAACGGGATAGGGCAACATGGCACTGGTACTGGTGAAGGAAATCGCCCGCGATCACGGCCTGACGGTGATCGCCGGCCAGGAAGGCCTCGACCGCAAGATCATCTCCTCCGAGGTCCACCGGCCCGGCCTCGAGCTGGCCGGCTTTTTCGAGCATTTCGGCTACGAACGCATCATCGTTCTCGGCCGCACCGAGCTCGCCTACCTCGGCGAACAATCGCCCGAGACCCGGAAGGTCCGCCTCCGTCAGCTCCTGTTTTTCAATATCCCATGCATTATAGCAACCGACGACCTGCTCGTTCTCGACGAGCTGATCGAGTTGTGCAACCAGAAGCAGGTGCCGATCCTGCGCACTCCGGAACGCACCGGCGAGTTCGTCTACCAGTTGTCCCGGTATCTGCACAACCGGTTCGCCCCGCGCAAGAGCGTCCACGGCGTATTCCTCGAGGTCTACGGCGTCGGCATCCTGATCATGGGCCCCTCCGGCATCGGCAAGAGCGAGTGCGCGCTGGAACTGATCAAGCGCGGCCACCGGCTGGTCGCCGACGACGCGGTCCAGCTCCTCAAGATCAGCGACACGAAGGTGGTCGGCTCGCCCGACGAGATGATCCGCCACCACATGGAGATCCGCGGCCTGGGCATCATCGACATCCGCGCCCTGTTCGGCATTGCCGCGACCTCCGACGAGAAGATGGTCGAGATGGTCATCAACCTCGAAAAATGGGATGACCGCAAGGAATACGACCGGCTCGGCATCATGCAGCGTACCACCAAGCTGCTGAAAGTCGAGGTGCCCAGCACGACGATCCCGGTGCGCGAGGGCCGCAACCTCGCCGTCGTCGTCGAGACGGCCGCGATGAACTTTTATCTCAAGCGTATGGGCGTGCTCACCGCGGAAAAGTTCGCCAAACGTCTCCAGGCGAAAATGACCGGAGACTTCTGATGCGGTTTTCGCTGCGCCGCTGGTTCGGGCCGTCGATACGGACCCGGCGCTGGCTGATCTTTTTGGCCATCGGCATCCTGATGGTGAGCCTCGCCGTCGTTCTGGCCGGCCTCGCGATCATGATGCTGACCCCCTTCCACCTCGACACGGTCCGCAGCTTCGATCCCGGCGCGATTGCCTTCGCCGCCCTCAGTGCCTTCCTGCTCGGCTTCTACTGGCTGTCGCAGGCGGTCGGAAGCGCGTTCCAGGTCCTCAGCATGAAGGATTACGAGACTTCCGAACGGCTCCGGGCGCTGATGTTCCGGCGTCAGCCCGAGGGACCGCGGCCCCAGCTGGTCGCCCTCGGCGGCGGAACGGGCCTCAGTTCGTTGCTCAAGGGCCTCAAGGAGTTGCCGGTCGATCTGACGGCCGTCGTGACCGTCACCGACGACGGCGGCTCCTCGGGCCGCCTCCGCAAGGATCTCCAGATCCTGCCTCCCGGCGACATCCGCAACTGCCTCGTCGCCCTCTCGGGATCGGAAAGCCTGCTGTCGCGCCTGTTCCAGTATCGATTCGGGGAGGCCGGCGAGATGGGCGGCCACAGCTTCGGCAACCTCTTCATCGCGGCCATGAGCGGCGTTCTGGGTGATTTCGGAACGGCGGTGCGCGCCGCCAGCCAGATTCTTGCGATCCGCGGCCAGGTGCTGCCCGTGACCTGCGAGAACGTCGAACTGGTCGCCCGCTTCGACGACGAGTCGGAGATCGTCGGGGAAACCGCGATCTCTGCCGTCGGCAGGCGTATCGTCGCGATGTCCCTCAAGCCTCGCGAGCCGCTTCCCAACCCCGAGGCTCTCGCGGCCATCGACCGGGCCAGGCTGATCGTGCTCGGCCCCGGAAGCCTCTTCACCAGCGTCATTCCGAACCTGCTCGTGCCCGAGATCGCCGAGCGCATCAACCGCAGCCCGGCGCGCGTCGTATATGTCTGCAACGTGATGAGCCAGCCCGGCGAGACCGACAACTTCTCGGCGGCCGAGCACGTCGAGGCCCTGCTCCGGCACACGCCACTCCGCCGCATCGACGTGGCCGTCGTCAACTCCCGTCGGGCGGCTCGGCCGCTGATGGAGCGGTACGAGAAGATGAACCAGTACTGGGTTCCGCCCACCGTGACCCGCATCGAGGATCGCGGCATCCGGGTCGTCAGCGGCGACTTCCTCCAGGAAACCGACATGGTGCGCCACGACTCCCGCGCCCTGGCCGAGGTGCTGGTGGCCCTCATCGCCGAGGATCCGGCCGTCCGCATTCCCGCATGAGCCGCAGGTATCACCTGGCCCTGAAACGGGATCTGCTCTCCGCGCCCCCCGCGATGCCCTGCTGCGGCGAAGCACTCCTCGCGGGGCTTGCGCGCCGGCGCGGCTCGACCATGGCCGTGCGCGGTCCGCGCCAACTGCGCCGCTCCCTGTTTCGGGGCGTCGAGGCTGCCTGCCCGCCCGGTGTCTCTCTCGACCGCACGGGCCGGGAGCTGCGGATCGGCGGGATCGATCCGACCGCCTTGCGCCGGAACGTGGCCGGCCGGATCCGGATTCAGGCGGCCGGCAAGTCCGGCGGCCACTGTGCCCGGGCTTTCGTGCGCGGCCTGTTCATCCGGGCCGGCTACATGCAGGATCCCGAGCAGGGCTACCATCTCGAACTCGTCCTTCCCGGGAAATGGGCGTTCCGGCTGTTGCGGCTCTGCTCCGTGTCCCTGCGCGTTCCGTTCCGGTTCTGCCGGCGCCGGGGCCGCATCGTGGCCTACCTGAAGGGGGCCCGGCGGCTCGTGCGGCTGCTGAAAGCCTTCGAATCCTTCGACCGGGCCCTGCGTCTCGAGGACCTCATCGCGACCCGCCAGCTCCTGGGTACCGTGAACCGGCAGGTCAACTTCGAGACGGCGAACATCAACAAGCAGGTTTCAGCCTCGGAGCGCCTCCGGGAGCAGATCGGACGACTTCTCGAACACGCCGACCAGGAGATCTGGACCGATGCCCTGCGGGAACTCGCCCTGATGCGCATCCGCTACCCGATCGACTCGATCGAGGCCCTGGGGAAGCGCTGCATCCCCCCGCTCTCGAAGTCCGCCGTGAACCACCGGCTCCGGCGCATTGCCGCGCTGTACCGCGAAATATTCGAGCCGGCGAAGGGGGGCGTGGCCCGCGAATAGCCGCTTCCCGAAGCCGGAAGCGCGATTCCCCGCGCCTGAGGCCGCCTTGACAGGGGGGGAGGGGTATGCTATATCTTGATCCCTTGTAAAACACGGATTTCGTGTCCGAACTTCATTTGGAGGCATCTTGTCATGCAGATCGTCGTGAGTGGAAAGAATATCCACCTCTCCCAGGCCCTGAAGGACTACGCGGAAAAGAAACTGGCCTCGATCAAAAAGTATTTTGATCACATCATCGAAGTCGACGTGAACCTCTCGACGGACGATGTCCGCGATCAGACCCGCAGCAAGGTGTGCGAAGTCACCGTCTGGGCCAACGGCATCGTGATGCGCGGCAAGAAAGCCTCCGAAGACCTGTATGCCTCGATCGACATGGTCGCCGACAAGATCGAGCGCCAGATCAAGAAGCACAAGGAGAAGCTCAAGGACGTTCCGCGCCGCTCCACCGACAAGAAGGATCTGGCCGCCGTCCACTCCGTGCTGTCGCTCGACACCGGCAAGAAGGGCAAGAAGACCGTCGCCGCCGAGCCGTCCGACAAGGCCCACTCCGAGCACCGCATCGTGCGCAGCGGCACCTTCTCGATCAAGCCGATGTTCGCCGACGAGGCCGCCGAGCAGCTCGACCTGCTCAAGCAGGAGTTCTACGTCTTCTCGAACGCCGAGACCAACCAGATCAACGTCATCTACAAGCGCACCGACGGCAACTTCGGGCTGATCGAACCCGAATTCTGACCGGATTTTTCCGCGTCGGACGCCACAGGAGGCACTTTGGAGCTCACCGAATTCATATCACCCCAGCTGATCAAGCTGGAGCTTTCCTCCACCCAGAAAGTCGACGCGATCAAAGAGCTGATCGACCTCCTGGACAAGGCCGGGTTTCTCACCGACGCCGACGCGTTCCTCAAGTCGGTTCTCGAACGCGAGAAGGTCGGTTCGACGGGCATCGGCAAGGGGATCGCCATTCCGCACTCCCGCACGGCGACCGTCCGGGAAGTGGTGGTGGCCGTCGGCCGCTCGAAGGAGGGCATCGAGTTCGAAGCCCTCGACAGCCGGCCGGTTCACCTGATCTTCCTCATCGCCGCACCCATCGAGTCGGGCGGACTCTACCTGAAGGCCCTGGCGCGGCTTTCGCGCCTGCTGCGCTATCAGGAGTTCCGGAACGAACTGATGGAAGCCAAGACGGCGGAAGACATCATCAAGATCATCTCGTCCGAAGAGAAATGACCGCCGCGGATCCGCTGCCGGGCGGCCGGCAAACGACACATTAGACGCAGGACAGGGCGCGGACCCCGAACGGGGCCGCGCCCTGATTCTTGGAAAGGGACCAGGTTTCAGGCATGTTCGACTGGCTGTTCAAACTCATACGCTTCTTCATCCCCGACTTCAACGCACGCGAAGTGACCCGCCTGACGCAGATCCTCGAGGCGGTCAACGAGCAGGCCGAGCGGTTTTCGAAGATGTCCGACGCCGAGCTGCGTCAGATGACCGTCAAGTTCCGCGAGCGGCTGTTCGACGGCGAGGAGCTCGACGACATCAAGATCGAGGCGTTCGCCGCCGTTCGCGAGGCTTCGATGCGCGTGCTCCACATGCGGCATTTCGACGTGCAGATCATCGGCGGCCTGGCGCTGCACGAGGGCCGGATCGTCGAGATGAAGACGGGCGAAGGCAAGACGCTCGTCGCGACCCTTCCCCTGTATCTGAACGCTCTCGAGCTGAACCCGGTTTGGGTCGAGCTTGCGAAAAAGCGCGGCGTGCGGCATTTCGAGCCGCTCGAGGACGAGCGGGGCCTGATGATCCCGGTCGGCCGCGGTGCGCACCTGGTCACGGTCAACGACTACCTCGCCCGCCGCGACTCCGAGTGGATGGGCAAGATCTACAAGTTCATGGGTCTGAGCGTCGGTCTGAACGTGCACGGCCTCTCGGCCGAGGAGAAGCGTGCCGCCTATGCCTCCGATATCACCTACGGCACCAACAACGAGTACGGCTTCGATTACCTGCGCGACAACATGGCCCTCCACGTGGCCGAGTGTGTCCAGCGTCCCGAATACAACTTCGCGATCGTCGACGAGGTCGACTCGATCCTCATTGACGAGGCCCGCACCCCGCTGATCATCTCGGGGCCGGCCGAGAAGGCGACGTCGCTGTACTACGTGTTCGCCAAGGTCGCGCGCGAGATCGTGAAGCCCGACGAACACTACGTCGTCGACGAGAAACACCACGGCATCTCGGTCACGGAGGCCGGCATCGCGGCGGTCGAGCGGGTGCTCGGGGTCCAGAACATGTACGACAACAAGAACATGGAGCTGGTCCACCACCTGCAGAACGCCCTCAAGGCGAAGCACTTCTTCCATCTCGACAAGGAGTACATCGTCCGGGATCGCGAGGACGGGCGGGGCAAGGAAGTCGTGATCGTCGACGAGTTCACCGGCCGTCTCATGTTCGGCCGGCGTTACTCCGACGGCCTGCACCAGGCCATCGAGGCCAAGGAAGGCGTCACGATCCAGCAGGAAAACCAGACCCTCGCCTCGATCACCTTCCAGAACTATTTCCGTCTCTATAGAAAGCTGGCCGGCATGACCGGCACGGCCGAGACCGAGGCGAAGGAGTTCAAGGAGATCTACAAGTGCGAGGTCGTCGTGATCCCGCCCAACCGGCCGAACATCCGCCACGACCTCTCGGACATCATCTACAAGACCTCCGAGGAGAAGTTCGAGGCGATCGTCGACCACATCATCGAGGTCAGCGCGTCGAAACAGCCGATGCTGGTCGGCACGATCTCGATCGAGAAGAGCGAGCGGATCGCCGAGATGCTGCGCAAGCGCGGGATCCAGCCGCAGGTGCTGAACGCCAAGTATCACGAGAAGGAAGCCGAGATCGTCGCCCAGGCCGGCCGCGAAGGGGCCATCACCATCGCGACCAATATGGCTGGCCGCGGAACCGACATCCTGCTCGGCGGCAACCCCGAAATGCTTGCCGTGAAGGAACTGGGGCTGCGCGAAGGGCCGGAATACGAGGCCGCCGTCGAGAATTTCCGCAAGCTCTGTTCCGAGGAGAAGGAACGCGTGGTCCAGGCCGGCGGTCTCTACATCATCGGCACCGAGCGCCATGAAGCCCGCCGCATCGACAACCAGCTGCGCGGCCGCGCCGGCCGCCAGGGCGACCCGGGCGCCAGCCAGTTCTATCTCTCGCTCGAGGATGACCTGATGCGCCTGTTCGGCTCGGCCAACATCGCCGGCTGGATGGAACGTCTCGGCTGGGAGCGCGGGGAGCCGATCGAGCACCCCTGGATCTCGAAATCCATCGAGAATGCCCAGCGGAAGGTCGAACACCACCACTTCGAGATCCGCAAGCACGTTCTCAAATACGACGACGTCATGAATCTGCAGCGCACCACGATCTACAAGGAACGCCGCAAGGCCCTCGAACAGGATAGTATCCATGATGATATTATATCGATGATCGAGGATACGATCGCCGACCACATGGAGCGCGCGTTCAACCCCGAGATCGATCCTGACTCGTGGGATTACGAGACGTTCGCCGACGGCCTGGTCAAGATCTTCCCGATCGAGCGCCGCGTCGACCACTGGAAGAAGCTGTCCCGCGACGAGTTCGAGGATGAGCTGAAGACCGCGATCTTCGGCGCCCTCGAGGCAAAACGCCAGGAGGTCGGCCCCGAGGACTTCAAGCAGCTCGAGAAGTTCGTCCTGCTCCAGATCGTCGATGCCAAGTGGAAAGACCACCTGCACAACATGGACAACCTGCAGGACGGCATCCATCTGCGCTCGTGGGGCCAGCGCGATCCGCTCGTCGAGTACAAGATCGAAGGCCACGCGATGTTCCAGGACATGATCGACAACATCAAGGAAGATGTCCTCTACTACGTGTTCCGCATGCAGTACTCGCGCGCCGAGGAGAAAGAGGCCGTCGAGCAGAAGCAGCAGGAAGTCTCCTACAACCGGGGACCCGACGAAGGTACGGCGGCCGCGCCGAAGCGCGCCGGGGCCCAGATCGGCCGCAACGACCCCTGCCCCTGCGGCAGCGGCAAGAAGTACAAGAAGTGCTGCGGCCAGGGTTCCTGATTCCGCAAGACGATACAATCTGATACCGAGCGTATCCGGAGGGGCGGGTTTCATACCCGCCCCTCCTCGCATCTGGTCGATGGAGCATCTGCGGCAACCGAAGAGATCGATCCGCAGATGCCGCAGATGACGCAGATGACGCAGATTAACGGAATGTATCGACTATTGAAGTTGGCACTATATTTGGCCGCGTCGTCGGCCTGACAATTGTGCCGTAGGGGCGGATCGTGATCCGCCCGCGTCACCCAGGGACGTGATATCCGGTGTGTTGAAAGACGGCGCACCACGGAGTCACAGAGACACAGAGCAAAAGGGTGAACAAGTCTGAGAAATTCTGTGTCTCGGTGACTCGGTGGTGCGTTTCTTCCGGGGTCGCGCGGGGGCGAGAGATTGTGGTATTGTCTAAGACCATGGCTCGGCAGAGGGACGGATTCCGGCGTCGGGCGGTCACCCTGCTCGAGGTGCTGATCGCCCTGACGATCCTGTCAACCGTTCTGCTTCCCGTCGGCATGTTCATGGTCGAGTATCTGCGCGGCAGCAGCGAACTGGGGGAGTACCACCAGGTCATGAATATCCTCGAGGAAAAAATGGAAACCGCCCTGGCGCTTCCGTTCGACGCCCTTCCGGTCGGCCGTTCGAAAAACGTCCGCCTCGGCCATGATGCCGATGAAACCGGAAAACGGAGCGTCACACTGGATCTGAGACCTGTCCAGGTCGGTGTCGAGGAGGTCGGTTTCGAGCTCGAGGTCGAACCCGTTCCGCTCGAGTTTTCGGCTGTCGCCGACCCCGACACGGGGCGCATGGAGCGCACCCGCCTCGAGGCCTCCTACAAGCGGCTCATCCTGCGTGCCGGCTGGGGAAGCCGCTCCCGGCATAACCTCGATCTCGTCGCGTACAAGGCGGACCTGTGAACATGTTCGAACGCCGCGGAATCGCGATTCCCATCGTGCTTGGCATCATCCTGTGCTTCGCCGTCTGGGTCGGCTCGCTGTCCTGGACGATGTCGAACAGCCGGAGCCGCTTCACGCAGACCTTCAAGCTCCGACGGGCCTACTTCATGGCCCGTTCGGGGTTGCAGCATTTTTTTCTCAAGATGAAAGTCATGCAGCGCCAGCTGCCCGAGACGATGGCGGTCCTCGATGGGGCGCCGGCCGCGAACTGGGCCTCGCTCGCAAACTCGTTCGTCGAGGATATCGTCATTCCCCAGGAATCCCCCGCGAGCTATGCGCTTTCCTACGGCATCGGCAGCTTCACGATCGGCACCCGGGATCTCGACAAGGGCGAGATGACGATCGAGATCGTCGCCGAGGGAAAAGTGGACGGCGTGGGCGAGAGCATCAGACGTATTTTCCGCGTGACCCGGTAATGGGCACGACATCTCAGGAGGTATAACCGTGGATTTTGCCATAGCAGAACGCCTTCGCGAACTGAAAACACGGCTCTCCGGCATCGGTGAGCATCTTTGACCTGCCCAGACGAAAGAGGCAGATTCAGGAGCTCGAAGAGCTGACCCTGCAACCCAACTTCTGGACCGACCGGAACCGCGCCCAGAGCACGTCCCAGAAACTCGCCGAGCTGAAGAAGTCGTGCGAGGCATTCGAGACACTCTCGGCCGAGATCCGGGACACTGCCGACCTGCTGGAGCTCGCCGACGCCGAGCATGACGTGGCGATGTTCGACCAGCTCGTTGCGCAACTCGATCCGCTGACGAAGCGGCTCGACGGCCTCGAGCTGACGACCTTCCTCTCGGAGGAATACGACCAGTCCGACTGCTACATCGCCATCAAGCCGGGGGCGGGTGGCACCGAGTCGTGCGACTGGGCCTCGATGCTGTACCGCATGTACTGCCGCTGGCTCGACCGGAGCGAGTTCAAGTATGAGGTCATGGATCTCCAGGAAGAAGAGCAGGGCATCAAGTCCGTCACGTTGCTGGTGAAGGGTATGTATGCCTACGGCTATCTCAAAGGGGAAAAGGGCGTTCACCGGCTCGTGCGCATCTCGCCGTTCGACTCGAACGCACGCCGCCACACCAGCTTCACCGCCGTCGACGTGACCCCGGTGCTGCCGGATGACGCCGACATCGAGGTGCGCGACGAGGATCTCAAGCTCGACTTCTTCCGCAGTTCGGGCGCCGGCGGCCAGCACGTCAACAAGACCAGTTCGGCCGTGCGCATCACCCACCTGCCGACAGGCATCGTCGTTGCCTGCCAGATCGAGCGGAGCCAGCACCAGAACCGTGAAGTCGCGCTCAATATGCTCAAGGCCAAGCTGTACAAGCTGCAGCAGGAGAGCCGCGACAAGGAGCTGAAGAGCCTCCAGGGCGACCAGAAGAACATCTCGTTCGGAAGCCAGATCCGATCGTATGTCTTCTGCCCCTACACGCTGGTGAAGGATCTGCGCACCGCCGAACAGACGAGCGATGTGCATGGGGTGATGGACGGGGATCTCGACCGGTTCGTCAACGCCTACCTCAAATGGCACGCGGCCGGGGAAAAGCCCCGCAACGTCGGCGCCGACGGCGAGGAGGAGCTGGAAGTCTGAACCCACGCGGCTGCACGACCCCGAGTGCGCCGGATCGCGGATTCCCGCAACCCGGCGCGTTCGTGCGTCCGCGCGGAAGCGCGATGTTCCTGCTCCTGACGGTCGTCGGCCTGTTGTATATCTTCGGCACGATGTTCGTCCGGTATATGACGCAGGAGCGGGCCCAGACGGCAAAACAGGGGGACAGCATCGTCGCCTACTACCTTGCCGAAGCCGGCATCGAGAAGGCCCAGGTGAAGATGCGCGAACTGTTCACCGAGAAGCTGATCAAGGAAGGCGAGATCAACGACCGGCTTCTGGCGCTGCTCGACATCGACCGGGCCGAGAATTTCCAGATGAAGGTCGAGATTCCGGATGGTGACCTGATCAAGAACGGCGCGGCCGAAGTGATCGTCGAGGTCACCAACCTCAAGCTGACTCCCTTCAAAACGTATATCGACGAGTATGAAGAGGTTCCCTCGCCCCTCAAGATCTACCGGAAGCAGAACCGGGACACCTATGCCGACAAGGCTCTCGGCGGCTGGGAGGGCAATCTGCGCTTCGTCTCGACCGGCACCTTCAAGAAAACCGTCCGCAAGGTCGAGATGATCCGGGATCTCAAGGTGAGCGATCTGACCCCGCCGGCCGAGAACTACACCCTGTTCGTCGCCGGCAAGAAGGACGAGTACATCAAGGAGGGCGAGTTCCGGGTGCGGAACTGGAGCGTCGTGCGCTCGCTCAAGGAGATGATCGACGAGATCATCAAACGCACGAACGAGGCCGTCCAGGAGACGCTCGGCAACAGCGCCGAAGCCCTGTTCTGGGAGCCGAACACCGTCAACATGATCAGCTTCGACGGCGACGTCAAGGTGAAGGTGCTGAAGGTCATCCGCAAACTCGTCATGTCGGTCACCGACGTGAAGATCAAGGACTACGTCGATACGACGATCCAGAATCTCCATCCCTACCTGTGGGGCAAGATCCGCACCAATGGCCGGCTGCACGTGTACCTGCCGTTTTTCGCCGCTGACGATATCATCAACTATTTCGAGGACAACTCGATCTTTTCCCATCAGCGGCCCGAAATCGGCTACCTGTTCTGCAACAACCAGTTGCATGACCCCTATCTGAGCAAATACACCTACTACGAGGGCGAGATCATCCGGTATTACCAGAAGCTCAAGCCCTACGTGCTCGGTATCACCGAAACGCCGTATCCCAGCTCGGATCCCTACACCATCAACACGAAGTTCGATTTCACCACCCGCCACCCCGACAAGCTGCAGCCGCTGCAGCTCGACCGCATCAAGAAGAACGCGAAAGAATACTGCCACGAATTCTACGAGAAGGATCTTGTGGTGAAAGGCACCTACGCGAAGCCCGCTTCGGTCTGGGGCATCATCTACGTCCAGGGCAACGTGTTCATCGGCGGCCGCATCTCGGGCCAGGCGATGATCGTCACCGAGGGCAACGTCATCCTCACCGACAACGTCATCCACGACAGCGCCGACAGTTTTCTCTCGGTCGTCGCGCTCAATGGCCTCGTCTCGTTCCGGCCCGGCATGACGAAGGCTAAAATAGAGTCGGCTATTTATGCAAAGAACAGCATCAAGGGCGGAGAGCAGGTTTCGATCCTGGGCAACCTCGTGGTCGAGAACCTCAACCGCATGGAAAAAGAGGAAGGGCCGGTGCTGATGCCCAAGCGCATCTTCATCAACTACGACTCGAACCTCAAGAGCCAGACCGGCAACAACGTCTGCTTCAACATCTCGGAGCGCGTCACCACCTTCCGCGACCTCTGACCCCCGCGCCGGAATCCGTGGACGAACCGCAGTGATACTCCATTGAAATGCCCCCGGTTTCAGGAACGCATCCGCAGATGGAGGGCAGATGAACGCAGATGAAGAGTCAGCTGATAAGACGTTCAGAATTTCATCTGCGCCATCTGCGTCATCTGCGGATCGGGTCTTTCGGGGTGACCCGGCGGGTCAGGGGTGGGCGGCGATATACTCGATGGCGGGAAGCTCGACGGACTGGCCCAGATCGTTGATCACCCGGTAGCTTTTCCACTCGGCCCGGCCGGTGACGTTGAGGACGGCGCCCTGCTTCGCGAAGGGCGGCAGGCCGCCTTTCGGGGCGGCGACCAGGAACACCGGCTGATTGTTGAATCCGGGACTGAGCCGGAAATCGTTCCGGTCGCGGCCCATCTGGTCCAGTTCCTCCTGGGAGAGTTCCTTGATCATCAGCAGGAAGTCGAGGCCATACCGGCTCATCGTGCGGGCGACGTAGCCCCGCCATTCGAGGGTGACCGAGCCGGTGAACCGTGTCTTGAAGTTGATATCCTGGAGCTGCCGGTAGGTCAGATTCGTACTGGCATAAATCTTCCGCGAGGCGGCGAATCCCTCGCGGGCCGGCCGGGCGATTTCCTCTGCCTCGGCGGCCCGGACACGGGCGATCTCGATCTTGCGCTGGGCGTCCCTGCGGTAGGTCGAGTCCAGCCCGCCGCCGGCGAGCGCCTGTTCGAACAGGGTGACCGCTCCGGCGAAGTCCCCGGTCGTGAACGCCTGGCTGGCCCTCAGATACAGATCGTTCGCGACGTCGATCGAGGCCTGGTCGAGCCGGCTCTGCAGGTTGGGATTGCCCGGATTCATCGAGTTCGCCTTGGCGTAATACTCCTTCGCAAGGTCGGCACGGCCCATGCGTTCGTAGATGCGGGCGATCTCGACTGCGACGCCGGCCTGGGGCTTCACGGCGAAGTAGGTCTGGTAATTCTTCAGGGCGTCGTCGAGCAGGTTCACCTTCGAGTAGTTCTGTGCCAGGAGATAGTAGGCGGCATGGAAATGCTCGTCGACCCGGATCGCCTCTTCCAGATGCTTGATCGAGGCGAACAGGTCGCCCTTGAGGCTGAAGGCTTTGCCGAGCAGGTAGTGCAGCCGGGGATTGTCCTCGTCGTCGGTCGAGAGGGAGTCGAGCAGCTCGATCGCCTGCTGGTACCGGCCCCGTTCGATGAAATCCTCGGCGCGCGACTCGGCACTGGTCTTGATGCTGTCTTTCGCTTTCTGGGCCGCCTGGGGGGGAAGCGGCGGCACGCGCAGCGTCTCGGCCGGCGGGAGCTGGGAGGAGGGGGGCATGGCCGGGAGGGCCGCGACGGACTGAGGGGGCCGGGTCGGCGGAAGGACCGGAAGATCCGGGGTGTTCTGGCGGGTCACGACCGGCGCCTGGGTCGTCCGCTGCGGCCGGGCGGGCTGCTGCGACCGCTGCTGACTCCGGGCGGCCCGCTCCCGGGCGGCATCCTCGAGAACCGCGGCCTGCTCCTCCCCGCGGCTCCGTTTCATTTCGACGGTGCAGCGGGCGATGCCGCGCCGGGCCGCAACCATCGAGGGATCGAGCACGGCGGCGAGCTGGTATTCCTTCAACGCCTCCTGGAAGTTCCCCGTCAGTTCGAAGACCCGGGCGAGATTGAAGTGGACGCCGGGGTGGCGGGGCGACCGCTCGTAGGCCCGTTGCAAAGCCTGATGGGCCTGTTTGTATCGTTGCTGATATATATGGTTGACGGCTTCCTCGACCAGGATGTTCGTGTCATCGAAGGCGGCGAATGCCGGCACGGCGGCCGCGAACAGAAGCGCGGCGAACCAGGAGTGCCTGGTGCCGGTTCCGCGCCGGAAGGTCGTTTTCAAGGTTGAATCGTGTTGCATCTTACGCCATCCTGTCGTCCGTCTGGCGGGCAACCGCGAGGCCCCGTCAGCGTGGGGTTTTTGACGTCACCGGAATCCTATGATACCATCAGTTTCAACAAAACCAACTTCCCAATCGGAGGCCGTATGTCGATTTTCCGTTTCATCTGGTGGGCGATGATCATCAGCCTGGCCGCGTTCGCTGGCTACGTCTACGGGTACCTGTCCGAGTAAGATTCCCGGGTCCGATCGACGCCTCCCGGCCTGTTGCCAGGCTACGGGAGGCGTTTTGCGTTTCCGGAAGAAGCGGCTGGAGCGGGTCACCGGTCGGCGGCAGGGCTCTGTTTCTGGGCGAGCCAGGCTGCTTCGCGCAGGGAATAGGCCTTCTGCACCCGCTGCAGCTTGTCGTTGTCGTTGAGCAGCTCGGCCATCACTTTCAGAGCCCGGAAATCCCCGTTTTTCAACATCAGCTCGCCGCAGACCGCCCGCACGCCTTCGCTCGGGTCGGCCGTTCCCTTGAACAGCAGATCATTTGCCTGGCCGCCGTCGATGGCGGCCCGATACCGGTAGGCAGCGGCCCGGATATTGTGGTCGGGATCCTGAAGCAGCGGCGCGGCGTGGGGCTTGAAATCTGCCGCGCGGAGACGGGCGAGAAGGTCGATGAACTGGGCCCGGAGAACGGGGCTGCGTTCCTTGCTCCACATCAGGGTGATGCGCGAGGCGTCGGCCGGAGCCATGACCTCGCCCATGGCCCTGATGAAATGCGTCAGAGCCCACTGGGTTGCATGCGTGTAGGCTGCGGTCAGACCGTTGAAGCTGCCCGGTGCGTTGATGCGGCCGATCGCCCAGGCGCTCCGGCCCGCGACCACGCCCTCCTCGTCGGAAAGAAGGCGGATCAACGCCTGGACGGCTTCCTTGATCCGGTAGGTTCCGGCCAGCCAGGCGCCGCTCGAGCGTTCCCACCGGTTCGGCGAGGTCATGAACCGCTGGAGTTCGTTCGTCATGCGGCTGCTGAGCCCGTTTTCGTAAAAGATGCCCATGACGTTCGCTTTCACGCGGTTCGAGGGATCCCGCAGGTAGGGGGTCACGACCTGCTCGATCAGCGGAAATGGGAGTTGTCCGAGCGCTTCGATCGCGTTGGCGCGGATCCGCGCCTCGGAGTGGAGGAGGCTGTGCTGGAAATAGGCGATCAGGGCGGGGTTGTGATACTTCCCGAGGGACAGCAGGGCCGTCGCGAACACGTTGTTGTTGTCTTCGGATTCCAGCAGGTTGACGAGGATTTCGGAGGCCGGTCGGAGCGGGGCGAGATGGCCGAGGACCAACGCCGCATCGATGCGAACGCCGATATCGGGATCCCGGGCGGTTCGTGCGAGGAAGTCCCAGGGAACGTGCTCGCCGAAGAAGTGCAGGACGCGCACCAGCGTCTGGCGCACTTTTGGCGAGGCCTCGTTCTGGACGGTCTGGACGAGGGCCGGGAGAAATGCCGGATCACCGGTCAGGCCCAGCGAATTGACCGCGAACAGCCGGGTGTTGAGGTCTGCCGAGCCAAGTGCCTTCTGGAGTAGGGGAAGGGCTGTTTTCAGGCCGATGACGCCGCAGACCTGGATTGCCTTCCACTTGACGAACCGGTCGGTGTCGCTGATGAGCGGCAGGATCTGTTCGCACTCCGGCGCTTCGGGATAGGCCTGGAGTCCCTCGAGCGCGAGAAAGCGGATGTTCGGGTTCGGGTCCTTCAGGGCAAACCCATACTGCCGGATGATCCGTTTTTGAAGTTCCTCTGCCGACGACATCTTCTCTTCCCTTCCCCTGCATTATACCATCTGCTATCTCGTCCTGCCTGCGGTGGAATGCCCGGCCAGGCAAGGCTGGCAGGCCTCCGCAGAGGGCATGGCGCTTTCCGGACCGGCAACATCACCGCCCGTCAGGGCAAGGACGCCTTCCGGTGTCAGCGGGGTTTCATGTGCTTCTTGGCGAGCAGGGCCATATACTCCTCGCGGAGTTCGGCGACACCGTACATCGCCGCCTTGACGATATCGCGCTGCGTGAGATTGAAGCGGCGCTTGACGTCCGCCATCGGCACGCCGGCCGCCAACTGGTCCAGAATGGCCTCGATCAGGGGGTTTCGAGCCATGGGGGATCCTCCCGGGTTCTTCACAGACTTCATGCCCTCTCTATCGGCAGCATCCCCTGTTCCGTCCAGAGGCCGGATCATCCGGCTGGCTTTCCGGCCTTGTATCCGGGGAGTTCCCGGGAGTATGCTCGGTAAACCGGAAGGGCAGTGAGAACATCTTATTTGACGAACGAGGAACGACAATGCAACTGAAACGCTTTTCCCTCTGGATTCTCTGTCTGGGTCTGATTGCTTCGGCTCTCGCGGGATGTGGTGGCGGCGGAGGCGGCGGTGGCTCGAGCCTGCCCTCGATGAACACGACGATCGCGGGCTCCCTGGAACCTCCCGATGTGACGACACCCGGTGTTGCCGGAAGTGTTCGGGGATTGACAGGTTTGGAACTCCTCCCGAAGTATGCTGCAAGTGGCACCTGTACGGTCAACGGACAGGCGATGGCATTTTCTCTGGCGACCGCAACGAAGCATTTCCAGATTCCGGATATTCCGACCGCCAGTTTCTACGACGTGAAATTCACCTATAAGAACCTCGTCCTCCGGACCATTGTGCCGCATACTTCACCGTATATGAGTACTCCGGTGAATGTTGATTCGACAGTCAAGGCGTGGATCATGGAACGTTACGCTTTCACGCCAACGCAGATGGCAAACTGGGAGATCAAATCGACATATGTTACGTACATGGCCAGCAGATTCCAGGCTTGGCTTAAGGATTTGGGCAGCAGTTTGAGCGGATTCCAAAATCGTTGGACAGCCGAGCTGGCCAGCCTCTCCTACAATGTCCCCACGATTGCTTCTCTGGCCTCCGACCTCACGCCGGCCGTCGACCTTCGGGGGACGTGGAGGGGCACGAACTGTGTCTTCTATAATCTGAATTTCAATGGGCAACGTGCCACCAAACTCACCGGCGATCTCATCTTGAAGGTAACGGGTCAGAGCGGCAATGCCGTGACGGGAACCCTGGCGATCACCGTGAGAAACCAGGAAAAGATGCCCAATGTTGATAACATGATTCCCGAGCCGAATTATCCGGCAAGCACCTTCACGAGCGGCAACATCTCCTCGACGAAGTTCACGTTCGTGTATGGATACAACAAATTCGAGTTCGAGACGCTGTCGGATTCGATGCTCGGAAAGGTCTCGAATTGTGACCAGAAATTTGCGGGTCTCGATTCGGACGCCGGAGCCTTCCTGCTGACCAAGGAATGGTGACGGGCCTGACCACCCGCCGCCCTCGGAGCGATCGCTTCGGGGGGCGGTTTCGTTGAGAGCGGGTTTGTGGTATCATCACGCACCTTCGATTCCACCTGAATTCACAAGCCACGGAGGCATGGTCATGGGCCTGATGCTGTACAACACGATGAGCCGCTCGAAAGAGCAATTCGTCCCCCTGGTCGAGGGACACGTGGGCATCTATGTCTGCGGCCCGACCGTCTACGGCCCTCCGCATCTCGGCCATGCCAAGAGCTATATAACGTTCGATGTGCTCGTGAAGCACCTGCGCCGGCGCGGCTTCAATGTTCGCTACGTGCAGAACATCACGGATGTCGGCCATCTGACCGACAATGCCGATGCCGGTGAGGACAAGATCCAGCGCCAGGCGCGCATCGACCGCGTGCATCCCTACGAAATCGTCGACAAATGCATGTTCCAGTATATGCACGACATGGAGAGACTGCGCGTGGCGCATCCGAGCTTCTACGTCCGGGCCTCCCAGCACGTCGGCGAACAGATCGAGGCCGTCCAGAAACTCGTCGAGAAGGGCCACGCCTACGTTTCCGACGGGAACGTGTATTTCGATGTCGCGTCCTTCAAGCGGTACGGCAAGCTGTCGGGTCGGACCGTCGACGAGCTGCGCGAAGCCGTGCGCGTCGAGGCCCGTTCCGACAAGCGGAACCCGCAGGACTTCGCCCTCTGGAAGCGCGCCGAGCCGGACCACATCCTTCAGTGGAATTCGCCGTGGGGCCCGGGGTATCCGGGCTGGCACATCGAGTGCTCGGTCATGAGCACCAAGTATCTGGGCGAGACGTTCGACATCCACGGCGGCGGCCTCGAGAACATGTTCCCGCACCACGAGTGCGAGATCGCGCAGAGCGAGGCCGTGACGGGCAAGCCGTTCGCGCGCTACTGGGTTCACAACAATATGGTCACGGTCGACGGCGTGAAGATGGGCAAATCGCTCGGCAACTTCCGCACCTGCGAAGACCTGCTCCAGCGGCACAGCCCCGAGGCCATCCGGGTGTTCATCCTCTCGACGCATTACCGCTCGCCCAGCAACTACACGGAAGAGGCGATCGGGGCTGCCGCGACCGGCCTTCAGCGCCTTGGCCAGCTCCACGCCGCGCTCGAGGAGCACGGGAAACGCCAGGTGACGGAAGGCAGGAATGATACGGAGCTCCTGGCCGCATCCGAGGCCACGGAAAAGGCGATCGGCGAAGCCCTCGACGATGATCTCGACACGCCCGGCGCGATTGCGCACCTGTACACGTTCGTCACCACGGCGAACCGACTGATGGCGGCCGGGATCTCCTCCGGCGCGGCGCATAAAGCTCTTGATATGTTACGCGGCTGGGCCGGCGACGTGCTGGGCATTCTGCCCCCGGTCCAGGGGGCTGCCGGCGACGGCGTCGATATCGACCCGCTGATGGGCATCATCCTCGATCTCCGGAAAGAGATGAAGACCAGCAAACGGTATGACCTGGCCGACCAGATCCGCGACCGGCTCAAGACCGCCGGCATCACGATCGAGGACACCCGCGACGGTGCCCGCTGGCGGCGTGCGTGAGCGGTGCTGCGTTCCCGGTTGACGCCCTGAAATTTGCCTTTTCCCGGCCCTGGGTGGCGAGCGAGGTCGAGCGATTACCGGCGCGTACCCTGGCCTATGTCGGCGACGGCGTGTTCGAGTTGGGGGTGCGGCTGCGCCACGTCGCCGGGGGGACCGACGATGCCGGGCATCTTCACTCCTCCGTCGTGAAACTCGTCTGCGCGCCGAACCAGGCCCGCATCTTCGAAACGCTCTGGAATACCGTCTCTCCGGCTGAGCAGGAGCTGCTGCGCCATTGGCGCAACGCCAAGATGCCCTACCGGGGACCCCGGATGGACCGGCTCACCTATGCCCGCGCCACGGCGCTCGAGGCCTGGGTTGGGTATCTGTTCCTGACCGGCCAGGATGGCCGGCTGGAAGACGTATTCGCCCTCGTGAACCCGCCCGAGCCGGCTGTGCCGGCCGATGAAGAAGGAGAAGACCATGAGCTCTGACCGCCCCAGAAAGTTCGATTCCGGTTCCCGTCGTTCCGGTGGCCCCGGCCGCCCGCAGGGCGGTCGTGATACCAAGAAAAACGAGTGGTGGAGCGAGAAACAGGGTCTTCACAAGAAACATGGCGGCCAGTCCTCCCACGACGGCCCTCCGTTGCGGGAAAAGCGCGAGCGGTCCGAGCCGAAAGAGCCCCGTGAGCCGCGCGAGTTCCGGGGATCCCGCGATCCGCATGAATCACGCGGATGGCAGGGGGATTCCGAGAACCGTGAGGCGCCGCGCCGGCACGAGGGGGAACACCATGGCCCCCGCCGTGACGACCGGGGGGCCGGTGGCAGGAAGAAGTTCGGAAAGCCGGATGGTTTCAAGAAGCGGTTCGAATCGGGCGAGCCGAGGGGCGAGGCCAGGCATCACGGGGAAAAACGGGAGTTTGCCCGTCACGACGAGCGTCGAGAGCGGTTCGGCGGCGAAAGAAAGCCGACCCGGCGTGATGACCAGGGCTTCGAGCCGGTTCGCCGGCCTCCGGCAGCGCCTGACCTGGGCCAGACCGGTGGTGAAGACGAAGCCATGTGGATCGTCGGCCGACATGAGGTGCAGGAGCTGCTGAAGACCGGAAAGCCGGTCGAGGCGATCGTCATCGCCGACTCGGCGCATGGGGAGGCGATCCGCGCGATTCGCGAGGAAGCCCACCGCCGCCGGCTCAAGCTGCAGGTCGTGCCGGTTCAGGCGTTCCGGCGCATGCATGGGGACGATACGCAGGGGGTTGCGGCCCGGACGGGGGCTTTCGAGTATGCCGATCTCGACGCTCTGCTTGACGCGTGCGACAAGAACCCGGAAACCGTGCTCGTTGCCTTGAACCACGTGGAGGATCCGCGCAATCTCGGGGCGATCGTGCGCACGGTCGAGGCGGCCGGGGCGGCTGGCATCATCATTCCGAGAGAGCGTGCCGCGGGCATGACGGGGGGGGCGATTCGTACAGCCCAGGGGGCCGCTTCCCATCTCACCGTGGCTCGTGTCGTGAACCTCGGCGTGGCACTGGAGCAGGCGAAAAAGCGGGGCTACTGGGTTGTGGGTCTCGAGGGCGGGGCGCCAAAGCGGTATGACGAGATCCGGTACACGGGAAAGGTACTGCTCGTGGCCGGCGGCGAGGATGTCGGGCTGGGTGTCCGCATTGCTGGCGCGTGCGACGAGGTGGTTTCGATTCCGCTTGGGGGCAAGACCGCGTCGCTGAACGTTTCCGTCAGTACAGCGGTCGTCCTGTTCGAAGTCTTGCGGCAAAAGGGGTTTGGGGTTGGCCGCGCGCCGGAAAAATAGATATTGACTTTCGATCGAACATCCTCTATAATCGCCAAATACCGGTGGCCTTGCCGGTACGTTCTTTGACCAATGCATCTCAAACATGCCGATGTAGCTCAACTGGCAGAGCATCTGATTTGTAATCAGAAGGTTGTGGGTTCGATTCCCATCGTCGGCTTGTGCAGATACCTGGATGGGTGCCCGAGTGGCTAAAGGGGGCAGACTGTAAATCTGTTGGCTCGCGCCTACGGTGGTTCGAATCCATCCCCATCCATTTCTCGCCCGTGTAGCTCAGTCGGTAGAGCACTTGCATGGTAAGCAAGAGGTCGCCGGTTCAATCCCGGCCGCGGGCTTTTATTCACACCGTTCATACTTCATCAGGAGGGCCCACATGGCTAAGGAAAATTTCGTCCGGACCAAGCCGCACGTCAACGTCGGTACGATCGGTCACATCGATCATGGCAAGACCACTCTCACGTCTGCCATTACGCTGACTTCGGCCAAGGCCGGTAAGGCGAAGGCGCTGAATTATGATCAAATCGATTCCGCCCCTGAAGAAAAGGCGCGCGGCATCACGATCAACACCTGCCACGTCGAGTATGAGACCGATATCCGGCACTATGCCCATGTGGATTGCCCTGGTCACGCCGATTACATCAAGAACATGATCACCGGCGCCGCCCAGATGGACGGAGCGATCCTCGTCGTCTCCGCTTCTGACGGTCCGATGCCCCAGACCAAAGAGCACGTCCTCCTGGCCCGCCAGGTCGGCGTTCCCTACATCATCGTCTTCCTGAACAAGTGCGACATGGTTGACGATCCCGAGCTGCTCGACCTCGTCGAGCTCGAAGTTCGCGATCTGCTCAACAAGTACGAGTTCCCCGGCGACAAGACCCCGATCGTCCGCGGCAGCGCCCTCAAGGCCATGGAAGCCGGCGGCGAAGGCCCGGCGGCCGAGCCGATCCACAAGCTGCTCAAGACCCTCGACGAGTACATTCCCGAGCCGCAGCGCGAGCTCGACAAGCCCTTCCTGATGCCCGTCGAAGACGTGTTCACGATCACCGGCCGCGGCACCGTCGTGACGGGCCGCATCGAGCGCGGTCAGATCAAGATCGGCGAAGCCATCGAGATCGTCGGCCTGATGGACGAAGTCAAGACCTCGACCGTTACCGGCGTCGAGATGTTCCGCAAGACCCTGGATCAGGGTCAGGCCGGCGACAACGTTGGTCTGCTGCTCCGCGGCATCACCAAGGAAGAAGTCGAGCGCGGCATGGTTCTGGCCAAGCCGAAGAGCATCACCCCGCACAAGAAGTTCAAGGCCCAGGTCTACATCCTGTCGAAGGAAGAAGGCGGCCGCCATACCCCGTTCTTCAGCGGCTATCGGCCCCAGTTCTACTTCCGCACGACGGACGTGACCGGCGTCGTCCAGCTGGGCGAAGGCAAGGAAATGGTCATGCCGGGCGACCGCGCTGAGTTCATCTGCGAGCTGATCACCCCGATCGCTTGCGAGCAGGGTCTCCGCTTCGCCATCCGCGAAGGCGGCCACACCGTCGGCGCAGGCGTCGTCGCCTCCATCACCGAGTAATCCGTAACGGAGCCCCGGGGCGGGGCAACCGCCCCGGGGTTTTTCTTCCGGCCCTGTTCGTGGGTCGAATGTTCCGAAAAGAGGGAGTCCTATGCGAGAACAGATCAATCTGGTGTGCACGAGCTGCAAGCGCAAGAACTACACGTCCATGAAGAACAAGCGCAATGACCCGGACCGCATCGAGCTGAGCAAATACTGCCCGGCGGAGCGGAAGCACACTCCCCACAAAGAGGGCAAGTAAGCATCCCGGACCGCACGGAGAGAAACCAGCGCATCAAACGCTGGTTTTACCGTCAAAGTACATCTGAAGGTTTAGGGCTGTAGCTCAATTGGCAGAGCACCGGTCTCCAAAACCGGGGGTTAGGGGTTCGATTCCCTTCAGCCCTGATGGCACAAGCACACTGAACTATAGAGGGGCACATGGATAAGTTACGCGCCTATTGGAAAGAATTGTCCCGGTTTCTGATGGAAGTCTGGATCGAGGTTCGCCCCGAAAAGGGTCGCGTGGCCTGGCCGACGTTCGAGAACATCAAGCTCTCGACGAAGGTCGTCATCATTTCGTCCATCGGTGTCGGGCTCTTCATCGGTGTCCTCGATGTGATCTTCGGTGAAGTGCTGAAAGTCATCGTAGGTGGCGGGAAGGTCTGACAGTGAACATCTCCAGAGCAAAATGGTATGTCATCCATACCAACTCCGGGTCTGAGTACAAGGTGAAGGCCAACCTGGAACACCGCGTCCAGCTCCTCGGAAAACAGGAACGCATCTTCGAGGTGCTCGTTCCGACCGAGAGTGCCGAGCGCGTCCAGGACGGCGAGCGCGTCACCCAGACCCGCAAGATCTATCCCGGTTACGTTCTCGTCCAGATGAATATGGACGACGATACCTGGACGGTCGTGAAGAACACCCCCGGCGTCACCGGGTTCGTCGGACTCGGCGACAAGCCGACCCCGCTTCACGAGAAGGAAGTCCAGAATGTCCTTCGCACGGCCGGCATCGGCCCGCAGCGTTCTGCGGCCATGACGCCGATCGGTTTCACCGAAGGTCAGACGGTCAAGATCATCGACGGTCCGTTCACGGATTTCATCGGTGTCATCAAGGAAATCAATCAGGAAAAGCGCAAGGCCAAGGTGCTGGTCTTCATCTTCGGACGCGACACCGCAATCGAAGTCGATCTGATCCAGCTCGAAGAGTCCTGACGCTCTCCCCTAACGTTCGAAGGAGTACGAGAAAATGGCCAAGAAAGTTACCGGTTTCGTCAAACTGCAGATTCCCGCCGGCAAGGCAAACCCGGCTCCCCCGGTCGGTCCGGCCCTTGGCCAGCACGGCGTCAACATCATGGACTTCTGCAAGAACTTCAATGCCAGAACGTCCAAAGAAGGCGATGCCGTCATCCCGGTCATCATCACGGTCTACAGCGATCGGTCTTACACGTTCATCACCAAGACCCCGCCCGTGGCTTTCCTTCTGAAGAAAGCCGCGAAGATCGAGAAGGGCAACGCCACCTCCGGCCGCACCAAGGTCGGCAAGGTCACCCTCGCCCAGGTCACCGAGATCGCCAAGCGCAAGATGCCCGACCTGACCGCCGGCTCGATGGAAGCCGCGATCAGCATGGTCAAGGGCACCGCCCGCAGCATGGGCATGGAAGTCATCGACTGATTGTGATATCATTGACTGCCCGATTGGGCGGTTGATCCCTGAAGAAAGGAGGAAACATTACCCGTATGCCGAAACACTCCAAGCGTTTTACAGCTCTGAAAGACAAGCACGTCGCCCTGGGTCAGGTCTCCATCCCGGAGGCAGCGTTCGAGAAGGTCGTGGCCTGCGCGTCGGCCAAGTTCGATGAAACCATCGACATCGCCATCCGCACCGGTCTCGATCCGAAGTATGCCGATCAGCAGCTGCGTGGCAGCGTTGTGCTGCCCCATGGCGTAGGCAAATCCTGCCGTGTCGTAGTATTTGCCGCTGGCGAGAAGGCCAAAGAGGCCGAAGCTGCTGGAGCAGACTTCGTTGGTGCCCAGGACCTGGTTACCAAGATCGAAGGAGGCTGGACGGAGTTCGATGCCGCCGTGGCGACTCCCGACATGATGAAGTTCGTCGGAAAGCTCGGCCGCATTCTGGGCCCCCGCAACCTGATGCCCAACCCCAAGGTCGGAACCGTGACCATGGACATCGGAAAAGTGGTTCAGGAACTCAAGTCCGGTAAGGTGCAGTACCGCGTCGAGAAGGCCGGTATCATCCACTCGATCATTGGCAAAGCCTCGTTCGGTGCGAAGAAGCTGCACGACAACTTCCTGACCTTCTTCCAGGCCATCAACAAGGCCAAGCCGTCCGGCGCCAAGGGCACCTACATCAAGGGCTGCACCATCAGCTCGACGATGGGCCCTGGCATCGATCTCGATGTCAACGCCGCGCGTGCCACGGTCGAGAAGATCGCCGTCTGATACGTTTTCCCGCTTCCGGTCGCTGACGCGGCCTGAAGCTGTTCTGAGTCGTAGACGCGGGTCCGATGCGTTAATCGGCTCGATCCGAAAGGGTCGGCCGGCCTGCCGAGACTGATGAAACCTCGTTCGATCACGAAGGGTTTCCGGTTTCGGACCGGAAACCCTTTTTGATTTCGATGCAAGACACAGCCACCGAAGGAGGTGACTCAACGAAATGGCAGATATGAAACTCAAGGAATCCTACATCAAGGAACTCCAGGAGAAGCTCTCGAAGGCCAAGGTCGTCATCGTGGCCGGGTGTGAGGGCGTGACCGTCGATGAGATGAACGCCGTCCGCAAGAGCATCCGCAATCTCGGCGACGAGATGAAGGTGGTCAAGAACAAGCTCGCCCGCCGCGCGCTGCACGATCCGCAGCACCAGGCGCTCGAACCCTTCCTGACCGGCGAGAATACCGTGACGTTCGGGTATCACGACGAGGCGGCGCCCGTGAAGGCGCTGTTCGAGTTCGCGGAGAAGGCCAAGAAGTTCCAGTTCAAGGCCGGTCTCCTCGGCGACAAGGTGCTCACCGTGAAGGATCTCGAGGCTCTCTCGAAGCTTCCGGGCAAGCAGCAGCTGCTCAGCATGCTGCTCTCGACCATGGTCGGCCCGATCCGGAACATGCTCTCCGTCTCTCAGGGCCCGATCCGGAAGTTCGCCTACGCCCTGCAGGCTCTCAAGGAGCAGAAGGAAAAGGCCGCCGCCTGAATCGGCGCCTGACCCTGTTCTATATTGTTACGAATCTTTCGAATTCATCGAAACAAGCACATAAGAAGGAGTTAGAAAATGAATAAGGACCAGATCCTGGAAGCCATCGGCAACATGTCCGTTCTCGAACTGTCCGAGCTCGTCAAGGCCATGGAAGACAAGTTCGGCGTCACCGCCGCCGCCCCGGTCGCCGTCGCCGCCGTTGGCGCCGCCCCCGCCGCCGCCGCCGCCGAGAAGACCGAGTTCGACGTCGTTCTCGAGAATTCCGGTGCCAACAAGATCAACGTCATCAAGGTCGTCCGCGAATTGACCGGCCTGGGCCTCAAGGAAGCCAAGGACCTCGTCGACGGCGCCCCGAAGACCGTGAAGGAAGGCGCCCCGAAGGCTGACGCCGAGAGCATGAAGAAGAAGCTCGAAGAAGCCGGCGCCAAGATCACCCTCAAGTAATCCCCGCTGTTTCAGAACCCCCGCACGGCTACGGCCGTCGCGGGGGTTTTTCCATGTCTTGATATTTTACTTGGTGTATATGAGACAGCACTCAATGTTCAAGATCAACGCACCACAGAGACGCAGAGACACAGAGTTTCGGAGAGGCTTTTTCTCTGTGCCTTGATGGCATGATAAGCGAAGAACCCTCCTTCATACTCGTCGGGTGGCCCCGGTCGTTCGTTCCTCCCGATTTTTCATCTGCGTTCATCTGCCCACCATCTGCGGATGCGTACCTGAATCTCAGCGTCTCCGTGTCTCTGTGCCTCTGTGGTGAAGCGTTCCCCCGCATCTCTGAGAGGCGATATTCAGGCGAATCGATTCTGCCTGCGAGGTTAGAACGATTTGGGGATGTCGTTGCGGAGCCAGAACCAGACGCCGACGATGTTCACGAGACGATACTCCTTCTCGAGGAAGCCCTGGAGGCGGTCGCGCGTCGCGCGGTCGATGAAACCGGTTTTCAACAGATGGCTGCTCAGGACCGTCCGCTCCTGCTCCGGGTACCGTGAAAACGGAAAGTTGGCGATGCGGTTCTGCGAGGAGATGATGAGCGGCCTTCGCGAAATCAGTTGTTCGGTGAAGCTGCCGAGTGGTTTCTGGAGATCCCCGTGCAGGACCGGAAACTCGAGGAAGTTCCAGAACCAGGCATGATCGAAGCCCGTGGCGTTCTTGCACAGGATCGGGTGATCCGGATAGATGAGGCTGACCGGCCCGCGCTCGGCAAGCGACTGGAGAATGTCGATCTGGACCAGCTTCTCGTAGAACGGCGCCCAGGCCGCATACCGGATGTAATACTGGGACGGCAGCAGGAGGACGACGCAAGTGACGGCCAGAAAAACGAACTTTCCCTTCCGGACGAGCTCCCGCGCCGCCTCTTCCCCCGAGGGGGCCAGCGCCGTTGCCAGAAGAAGGGTGGACAGCTGGAGGTGATACAGGAATTTGTGCGGGCTGAGGAGCATGGGAACGACGCTTCCGATGCTGGCTGCCGCGAGGATGCCGCGGCGTCTCCGTTCGTCCGGGTCCGTCCCCGGCCATCTCCACCAGATGACGATCGTCGAAAATATTAAACTTACTGGAATATATCCTCCCGGCGGCTGGTAGGACTGGAACTTGCGGTTGAACGTGAACGTTCCGTAGAGACACGCTTCCACGAGATCGTACCTGACCAGCCAGAGTGCCAGAGGGAGAAGGCCTGCTGCGACTCCTGCGGATAGTGCGACGAGACGCCGGAAGGCGGAAGCGATGCCTGGAAAAGGCCGGCAGAAGGCATCGGCAAGGGCGGCACAGCCGAGCAGAAAGCCGACTTTCGGTGTCAGGGAAAGCGCAATTCCGAGAAACAGTCCCGCCGAAAACCGTATCCCGAGAGAGTCTGGACTGGCCGAGAGCAGCAGGATCAGTCCGGTGAGAACGAAGGGCGCCGCGACCAGATCGGGCCGGATGTAGTTCCACTGGAACGGGATCAGCATGGCTGCCCAGAAAAACAGAAAAACCGCCCGGGAGGGAGCCTGCCCGCCGTGGAGCCGGCTGCTCAGCTTCCAGGCGAGAACCCCGGAAACGAGAGCGATCGTGAGACTGGCCAGCCGTGCCGTTTCGAGAAGGCTGGAGCCGGCATCGAAGAGGCGCGTGACGGGCGCGAGAAGGAACCAGAGGGTCGGAAGATGGTGCTGCCAGAAGTCTCGAAACGGAAGAAGGCCCTGGGAAACCTGCCAGGCGCAGTTCAGATGCTCGACCTCGTCGTGATCAAGATGCATGAACTGCCAGGCGAACAGCCCGGCGAGAACACTGCCAAGGCCCAGAACCCCTTCGAGCCGGCGATGACGAGGCCCGTCCGAAGCGAAAACGAACGGGAAAACGACGCGGGCAAGGAAGACGACGAGAAGGATCGGGAGCAACTTTTCGACGACTCCCGAGAAAAAAAACGATCGAAGATAGAATTCGAGTGGGTTCATCCGGATGAACCCGGAACTTCATTCATCACCCCGCGGCGGTATCCTTCCTGAGCGATCTCGACAAGGGTGAAGCCGAGGGCTTCGAACCGGGGGAGAAGCCCGGGAAGAACCGCTTCGAGGCGGGCGACTTCTGGGGCAGGGACTTCGA
Source organism: Candidatus Ozemibacteraceae bacterium (assembly GCA_035388825.1). Taxonomy (GTDB): domain Bacteria; phylum Muiribacteriota; class Ozemobacteria; order Ozemobacterales; family Ozemobacteraceae; genus MWAR01. Next base: position 29,112 of record DAOOQQ010000019.1, read on the forward strand.
GCCGGGCGTAGCTGCCGTGATGGCGCACCCGTGCATCCGAGAAACCGGCTTCCCGCAGGATCGTTTCGCCTTCCTCGATCTGGCGGAGCATCGGTTCCGTCACCGGCGTGCAGAAGGGAATGCGGGTTGCCAGGCAGGGGCCGGGGGGACGGATGAGATCCGTCGCGTTCCAGGCCGCCAACGCGTTCCGGATCTCCTGCTTGCCGAAGCCGGCGATCTCGAGGGGACTGACGACGCCCAGCTCGGCGAGGGCGCGGCGGCCGGGCCGGTGGTCTCCCCGGTCGTCGACGTTCGATCCGTCGGCGAGAAGCCAGCCTTCGGGCTTGAGGCCGAGGAGGGTGCCGAACACGTGTTTCTTGCACAGATAGCAACGATCGGGCGGATGCTTCGAAAATGCCTCGAGATGCAGAACCTCGAGCGGGACCTCGACGAGATCGAGACCGTGTTTCATCGCTGCCGCCCGCGCCGATTCGACTTCGTGGCGCGGCATAACTTCCGAGACGATGAGAAAGGCCCGGGTGTTGCCACCGAGTATGCGTTTCGCCGCGATGGCCAGGAAGGCGCTGTCCATGCCTCCCGAGTAGGCGACAGCCACGCCGGGCTGGCGCGCGAGCCAGGTGTTCAGGGCGTTCAGGGCATTGCTGGTGCCGGTATCCATGGTGGCGGCAGTATATCCCAATCTGCCCTTTCCCGCAGCCCCGACCGCATCTTCTGGATACGAAAGCCGCTTCACCACAAAACAGCCAAGACAAGAAAGAGATACGCATCACAGAGGCACCGAGACACAGAGGAAAAGCCTCTTCGAAGCTCTGTGCCTCGGTGTCTCTGTGGTGCGTTGTTTTTTTGCATACCAGGCACCAAGGAAAAAAATGACGGTGATAAATGGATGGGAACTTTGGTGGTGTATCAGAGATTCCAGCGGATGGGGCGCGGAGACGGAGGGGGGAGGTGTGGTATGATGGGCGCCTGAATCTTCCCCCACGGAGGTCGCATGTCCCTCGATAAACTGCATTTCCGCGGCGGCTACAACTTTCTTGGCCTGCCCGCTGACGAAACCCGCTATGAGAACGCCCGCGCCGTCATTCTTCCCGTTCCTTACGACAGCACGACGTCCTATCGCGCCGGAACCCGCGAAGGGCCGGCGGCGATCCTGATGGCATCGCGGAACGTCGAGCTCTACGATATCGATCTCGACTGCGAGCCGCTGAACAGCGGTGTCTGCACGTTGCCCGAACTCGAGCCCGACATGTCCGGGCCGCAGGCGACGGTGAAAAACGTCGAGGCGGCCGTCGCTGCCATCTGCGGGGATCACAAGTTTCCCGTGGTGCTTGGCGGTGAGCACAGCATCTCGACCGGCCCGATCCGGGCCCTGCGGAAGAAATACGGCGAGGAGTTCAGCGTCCTGCAGCTCGATGCCCATGCCGATCTCCGCGACTCGTTCGAGAACACGCCGTACAACCATGCCTCCGTCATGCGCCGGGTCTTCGACCTGGCCGAGCTGACCCAGGTGGGCATCCGCAACATCTCTTCAGGCGAAATGGAGTTTGTTCGGGAAGCCCGTCACGATGGCATCTTCTGGGCGCACGACCTGCAGGGCTCCGCGGATGAATGGATCCCGCGCGTCGTGGACAGGTTGAAAAAACATGTCTATATATCGATTGATCTTGATGTGTTCGATCCGTCGATCATGCCTGCCGTCGGCACCCCCGAGCCGGGTGGTCTCCACTGGTATCCGGTGCTCCGGCTTCTCGAGACGGTCGTCACGAAGCGCAACGTGGTCGGGTTCGACGTGATGGAATTGTGCCCGATCCCCGGCCAGATTGCCGGCGACTTTTTGGCCGCCAAGCTCGTCTTCAAGCTGTTGGGGAAGGTGTTCGCGCACAACGGCTGGATCACACGGGACGAGGCCTGATCCGCCGTGAGCCCGGTCGATCTCCTGCTCGTCATCCTTGCCGTCCTCCTCGGCGCAGCCGCCGGACCGCGTATATCGTGGTCTATACGGTCCTGGCCGGGCCACGAGGATCTTCTCGAGGATTACTCGAAATGCCCCGTGTGCATGGGAGGCCTGCGGCGGGGCTGCGTGAATGCGGGGGGGCGTCAGGATATCGCGTATCTGGTGTTCTCGGCGGTCCTGGCCGGTTTGTCGGTCGGTCTGTGGGGAGTTGGCACGAAGGCTCTCTTTTCCTGGATGTTCGGTGTCTCCTGCATGATCATCACCGTCGTCGACGTGCGGTTCCTGATCATTCCCGACAAGTTGTCGATCAACGGCAGCGTGGCGGGGCTCGTGTATGCGCTTGCCTGCTGGATCTGGACCACACCTCTCGGGAAAGCTCCCCCCGAGCAGTATGTGACGCTCACCGACAGCCTGCTTGGCTTTGCCCTGGGCGGCGGCTTCCTCTGGGGCCTGGGCTGGCTTGCCTGGAAAATCCTCAAGAAAGAGGGAATGGGCGGCGGCGATGTGAAACTGCTCGCGGCATTCGGCGCCTGGCTGGGCTGGAAGCCGGTCATCGCGATCGTCGTGCTCGCGAGTTTCCTCGGCTCCGTCGGCGGGATCGGGAATATCCTCTATCAGAAAATAAAATATCGAAAGCAATATAAGCCGCTGACGCACATGATCCCGTTCGGTCCGTATCTGTGCGTCGCGTTCCTCTTCATCTTCTACTTCGGCATGCAGCCGCTGTTCTCCCTCATGGACCTCTACCAGGGCTGGGTCGAGTCCCGGTTCCTCGGCAACCCCTGACGGCGGGAGCCGGCTGATGGATGATACGTCACTCGCCTATCTCGACGCGTTTCTGGAACTGCCGGCGGCTCTCTGTGCGGCTGCCACGCGGCTGAACCGGCAGATCGTCTCGACGGCTGGCGGAACGATCGATTTTTCCCGCGGAACCATTCCCCATATCACGCTCTATATGGGCCTGTTCCCCGTCGCTGAGCTGAACCGGGTGAAGCGGGAGCTCGGGGCGATCGCCGCCGACACCCCGCCGGTCCGGGTGGCGATGCAGGGGATCGAACGGGCAGCGGAAGGCTACCTGTTCCTGAACGTGAGGGTCGATGAGCCGCTCCAAAAGCTCCACGAGCGGGTTGTCGTCGCCCTGAATCCCCTCCGGCGCGGGGCGATACGCCAGAAGTATCTGGACGATCTCGGGAGGTTCACGCCTGGAGAATGTGACAATATCATGAAGTATGGATTTCCCTGGCTGCTGGAGTTGTTCCGGCCGCATATCACCATCGGCAAGGTCGACGAAGCCGCGACCGAAGGCGTCTCGAGGACTCTTTCTGCCCCCGGGGAGCGGGAATGGGCAACGAGACTCGCGTTCGGCGAGGTCGGCGAGCATGGAACGGTGGTGTCCGTCAGGTCCGTCTTCGACCTGACCAAAGCCTCGTGAAGGAGAAACGGCAACCGATGATCCGTCATGTCCTGATTCTGGTCTGCGTCGCCCTCACCCTGGGTCTCTTCCTGACGGCCTGCCAAACCGGCGGCCCTGTCGTGACCGTCTATGTCACGGTCGATCAGCCGTTCGCCGAACCCGTTCTTGCCAGCTTCACGGCCAAAACCGGCGTGACCGTCCAGCCCGTCTTCGACACCGAGGCGGCCAAAACCGTCGGCCTGGCCAACCGCCTTCGCGCCGAACGCGCCCGTCCCCTGTGCGACGTGTTCTGGAGCTCCGAGTTCGCGCATACCGTGCGACTTGCCGATGAGGGTCTCTTCGAGGCGCGGGAGTGGCCGACGGCCACGGGACTGCCCGCCGAGCTGTGCGATCCCGGCCGGCGTTGGGTCGGGTTTGGCCTGCGTGCCCGGGTTCTTCTCGTGAACACCAAAGCCCTCGCTGCGGCCTCGATGCCGACCCGCCTCGCGGATCTCCTCGACCCCGCATGGAAGCCGGGGGAGGTGGCCATCGGGCTCCCCCTGTTCGGAACGACGAACACCCATGCGGCGGCCCTCTACGCCATGGAAGGGGAAGCGGGCATGCTCGACTTTTTCGAGACGTTGAAAGCCCGCGGTGCGGCCATCGTGGACGGAAACGCAGTCGTGCGTGACCGGGTGGCGGCCGGCGCCTGTCTCGTCGGCCTGACGGATACCGACGATGCTCTCGTGTCGGTCGCCCGGGGCGATCCCGTGAAGATGATCCTTCCCGACCAGGAGCCGGGCGGTTCGGGAACCCTCCTGATCCCGAATACGGTGGCCGTCGTCGCGGGGGCCCCCCATGCGCGCGAAGCGGCAATGCTGGCCGATTATCTTGCCTCGGTCGAGGTCGAAAAAATGCTGGCTGACGGGGAATCGAAACAGATCTCGGCCCGACGGGGCGGTCCCGTGCCTGCCGGCCTGCCCGCCCCCGACAGCCTCAGGCCTCTTCCGGTCAGTCTCGCGTCTGTCGCCGCCGCGATCCCGTCGGCGACCATCCTCCTGCGGGATCGCTTCATGCGCTGATGCTGCGGTGATGAGCGTCTGGCGACCGATGGCGGGCCACACGGAGCGGGTGATCCGCTTCGTCGTGGTTGCCGTCACGATTCTTCTGCTCGTTCCGCTTGCGGCGATCCTCGTGCCGGCTGCCATCGCGGCATGGCGCCAGACCGGTGCACCGGCGGCCGGCTGGGAACGGCTGGGGCTCCTCACACTGCGATCGACGGCCATCGCCGGAGGAGCGGCAACACTTGCGACCTTCGCCGGGGCCGGTCTGGCCTGGGTTCTGGCAGCCCGGCCGGGCCTCTGGCTGCGATTTCGCGTGCTTCTGCTTCTGCCGCTGGTTCTGCCGCCGTATCTGCTGACGCTGGGCTGGGTGGCCGCGACGGATGTGGCGGCTCTGCGCTGGGGCTTCCAGCCCGGCCTGAGCGGCATTCTCTGGGGAATAGCCATCCTGGGCCTCGCGGCGGCTCCACCCGCGGCGCTCGTCCTGGGGACGTTCCTGCGCCGGGCTCCAGTGGCCCCGATCGAGTCCGCCCTGCTCAGTCTCGGCCCTGCCGGCGCCCTGCGAACGGCGATCATCCCTCTCTGGCGACGTCCCGCCGGGGCCATCTGGCTGTTCGTCTTCGGCCAGACGCTTGCCGAATACGGCGTGCCACTGTATCTCCAGACACCGGTGCTTGCCACGGAGCTCGTTTCCGCCTTCACCGGCGGGGAGCCGGCCGGAAACGTGCTGCTCGCCTCCTGGCCTCTGGCTCTCCTGCTCGCCGGCACCATCGCGGCCTGGAGTTCGGCGGCCGCCGTGGAGGGCGTTTCCCGTCGTGCGCCGAGCCAACCGGGGAAGCTGTCCTGGCTCGAGCCGGCATCCTGGCCCGGCGCGTGGCGCCTGGTGACCGGGATCGGCTGCCTTGTCGCGGTGGTCGGCCTCGCCGTCCCTGTCGTCGGGCTTGCCCTGGGCGCTTTCCGTCCGGGGAACGGCGGCGCGGGAATCCTTCTGGCGGCTTTGCCCGCCCTGCGCATGTCGGTCTTCCTGGCGGCCGGTTGTGCCCTCCTCGCCGTGATTCCGGCGCTTGTGCTCGGGGATCTCCTCACCGCTGCACCAAGCCGCCTTCCCCTGGTGCTTTCGGCTCTCGCTCTCGCGATTCCGGCCGGCTGCACTGGGGTCGCCCACGCGACGTTCTGGATCCTGACCCCGTTCGCGGGAGGGGAAACGGCGATCTGGTGCGGCCACCTCGCCAGAATCCTGCCGGTCGCCTGGATCGTCGCCGCCCTGACACGAGGTCCGACCGGCCGACTGCCGGCGCTCGACGCCGCCATCCTGCTCCCGGGGAGCTCTCTCGACCGCTTCCTTCTTCGCCTGCGGCTCGAGCTTCCACGCGTTCTGAGTGTGGCCGGGGCCGCATTCGTCCTTTCCATACGCGAACTGGATGTCTCGCTGCTCACCGTCCCGCCGGGCGGCGAGACCCTGCCTCTCCGGCTGTTCAATCTCATGCACTATGGTGCCGGCGCCGATGTGTGCCGGATCGGCCTCGTGCTCGGCGGGGTGCTCTGGCTTGCCACGCACATCGTTGCCGCGCACGCGTGGCCGATTCGAAAGGAGGGTACGTGATGGGGGTCTCTCTCGAGATTACCGGCCTGGCCCGCCGCTTCAATGGCCGTCCCATCTTTGCCGGGCTGGATCTGAGGCTGGATGCGGGCGAGGCTGCGGCCCTCCTCGGGCCTTCCGGATGTGGGAAAAGCACGCTCCTCCGGCTGATCGCCGGCCTGGACGAACCCGAGGCCGGAACGATACGGATTTCCGACAGCGACGCTTCGGCTCCGGGGCGTTTGATTCCTCCCTGGCAGCGTCGAACGGGCATGCTGTTCCAGGGCGATGCCCTCTGGCCGCATCTGCGGGTTGGCGAGCAGGTGCGCCGGGTTGCCGCAACGGCGTCGCAGCCGGTTCCCGAGGAGCGGCTGCGGGAGATCGCCGGGATGCTCGGAATCGGCACGCTCTGGGAACGATACCCAGGTGACCTCTCCGGCGGGGAAGCCCGCCGCGTCGCCCTTCTGCGCACCCTAGCCGGCGCCCCCGATCTGCTGCTGCTCGATGAGCCGTTCGCCCACCTCGATGAGGAGCTGCAACGCCGCGTTGTCGAAGTCATTCGAGCCTGGCATGCCGACACCCGATCGACGCTCCTGCTGGTTTCACATGAATCACCCCTCATTGTCGACTGGCCCGGTCGCCATATCCGGTTTCCCGATCTGCGCCTGGCGGATTGACAGCGCGCGCCGGAAGGGGTACAAGTGAATCTGCCTGCGGCTGAGTGCCACGGGCGCGGTCGGGTGAACGGAAAACGGTCGAACGCCGTTGCGAGTCCGTCGCTGTAGCCGGGGACGACCGCCGCATCCAGCCACCGTTGATATCGACGGGAAGGCGCGGCGGGAGAACGATCCGGGAGCCAGAAGACGTTGCCCTGCCGTTGTGATCGATCATGCCTTCGCGACAAGGAGACGGCAGAATGCCTGATGCATCATCCCCCCCCCCCCGTTCCGTTTCGGCCGGTTCGTCTGCTCTGGCCCCCGAATCGCGGAGCCGCGGGCGCATGCTCGGACGGGGGATCGGAATGCTTGTCCTTTCCGTTCTTCTCTGGCTTGCCTGCTCGGCCTATGCCGGAAAGAATGCCGCCGGCACGGGAAAAATTGAAGAAAATATAAAATCAAAAGGTATACCTGCTTCGGCGGGCGCGCGGGTGCCGATGCGCATCGTTTCGCTCGTGCCGAGTCTGACCGAGACGCTGTTCGTGCTCGGACTCGGCGACCGGCTCGTCGGGATCACGGATTTCTGCGAGCACATTCCCGGGGCCCGGAAGATCCCCTCGATCGGAACCTGCCTCGAGCCCAGCGTGGAAGCCATTGCGGCAAGAAATCCCGACCTGGTCCTGTATGGCCCGGATCAGGAGGCGATCGCGCGGCGTCTTGCTGCGCTGGGGCTCGACACCGTTTCGGTTCGCCAGATCGCCCTGGACGATATCCCCGGCGCCCTCCAGCGGATCGGGGACAGATGCGGTGTTCCGGCGGCCGCGGCTTCGGCGGTCGTGCGATTCCGGGATCGCCTCGCCGCAGTATCCCGGGCGGTCGCGGGATGTCGCAAACCCCGCGTTCTGCTCGTCGTCGGCCGCGACGTCTCGGGCGGCCGGATCGAACAGGCCTACGTGGCGGCTCCCGGAGCGTATCACGATGCCCTTCTCCGGCTGGCCGGCGCCGAGAATGCCTGGCGGGGAAAAGCCCTCACCGTCTATCCCGTCGTGTCCCAGGAAGGCCTGATGGCCCTGAATCCCGACGCCATCGTTGATCTCGTTCCGGATCCCGACCGGCAGCCGGGCGGACTCGACGGATTGAAAGCCGCCTGGGCGGCGGTTCCCGGAATGACCGCCGTCGCCTCGGATCGCGTCCTTCTCCTCACCGAAACCCATCTGTCGATCCCGGGGCCCGAATCCGCCGCCGATGCCGCCGAGCGTCTGGCCCGTCTCCTGCATCCGGAGGGGGCATGGCGATGATGCCAGCCGAACCCGCCGCCCCGATGCCCGCCCTGCGGACCGAAAGCCTGTGCGTCGCACTCGGCGGCAGATCCATCCTCACTGATATATCTATCGATGTACCATCCGGCTGCCGGGTCGCGATCATCGGACCGAACGGCGCCGGCAAAACGACCTTGCTGCGGGCGCTGGCGGGGCTGGTTCGACCGATATCCGGCCGGATCCTCGTGAACGGCCGGACCATGTCCGGGCTTTCCTCGCGGGACCTGGCGCGACAGATCGCCCATGTGCCTCAGATGACCGAAAAAACCATGCCGTGCCGCGTTGCCGACTTCGTGCTCCTTTCCCGGTATGCGCATGGCCGGCACCTGTTCGGCTCGGCCGATGCGGGGGATCGCGAAGCGGCCGCGCAGGCGATGGTCCGCACGGGCATCGCCGAGTTTGCCGACCGCGATCTGGCCACGCTCAGCGGCGGGGAGCGGCAGAAGGTGCTCGTGGCGGCCGCCCTGGCGCAGGAGGCTTCCATCCTGCTCCTGGACGAGCCTGCCGCGTTTCTCGATTATCGCCGCCAGCTCGAACTGGCCGCTCTGCTTGAAGGGGTGCGGCGCGCAGGCGGCGCCGGCAGGCTCTGCACGATCGTCAGCGTCGTGCACGATCTCAACGGGGGGGCGCTGGAAGGCGATCTCGTCATCGCTCTCGCCGCCGGCCGCGTGGCGTTCTCCGGCCCTCCTGAAGAACTCGTCCGAAGTGGCAGGCTTGCCGAGATCTACGGGGTCGAGTTCGAACTGCTGGGGCGGCCGAACTCCGGCCGAAGCCTGGTCGTTCCGGTGAGGATCGCCAACCCATGAACCACCGGACGATTCTTCTCCTGCTTGCGGGATTCGCCGCCGTGGTCGTCCTCGCCAGCCCCTTCATCGGGGGCGTGCCCGTCTCGTTCGATGCCCTGCTGCGCCCCTACGGGGATGATCCGTCCGCCATCCTCCTCTGGAAGCTGCGCCTGCCGCGGATCCTGGCGGCGTTCTTCGCCGGGGCGGCCTTGTCCGTCGCGGGCGGCGCGTTCCAGGCGCTGTTTCGCAACCCGCTCGCGACCCCCTTCACGCTGGGGGTTTCCGGGGCGGCATCGCTCGGAGCGGCTCTGTATCTGCGCTGGGGAAGCGAATCCGGGTTGTCCGGCCCGGGCGGCATCCTCGCCTCGTTCGCCGGCGCCGCCGTTTGCGTAGGGGCCGTCTATGCCCTTGCCTGGGGCCGGGGCGGGGTTTCGAACGCGCGTCTGCTGCTGGCGGGGGTCGCGATCAGCTTCTGCTGCTCGAGCCTGATCATGTTCTCGCACTACGCTTCGACCGCCACCGACGCGTTCCGCATGATGCGCCACCTGATGGGAAGCCTCTCGGCAAGCGGCTGGGAAACGGTCGCCGTCCTTCTGCCCGTCACCCTGGTCGGCGGGCTGGTGTTGTGGGCGCTTGCCTGGGAACTCGATCTGCTGGCCGTCGGGGAGGATATCGCCCAGAGCCGCGGCGTCGCCGTCGAGAGAATACGGCACCTGATCTTTCTCGTCACCTGCGCGCTGGAAGCCTTCGTCGTGGCTCTGTGCGGCCCGATCGGCTTCGTGGGGTTGATGATCCCCCACTGCTGTCGCCTCTGGTTCGGAGGCGGCCACCGCGTTCTCCTCCCGGCGGCGTTTCTTCTGGGCGGCGCGTTCCTTGCCGCATGCGACACCGTCTCCCGCACCGTCGTCGCCCCCTCCGAAATGCCGGTCGGCGTCCTCACCTCCCTGATCGGCGGCGTCTTCTTCCTCTGGCTCCTCTTCGGCGCCACCGGCTCCGACACCCCCCTCGATTAGCAGGGGGCATCGGGATTCCCGGAGGGATCTGTCGCCTCAGATCGTGAAGGGAAACCCGCATGCCCATGAAGAGATGCGGGAAGGAACTGTTGAAAATTGAGGAGGGGGATATTATCTTTTCCCCGAGATGAGCCGATCCATCGGCTCGCAAGAAGGTTGTACGAGAGAGGTTGATGGCAGTTTTCCCTTCGATCGAGAGCAAAGAGCTCGTTCCCGATACGGCCGTGCCGTGCCTTGTCGCGCGCGGTTTGGCGATGCTGGAGGTTGATTCCATGTCCACCCCCCTGCGTGTTCGTTTTCGCTTCCCCTGGCCGGCGTGCGTGCTGTTCGGGCTGTTGTGCCTCTGTCTCGTCGCCCCCGCCGCAGCCGATATACCGGCCCTCGAAACCGAGCGGGCGAAGGCGACCAAAGAGCTCGAAGCCGTCATCGGCACCATCAACCTGTCCGAAACGGCGGTCAGATCGGCGGGTGAGCTGATGAGCGGCCTCGAAACCGCCCTGGGAAAATACGTGTCGGCCCGGGACGCCCAGGCCGGCGTTGTCGCCGGCATCCGCGGCAAGCTTCGCGAGATCGATATCCAGCTGGCAAAGCTCCGCTCCCCCAACGATCTGGCCACGGCCTGGGGGGAATACAAGAACAACCGAACCCAGGAAAATTTCATCAAGCTGTATATGGTGGTGCGCGGCGTGAAACCGGACAACGCGACTCTGGAAAGCTATGTCCAGCAGGAATCGATCCTCCAGCTGGAGATCCGCAACAAAGTCATCGTTCCGGTTCTCCAGGTGCTGGTCAAGCTTGGCGGTCTCGTCAAGCAGATCAACGAGCTCGCCTTCAACGGGGTCGGCATCTGCCATCCCCGCGACGCGGACGGGGCCCTCGAGGCCGTCGACGAACTTCTCGGAACGATGCAGAAGCATTTTTCGAAGCTCGAGACGAAGATGGGCATGAAGGACGACCAGCTGCTCGTCGCCGGGGTGGCGGTCGAGCTTTCCAAGAACTTCCAGGACTTCTTCGATCCGAAGGAACTCATCCCCGACAAGCTCAAGGAGTGGTCGGACGCCTTCGAGGAGAGCAGCTACTCGAACTGGATTCCCGGCAAGGCCGCCTCCAAACTCCAGGCCGAGGCGGAGAAGATGGCCGAGGAGTCCTATGAGAAATTCAACGAGGATACCTACGGAACGAAGGATCGCGCGCGGGATTACGAGAAATTCTCCCGGATGCGCGAAGAGTTCGCAACGGCTGCCGATGAATCCGAGGCTGTTCTGAAAGAGTTCCAGAAGCCTGTCGACGAGTTTGCGGAAAAGGTCGCCGAGAGCCGGGAAAAATACAAGCGCATTCTCGGCGCGTATGAAGGCCTGCTCGAGCGCAAGATGGAGCTCGAACGCCGGATTCCCGACCTCGCCGCCCGGATCGATGATGAGAAGTGGCGCGAACTCTCGAAGCCGATTCCCGGCGAGAAACTTGCCGAAGAGGCTCCTGTTTTCGCTTTTCTCAATCCCGACCGCTCGGCCGGCTTCCTTGCCGCCGACGACCTGACGGAGATGGTGCTGGGCTACCCCCGGCAGCAGCGGTTCGCTCTCACGACCCGGGTGGCGCAGATCGTTCGGTCGAAAGCGAAAACCACGGTCTCCACGGGATCCGGCAGTCGCGAAACGATCATCTCGCTCATCTCCCGTGGCGATTCGGGTGATGTGTACAAGTATCCCGGCGTCAAAATGCGTGACGAGCAGGGGCGGGTCGAGATCGACACGGCGGCCATGAGACTGGTTGGAAAGGCTCCCGGAACGGCGAAACTCGTGTTCGAGGTTCCCGGCTGGGGCGATATCACGACGGATCAGGCCGGCAACCACGTGCTCCAGACCCGCACCTACACGTCTCGCCGCGAAATTCCGGTCGCCAGGCTCACCGGAATCGAGGTTCGGAACGCTCTCGGCCCTGTCGGCCGGGTGGATCTCGTCTCGACAGCCGAGTCCCGCGGCGGCATGTTTGGGATGAAGGTCGAGGCGCTCGTCGAGCACGGCGCCGGAACGTCCCGGCAGCCTGTCGAGATGTCCCGCCTCGCCTTCACCCTGACGGGCGACTCCTGCGCCATCGTCAGGAAGTCCTCGGCGACCGAATTCGCCATCGAGGCCACCGACAGGCCCGGCGTCTGCACCGTCGAGATCGGGGTTGCCGGCTCGGCCGGCTCGGCCCGGAAGGTGGCGAAAATCCGTGTCACGAACAGTGTTCTTCGGGCTTCCCGAAGCCTCGCTGACGGTGAAAAAGTTGCCGCGGGCGTGAGTCGGAAGGCCGAAGAGCTGCCCATCGGTGCCTCTGGCAAGATCACGATTCTGATGGACGGGCCCGCTCCGGCTGAGGACTATATCGCCGAGTTGGTCTGTTCGCGCGGCAGCGAGGATCTCGAGCCTGGCCGGGGCGGCATCTCGGGAACCGCCCGCGCGGGTTTCGACTCTTCCGGCACGCTTTCCCAGGCGCTGCTTTCCTTCTCCCTCGGCAAGGAATGCCTGAAGATCGACGAGGCGCAGAAGAAGGGAACCTGGTTCAGCCGCGAGCCGATCACGGTGTCGGCCATCGTCCGGCGCCGCTCGACCAATGCGGTCGTCAGCCATTTCGGCTTCGGTGAGATCATCCCGGTCGCGACCGTCAAACGCCTGCGCGTCGTGATGCGCGGGAGCGGCGGCGATGGGGCCGTGGTCGATGCGATGCCCCTGTTCCGCCCCGCCGACCGGCAGCACAACCAGTGGCCGTTTGCGATCCGCATCGAGCTCGAATCGGGCGACCGGATCACCGTTCCCCTCGACGCGGTCGAGCAGGGCCGGCCCGGGAGCCTGCTCTTCGGCATCGACGGGAAGAGCGGAAGTATTCTCTTCAATATCGGTGCCATGCAGCGGGTCGGCTGGGAAACCCTGACCTACCGGCTTTCCCCAAGCCGCGCGGCGCGGATGCACGTGAACCTCGCGGGGGATTACGAAGACGGTTCGATCCTCTTTTCCGTGAACCGGCTCGAGCTCTGGAAGCACGAAAACGGCGTCCGGATGACCGTTCTCGGCCCCCAGAAAGACGCGATGGACGGGTATGCGGTCCGGTGGAAGGCCGGCTCCGGCATGACCACGACCCCCTTCCGGAAGGACCAGGGGGAATGGGTCTGCGACGGCCCAGAGAACACGCCGGTGTTCGAGGCCGTGCTTCTCAGTCCGCGCGGTGCCGAGTGCGGCGTCGTCCGGGGAGCCGACGGCAAGGCCATCGCGTCCTGCGAGCCGGACCACCGGCCGACCATGGCGATCGAGACTCCGACACCCCTCAAGGCCGGTGCGATCGCCAGCGTCCGCGTCACGTGCAACGATCTGCCTTCCGACGGCCCGCTGTCGATGGGATCGGCCGAGTATTACACGCTCTGGAAGACCACCGGCCCGTTCGGCAAGGTCAGAACGGCCGAAGGCCCGGTGTATCCCCTGGGCCCCACGGGCTTCCTCTCGATCGGGCATGTCGAGTATCTGCGCGGTGTGCCCGAAGGCGGCGCCAGGATTCCCGTCGAGGTCGAGTTGTACCGCCGCACTGACTGGCAGAGCTATCAGCCGAAAGGACGGCTCGTCGCTTCGGCGAGAGGAACGCTCGAGGCGCTCTACAATCCCTCTCTGCCTCCCTTCACGGGCCAGATCCGCATCGTCCAGGGAAGTGACGGCGGCCGGACGGTTGCGACGCAATGGGTGGAAGGCGCCCCCGAGGTGAGCCTCGAGCGCATGGTCGCCATCGACGGCAACAACCCCTTCAATGTCCAGAACCCGATCGTGAACGTGACCAGAAACGGCCAGACGCTCGTCGCGACCGATGCCGTTCCGATCACCTCGCTTCCCGAGCCCCCCGTGCCCGGGGAACCGGTCGTTCCGGCTCCCCCGGCGCCGCCCGAGCCGCCGGCCCCCGTTCCGACGCTCACGACGGCGGCCCGCGACAAGTCTGATGGCGACAAGCTGCTTCCGTCGACCGGCGGCACGATCGTGGATACTGTTAGCTATACAAATCTGACGGCCGGTCGCTCCTACACGCTCAAGGGCGTCCTGATGAACCGCGCGACGGGCCAGTCGGCCGGGATCACCGCCGAGAAAACGTTCACCGCCGCTGCCGCGGCTGGGATCGTCACCCAGGAGTTCGTCGTCGGCGCCGGCGAGGCCGATCGGACACTCGTGGTGTTCGAAACCCTCCATGCCGACGGCGCCGTGGTGGCGCGGCACGAGGACCTGCTCGACGCCGCCCAGGCCGTGGCGGTCGGTGCCCCGCCGCCTCCGCCCGAGATGACGACGGCTGCCCGCGACAAGGCCGACGGCGACAAAGCCCTCCCGTCCGCCGGCGGCACGATCGTGGATACCGTAAACTATAAAAACCTGACCCCGGGCCGCTCCTACACGTTGAAGGGCGCGCTGGTGAACAAGGCGACGGGCCAGGCGACCGGGATCACCGCCGAAAAGACCTTCACGGCGCAGGCCGCCGATGGAAGCGTGACGCAGGAGTTCACGGTCACGATCCAGCAGGCGGGCCGCACCCTGGTCGTGTACGAACGACTCTCCGATGGAGCCACGCTCGTGGTGAAGCATGAAGACCTGAACGACGCCGCACAGGCAGTCTCGATCGGAGCCCTGGTTCCGAGCCTGACGACGTCGGCGAAGGACAAGGCGGACGGGGACCGGACGCTTCCGTCAGCCGGCGGCACCATCACCGACACCGTCGCGTATACGGATCTCGTTCCCGGAAAAACCTACACCCTGAAGGGCGAGGTGATGGACAAGGCGACCGGCCTTGCCGTCGGCATCACGACCCAGAAACCCTTCACGCCCTCCTCCTCCGCCGGCACGGTGACGCAGGAGTTCACGGTCACCGCACAGCAGGCCGGAAAAACGCTGGTTGTCTACGAAACCGTGCTCGACGGCGGTGCGGTGGTCGTGAAACACACCGATCTCACCGATGCCGCCCAAACCGTTGTCGTCGAAGAAGCCCAACAGGGCATCACCGGGCTGACCTCGACCGTCGCCTTCGCGAACGTGAGTCCGGCGAACCCGACGATCCACATGGCCTGTATCCTGCTCGACCCGAACACCAGTCAGGGAAGTCTCAGCGCCGGTGACGGCCAGATGTTCAGTGCCAACCGCGTCTTCGACATCCATGTGACGCCGACCTACAACATCGGAGACGGGGACCCGTGGATCCATTTCGAGCGCGCCCAGGCGAACTCCGGCAGCCCGAACTGGAGGCTGTCGGCCGCGACCGGTGCAACAAATACGTTATTTTATAATACTGGACAAAATATCACTGTATTCAACGTGAACACCCGGGTGACCCTGTTCATCGAGCAGGCCGTCGCCGGCGGATCGAAAATCAGGCTCGAATTGACGGTGACGCGTAATGGCAACGGCACGGCGGCAGGCGATTACCAGCTGGTCGTCCATACGGCCGAGTATGTGAACTGAGAGAAAGGAGAACGACCATGAATCGCATCATTCCGACCACCGTGCTGGCTCTCCTTCTCGCTTCAACGGCAGCGATCCTTTCCGCCGCCGAGTTCCGCTCGATCAATACGATCTCGACGCCGCAGGCCGGCTCCGGCCCCGCCCTGGCCGCTTCGGCCGACCCCGGTCTCGAGGTGGCCCGCAAGAGCCTCGAAAAGCGCACGGTCGATCTCGCCCGCGCCGGTCTCACCCGCCTCATCGAGGCCTGGCAGAGGGGCGACAAGCTTGAAGCCCTGCTCTCGGACTCGTTCAATGACCGCGACCGGTTTCTCGACATCCTGCGCCGGGTCAGCCCGGGGGATGCGAAACTGCGGCTGCTTGCGATCGATGCCGTCCGGATCGTGTCCCGCTCGTTCGACCCGGCCGGGCCTGAGGGCAAGGGCTGGGCCCTGACCAGCCGCGTCTCGATCCGCGCCCGCACCCAGATCGAATACACCCACCCGAAGGGCGGCTACCAGAAACTCGACGGGATCAACGAGTTCGTTCTTCGCGTGGTCCAGCCGCTTCAGACGCAACGCTGACGAATCGCAGGGAATGGTGACGATATGAAACGGATACGAATCTTCGGCTGCTCGCTTCTTCTCTCCCTGTCGCTCTGCCTCTGTGCCGCGCCCGAAAGCCGCGCGGAACCCCCGGTCGATGGGGACGTCAATCTCGGCGGCGACCTGATGTTCCGCGGCGACCAGTATGACGTCGACGGGGACGCTGCGCGGGCTCCCTACCCCTACACCGGCATCCACCGCTACCTGGATTTCAACTTCGAGCTGTATCGCAAGGCGAGCGCGTTCGAAAACTGGAACCTGCGGTTCGGCGGTGTTCAGAATAATTCCAGCTATAGAAGCCGAGACTGGGGAACCGAGCTTGAACGCTTCCGGTTCGTCTGGGAAAAGGGGGATCGCGGCACCCCCTTCCGCCTCGAAGCCGGCGAAATCTACGGCAACTTCACGAATCGCACGCTCCAGCGCGCGCTCCACGGCTTGCTGCTCGATCTCCAGCCGGTCATGAAGGGCGACGTGAAACGCTCGATCCAACTGTTGTGGGGACTCGCCCGAGGCGAGTGGAAAGACCCGTTCGAGGATCGCGACCAGAGCATGGGCATCTCCCTTGTCGAGGAGCGGCGCGATGACTTGCGGTTCTCGCTGAACTGGGTGACGAACCGGCGGGACCCGACCGCGACCCGCGCCGGCCTGCTGCAGCAGGTCTGGAGCGCGGCCTTCGAAAAGCCCCTCGATCGGGAGCGGCGGCACGTGCTCGAGTCGGAATACGCCTGGTTCTCGGGCGATCACGAGGGCGACGGCACGCCCGGAAGCGGCCTGGATCGGTATGACACCGGCCTGTTCATGCAGCTGCGGCACCATTCGACTCCGTTCGGCTACACCTGGCGGTTCGAGGAATACGGAAAAGACTTCCGGCCCAACGGGGCGAACATCACCCAGAATCGCAAGGCTCTCGAAGGCTATCTTTCCTGGCAGCTCGAGAAGATCCGCACGCTCTCGGTGCGCCTCCAGCGGTTCCGCAACGCCTGGGAGAGCCCGAACCCCCTCGACTCGGATATCGCCGGGGTGACCCTCAGCGGCCAGGTTTCGCCGAAGGACAAACTCTACGCCAGTCTCAACGCCTATGTCGACCGCTCCGACGATCGGCTCGACACGGTCGACTCGCGTTCGCGCAACCTCGATCTGAACCTGTCGCGGCCCCTCACCAACGACCTGAATGCCCGTCTCGGCTTCGGCTATCGGGACTTCGACAACCGGCTCGGCCCCGCCGGCGACAACCGGGCGCTCCAGGCCCTGCTCGGTCTCGACAAATCGATCGAATGGAACAACGCCCCGCTGACGATAGGGCTTAATTTTATACGCAATGCAATTGATTCTTCGGGCATCTTCTCGAATGACTGGAACACCGGGCTTTCGGTGTATCGCACGGCCGGCAACCAGGAGTTCGGACTGACCTGGAACACCCAGGCGCTCGATTATCGCCCGCAGCCGAACGCGGATGTCTACGCGAATGATTTCGGCTTCCGGTGGCAGCGTCGCAACGGGGATACCGTCGTGGGTGTCGAGATCGCCCGGAACCGGCGCGACGAAACCCGCGCCTGGCGGTACGGCTTCTATCTCGGCACCGAGTTCGACCGGGCCCTGATGCGTGCTCCGAAGAGAGAGGCCGCCGGTGAAAGCGTGCCCGGCGAGGTGACGGAGCAATTTGACCTTGCCGCCATCGTGCCCGGCACGGCGGTTGCCTCGTTCGTCGACGCGCTCGACCGGCGCGGCATGGCGATGACGAAGACCGGAAACCTCTACTCCGCTGATCACCCGGTGTTCGAGGACTTGTTCCAGCGGCAGACCCTGGCGGCGGAAGCCGACGATGCGGGGAGTCTCGTGCGTGCCGGCGTCGTGGTCCGGCTCGAAGAGTATGCGACATCCTCGGACATCATGGACGCCTATGACCGGATCCGGCGCCGCCTGCTCGACCGACTGGGCAATCCCGCGAACTCCTACGAACGGGGTGCCGTCGGCCCCGCCCTTGCCGACGAGATCCGTTCGGGGGCCTTCGTTCGCGTTCTCGACTGGAAGACGCCCCATGGCCTCCTCCGACTCGGTTTCCCGCGTCGCCTCGATGGTCGGATCCGCCTCGAGGTGCAGGTTGCCCGCGAATTCCCCGGGGAGACCGAAGGCATGTGGGGCTTCGACAGTCTGAACTGACCTATCGCCGTGGGGGCGCATCGCGCTGCGCCCCCGCAATTCGCAAGGCATGGCCGGAGCGTGATCCGCCCGGGCGGAAGGAAAGCATTGACTTTTCATGTACGGGTTGATAGACTTGCCCCCTGTCTATCTCATGTACGGTTGTAAAAGGAGTCTCTTGGAATGATCGCCGTTCTCGTGAAGCTGATTCACTTCATCGTGTGCATCGGTCTCGTCGTCGTCGTCCTGCTCCAGGCCGACAAGGGCGAAGGTCTTGCCGGCGCGTTCGGCGGCGGCTCGTCGAACACCATTTTCGGTGAACGCGGCAGCGGCGGTGTCATGACCAAGATCACGACGGGAATGGCCGTCATTTTCATGATCACTTCGCTGATTCTTTCCGTCTATCTCCCCTCCTGGTCCGTGAAGTCGGCATCCGGCGTCGATTTGTCGTCCCGCCCGGCCCCGATCCAGACCAGCAGCCCGATGCCGATGAGCACCGAGCCCGTCGCTCCGGTCGCCCCCGCGGCTGCCGTTCCGGCCCCGGTCTCCACCCCGGTTCCGGCCCCCGTGGCCCCGGTTGCTCCGGCTCCCGCCCCGGCCGTGCCCGCCCCGGTTGTACCGGCAGGCCAGTAACCCCCCGAAAACCACCAACCCGCGCCGGCCCGTTCCCAGAAAGAACGGGCCGGCGCTCTTTTTCGTGCCGGCGAAATGTGCTACACTACGCCCGCCCGACGACCGCTTTCCGGCGTACCGGGCCAAATCCTTTCAGGAGGCGTTTCATGTCGATCATTGAAGCCATTCAGGCACGTGAGATTCTGGACAGCCGCGGGAACCCGACCATCGAGGTGGAAGTGCTGCTCGAGAGCGGCGCGTATGGCGTTGCCGCCGTCCCGTCCGGCGCGTCGACCGGCGAGCACGAAGCCGTCGAGCTGCGCGACGGTGACAAGAAGCGCTACCTGGGCAAGGGCGTCCTCAAGGCCGTCAAGAACGTGAACGACACGATCGCCAAGGAGCTCGAAGGCATGGATGCCCTCGAGCAGCAGATCATCGACCACGCTCTCATCGCCCTCGACGGCACCGACAACAAGGGCAAACTCGGCGCCAACGCGATCCTCGGCGTCTCCCTCGCCGTCGCCAAGGCTGCGGCCGAATTCTCCGGCCTGCCGCTGTACCGCTACATCGGCGGCACCAAGTCCTGCGTCCTTCCCGTTCCGATGATGAACATCCTCAACGGCGGCGCCCATGCCGACAACAACGTCGATTTCCAGGAGTTCATGGTCATGCCCGCCGGCGCCAAGCGCTTCTCCGACGCGCTGCGCATGGGGGTCGAGACCTTCCATGCGCTCAAGGCCGTTCTCAAGGCCAAGGGCTACAACACCGCCGTCGGCGATGAGGGCGGCTTCGCCCCGAACCTCAAGTCCAACGACGAAGCGATCGAAGTTATATTGACCGCTATTGAAAAGGCCGGTTACAAGGCCGGCTCCGACATCTTCATCGCCCTCGACCCGGCCGCATCCGAGTTCTACGATGCCGACAAGAAGGTCTACGTGTTCAAGAAGTCCGACAAGTCTCAGCGCAAGCCCCACGAGATGGCTGACTACTGGCTCGACTGGACGAAGAAATACCCGATCATCTCGATCGAGGACGGCATGGCCGAAGACGATTGGGACGGCTGGAAATACCTGACCGACAAGAATGCCGGCCGCGTGCAGCTCGTCGGCGACGATCTGTTCGTCACCAACGTGAAGCGCCTCGAGATGGGCATCGAGAAGGGCGTCGCCAACTCGGTTCTCATCAAGCTGAACCAGATCGGCACCCTGACCGAGACGATCGAGACGATCGAGATGGCCGAACGCGCCCGCTACACCTCGGTCGTGTCGCACCGCTCCGGTGAAACCGAAGACACCACCCTGGCCGACCTCGCCGTCGCCATGAACGCCGGCCAGATCAAGACCGGCTCGGCCTCGCGCACCGACCGCATCGCGAAATACAACCGCCTCCTCAAGATCGAGGACGAGCTGGGCGAGAATGCCCGCTTCCTCGGCCTGAAGGGCTTCTACAACATCAACAAGCGCTGATCGCCAGAAAAGCGAACGCCCCGGCACCCTCCGTGGTCGCCGGGGCGTTCTTGTACATCCTATATTCCTGCTGCCACCCAAGGACTCGTGATCATTTCAACCCTGATCCGCCCAATGCAGCAAGGGGAAGAACGATTCAGTAGGTGCGATCGAACGAGTCGGCAGGGGTGCCGGCCGGCATCGGGCCGGAAAGAAGCGGCACGGCGGGGGCGGAGGGCATCGAAGGGGCCGGCGCCGGCGTGTCGAGGGAACTCATGTGATCGAGTAGCCGCTGCTTGATCTGATCCGCTTTCAGGCGGGAATCGGGAGTCATGCCGGCGCTCTGGGCACGCGTCAGCAGGCGCTCCATCTTCATGTCGGCATCCCCGGGAAGCGGCTTCGAGGCCGCAATGCCCCCGTCACCGAGCGGGGTGAGCTGGACCTGCATCGGCGGAGCCGGCGGCATCCCGCCCGGAATCATCGGGAACGGTGTGACCACGTCGGGGGCCGGAACGGCCACCTGCGGCGGATTCTCGGCCAACTGCTTCCGGTGCGCCGCCATCGCCAGCTCCCAGGTGTAGACGTCCGGCTCGTAGATGAGCTGCTGCTGGAGCGTCATGCCGTGAACGGCCTTCCGCTTCTCTTTCACGTAAACATCGTGGTTCGATTTTGGATAGATCGAGCTTTTGATCAGATGTTCACTGAAAAACTCCCTCTCGAGAACCTGCCGCGTCGGCCCGTCGGTCACGGCCCGCGCCGGGGCGGTTGACCAGAGAATACAGATCGGCAGCGCCAGGACGGCGACCGGGATGGCGTATTTGAGACGCATTTTCGACCTCCATGTGTACGAGAATCCTGCGACGAGGCAAGAATGTCTGTACCGATCGCACCTTTGTCAAGGACAAAAAAAAGGGGACGAACCACAGAGTCACCGAGACACAGAGATGAGAAGATTCACCACGAAGCCACGAAGACACAAAGCGTGGTTTCTTTTGTATTCTCCAACTTCGTGTCGTGGTGTCCTGGCGGAGAAAGAGCCTCTGCGCCTCTGTGTCTCTGCGGTGAAGGATTCTTCGAATGTTCGTGGTTCGTTCTCTTTTGTGTCTTGGTGCCTGGTATGTGGGTTTCGTCAAAAGAACCGATCCACAGATGACACAGATGACGCAGATGAAATCCTGAGCGTCTTCAACCATGGAGTTTGCGGCGCATACTGGATACAAGGGGGGGCCAGGCGTTCGTTCCTCTCTGGTTTTTCATCTGCGTTCATCTGCCCTCCATCTGCGGATGCGTTCTTGAATCCGAGGGAAATTTCAACGGAGTATCTTCGTGGTGAAAGAGCCTCTGTGCCTCTGTGTCTCTGTGGTGAAGCGTTCTTCGATCCTCTCTGGGGGCGTTACACGCGTTCAGGCGGGGTTCCCGGAAATGACGATGGGGGCGGGTTCGAAACCCGCCCCCATGCCTGGATCAGAGCTTGTCAGCCGACGGTGACCTGGATCTCGCGGGGCTTGGCCGCTTCGGCCTTGGGCAGCGACAGAACCAGCACGCCATGCTTCAGTTCGGCCGTGATCTTGTCCTGGGCGACGCTTTCCGACAGTTCGAACTGCCGGAAGAAGTTGGTCGGCTCGTATTCCCGGATCAGCAGGCCGTCCCGCTGGGCGGTCGAGGCCTTGCCCTCGATCGTGAGAATGCCGTCTTCGACCTGGACCTTCAGCCCTTCCTTCGTGACGCCGGGCAGATCGGCCAGAACGGTCAGACCTTCGCGGGTCTCGTAGATGTCGACGAGCGGCGTGGCAAAATATTCGCGGTTGCGGGTCACTTCGCGCTGAATGACCGGCGTATCTTTCTTGATTTCGGGAACGGTTTTCTCAGCCATACGTCTTTCCTCCTTCATCAACTGTGCTTGATCTCGATCTGGTGCGGGCGGGCGGCGGCGGCTTTCGGCAGGGTGAGGCTCAGGATGCCGTTCTTGTACTCGGCCGATACCTTCTCCGCGTCGATGTCTACGGGCAGCTCGACGGTGCGGGTGAACTTGCCGGCGGCGCGCTCGCAGCGGTGATAGTCCTCTTCGGGGATGCTCGATTTGGCCTTCTCGCCACTGATCGTCAGGGCGTTTTTCACGACGCTGACCTTGAGGCTCGAGGGATCGACCCCGGGGGCGATGGCTTCGACGAAAACCGTGTTTTCATCGCTGCCGATATTCATCAGCGGGAAGTGCCGTGCCGAGAGACCCGGCAGGAACGCGAGCTTCGGGAACCGGCCCGCCGAGAAGTCCCGCGACAGCTCGCCGAGCTGGCTCTGCAGGTCTTCCATTTCCTTGAAGAAATTCCAGAGATTCATATGTCGTACCTCCTCGTGATTCGAAGTGGTTTTTCAACCTCGATCAACAATAAAGCAACGTCCATGCCAATAGGCGAAAATCCGCTTCAGAAGCCGCGATGGCCAATTCCCTGACGTTCGTGCCGGAGCCCTGCGACGTCGCCGCGACGTCACAGGCGGTGCGAGGGAGGACCTCCTTCTATCCGTGCCTCATGTATCATGTAACCGTTTGGACGTTCGCGCGAATCATGAATTGAGAACCGTCAACGGAGGGATGGAGCCCTATGGCTCTGAAATATTGGGAACAGCGCATCGCGGCGCTTCTCGAGAATTCGCTCGAGGAGGCCGAGGCGAAGGCTGTCCGGGAACATTGCAGAACGTGTCGGGAGTGCGGCGATGCTCTGACTGCCGCAACGCGCGGGCACGAGCTGTTCAAAGGGGCGACCCTGACGGCTTCGGTCGACATCCTTCCGAAGCTGGTCCCCCAGCTTCAGCCCCTTCCCGTCTCCCCGGGAACCCGCCTCCTGCCCTGGATTCTCTTGGCCGCTGCCGCTGCCGTGCTTCTGGCCTGGCTGGTCATTCCGGTGGACCCCGGACGGCCGAACTCCGAAAAGTTCCGCCCCCCGGCGGCAACGGCGCCGGATCAGGAACCGCCGCCCACCGCCAAGCCGTCGACACCCCGCGCGGGCGTGGTGGGAGTTATCGCCCGCCAGATGGAAGGCCGGGAGTCTTCCCCGGAAAACGTGGCGGCCGGCCAGATGCTCGAGACCTCCCCGACGGAAATCGCTCATATCCGTCTGATGAAGGCGGAATACATCGCTCTCCTGCCGGATACCCGGATTCGGCCCCAAGAGAACGGGTTCCACCTGGAGCGAGGAAATATATGGTGTGATATACCATCCCGGCAGGGGATTCCCCCCTTCCGGATCACCACTTCCGAAGGGGAGATCGTCGTGCGGGGAACGAGCTTCGGTGTCGAGGCCTCGCCAGGCACCGTTTTCGTCGATCTGGTCGCAGGGCTTGTCGAGATCTTCGATCCGGCATCCCGGTCGCATCTGCTCGAAGCCGGATCGACCGCAACCCTCGCATCCGGGGCAATCGCCATCTCGGCGACACCGCCGTCACGGGGGCGGCGCTGGAGCGCCTGGCGGCTGCCGAAACCAACGGAAACACCCTCCGATACCATCCGGATCGAAAAGCCGTCGGCCGGTGTTCCGGCATCGGCGAGCGGCTTCGCCGCACCGGCTGATCTCCTTGCAACGCCCCCGAAATCCGGAATGCCTTCGTCCATCCTGGGAAATCACCGCCTTGGGCACTGAAGCGCCACCGCGCAGGGGAGGAACCCCATGATCCGATCCGTCTGTTCCGCGTGTCTCGTCATCTTCACCGTGACTCTGCTTGGCATCGGCGGAACCGTGTCCGCCGGCGAATTGACCGCGATCCTCAACCGTCATCAGGTCGCCAACATCTCGGTCTCTCCGTCGGCCTCGCCGGCGGCGATGAAGATGCGTATTGCCACATATAATATCGCCCACGCGCGCGGCAACAAGCGCGGAGGGCTGAACGAGCTCGGCAACATCACGTATCTGTACGGGATCGGGAAACTGCTGAAGAACGAAAAGGTCGATCTGGTGGGGGTCACGGAAATCTCCAAGTTCGACCTGCGGTCGGGGTTGTACGATCAGGCTTGGCTGCTGGCCCGCATGCTCGGCTTCAAATACGTCATCGGGGAGAATGCCCGGGAGGCCCTGCTGGCGACGAGCCAGGGCAACGCGATCCTTTCCCGATACCCGATTCTCTGGTCGAGGAATCACAAGCTGTACCGGGAATCGACAAAGGAAGAACAGCGCGGCTGTCTGGAAGCCCGGCTCGATCTCGGCCGGGGCCGGCATCTGCGGGTGTTCGTCGCCCATCTGAGCCTCAAGCCGGCCGAGTCGACCCGGCAGCTCCGGGAGATCTGGGGCTTCATCAAGGATCTGAAAGAGCCCGCGGTGCTGATGGGCGACTTCAACTCCTTCCCCGCCGATGCGCGGATCAAGGAGTTGCAGATGCGGATGACGGATATTTCCGCGAACGTGAATACGACCTACATGAACAATCCCGGCGTCAAGATCGATTATCTGTTCGTCCACGGGCCGATCAAAGAGGCCGGCGACGCATGGGTGCGCGGATTCAAGGAGGGGTATTCGGATCACGGTTGCCTGGTGAACGATGTGCTCGTGAACCCCTGAGGGGCGTCACGTGCCGTTCTTCGGCTTCAGTGGCTGTTCCTTCGGATCCGTGAGCTTCGTTCCCATTTCGCGTCGTGCGCGGAACAGCCTGATTTTCACGAGATCCACCGATATCTCGAGGATTTCCGAAATGTCGCGACAGCTCCGGTCCAGGAAGTAATACAGCCATACGACCATCTTGTGGTCGTCGTCGAGCTCGTGAAAACAGGCCAGAACGGCGTTTTTCGCCTCCTGGTGCACGTGAAAATCGAGAGGGTCGGATTCTTCCGGGACGATCGGATCGACCGGATGCCGCGCGATCATCTTCCTGCGCCGGTTGAACTGGAAACAGTGATGGCTCGAGATGCGGAGAAGCCAGTTCACGAAGGGGCGCGCCGGGTCGAACCTCGGAAGGCTTTGGTATACGGCAAAAAATATATCCTGGGTCAGGTCGAGGGCTTCTTCCCTCTGGTGGGTGTAGGACCAGGCCATGCCGAAAATCCGCTGCTGATACTTCTGGACGAGAAGGGCGAAGGCGTTTTTGTGGCCGTTGAGAGTAGCGACGACGAGGGTTTCGTCGCTTTCCGCAGCAGAGGGGTGATCGTTGTTCGTCATCGGCCCAGAAGTGTCACGAGTGCCTCGAGTGCTGGAGTTTCGAGTGTCAGATCCGTCGTCCAGGTATGGGGACAGAGTATCTCAGGGGAATCTCATGAAGCAAGCCGGGAAAGGAGAGGGTCTATGTATCGGCATTGGATCGAGCCGGGGTTCGGTTACAATAATTGCTCTGAAAAATAGTGTAACCGATATCCGCGTCTGCACAATATTCGAATGATTGAACGTGGGCGCAACAATGATTGCCATCTCCCGGGAAGAGGGGTAATCTTTGGGGTGTTGCAGGGCGCGAGACGGAGAACAACGCTCGACCGGGGATGGCGCAACGGACGGTGCGGAGGATGTGGTGAAAAGACGCGTGAGGGACGTGGTGGCTCGTGGGACGCGGTGTCTGCTGGCATGCATGTGCATAGGCCTCGGAACGGCCCCGCCGTTCGGCACGTCGGAAGCGCCTTCCCGCTGATGCAGAGCGGGGCGGTTTCGGCTTCGCTGGCCTCGGAGAGCGCCGTCGAGCTTCATCCGGCAGGGGACCGGTATCTGGTGAGAATGCAGGCTGGTGAATGTCGCATCGGTTCCGCGCGTGAGATGCCTGGCACGAATGTACGAGTGAAGGAGAGAGCGTATGCGCATCAAAGAACGCGGATGGATCTGGGCGGAGCTGCTCGTTGTCCTTCTGCTGACGATGGCCGGCGATGTACTGTTCGCGGGCCAGATATATATCGTTGGAAATAATATTGACCGGGAGGTCGCGCGGGATGCCGGCCTTGCGGGGAGCTACGTCTCGGAGTGCGATGAAATCCCTGCGGGGGCGAATGTCGTGGTGCTCGGCCGGGCGGATGCCGCGGGCGGGGTCGACGAAGCCGAGTATGAGTCGCTTGCCGGCGACGGCTGCCGCTCGATCCGGCTGGGGGCGAAAAACCGGCTCGACGTGAAACAGGCCGCCGCTTCCCTCAAGAAGATGATCGACGCGGGAGCGGATCCGTTTGCTGACGTGAGCCGGACGATGGGGCTGATCGAGGCGTCGCGGGAGTACCCGCTGCTCAGCCAGGCGGAGCTGAACAAGCAGGGAAAAACCTCGCTCAATCCGCAATTCCAGCCGCAGAATCTGTTTCCCCGGGCTGCCACCCCGACCGTCGATCTGAGTCCGGAAGCTTCGTCCCTGGCTTCCAAGCTCGACCGGGACGGCCGGGTCGCCCTGTATATCAACTTCAGCCCGCAGAGTCCCGTCATCAATCCTCGCTCATTCCCGACTCTCCGCCAGGTTCTGGATCTCCTCAAGGCGCGGCCCGCCATGAAGCTCCTCATCGAGGGGCATACCGACAATTACCTGAGCAGCGAGTTCAATCAGACCCTGTCCGAGCAGCGTGCCTACAATGTTCGCCGCTGGCTTGCCGATCGCGGTGCCGTGGCCGGCAATCTCACGTCCGTCGGGTATGGGGAAACGCGCCCGATCGCCCCGAACTTCACATCGGCGGGCCGGGCCAGGAACCGCCGGGTCGAGATCGTGAAGGTTCGCTGATGTCGATGGTTGCCCGCAAGCCGATGCCCTGCGCAGGTTCTCCCAAATCCGGAAGTGCGCTGGTCATCGTCGCGACGGGGCTGATCCTGGTATTCCTCGCGGGAAGCTGGTTTGCCCGGCACATGATCGCGATCCGGAACCAGACCCACCGGCAGGGCAGCCAGCAGCTCACCTGGAACTTCGTGCGGGGCCTCTCGATCCTCGCCGCCCACAAGATCCAGTATGACCTCTTGTCCGGCTCTCCTTCGGATGACCGCCTGAAAACGGCTCTTTCCCTCCCGCTGGACAAACTGCGCGACCTTTCCGCGATCGAGCTTGACCTCGCGGAACAGCCCGGCTCGCTCCGGGGACCGCTCGAACGCCTCGTCTCGCCCGTCGCGGCCCAAGGCAGGATTTCTCATACCATCACCTATACGTTGAATCGGGACGATTTCGAATTCTGCGGGGCGACGGCCTTTCCCCGCGAAAAACGCGGCCTGATCCGGCTCGTGATCGAAACCGAGTTCAAGGGGGAGGCCGAGACTCATCTCTTCGCCATTCCCGTGCGCGTCGCAGCGACGGTGATTCCGGGGATCTCCAAATTCTCCCTTTTCCTCCAGGATGCGACTGACGGCGACGCGGGGGGCAAGAATTCAGGATTATTCAATATAATATCTACAGATATAGATGGAAAGTTGCGGCCGGGCTCTCGTGGAAAGCCGATCGTGCTCGAGAACGGCGATCTGGCGCGAGGGGACATCAAGTGGGAGAACTTTTTCAATAAGCCCGTGGGCCTTGTCTATCTCGGGGGAGGGGATGTCATTCTCAACCTGGCCCGGGGCGAGAGCCGGACAGGGGACTACGGGGAGGCGTTCCATTTCTACGAGGTCAACTACGAGGGATTCTGGGACGGGCTGTATGCGACGAAGATCGGCAACCATCCCACCCATGGGGCCTATGCCCTGATGAACTGGGACAAGGGGATCTGTGACGACTTCGCGACTCCGGAGGCGCGGGAGTGGTGGAGTTTCGTCATTTCCTCCCCTAATGCTGGTGACATGCGGCTCAATTCGGCGCTGAAGCTTTTCGGCACCGACAAGAAGCAGTCCCCCACCCTCGTGCTTGGCCGTGTGTTCCGGGGTCAGATCACGGCGCGGGCGTATAAAACCGCCGACGAGAGCCTGCCTTCCGCATTCTTCTACCATATCGAGGGGCTGGATATGTGGCGCCGCGCTCTCGACGACAATCCCTGCATGGCTGCGGATGACGGGATCAATACGATCGCCCGCTTCGCCCGTGACGTCCTCGAACTGGAACCGGATGCGGCTTCTCTCGAGAAATATCAACAGAAATATGCCAGTGACTATTCCCACTACCCGTACAACTCCTCGCTTGCCTTCTACGCGACCAACAACATGGTTGCCGATGCCCCCTCGAAATTCGGCGGCGAGCTGGGGAAGCGGATGGAGGTCGACCGGACGAACCCCCTGCTCGACACGCTCCCCGCGGAGCTGCGGCCAGTGTTCGGAAACACGTCGACGGTTCCCTCGCTTCTGGCCTGCCTGAAAGGCGGGGATACCGTCGAACGGCGGATGGCCTGGTCGATCGATCTCGCAGGGAAGGCCGGCGCATTTCCCGAGTGTCTCGTTTCCCGCGGGCTGGCCCGCATGGAAGGGGAAACCCTGCATCTGAGCCTGAACGGGTGGATCAGGCTCGAGAGGGTGCCCGGCACCGGCCTTGTCTTCGACCGTCCCGTCGTCGTCGATGGCCCGGGTGGAATCCTTCTCGATCGCGGCTCCATCGTGATTCGCGCGCCGATCGACGGCCGGGGGAATGCGAGCCGTCCCCCGACGATCCTGACGCTCGCGACGTGTGACGGCGACCTGACGGTCGAAACCGAGGGACGGGTCGATGCCGCGCTCGTCGCCCCCGGGCGGGTCTGCATCGGGAAGGGCGATCCCGGCCGGGTTTCCATCTGGGGCAGCGTCGCGGCCGGACGAATGGACCTGAAAACGGCGTCCGAAGGGGCCAGAATCCAGTACAACGCCGCCCTGGCCTGTCTGCCGCCCTATCTGGATGAAACACCCGCGCTTTCCTACAGCGTCGATCCGAACCCGATCCTGGTCAAATGAGAATGAACATGCGCCTCTCTGCGGGAATGGGCATGGTGGAAATTGCTGTCGCGCTGCTGATCGTCGGCCTCGCGATGGTTCCCATCTATTCGATGATCACCCACGGCTCGTCCGGGACGGTTCAGACTAGTCAGGAGGTACAGGCCGCCATCTATGCGAACAACCTGCTCGAAGCCGTCAAAGCCGCGTCGGATTTCGACGACGACCCCCTGCTGCAGCCGTGCGAGTCGAGAGAAGTTCCGGAGCTTCTTGGAACCCAGTCCCGGCGGCTCGAGCCGATACCGATGAATCCTCGGTTCAAACGCTTCCTTTCGGTGGCGGAGGAACGTCCGGATGGATATCCGTATCGCTATAAAATTATCCTCGCCGAGGTGCGATGGGACGGCCCCGGCGGCGTCAAAAGTCTCAGGATTCCCGGACTCGCCTTTGCGGGAGGCCGGCGATGAACGGAAAAACTCACTTCCGACGCGCCTTCACCCTGGTCGAACTCATCGTCGGGGCGATCATTCTGGCGGTGATCATGCTGATGGTCACCCGCCTGATTTCCGGGAGTATGAAGAGTTCGATGAAGGGCTCGTCCCATCTGAACAACATCCAGGCCGCTTCGCTGCTGCTGGCGCGGCTCGAGCAGGACATCCGCCGGGCGACGGAGCTGCAGATCGACGGGGATCAGCTCGAGGTGACCTTCTGGAACGACATCAACCGGGGGGCGCTGATCTCCGAGACGGCCGTCTTCCAGGCACGTCCGGACCGGATCGGCCTCGTGCGGCGTCAGGGGGCCGAGGAGCATCTGTTTTGCCCGGGGCTGATCGTCGAAGCCGTCGGCACGGGCACCCCGATCTTCGCCCCGGCAGGATTTGCTGCAGCGAAGACCGGGGTGCTCGTCAGGCTGAAAATCTCGAGCCCGAAGCATACCGAGCCGTTCGAGATCGAACGCGTGCTGTTCTGTGAAAACGTCGCTTCCAATACGGCCTTGCCGGGGTGGCGCCGCGACGAGCCGGGATCCTGACCGGGGGCGGGTTACAGCGGCTTGCGGCTGATTTCCAGACCGCTCATCGCCGTCTCGCTCACGCCGGACGGCCGGACGAACCAGAGACTCCCCGTGGCCACATCGAACGTGCCGTCCCATTCCCCGATCGGAAGCGAGAGGAAGGGGGATGCGTGGCCTGTGCCATCGACACGCAGAACCGTCATGCGGATATCACTCGAGTCCGACCCGAGATAGAGCTTGCCGTAGGAAATTCCGTCTTCGGGTTCGTTGGCGTCCGGCTCTCCAGGCATCGGAGGATACATCAGGAGCAGGGCCGTCCCGTCGGGCTGCATGCCGATGAGATTCGGAACGCCCGGATCGAGCATGACGCGGCGAGAGGTTCCCGGGGATTCCCGTTGTTCCGACATCTCCGAGCGGGGTGCCACGGGGGTTTCCTCGATGAGAATCCCCTGCGCATCCTGGTCCAGGGCCATCGTGAAGCCGCCGTCGGGCATCGGGACGAACGTGACCGGGCAGGGATACGAGTTGATCAGTTGGCCGTCGGGGCCGCAGACATACAGGGTCTGCGCCGGCCGGTCGTGGATGAAGAAGTTCCCGGTCGGTCCGACGGCGAACCGGTACTGCAGGCCCGGTAACGCCACGCTCAACCCCCCGAGAGGGATGGTCCGCGGCGTGCCGGCTTTCCGTTCCATATACCCCATGGCCGTTTCCGCGTCGTCGAATGCCAGGATCGAGTGTTCGCCGAGCAGATACGTCTTTCCATCCGGACAAAAAGAGATCATGAACCGCCCTTCGGGAAAAGCAAGGGTTTTCACCGGCTTGTTCGCCGCGAGATCGTGGATCAGCAGCTTGCGGGCTTCGAGATCCTGGATCAGCGCGTTGGGCCACCGGACCGTGAGAAGGAACTCGGAGCCGGCATTCCGGCCGTCCGTCGGTTTCGCATACGGGATCCGGGCAACGGTCTCCCCCGAGTCGGCAACCGGGATGTCGACGGCTGCGGCGCACGTGATCAGGCACAGGACGAAAAGAGAACATGAGAGGATATATTTCATGAGAAATTCTCCAGTATTTCGGGAATCAGAAGCTGAGTTCGACTTTTTTCATGATCGATCCGAGCGCGCGGAAGGAGTTGAGCTGGCCGACGGCGTTGCGAGAGCTCGTCGTGTCGAGCCCCACCCATTTCCCGTCGACGTAGGCATAGGCCCACACGTGGCCGCCCCGCAAGCCGCTGCGCCAGACGCAGGAGGTGCAGTGGCCATACTGGGCCGGAATGCCGCAGGCCCGCAGGAGGCTGACGAGCACGTGCGCCTGGTCGGTGCAGTTGCCGCTCATGGACGAAAGGGTTCCGAGTGCGCCTTTCCGGGTGTTGGCGTAATACTGGTAGGTGATCTTCCTGCCGAAATTGAAGATGTTTCGCACCGTTTCCATCGCCGTCTTCCCCTTCAGTTGCTTCGCCTTGGCGACGATGGTCGCATTGTTCGCCGGCGACCCCTTCGACGAGGCAAGGTATTTCTCATACCCTGCCGGCGCCCAGGACGTCTTGCCCGGTTGGGACGAAGCCTGGGTCGAAGGCGTCGGAGTGCCCGCCGATGCTGCGATGCTTCCGGTGCCGATGAGCTTCGCGCAGAGAGCCTGGTCGGCCACGCCGGTGACCGGAAGACCGTGATCACGCTGGTATTCCATGACGCCCAGCTTGGTGTAGGGCCCGAACCAGCCGTCGACACGGCAGTTGCGCCGTTTGCCGGTGTTGTCGAGATAGTAATAGTAGCCCGCCTTGATCAGCGCGCTCTGCAGGGCGGCCACTCGGGCCGAGGATTGCGAGGTGTCGTTCTTCGCCGTGCTGACGAGAGCCTCTTCCCCCGCGGATTCGCTCTTCGAGCCGGACGAACTCGCCATCCCGCCACGGCCGACGATCTCGGCGATCTGCTTCGCGAGGATCGGCACCCGCTTCGGGTTGTTACAGGGCTTCGTATGCTCGGGAGACTCGGCGACGAACATTCCATTCGATGTGATATAATCATAGGGGTTCTCGAGCCCCTTGAAGGATGCGCCGGAGAAGTTGTCGTCCCAGGCTTTGGGGAGAAACTTCATGCCCTTCAACTGGTAGGGGGAGAGGTTCAGGAAGATGAGCCCCTTGATCCGGTTCTTCGTCCAATAGCTGCGAAGATACCCCTTCTTTCCCAGGGCCATGTCGCGGAACGTTCCCGCGCAGACGCCTGAGGCGGCGGTCACGAGCCAGTGATCCGGAGGCATGTTCTTGATGGACAGCACGTGGTCGTTCGGCCCGCTGCAGTAGGGCGAGATGATGACGGTGATGCCGTATTTTTCCAGTTCGGCCTTGAACAGCTTCATCAGCGCCATATCCTTGGATTTGGTGACGAGGCCGTCGGTGTTGAGATACACCCTCGCCGAGGTCTCCTGGGAGGCGTTCGACGGGGCCGCGGACGTCACGCCGGTGATCGGATGCTTGGAGAGCACGTCGGCGGCCGATCCCGCCAGGCAGGTGCCGGTTCCGAACAGGCACGATACGGCCAGCAGGATGATCATGAACGATCGCAAGAGCGCATTCATAAGCTTCTCCCGAAAATGGATTTCATCGATGGTGTTCATCACGATATTCGCACGGACCGAACGATGGTTACAGAACTATTCGAGAAACAGTTCCGGCGAGAGAACCTGGCCGTTCGGGGGCGGCACGTTTTCGAGGCTGTGAATCTCGCGGAACGTGCATCTGGCCGGGGCTTCGGGGTCGCGCATCAGGATCAGGCCGAAGTCCTCCCATTTCCCGGTGCGGTGATAGGCTTCGAAGATCGTGCGCAGGATGTCGGTGACGTCGAGCTCGACCTCGGCGGCCCCCTTCCGGGGAAGGGTCCCCCAGGCGCGGGGCTGGTAGAAATAATCGCCGCCGGCGTTTGCCCAGGGGAGTTCGCCCGTCGCCATCGTCCAACTGCAGCCGCGCTCGTGCCGGGTGTTTCGGCCGCGCGAGCCGGTGCCCTCCTCGAAGGGGCGCGCCAAGGCAAACGCCACGAGCGGGACATCCTCGCGGGCATCCCCGTCGGCAAAGACGCGCAGAACGAGCGTGGCCCGGCCGGGAGTCCAGGCGGCGGGATCGATCCCCGCTTCCAGACAGGCTTCGGGAATGTCGAACCGTACGAGATACCGGAGGCCGGTCACCGTATACCAGGATCCGATCGGTCCGCGGAACTGGCCGCCGGCATTCGCGGCCGACCGCCGGTTGGGGGAGGCATCGTTGGGCCCCCGGATGAACGCATCCCGGCCCCGTCGCACGACGACCTTCGCAGGCCGCGACCGGCCCGGAACGGCAGGCCAGCCGATCGACCTCAGACAGGACGGGCAGATCACCGCCGCATCGGGAACCGCCAGGGTGCAGGCCGGACACGGCTTCGCCGTCGCGGGAGAAACGGCCGCGATGATATATAATAATATCAATAATACGATGTCGCATGCGAGATGACCGCGAAACCCGGATGCCTGGCTTTCCGGTCCCCGGGCGGGGGCCGGGCCATGGCCGGAGGGTCGCGGCGTGTCAGCGTTCATCGTGGCTGTCGGGCAGTGTGCGGCAACGTGGCCGGTCGGCGGCTCAGGAGCCCCCGAGCAGTTGTTTCGACTCGACGCGGATCTTGTCGAGCATTTTCGCGGCATACAGGCCGTGCTGGCTGCGCGGATCGACGGCCTTGGCGATCGTCTGGAACGTCTCGAGCGCTTCCTTGTAGGCGCGGCGCCGGTAATACACCATTCCGAGGTTCAACCGGAGCGTGATGTCGCGCGGCTCGACCTGGACGGCCGCGACGTAGGCCTTGGTCGCGTCGATCAGCTTCCCGGTCTTGTAATACAGGTTGCCGAGGGCCGAATACACATACGCGGCGCGCGGATTGATCTTGAGCGCCGCCTTCAGTTCCCGTTCGCCGTCGGCCATGGCGCCGAGCCGCATCTGGCGCATGCCTTCCTGGAAATGCGACTGGAACGCCTCCTGTTTGCGTCGCGTCGCCGTGAGCAGCTCCTCCATGCGACGGAACTCCTCGGCCGGCATGATCGCCTTGAGGGCGGCGAGCGCTTCGCGGCCGATCAGCGGGTCGGTGTCGCGCAGCGTCTCGAGCAGCGGGGCCTGGGCCGACGGGGCCTGGAGCCGGCCCAGCGCGCGGATCGCAGCGCGCCGCTCCTCCCAGGGGTGAATGGGCTTCACCAGCTCGATCAGCTCGGGCACGATCGCCTGCTGGCCGATCGCGGCGAAGGCGTCGATGTAGGCCGTCCGGGTCTCGATGTCGGTTTCCCGGTCGAACCGGTCCCGGAGCGCCTTGTAACTGTCGGGATGGCGGATCTCCCCGATGGCGCGGATGACGGGGAGTTTCAGGTCCAGCGCCTCCTCGTCCATCATCCGGAGCAGGTCGGGCACCGCGCGACGGGCGCGCATCGTGCCGAGGGTCTGGATGGCCTGGGCCTTGACGGTCCACGATTCCCGCTGCAGGGCCATGATGAGGCCGGGAACGGCCCGATCGTCGCCGATGCGGCCGAGCGCTTTGCAGGCGGCCAGGGCGAGATCCTCGTCGTCGTCGTCCAGCGCTTCCAGGAGCGGTTCGACAGCCGACGATGCGGCAAGGATGCCCAGGGTTTCGGCCGCCGCGATGCGGGCCGGCCAGTGTTCGTCCTTCAGGTGCGGTATGACGATCTCGGCGTCCTCGGGCCGGCCGATCTGGCCGATCACGTGGATGGCCTGCCGGCGCACCTCGTTGGCCTTGCTTTCGAGAAGCTGGATGACGGGTTTGCGCGAAGCCGTCGGGAAGCCCTCGAGCACCCGCCGGATCCAGTAGCTGAAATGCTCGTCGAACTTTCCCAGGGCATGGCACAGCCGTGGAACGACGGCCTCGGCCGGCATCTGCCGCAGCGTCTGCACGACGCTTTCCAGCAGCCGCCGCTTGTCGCTCTTGAATAGCGCGAGCAGATCGTCGAGGATGCCCGTGCCGTAGTTTGCCAGCGCTTTCTGCGCCGAGTTCCGGATCGCTTCGGAGGGATCCTCGAGGGCACGGAACAATAATGGAAGAGATATATTCGATCCTATTTTGCCGAGCGCCTGAAGGACCCAGTACCGGACCTCCGAATCGCCCTCGGCGGCCAGCCCCGTCAGCTCGACGAGCGCCTCATCGCCGAAGGTGCTCAGGACCTCCGAGGCGGTTTTCCGGATCGTCCAGGAGCGGTCGCGCAGCAGCTTCACGATCTCGGGGAAGATGCCGGCCGGCCGGATATCGCCCAGGGCGCGCAGGGCCCAGTATCGCACATCCTCTTCGACCGAGCCGAGAGCGCTCAATAGCGCCTGGACCGCCGGCGTGCCGCAGGCGATCAGGGATTTGCAGGCTTCCCGGCGCACGACCCACGAGGGATCGAGGAACCGTTCGATCAGCAGCGGAATCGTGTCGGACTGAGGGTAGCCCGCGAGCGCCTGAACCGCGGCCATGCGGATTTCCGAGTCCTGGTCGGACAGGAATCGGCGGATCTCGGGCAGGGCCGTCGGTTCACGCATCTGGCCGAGAATCTTGATGGCCCAGAACCGCCGCTCTTTGTCCTGGCTCTCGAGCGCCGCCGTCAGCGGCGAGATCGCCTCGCTGCCCATCTCGGTCAACGCGCGGGCGGCCAGGGACCGGCCCATCCAGTATTCGCTCGAGAGCGACTCCATCAGGAACGGGATCGAGTGGGTGCCGAAATCCTTGAGAATGTCGTAGATCAGGTCGCGGACCTGCTCCGACGGCTGAGACAGCGCTTCGAACAGCTTGCCGACGACGCTCGGATCGCCGATCTCACGCAGGGCGCGCAACACCGCCATCCGGACGCCCGTTTCCGGGTCGGACAGCTTGTTCGTGAGCTCCTTCGTCAGACTGCGGTCGCGCAGGCGGCCGAGGCAGATCGCCGACCAGAACCGGATGTTCGGGTCGGGGTCGTCGAGAGAGGCTTTGAGCGCATCCGCCGCGACCCGGCCCATGCGACTGACCGCCATGGCCGAGCGGGAGCGCAGCTTCCAGACCTTGTCGCCGAACTGGCGGATCAGGATCGCCAGCGCCGCCCTGGGGCTCTTGGAAAGGCATTTGGCCGCCATCACGGCGACGCTGTCCTTGGGATCGCGCATCAGATCGAGCAGGCAGCGCACCGCGTCTTCCGTGTCGTGACCCGTGAGGGCATAGGCGACCCGCAGCCGCACGTCGGCCGACCGGTCATGCGAAAGCGGCAGCAGCAGCTCGACCAGGTTGGCAGGCCGGATCGAGGCGAGCGCCTCGACGACGGCACACCGGACTTCCTTCGAACGGTCGGTCAGTACCTCCCGCAGCGGGTCGACGGCGAGCGGGGTTTTCAGCTTCCCCAGGGATTTGACGGCCTTGAGCCGCTTGGTGATGAGCGTCGATTTGAGATCGGTGACGAGGTCCTCGAGCTCACGCTGGATATGACAATCGCCTTTGAGTGTGCGCAGTTCGGCCATGGTGTTCCTCACGAAGATTCTCGATTCGCCCGCAGTATACCACGCCCCGCCCCTGCGGGACGTTTGGGGAGAATACGACGCACCACAGAGTCACAGAGACACGGAGAAAAGCGTTTCTGAAACTCTGTGCCTCCGTGCCTGGTATGTTGAAATCGTAATGTAGTATTACCAATTTATTGCGCATA
>DAOOQQ010000020.1:0-64351 GCA_035388825.1 Candidatus Ozemibacteraceae bacterium
TTCATATCAACATTCCTGACGTCACCCGATCAAAATTGTCAGCATTCGTTGAACAATTTTTCTTGACATCCGAACCGACTTTGCAGGTAATTTGAGCACAAACAGACAATTTCCGAGGAGAATTTTTATGAGACGCTCTTTGGGCCTTTTTTCTTGCACAGGTTTTGCGTTCCTGCTCGCTCTTTCGGGGCTGATTCTTTCCGCGGTGATCCCGCCACCTCTCCGCGGCGAAGAGTCAGGTATCGAACAACAGATCAAAAAAATCGATGCCCAGATAGAGGGATATGCACAGGCCCTTGAACAGTTGAAGCAAAGTCGTATCGCCGTCTCGGCACGGTACAAGACGGATGAGGATACCGTCCAAAATTTGAGGGCGTTGTTCGAAGAACAGTCGAAACGAGTCTGGGAAATTAAATCCAGAATCAAAGACTACGACAAAACCATGGCGAAGCTCATGGCGCCTTCCGACCTGGTCGATGCCATGAACAAATACAAAGATTCGGGAAGAAGCAAAGAAGCTTTCCGCGAATACTACAAAGTTTTCTATGGAAAGCTTCCCGACAACGACACCGTAGAGCAGGCGCATATCCATGAGATCATCATGGAAAAGGAGATCAGGGCGAAGGTCGCCGTTCCGATCGGCCTGGCTCTCTGCAAGATCGGGAAAATGATCGTTGATTTCACCAAGCTCGCCTGCTCCGGTTTCACCATCAACCCAAGAGCCATGTTCGATGCCGCAAATGAATTCATCCGTGGAAATATTGTTATCGACACTGCCCAAACCGCATTCAAGACCATCGACTTTGTTACGAAACATCCCGTCGCCACATCCATCATCAGCGGGTGCGCTGTAGCAGTGAATAAAGTATTAGACAACACTATTCAGAAAGAAGTCGCTGGATTTTTCGGGCAACTCTATAAAAGCGCACCTCCGAATTTCATCCCCAGGATCGGATACGTGCTTACGAACATGAAGGCGGGAAAGCTTGCCAAGGAAACCTATGAAAAAACCAACGAAGACTGGTATGGCGTTTTGGATCGAAACGCCGCATACAATGACGCACTGGCGGCCAGGAACGAGCTTCTGCCGGCGCTCGATGAAGCCGAGTCAGATCTGGCCAGGAATACCAACTTTCTCGAGAAAATCGAAGCCCTCCTGAAAACCAAGCAAGAGGCAATCGCCACCATCGATTCGTCCCTGCTAAACCTTCAAAAACTGCTCGAGGAAACGAAGGCGACCAAAGATGAGATCGAAGCGCAGGCTGCAAGAGAGCGGCTGAATCGCGAACTGAAAGAAAGTTCGTACGGCCCGGGCCAGGTCGTCCGTGTCGGCCTGAACGTCTCGGACAATGTCGCCGCCGACGACTTGACCGCTCGCCTATTGAATATACCACGAAGTATAAAATATTTCATCCCCTATGAACGAGGCGCCTTGGAAACTTACAAGGTTCAGTATGCGGCCGGTGAAGATAAAACCGGCAACCCCATCATGAAAACCGCCACGGCGAAAAGATATGTCGATTCAGTCAAAGGCGGTGACGATGTCAACCTCCACCCCGCCGTTAGTAAGCACCTCAATATAGATACTAAACGCCGGGTCGTCATCGGACAAGGTTGCGGTATCGCGGAGCTCGAACTGCACACGAAAGGCGCCGAGCCATACGAGATCAAAAAGCCCTGGGGACGCGATCACGAATTTCGTACCATTTCCCTGAACGCCAATGCCCGCCTTCGCGTCCACAAAATCGAAAATCTCGACTACACCGTATCGTTCGCGGGCAAAAGCACCAGGTCCCTGAAGAGCCTGGATCTCTTTTATCCTCGAAACGAAGAGGCCGTGACATCGTATCTGAACTCCGCGAAAATCGAGTTCAATATCGTCGCGAATGACGGGACATCAAAATACACCAAGGAATTGAAGTCGGGTTTTTCCGCCCGTCTGTGTGGAGGCAATGCCATCCGCATCCACGATGCCCAGCATGGGCTCGATCTCGAATCCGGTTCGATTCCGGGCTACACCGATCTGCTGGTGGGCATCGACGATGAAGGCGAACTCCGCTTCGACAAAAAAATTCGTGTCAATGCCTGTGTCATCGATTTGAAACATATTCCTTCGCATTCTCTGCCTCCTGACCAGGAAAACTGCGTTCCCATAGGCGAAAAGAGCATCATCCGAGTGCTGGTGGACGGCCCGGCCGACATGAGCGAATACTATGTCTCGTGGGGGCAAACCCAGGACAAGGCGGTCAGGCTCAGCGGAAATGGCCAATTCCTCAAGGAAAACGGCATCTGGTATTCCGACCTCACGATCGAGTTCGATCCATCCGTTGCAGACAATATCAAATATTATACCGGCTTCACTCCGACTCTTTCGCTGATACGTCGAACCGGGTGGGTCAAGGTTGCGACCTTGCGGGGGCCCAATCTGACGCCGATCTTCATGATCACCGACATGAAGATCGTTCGCAAAGACCTCAACGGGAAAGCCGGAGCGTTGGCCATAGCGCTTTTCGGCCCAACCGACGCAACATACTGGAGTCAGAAAGTCGGAACCCAGTGGCTCGGGACGGATGGCCAATGGCATGACAGCCCTCCCGATCTGGTGGACTTCACGTATTCTCACGAACTCGGCGGCTGTTTCGATGCACGAGAGGGAATATTCACCGCAAACGATTTTCATTCCCGCGTCCTCTCGAAAGATGCAGGAATCGTCACATTGAAGGCGATGGTCGACCCCCTCAAGGCCCGAAAGAATAACATGACCATTCAGGGCGATCGCGTCATCCAAAGCAGCTTTCAATTGCATTTGAACCATCTCTCCGTGGTGAAAGAGGATGAAGGCGCGCAGACCGTGCATCGTCTCCACATCATCGGGCCGACCAACATGTCGGAATACAAAGCGGAATGGGTATTCCGCGGTGAGAAAACCGTGTCGGCGAATTTCACCCAGGACGGCGGAAAATGGCAGAGCATCGCGATGGGGCAGAGCCTCACGAGAGTCTCACTGATCGGTCCCATGGGGCACGTGGTAGCTGTCTACAAGGCCCTGGGAACGGACAAGGCGCCCCTGCTGCCCCCCAAAATGACCGTTTCGGTTCCTTCCATCGTCAACCCCGGCAAGAAAGTTTTGATCAAGGTCGATATCAACAACCTCCCATCGTCTCAAAGCAGAGACTTCATCACGAGGTACGAGACCACCGACCCGGGAAGCAGCTTCGTTCGATCCGAGCACATAACGCCCATGACCTCGGGGACAACCGCCGAGTCAAACGGAATCATTCAGATCAGGAGCTCGGTTCCCCGAGAACCGTATGAGATTCCCGTCACGGTGAAACTATTCCGGATGTCGGGCAGCGGAAGGCAGGCGGTGCGCCTTCTTCTTGCCGAAGAAACCGTGACCCTCCGCGTTGCTTCCCAACAGGCGATCAAGGGCGCTTCAACCAGGCTCACAGCCGGAACGCCGGTCTGGAAGGTCGAGATCGAGAAGATTACCCCCCTGTCGGGCAACAACCCGTTCGATACCAGGGAACCGATTGCAACGCTTTCGACGACCCTTACACAGATATCCGTTTCGACGCCGCCTGGCTATGGCGGCGGTGGTGACACCGGCGGCGGTGGTGACACCGGCGGCGGCGGTGACACCGGTGGCGGCGGTGACAGCGGCGGCGGCGGTGACAGCGGCGGCGGCGGTGATTCAGGTCCGACGCCCGTATCGGGGACCATCGTCTTTGCAGAAGGTGGGGCACCCGACGTGCTCTACGATCTTTATGCCGGAATCAACATCGATCCGAACACGGGCATGGGTGTCCTCAGAAATGACGGCGAGGGCCCGACTCTCATCTTCCAGACCCCGCCTAGCGGGCCTTTCGATCCAACCGACCAGATCGAAGCCTTTCCCGACATGCTCGTGAATACATGGCAAATCGTCGACCCCAAGCCTACGAATATCGTGAGCCAGACGATGAACTCCATCATCTTCATGTTGGGCCAGAATATAACGTTCACGATGAAATCGAAAACAGATCGAACCGTGCGAATCACCGTTCGTGTCGAGAAAGTGAACGACAAGGCGGCTATCGACCGTCGGACTGGAGATCTGAGGCTTGTTATCGTCGAATCCGCCACGATTTCCGCGGGAGTCAGGAGGAGGATCCGATGAACACCACTCATATACAAAAAACCGGCCGTTTCCTTTCCGTCATTTTGAAGGCGCTTTCCATCACGATGTTCATCTGGTCCGCAGTTCCGCCGGCTCATGGGGGTGAGTTCCGCTCATTCAAGCCCATCGCCGGACCCGACCAGATCGTCGCGACGTGGGTGGGGCCATCCGAATCATATCGTAATTCACCCGATATACAACAGATACTCAAACAAGCTCGGGCCAGGGTTCCCGATCTGGCCAGACAGGCTTTGTCGGCGATCTTCGACGGCTGGGGAAGTGGAACGGTCGAGAAGTATCTTTCGCAGGGATTTTACGACAAGAACCGTTTTCTGGACATCATGTCCGCCGAGGTTCCCAGAGATGCCAGAATCAGGATCCTCGCCGTCGAGTCGATTCATCCGCTCGAGGAAACCTACACCGTCAATTCGGGCGCTTCGCTCGAACTCAACGTCCAGACCAGGCTTTCGGCCGTCGTCAGAACGCAGATCGAGTTCGATGATCATGCGAAGGGGTTTCGCAGGATAGAGGGGAAGAACGAGTTCATCCTTCGATTGAGCCAGTCGATCCCTCTTACATCGAATGAAGGGCGGTGACGAGCATGAGAACGACCAAAATCATTGCTCTCAGATTCCTTCCCTTCCTGTTCGCGATGACCGCCCTCCTTGCATTGCCCGTCATTGCCGAAGATTCAACTCCGAAAGACGGCGACTGGGTTCTGACCGGTTACGACACCCTCAGAATCGACCAGTATGGGCGTGATGGAAACGACAATGCAGCGCTTTTCGGCAACCTCGGCAACCATTATTACGATGAACTCCAGCTGCAGGGAACGAACCGGCTTTCGGAATTCGACCACTGGCAGTTCGACCTGATGGGCGTGGCCAACAACTCAAGATACCGCTCTGACGCCTGGGGCGGAGAACTCGAACGGTTCCGCCTTTCCCGGGAAAAGGGAGACGGGCCGCTTCCATACCGGCTGGAGCTCGGTGATTTCTACGCCAATTTTAGCTACCGCACCCTCGTTCGCTCGTTGAAAGGCGTTCAGATCGAGCTGCAACCACGCTCCAATGCCGGAGCAAGGAACCGGAATTCGCTTCTGCTAGTCCTGGGCCAAAGCGATTACAACTGGAAGAACCTCCATGAGAACCGCGACCGGACTGCCGGCCTCTCCTGGCTGTTCCAACAGGCCGAACGATTCAAAACCGGTTTGAATTTCGTGTTCAACCACCGCGATGCCTACCAAAAGTATGGAACGCTGGAACGGGATCAGCGAACCCTCAGCGTCATCATGGAGAACAAGGGCAGACTGTTCAACCGCCCCTCCGTGCTCGAAGGCGAGCTGGCGTGGTTCTCAGGCGATCACGACGGAACGAACGGTCCCGCCAGCGGACTCGACCGGCGCGATACCGCCGTATACGGCCAGTTGTCGGGCGGGAGTTCCAAGTTCACCTACAGGCTTCGCATGGAGTCGAACGGACAGGATTTCCGGCCGGCCGGAGCCAACGTTTCCCCCGATCGAAAAACCGCCGAGGGCTTTTTCACCTGGAATCTCCAATCCGGTCGGTCCGCCCAGTTCCGGCTACAGAGGTTCAAGGACGGCTGGGAGACGGCCAACTGCCGGACGACACGGGTTGCCGGGCTCGGTTTGCAAGGCCCCGTCGATCAATATTCAGGAGTTTTCGGCGCCATCGATATGTTCATCGAGGAACACATCGATTCGGCGAGAACACTCGATACGCACGTCAGATCAATGAACGCCGATCTTTCGAAAACCTTCTCGGATCGCCTGTCGGGAAGGCTGGGCTTTTCGTACAGGTTTCTCGACGACAATGTGAGGGATGCCGGAGACGGAAGACTCAACCAGCTTTCGCTCGGTTTCGATCATTCGGTCAGGATTGCCGATCTTCCGGGGCGCCTCGGGGTGACCATGGAAAACCGATTGCTGGACAACGGCGGAGAGCGGAGCCATGAATGGACACCAGCTCTGAACCTCAATGTGCATAAAGGCCCACACGATTTCGGAATACATTATCGACTATTCAGCCAGGACCAGGTCAACCCTCTCCTGCTCGATGTCGACACCTCCGATCTCGGTTTGCGATACCGCTATCATCGAGGTGCTGACACCTTCGGGGTCGAATACCTCAGGAACCACAGAGACACGACGGGCGGCCTCTGGACTCGCTCGACGCAGATCACAGCTTTTTATCAGCGCGACATCGACGCCATCTTGAGGACCGGGAGACATCTGAAGACGATTCCAGCTCCCTCCGCAACAACCAGTGTCTCCGAAGACCCAGTCATCGCGATGCTGACAGCCGGGAGGCCGGGCAGCTCTTACGAAGAAGCGCTTCGGGCTTTCGCGAGGCCGGTTGCTTCCGATCTCGTCACAGCCGAACCTGAAACTTCCGTTTCCCTGCAAAGATGGGGCGGGTTCGACTTCATCGAGCGGCGCGTGTTCGAAGAAGTTTCGTCTCGTCAGCGTCTGATCGTGGTTCGAAGCGGTGATACCGTCGAGAAGACGGTTCTGGCGATCGATACCGGAAAAACACCGTCATTCGTGCAGGATGTCTTCGAGCGAATCAAGCGCGATCTGATCCAACGACTCGGTGCGCCGAAAAATTTCCATGAGAAGGGCACGTTCGGACCGACCCTGGAAAGGGATCTGCGCGACGGAAGCTTCTTGCGCGTGTATGACTGGTCGGTCGGGGAAGGCACCCTACGCCTTGGAATCCCGCGGCGGATGGACAACACGATCCGCATCGAGGTCCAGTTCGGAGCGAGCTTCTCTA
The DNA here is from genome assembly GCA_035388825.1 of Candidatus Ozemibacteraceae bacterium. Lineage (GTDB taxonomy): Bacteria > Muiribacteriota > Ozemobacteria > Ozemobacterales > Ozemobacteraceae > MWAR01. The sequence continues at coordinate 6,955 of DAOOQQ010000020.1, forward strand.
GTATCCCGGAGATCCCCTGGGGCCTGGATTCGTTCTACTGATGAAAACCACCCCGAAACGTTTGTAGTATATAGAATATTATCCGGGGACGTGATAGAATGGCACTTAGTTAAGCCAATTTCCTATATTTGCTTCGATGCCCGATTTCCTTGAAATGATGCCGATCCCCTTGTAACAGTTGATAGTTTTTTGGTCGACGTTTCTTGGCTCGGGGCTTGATCCTAATGTTTCAAGGAATCTCTGAATAATAGGCCGGCTAACGCGTGCCTGTACGGGAAGCGGACCCGAAAAGAGAGACCAGCTTGCGCGTTTGGGGCGCACCAGTGGCTGAACCCAGCGGCTAGACTGCCTGGGGGCGCATATGGTTTACCGACCAAGAGCGGGGGCCTGAAAACACCTAGCCTAATTTTCAGCTTTTTCTTCCCAAGGACCGCACACGAAATGGACCCTGGCTGAATTAGGGTTGACCCAGATGATAGCTCTCAAACTGCCGTCGATGGTCATAACGCGTGCTTCCCAGATACGTTCGCCCTTGGTGGCAAAGTCACGAACGACATAACCTAGGGTGACAATGGCAATGGTCTGTATACTCTCATTAGAAAGCACCTCGGCATGCATTTTCTTTGCATATGCCTCAAAGGCTATTTGTTTCGCATTGGCTTGCGTCGATACCATTGCGCCAGCAATTTGCAAAGGAGGGGCAGAAAGGTCTTGAGCTGTAACAGAGGCACAAAAATTGAACAGGCAAATTAATATGGCTACGGATAGTTTCATCGACCCACCTCAATAATCCAGTTTGGTTTCTTTGATATCTAGACCTGGGGAATTCTTTCGAAAAATGATAACCGATGTTTTCACACCCAAATCAGTCTTGTCGCCATCGCCATTGAGATCTAAATTTACTGCTGGTTCATCAACAGGTAATAGCCCAGGACCTCGGTAAAAACCGTCGATTGCATTATCGTCAATTTCTTCTAGACTGGCGTGTTTTAAACCGTATGAAGGGTCATAATACTGACCACTAATCACTACCTGATGGTTGCTGAATAGCGATGCCGGATTTGGATTTCCCTGGCCTGGGATACCCGGCTCATCATTGACTTCTGCAAACTTCCAATTGTAACTGGTCGGTAAAACAATCGGAGAATCAGGGATGTTCAAATAGGGGTGACTGGCAATGCCGCTTGAACCGGGACCCGAAAACGACCAATTCTTCACAATGAAACCATCATCAATGATGGGCTCAAAGATGACATACTCGTTTAAGTCATCGATGCCTTGGACTTTTCGCATGTCAATAAAGAGTTTTGCCCAAGCCCCGCATTGTCCATCACCCTTAGCAAGAAGGTCGGCAGTTGTAACATTGCTGCAGTTGTAAGAGGAATAATAGGTGAGTTGAACACCATCAGCGCGACGAACATCTCGGTCAATGAATTCATTCCAAATTTTTTCTGTACACGCCTGTACTGTGCTTTCACCAGCAGCGTTTTTACAGCCAAGCTGAGCAAGTGTATGAAAAACAGTAGTTAGTGGATCACCAAGTGTTATATATGTTTGATTTGTGCTTGTTCCTGCATCTCGCCAAGTTAAGCCACCATCAATTGAAAAATGCCAATTAATCGAAAGAGGATCGAAAAAGGCGATTTCATTTACGAAAGGGTTCAAACATTCCACATCAGTGACTATTAACTCACTTCCATTGACTACTGCCGCTGTTTCAGGAAAAACCAGATTGCCGGGACCGTCACCCTTAATTATAATTGAGACATTAAGCCCTGCTGGTTTAATTGCCCACTTTGCAGAAACTTTCATCTTAGTGTTTCGAGTAAAGCAAATAGGGTATTTTCTGTCACCCGGATCATCTGCATCACCATCTAAGGGGGATGAATTGTCTTGCCAGTGCGGGGCTGCATAGTCTTGAGTTCCGTCGTCCTTTTTGACCATGTGGTAATTCGGGCCTGTAAAAGAGACTTCTTTTAAACCTAAAATTACTTCATTAACTGTCCCGTTAACAAAGTCGGATACAAAATCATTACCGCCTGGAGCTGGTGGACTAAAATCGCTCTCAACATATGAAAAAATTGATTTGAAATCTATTCTTACGTCACCAGGACCATTGGCCGTATATGTGAAAGGATTTGAATTGCCAATAACCACCCCGACTTGAGACCATGCCGGTGAATTCATGGCAATGGCGAATTCCTTTTCGAAATCTGGTTTAATTTCATAGATGAATTCAAATTTGTTTTGCTCACCGAGCAACATTGTAAAGCTGGAAGGAACGATCTTCTTTTCAACGACATCAGCAATTGATTTAACGATTACGGGATAGGTTAAATCTGTCAAAGGAATCTCGTTTATTTCGAAATCCAAGGTGGTCAGCAAATGTATTTTTGCCGTACCAGAACTCGGAAAAACGGGCACAAACGTTGGACCTATATCATCTTTCTTCAATGGGCCATCCCATTTGAAATTTATTTTCTTACAAGAAGCCTTTTCAACCTTAGGGTCGAAAAGAGCCGGGGCATATTCTATTTCCGGATCAAACCCGGACGCGGCAAACCACTTATGTTCAACTTGGCCTAGTTTGATAACTCCCGAAGCAACATCGAATGTTCGGCCTGCACCTAACAAGGCGATTGTTGGAAGATGGCCGGTCAAAGAAATCAATGTTGGAGTCGGAATCGACCAAAGATCCGCACGAACTGCTGGGAATGTTAGAATTTCCGGAGGAGTATTCTTGGTGACTTTTTGCGGCTCGATCTGAATCGTTACCGTGGCGAGGACGGTTTCCGCGCCGGGAGTCTGGAAACTTGTTTTCGCCTCAATGAAATTGTTCTGGTCAGGCTCGAGCGGGGCACACCCATTCGGGACTGTTATTCCCTTCCACTCGACATTCTTCACCGTTGCTTTCCATTTGGAGCCCCAATTGGCATACTCACCGGGTTTTGGAAGCTGGTGCCCGTCGAGTTCAACGGTGGTCTGGAAATCGATTTCCTGGTTGGGGACGAAAGCGACGATTTTCCGGGTGGGGTTGATCGAAACGGAAACCGGCTTCACCCGGAAGGTCACGGTATCGGAGGCAAGCTCGATCTGCGGATTTGCGGGATCGGGCTGGGAGACCTTCAAGGTCCAGGTGCCGATCTTATTCAACTCAAGGGTCCAGGGGGGAACCGTGGTATTGGGCTTCACTTCCTTGTCATTGACAAACCATTTCAGGGTCTCCCACCCGGCTTGATCTTTGTCCAGGCTCGTTACGACCTTGACTATCCAATCTTTCGGGTAGGTTAGGTCTTGCCGAGGGGATTCGATTTTCAAACCGGAAACCGCCTTGAGGGAAACCCTCCCCGAGCCCTTGATCTCGGCCACGCTCCCGGTGTCCTTTTCCTTGAGTTTCAGCGTTGTTGCTGCCTTGATAATGTAGGTTCCAGAGCTGATCTGGGAGGTAAAAGGGAACTCCCAAACATTCGCCAGTGTTTGGACTACATCCTCGCCCAGAAGCGCATTCCAGGATGGCGGTTCCCAGCTCGTCACCTCGTATGTATCGAGGAGATCCATCGTTCCGCCGTCCTTGTCGATTCGGCCTTCGCCGAGATTCGGCTTGGGAACCAACACACCGGAAAAATTCATCGTCTGGTTTTCCGGCAGGGGTTGAGGGGCAGATGGGCTGATCTCGACATCCACCAGGTCGGCCGGGGCAGAAAACGCTGGTATAGATTGCCAATCGCCGGACGGAATGAGGAAATCATAATCGTCCGGATCGAATCTGGAGGTCAAAGATATACTATAGAATGAAAAATATATGCGAAGCGGAATCTGGGAACCAGGAAGAGGCGACCCGACCCGCACGACGCGGGAAGTGGGCCGGCGGCGCCCGGATGGCGCGGTTCAGCCGGACCCGACCCGCACGACGCGGGAAGTGGGCCGGCGGCGCCCGGATGGCGCAGGTTTGCCGGACCCGGCTGTCGTGCTGGAACGAACGTGGGGGTATACGGGCTTCCGGCCGATGCAGCGGGAAGCCGTGTCGGCCGTGCTCGGCGGGCGTGATGCGCTCGTCATCCTGCCGACGGGCGGGGGAAAGAGCCTGTGTTACCAGCTTCCGGCGGCGTGCGGGATCGGGCTGACGCTCGTCGTCTCGCCGCTGATCGCCCTGATGGATGACCAGGTGGCGGCCGCCCGGGAAAACGGCCTGAACGCCGGCGCGCTCCATTCCCAGACGCCGGAGAAGGCCCGGAAGATGGTATATGCAGCGATATGTGACGGTTCGCTCGAACTCCTGTATGTGAGTCCCGAGCGACTCGTCGCCGGGGGCCTGATCGAGGCCGTGCGGCCGCATCTTGGCCTCGTCGCGGTCGACGAGGCGCACTGTGTCTCTCATTGGGGGCATGAGTTCCGGCCCGAGTATCGCCAGCTTGCGCCGTTGCTGGAGCAGGTTGCGGACGTGCCGCGCATGGCGCTGACCGCGACGGCCACGCCTGCCGTGCAGGAGGATATCCGGCATCAGCTCGGCCTGCGGAACCCGGTATCGTTGGTCGGCCATCCCGACCGGCCGAACCTGACGTATCGGGCGTTTCCGCGGCATGACCAGGCGCGGCAGGTGCTCGATGTGATCCGCAACCACCCACGGGAGGGGGGCATCGTGTATGCCCAGACCCGCAAGGAAGTCGAGCGGCTGGCGAAGAGCCTCGCGAAGGCGGGCGTCTCGTGCGCGCCGTATCATGCGGGCCTCGAAGCCGCCGTTCGGGCGCGCACCCAGGATGACTTCGTCCACGAGCGGCTCGACGTGGTCGTCGCAACGATCGCGTTCGGGATGGGCATCGACCGGTCGAACGTGCGATACGTCATCCACGCGAACACCCCGAAGTCGATCGAACATTACCAGCAGGAGTCGGGCCGCGCGGGCCGCGACGGCGAGCCTGCCGAGTGCGTGCTGTTCTTCTCGGCCGGCGATCTCGCGACGCACCGGGCCCTCTCGTTCCGCGACGAAGGAATGACGCCGGAACGTCGTCGCGTCGTCGAACGCCAGCTCAAGGAAATCGGCCGGTATGCCGTCTCCCCGGTCTGCCGCCACCGGCTGCTCGCCGAACATTTCGGCAAACCCTATCCGCCTCCCACGGAGACGGATAGCAATATCTATAAAGATATAATAACGGATATTGATTCCGGGCAGGGGTGCGGCGCGTGTGACGTGTGTCTGGGCGAAACGACGGCGCTGCCGGATGACGAGGCTCTCGTAACGGCCCAGAAGATCATCAGCGCCGTCTATCGCACCGGCAGCCGGTTCGGCGGAAACTACGTCATCAGCGTCCTGCTCGGCAAATCCGACGAGCGCATCATCTCGAACGGGCACGACACGCTGCGGGTCTTCGGGCTGATGAAGGAGTTCAGCGAAGCCATCCTGCGCGGCTGGATCGACCAGCTCGTCATCCAGGGCTTGCTTGCGGTGACCGACGGGGAATACCCGCTACTCCAGGTCACGCCTGCCGGTCTCGATCTGTGCAAAGGCAATGGTGCGGTGCGTCTGGGCAAGCCCGGCCTGTCCGGCCGGTCAAAAAAACGCAAGCGCGGCGGGGCGGATACGATTGCGGTCGAAGGTGCGGATGCCGCTTCCCTGCCGCTGTTCGAGACGCTCAGGCAGCTCCGGCTGCTGCTGGCCCGCAAACAGGGGATCCCGCCGTACATGGTGTTCCCCGACTCGGTGCTCACCTCGATGGCGGCCCTCAAGCCCGCCGATTCCGAATCCCTGCGCCTTATCAAAGGGGTCGGCGACCAGAAACTCGCGAAATACGGCCGCCCCTTTCTCGCCGCCATCGCCGGCCAGAACCCCGAAACCATCTCCGGAGAATTCCAGAAAGCTTCGTAAATCACAGCATCCCGGTCTCTCTCGAGTGCTAGCAAAAAATGATTGCATCTTGAGCGAAAGGGGATACATTTATCTGTGAACAGCAGGCATCGAAAAACGCTGGAAGCGATCTTTGCGGAACCGGCCAGAGCGAATATCGAGTTTGCAGCCATCGAAAAGCTGCTTGTTGCGCTCGGAGGGCTGGTGATCGAAGGCTGGGGTTCTCGTGTCAGGTTTGCCTTTGGAGACAGGATCGTCAGTTTTCACCGGCCACATCCGCAGAGAGAGGCAAAACTGTATCAGGTCGAGGCTGTAAGGGCATTCCTGGCGGAGATGAAGGTGAAGCCATGAAAAATCTGATGACCTACAAGGGATTTTCCGCTCGCATCGAGTTCGATTCCCGGGACCGGCTCTTTTACGGACGTCTTCTTGGAATCGAAGATCTCATCACGTTTCACGGCGAATGTGTCGCCGAGCTCGAAGACGCTTTTCACGAAGCGGTTCTCGATTATCTGGAAACGTGCAGAAAACTGGGAAAAAAGCCTCAGAAGACGTTTTCCGGCAGGCTCATGTTCCGTGTTCCGTCCGAGGTCCATGCAGCCGTTTCGCTGGCCGCGAAAACGAGCGGAAAAAGTCTCAACCAATGGGCGACCGAAGTCCTCGACGAGGCCGCTCACCGGATTTGAACGGGTTCGTCAGCGGCGGAGAAGCAGGTGGGCCAGCTTCAGAAGGAGCAGGACGCAGCCGATCACGCCCATGGCGAAGCTCATGCGCTGGAAGCGCTGGTCGAGGTTTGCCGGTGTTCCGCTGAGAAGTTCGCAGGCATGGCCCGTCAGGATGAGGCCGGGAATTTTTTCGTGCAGGATCTGCAGGATCCTCGTCTGCTCGGGGCGCGGCAGGGCGGAGATGTCGATCCGGAGAAGCTCCCGGCCATCCGGTCGACCCCAGAGGGTTAGCCGGGTGACGGGTTTGAGGCCGTCGAACTCCAGATCGAGAGAGACCTCGGTGATGTCGGCATAGAGAAGATCCGTGCGTCGCCGAAACGTGGGACGGAACGAGACACGTTCGGGCTCGAACACGATGGCCAGGCCCATGGTCATCGAAATGGCGATCGTCATGATCAAGGCTGTCAGGGTGAAGGCCGTCACGAAAATGACCGCCTCGTTCGGCCGGAAGGCATATCCCCGGATGAGAGGGACGGCCAGCGGTGCCAGAAGCATGGTGAGCGCAAGCAGGAGCGAAACGATATGCACTCGCCAGGTCCGGATGGTGCAGGGAATCGTCGTCATTTCTGCTGTCAGATGCGCGCCGCCGCTCGGGGTCAGGCCGGTCGGCGTGCCGGAGGAATGATGGGAGGCGTGCCGTCGCGGCTCGATTCGTAGGCCGGGCAGAGGATTTCGACGCCGGCCTTGTTGAACGCGTCGAGAATGTTGGCCCGAAGGGTCGAGTGGGTGCGCGGCAGGTTCGTCGCATCCCGGGTGTAAGCCTGAAGCCGGTAGAGCGCCGCGATATCACTGAATCCGCGCTGCAGGACGAACGGGGCAGGTTCCCGGATCACGCCTTCCGTGCCGTTCGCCGCCGCTAGCAGCAGCTCGTGCACCTGGCGCCAGTCGATGTCGTAGGCGAGGGTCAGCTCCACCGAAATTCCCGCGCCTTCTTCGTTCGCAAGGGCCGAAAGGTTGATCACCGGCTGGCTCAGCACCAGCCCGTTGGGAAGCGTGATGACCTGGTTGTCCTGAGTCCGGATACGCGTCACGAGCAGGCCCGTTTCCATCACGATGCCTTCTGTGTCGCCGATCCTGACGCGGTCACCGGGGTGGCAAGCCCGCATGTAGATCAGGGCGACGCCCGCCACGACGTTCGCCACGGCGGCGGTCGATCCGAGGGAGAGCAACACGCCGAGAAACACCGTGACCCCCTGGAACGCCGGTGAGTCGAAGCCCGGCAGGAACGGCGCTCCCAGCACGATGCCGAGCGCGAGCAGGAAGAAGCGCGCCAGCTTGTCGGTCGGGCCGGCCCATTCCGCATGAAACCCCGGAATCGAGACCCTTCCGCGCTCCACGGCCTGCATGATCACCGAGACCAGCTTCATCGCCTGAAACGTCAGGAACAGGATGAACAGGATCGTCGCCAGCCCCGGAAGCCAGGACAGGATGGTCCGCCCGACGCCCGCTGCCCCGCTGAACAGCCACCGGAGCGATGCCGTGGCCAGTCCGCGGGTTGCCGGGAAGAAGCCGGTGATCAGCGCGGCCCAGCAGAAGAACAGGAACACCAGGGCCGCGATTCGGAGCAGCCGGATCACCCCCTGGAGCACCCCCGACAGCTCCGCCGGCGAGACGAGCGTCAGTTCGCCCACCCCGATGCTGAAGCCGGGGCGCTCTCCGAGCTCTGCAGCATGACGCCGCAGTCGCCGGAACAGCGCCAGCAGCGGAAGTAGGATCACCAGGAACACCAGCGTGGCGATCATCGAATGATCGAAGCCGGCACCGAGGCTGGTAAGCTGGACCGAACCGAAATGCGTATCCCAGAAGGAATACAGCGCGGAAATCATCTTCGTCGCATTGTCCATGGCGGTCACCCTCTCTCAACGACCAATTCTCAGAATTCAGGTACAGACTCGATTCTATAGCACCCGCTGGAAAAATGGAATGAATCCGTGGGAACCCATCCAAAATGGAAAATGGTTGGCTGAATCTCGATCTTCTGGTAGGATTGTTTCCACGATCGAGGGGATGGGGTTCCCCTTCAAACGCTTTTCTGAAGCTGATGACTCCTGCAGAAGGTTTTCTTGCGAAAACCGGAAGGCAGGAGTTTTTCTGTTTCCGGGGGCACTGTCGGTGAAAAGGGGCATGTTGTGGCTTTCAGTCTTGCAAGGATTCTGATTCTGTCGCTGCTGGTCGACTGGGGGGCCCGGAAAATCAGGCTTCCCGGCTTCATCGGCATTCTCATCATCGGCTTCCTGCTGGGCCCTTCCTACGGGAACCAGTTGACGCCGAACCTGCTCGCCATCGGCACGGATCTGCGGTTGATCGCTCTCGTCGTCATTCTCCTGCGCGCCGGTTTTTCGATCCATGTGCAGACGCTTCGGACGTTCGGCTTCCGGCTGCTGGCGTTGTCGATCCTTCCCAGCCTGCTCGAAGCGGGAACGGTGGCGCTCATCGCCCACGCCGCCCTCGGGTTTTCCTGGAACTCGGCATTCGCGCTCGGGTTCATTCTTCCTGCCGTCTCGCCCGCGGTCATCATCCCGTTCATGCTCCAGTGCATCGAGGAAAAACGCGGAACGGAGCGGAACATCCCGCAACTGATCCTGACGGCCGCTTCCCTGGATAACATCGTCAATATCTTGATCTGTAACGTATTTATATCAATGTATACCAATGCCGATACAAACATCTTCGGCCAGTTCGTGAAAATTCCCATAGCCCTGCTGAACGGGCTTGTTCTGGGGCTTCTTGCCGGAGCTGTTCTGTATAAACTCTTTGAAACCTTCAACCCGCGGGCCACGAAGCGGGGGCTTGCCATTCTTGCCCTGGCGTTGCTCCTCGTGAATCTCGAGCGCTCGGTCGGGCCGGCAACCCCGTTTTCGGGACTCCTCGCGACGATGGCGATCGGGAGCATCATGCTGACCCGCCGGGAGAAAATAGCTCACGAAATAGCATCGAAGCTGAGCAAGATCTGGGTCTTCGCGGAAATCCTGCTGTTCGCCATCGTCGGCGCCGAGTTCCGTCTCGATGTCGCCTGCAACGCCGGCCTGACCGGGGTCCTCGTCATTTTTGCCGGCGTGGCCGCGCGAACGGCGGGCGTGTGGGCGGCTCAGCTCGGCAGCTCGTTCACCTGGGGCGAGCGCCTCGTGTTCGCGGCATCCTGGCTCCCCAAGGCCAGCGTCCAGGCTGCCATCGGCGCGGCCCCCCTCGCGGCCATGAAGGCCGCCGGCCTCCCCACCGGGCCTGGCGAGACGATCCTGGCTCTCGCCACCCTGAGCATCCTCCTGACCGCCCCCCTGGGCGCCATCGCGACCAGAAAAGCCGCCGATCTGTGGCTCCATGCTCCAGAACAGGCGGACAAAGCGCAGGGAACTGCATCTGTCGGCCGTTGACTCGCTCCGAGGGCTTCTGAAAAATAATATATTATTTCGGATTGAACTTATACTTTTTCAGCAGCCATTCGAGAAACCGCGATTTGAACTGACGACTGGCGAGAATCTGCTTCAGAGGGGGAAGGCGGAGAATCACCCCCAGAATCGCTGCCAGGGCGCGATGACTGTCGAGCGCCTGGTTGTCGAAAATGAAGTGTTGCAGGGTCCCCTTTTCGATGGCCTGGAGAACGGCCTTGTGCGTCGAGTTGACCGGGGTGAGAATGCGGGTGGGACGCGGTCGAAGGTTCAAGGCTTTGGAAGGACAGCCACCGACGCAGACGCCGCATCCGAGGCAGGTGTCGAGATCCACCGTCAGATGCGGGGCGGCCTCGCCGGGTTGAACCTGTTGTCCGGACGGGCGAATCCGTATGGCTTCGACCGGGCAGAACCGCTCACAGCGACGACATTCGACACATCGGCCGGGGATCTCCTCGGGCAAGAACGCGGTGGTATGCACCGGGTGGAGCCACCCGAATCTGCGAGCGGCGATCATTCCTTCGCAACAGCACTTGCAGCAGTTGCAGATGAAGTTTACCCCTTCCCGCACGTTTTCCCCGAATTGAACGAGACCCCCGTCTCTCGCTTGCTGGAAAATGTCCAGGCATTCCTCGCGGGAAATCCGACGCGCGATCTGGTGCTTGATCAGGGACTTCGCGGCGGAGTTCAGGGTTATGCACATGTCGAGAGGTTGATCACAGGCTTTTCCCACATGAAGCATTTTGTGGCGGCAGTAACAGGTGCCGACGGCGATGGCAGAGGCTTCCTGAACGATATGGGAGACCCTCTCGAAATCGAGCACCTCGAGGCCTGGCTGCCGATCGACCGCCGGTTCGTGAATGAACACTCTCCCCAACTGCGTTTCAAAGGGTTCGAAGAGATTGCGGACAAACTCCTCCTCGACATTCAGATACTGGTAGAAGAGCTTTGCCAATTCGTGCTGATCAGGGGTTGAACGAATGCGCATCATCGAGAATTCGAAGAACCCGGCCATCGGGGGAGGCAGCGTGTAGACCGACTCGCCCTGGTGCTCGACATCGACCAGCAGCCCTTTGTCGGCCAGTCCGTCGAGGGTCTTCCGGGCTTTCGAAAGGCTCACCCTCCACACCTTTGCCGCTCTCCTGGCGTTGAAACTCCGCACGGGAAGCTGGGCGACCAGTTCAGCCTCCTCCGGAGAAAAAAGGATCTCGAGAATTCTTGACAAGAACGGAGATGGCGGAGCCCCCAGAGGAAATTTGTTGATCCGATCCGATAAACTTTTGTAAACAGATGTTCCTATGAGATGTGCCATGGTACCTCTCTTCTTTTTTCCTTCTATGGTATTCCAGAAATCATCTCTTCATCTCTTCTTTCAGGATGGCTTCAGGTGCCCAGGAAAAAGAGATGAGCACCAGGTCTCATGTTCGCCCCTCGTCGCGGCCTTCGAGGAGAAGCAGGTGGAGCGAATCCTGGGCGAGGGAGGCGTGGCGGAGGCCGAAAGCGGGGCCGAAGATTCGGTCTGCGAGGCTGGTGATGCGCGCCCGGAAGGTGACGAGAGACTCTGCGCCGGCGGGGCCTGATTGAACCGGAAACTGCCAGGCGAGGTCGTTGTGGGAATCGCGGTGCGGGCCGCTCCAGCCATACGCTGCCGGATCGGCAGTGAGGTCGGTTTCGAGTTCGCCGGTCAGCGGGAACAGGTCGAACGAGACGCCGAAGGGGTCGAACGCGGGCCAGACGTCGGCGAGCAGATCGAGCGTCGCCTGGCGGTCACGCTCTTCCTCGCCCGGAAAGCCGGTCATCAGGAAACAGTGCACCGCCAGCCCCGCGGCGGCGGCATCGTGCAGCACCCGACGGGCCCGGGCCGCATCGGTTCCCTTGTGAAACCTGGTCAGAATGCGGTCGGATCCACTCTCCAGGCCGATGAACAGCTTGAGACACCCCGCAGCCCGCGCGCGAAGGAACCCCTCGCGGGTGTGCCCCGCATCGAGGCGGGCATAGGCGATCCAGGAAACAGGCTCCGGGAGCGCCAGGAACAGATCGCTCAGTTCCCTGAGGCGGGGTGGCGGCACGGCTTCGTCGACGATGAAAAACCGCCGGTGGCCGGCCTTGAAAAGTGTTCCAATCTCGGCTGCGACTCTTTCGAGTGGCTTGGACCGGTACAGCGGCCGCCCCGTCGCAGCCCGAACCGGATGAATGCAGAACGCGCACCGGCCCCAGGGACAGCCCCGGGCCGTCTCGAGAGGCATCACCAGATGCGGGGTGAGATACCGGTCGATCGGCAGCGTGCCGAAGTCCGGCAATACGGCATCTGATATATTCATTACGATAGAATCGCCGCTCACGGGCTTGCCGTCGCTGTGCCAGCCCAGGGCGTTGGGAGCCATGACAGGCTCGGTACCGTGGGCGATCGCCGTCAAGAGCGGCTCTCCGTCACCGAGCCCGAACGCATCGATGGTTGTCCGAAGCCATTCGAGGTTCGAAAGGAGCCTGCGCCGGTACGTGACGGCGTCACCACCCAGGACGATGCGAACCCGGGGAAGATGGCGCCTGAAACGTGCAGCCAGAGCGAGAGCCGCCGGCAGCTGGGTGTCGGATATGGCGGAGAGGCCTATCAAATCGGGTTCCCATCGGATGATCTCCGCGATTTCGACGTGCAGATGGCGCACCAGCGGCAGGGTTTCCGAAGCTTCCAGGGCGGTTCGCCAGCCCTGTGACGTGACGGCCGAGGGGAGACCGCCGCAGGTGTCCCAGAACAGCCGGCCCTTGCCTGCCGGGTCGAACCGCTCGTCGAGCACGCGCTGGAGCGAGCCGGTCGTCTGCAGATACCCCTGGGCATCGCGCAGAGACGCCGGGTCGAGCAGCCGCGCGAGAAGCAGGTCATCGGCATCACCCGGCGCTGTCGGGCGAAGGAGGTTCCGGTACAGCGCGAGATTCAGATCCCGGACGATGACCTCCGCCCCGGCCCGGCGGAGCGCGGCCGCCAGCACAGCCGGAGCCAGCGGCGGCTGCCGGGGATCCCACTGGGGAGGAAACACGAGGGCCGTACGCATATCGAGGCGATCATACCACCCGTCGGCCTGTTGCGCCCATTTCGCGGGGAGTGTTACAGTGCGCGGGAGAGGACGGCGCAGAAATCCGTTCCGAGCGAGAGGACGATGAGCGATTCCCGTTGCTATGGCCCGTGTCCGCCGCGTGTCCCGGTCGCGGTTCTGGCGGTGTTTCTTCTGGTTCTCGGCCTGCCGGTCGTTCTCGAAGCCGCGTGGGGCGCTTCCGATCTCGGGCCGATCCGGTCGGTCGTGCCTTCGGGCTGGACACTCGAGGGCGAGCTGCCGAACGGCGGATTCAAGGTCTCACGGAAATGGACCCGCACGGCTCAAGGTCAGCCGGGCCTCGGCTGTGAAGCCGCGGTCGTCGTCGGCTGGTCGGACAAGCCGTTCGACACGCAGACCCCCGATGGAATTCCCGCATATCTTCGCCGGACCTTCCCCCTGTTTCCGGTTCTCCGGCCGTATTCCATCGACGGATTCACCGGCTTCATGCTCTTCAACAAGCTGGAGTTCCGTGGCGGCTCCTGGGATGACGGCGGATACCGCAGTTCCGAGTATTTCGAGGAGGGCCACGGGTATCTGATGAGCGGCCCGGGCTGCATCCGCATCATCTTCCGGGCCGGTGCCGGCGGTGATTATAGTAATGTCAATAAATCAGAGGTGGTCGCCCTCGGCGACGAGATCATCGGCCAGGCGCGCGCCGTTCTGGCCGGTCTGCGCATCACCTGGACGCCGCCGGGCGGAACCCCGCCGACACACCCGGTGCCGGCTTCCAAAGACGCCCCCACTCCGGAGTGGCAGACGGTGACGGGAACAGGGGCGCTGGGGCTGCTCCTGGTTTTCATCGCCGGCCTGGCCCTGATCAAGAAGGCGGGCTCCCGTGCGACGCCCGACCAGCCGGTCGGGTATGTGCTCCAGTTGTCGGCGCAGCAGATCGACGTCGACCCCCTGACCTCGGCCGAGTTGCAGATCACGGCCTGGCGCATCATGGGTGATGCGTCGCGGCATCCGGCAACCGAGGCCGATATTTCCCTCGCCTTTCAGCCGCCGGTCCCGGCCCTGACCGTCACGCCTGATGCCGGAACCGGCCAGCTGCGGTGCACGATCACCCTGGACCGCCTGCCGGAGTCGGGAACCCTCGCCACGACGCTGGTCGTGACGGCCCGGGCCGGCGCGGCCACGACGAGCGCCTCGGTGCGGGTCGGGCTGGGAATGCAGCTCGGCGCCTGGGTTTCGGGGCTTGCCGAGGCCGAGGTCGTGTTCGACACGGCCCGCCATGCCTGGGACCTGCCCCCAATCACCGCCTTCTTTCTCGATTCCCGCGGGGCTCAGGCGCGGCCGCTGGGACCATGGCGGTTCCAGAATCCGCCGGTTGTGGCGGACCGGGAGATCCTCGAAATCGAAACGGTTTCCGGGGCGCACGCCGGCATGGATCAGGGAACGATCACGCTCCGGCTGCGGCCCGATGTCGATCTCCTCCGGGATGCGACGCTCCAGCCGTGGTTGTTGGGTGACGGCCGGGTGAACCTCGAAATCCGCGCCGAGACCCAGGAAGACCTGCCGCGATATTTTTCCGCGAAGGTGGCGCTTCGCTTCCGCCCCACCGTCGAACGGTGTGCCTGGAGTTATCACGGGGCCATCGAAAACCGCGGGGAACGCCCCTACCGCGGCCTGACCCTCACCCAGCTGGAACTGGCCGCCGACGGGGCCGACATTCTCCACCTTGCCGTTGCGTTCCGGCGGACAGATGCCCCGGAAACCCCCCTCGAACCGGCCGAATACGTCGAACTGGAGCGACTGAAGCTCGAAGGCGGCGATGCAGCGCAGTTCGCGCTCGAGCCCGATCGAACGGTGCCGCCGCTTCCCGGGCGGGGGGCATGGATGATCGAAAGCCTGCGGCCGCTTCTGCATACGAAGGAACGGGCGGAGCGTTCCCTGGTTGCCCGCCTGACGGTGCGACTCCGGCCGGAAGCGCGGAATGTCCGCGTGATGCCCGAGCCGGCCGATATCCCGCTCGAGCCGCGACCGATCGCTCTCACGCCCTGGGTCGTGGCCGGTCAGAAACCGGGAACGGCCGATGCCGTCGCCCTCGTCTGCCTGCCGCCGCATGTCGAACGGGCCATGAGCGGTGTTCCCGTCGCCGTGCGCGTGGAGAATCTCGGCCACGGAAGCCTGCGTCCCGCGGCCGGCGATTCCGTCCGGACCGGGCCCGACGGCCTGACCGGCAAATGCGTGCTGCGATACGAGGGCCTGAGCTGGGCAAACGTGAGCGATGCGCGGTTCCGGGTGAAGTTCGGCATTCCCGACCGGCACGGCACGATCCATGAAGCCGTCTTCACCGATGTGAACGTCGGCCAGAATCTCATGAACATGCTGTCAGAGCTCGCGACAGAGGCGGGCAACGGCGAACTGGAGCTCGAGAACCCGCTGTTCGACCGGAACTCCGCGCAGTTCATGGGCGACAGCAGCTGGAAGGCGTTCGGCACGCTTCCGGAGATCTTCCGCGGGCCGGTCCAGAACATGCTGAACATGATGTTCGAGAAGACCGCCTTGGGCACCCCCGGCGCGATTACCGCCAGCGCGGAGGAGTGCCAGGCCCTCGCCGGGCTGACGGGCCGGTTTGTCTGCGGCAGCTATCGGGCCAGAATCCGTGCCTGGCTGGAACGGCGCCGGTTCGGCTCCCCGCGGGGCGACGAGACTCCGACCCCGTTCGTTCCGGAGCGGATGGCGCGTTACAACGGTATCGAGATCTGCGAATACGCGATGGGCATGCTGGCCACCTGGCCGCATCTCTTCGCCGGCATCTACCTGGCGGGCATGCCGCCGGCCCAGGACCCCCGGTTCATCGATCCGTGGTGGCGTCAGACCTGGATGAACGCCGGTTCCGGGCTGCGCTGCCTGTTCACGGCCGCTGACGAGGTCGAGCGTCTGGGAATGGTGGCAGAGTCGCTCATGCTCATCGCTTCGGTTGCGGCGAAGGTGGGAACCGGCCTGGCAGGCGCGGTGGCGGGCACCGCGGTTGCCTCCCTCACGAAATGGCTGCTGGGAAGCGGCCTCGTGACTCTCGTCCAGGCGGGGATCGGCTACGGAACGATCGGAGAAGATACCTCGAACAATGTCATCGTCCGGGACGGGAGTGACGAACTCTACTCGGGTTACACGGCTACCTGGCCGCAGAAAGCTCTTCAGTATCTCAAATCGGCAAAGCCGCAGGTGAAACCCTGCGAACACGTCTCTCCCTGGGAGCAGGCCTCATGAACGACGGCATGATGGCCGGGAAGAGGGTTCTGGCTGTGTCTGCCGGACAGGCCGACCGTCTGCAGGCGTTCGCCGCATTTCTCCGCGCCGGCCCGGATGTCTGGCGGAACGGCAATCCCGAAGCCATCATCGGTGCTTTCGAAACGTTCGCGGAACTGGCCGGCGGGAGCGCCGCGCCCGGCATGCCGCCTCAGGAATGGCTGGCGGGGCTCACCGCCGGTGGCGGCGGCACCGTTCTGCGCGTCAAGAGCACCGTTGCCGGTGAGTTCTGCCTCATGCTCGACAGCGATAAAAATATATCATCTGCGATATGGACGTTGTCGGGGCAGGCCGCCGCCCCTGAACTGGCGAGTTTCTCAGCGAGCCGGGCCGATACCGGGTGGAATCTCGCGATCGACGGAACGTCCGGTCAGCTCGTGATCCGTGTCCCCGGCGCCCTTCCCGGGCTTCCCTGGGCGCAGACGCCGTCGTTCTGTTCAGAGGGCCAGGATTTGCCTCGCGTTTCCCCTCCGCCGCCGCCGCCACCGGCACCGCCACTTTCTCATCCTTCTCCAGCCCCTGACAGCGCGGCTTCTGCGAAGGATGCCGAGCCGGGGCATGATCCGCGGCTTGCCGCGGAACTGGCGGCCATTGCCGCCCGGCATGCGATTTCGCCCGTGGCAGGCCTGGGCTGTGCCATCGGCGGGACGGTCGTTCTTGCCATCCCCTTGTACATCGCGCTGCTCGGGCTGCTGGGGGAAACCCTCGGAGGGCTGCTCGCACTTCCCGGGTGCATCGTCCTTCTGGTGGTCATGATCCGGTGGGCCGGCAACCGTGATCGGCGACGCATCACGGCCGAAAAAGTCCTGATCCTGGACGAGCTCGCCACCCGGTTTCCCGAGCCGACGCAGCACGCACGCGCTCTTGCTCTGCTGCGCGATCTTCCGAATCCCGAGGGAGACAACGTTCTTCATGAACTTCAGCAGGAGCTGAAAACGCGTGCACGGCCGTGAGCGACTCGCCGAGGCAGCGTTCAGACCAGCACGGTGACGCGGTCGCCTTCTTCGAGCTCGACTTTCTTGATCTTGCTGCGCGGCACATAGACCTCGATCGTCATCTCGGGATCCTGAGGATCTTTGACGAGCACGACCACGATGCTTCCCTCGATGCGGTCAACCACCCCGCTCACACGGCGTTTCTCGGCCATTTTTCCTCTCCTTTCCTACAATCAAAAACCCTTTTCCCAGGGGGATTTCAAAATTGTTTCAACGGCCCTGGCGGATCGCGATCCGCCCCTACGCCATGCAGGGCTGAGGTGTTTCGGACTCTGTGTCTCGGTGGCTCTGTGGTGCGTTGCTTCTCTCGGCATGCAAGTGCTTGAAGAGGGCCTCTCTCTTTCATTATACTTCGAACCATAGCATGGGCAACGAAATCGATCTGCACGGGCTCCCGACGGCCGAGGCCATCGACGCGTTCATCGGGTATTACAACGAACGGGTGCGTCGCGGCGATTGCGGCCGCATTCTCGTCATCCACGGCTACGGCTCCACCGGCGAGGGCGGGAAGATCCGGACCCGGCTCAGAAACTTTTTGGCCGCTCACGGGGAGTGTCTCTCCTTCGAGTCCGGCGAACATCTCAGCGGCGGAAACCTCGGCACCACGTTGGTTTTCCCGCGAAAGCCGCTTCCCTCCGCGCTCGATGCCCTTTCGAACGAAATCCTCGAGTTCTGTCGCATCCCAAAGACAAAATCGAAGATCGCCGGCAAGTTCCGCATGGCCGGCGAAGCCAACGTCCAGGCATGCCTTCAAACCCTCGAAAAGAAAAAGCTCGTCACCGTCACGAACAAGGGCGGTTATAAAAAGTATTCAACAATATAGAAAACCGACCCCAGGGGCGATGGGCCGCCTGGGGCCGGTTGGTTGGAGCCGTTTCAGATCATTTCAGGCCGGGGACGTTGGCGCGCTTCATCTTCTGCTTGAAGTTGAAGGCGGCCCACTTGAACGGCGGGGCCTTCACGACGTCGACGTTCTCCTCGGTCAGGAACGAGATGCTCCAGGCGTAGACGACATCGGGCGTGGTCTCGCCCTCGACGTCGACGGCGACCCAGAAGGTCAGGGCCCACTGCACGGGCTGGCCGAATATATTGCGCTTGAAACAATACCATTCGGGCTCGACGATGCAGGCCGTGAGAGCTTTTTCCGTGGGCTTGCAGGTGGAGTTGAAATACTCGAGGGCGGCCTTGTTCAGCTCATCGGGGCTGCCGGGGCCGGCGAATCCCTTGTGGTTGCCCGGCCACTGGCGCTCGGCGATCTGCTTCTCGATGGCGGCGGCATCCCCGGCGGCGGCTTCCTCGACCTTGGTCGTGAGGTCGATCAGGGCCGCATTGTGCGGGTCATACCGCAGGCCGAGCTTGACGAGTTCTTTCAGCTCGTCGAACTTCTTCGCCCGGATCGCCTCGGCGAAGGCGCTCATCATGGCGAGGTTCTGCTGTGCCTGCTCGGCGATCCCTTCGCCGATGCTCTTGCGGAACGCGGGAATGGCCTTGAAGATCTTGTCGAAATGTTTGACTTCGGCGCTCCAGTCCCAGCCCGAGGGATTCTTGCCGAGAAGAGTCTCCATGGCGGATTCGAGGGTGTCGGCGTTGGCCCCGCAGATCTTGCCGAGGGTCTCGATTTTCTGCTTCACGACGGCCGTCTCGGTTTTTTCGAACTTCTCCAGCTCCTCGATGAATCCGGCCCAGGCATCGGGATGGAGCTGGCCGTTCTCGATCTTGTAGGTGGTTTCCTGCAGCCGCTCACGTTCCGCCCGCAGGGCTTCCCAGGCGGCCATGGCGGTTTCCTTCGCCTTGCCGGCATCGGCAAAACCGGCCTCGCAGGCCTTCTTCACGCGATCGACTTCGGTTTTGAACCGGGCGAGCGCCGGGTGGTCGGCCTGGTTCGCGTCCGCGAACACCTTCGTGACCTGTTCGAGGGTCGCCTCGACGTTCTCCATCAGCTTTTGACCGGCATTGGCATTGCCCCGGGCCGTCGTCAGCAGCATCGCCTTGCGGGCTTCGATCAATGCTCGGTCCATGTTCTCGAGATTCTCGCACGCCGGGTCGTCGGGATGGAAACTGCTGCGGTACCCGAGTTTCTCGAGCTGGGGAAGCAGCGCCGCGAGGTTGTCGTGATACGGGGCCAGTTCGGCATCCGAGGCCTCCCAGCCGTCCCCGAGAGCGGCGACATAGTTCTTCACGATCCCGTGGAAGAGGTTGTGCAGATCTCTCAGCAGAAGGATCTCTTTCAGCTCCATCTCGTCGGTCCGCGGATCCTTCTCTTCGGCGGTCAGGCTGCCGGCGGCCCGGGCTTTTTCATACGCTGCCGCGATCGCGGGCATCTTCTGCTCGAACTCGGCCACGGCATCTTTTGTATAGTCGATATTATTCGTGGAAAGTCTCTTGGCGGTTTTCACCGGCTTCGCGAGTTCCGGGGCCGGGGCGGCAGGTTCGGCAGGCGTGGCCGGGGCGGCAGGCTCGGCCGGCTTCGCCGCGGGTTCGGGCGCCTGGGCGGAATCTGCCGGAGCCGGCGTGGCGGGGGCTGCGACGGCGTCGGTGAACTCGATGCTGGCGATGTCGCTTCCCGTGATCGTGCCGTTCGCGTCTTCCTTCGTTTCCTTGTCGGTGCCGGTGAACGACAGGTAGGCGCTGTTCCCGGCGAAAATCCAGGCGCGTTCCAGCTTCTGGGTTTTCCCGTCGCTGGTCGTCACGGTATGAATCCGGGTTTCCTTGTCCCAGTCGATCCGCTTGATATCCCTGAACAGGATCACCGTCTTCTTCCCGCCTTCGGGGGTGTATTCGATCCGCCCCTCCGGGGTGATCGCCGTGACCTCGATGGTCTTCCCCTGGGTGGTCAGGATCGTTGCCTGCAGGTCGGCCGCCGCAAGGGAGCCCGCCATGCCGAGAGAGAAAACGGCTGCCGCCGCGCAGCGCAAAAGGGTGCCAACGCTCATCGATATCCTCCATATATAATAGAGATATATATAATATACACCCCGGACTCCGGGATGCCCTTTCACTATAGCAGGAACCACGACGCCGTGACAAAGATATGCTAAGGTTCCGGTATGACTTCCGCCGCCCTGTTCGTGCTGTGTGGTGCAAACACGCTGGCGATGGTCGCCATGAACGCGTGCACCTTGCCCGGAACGGCGCTTCCGGGAGTCTATGGTGCCGCCCTCGTGGCCGCCGCGATGCTTGCACGGCTGCTTCGAGATCACCTTCCCCGGTTCGACGAGCGCATGGCGGGAACGTCCTGGCGCCGGCTTCTCCTGCCGCTGCTCGCCGTCACGTTCGTTCTGCTGCTGGCACCCCGCGCCGTCTATCTCACGGAGCCGTTCACCGGGCTCTGCATCGATCCCGTCTGCTGGGATGACTACTGGCACATCCAGGAAATCACGGCGCTGACGGACGCCCCCGCCTTTCCCGTCCGCGCCCCGGACCAGCCGGACAAATGGCTTTCCTTCTACTACGCCCCCTGGATGCTCCCGGCCACCCTCTGGCATCTGCTTCCGGCCGGCTGGAAGACCGTCAAGATCGCCCTGTTCCTCGGCTGGACCGTGACTGCCGGCCTCGCCCTCGCGTTCCTCGTCGTGGGGGCCTCGCGATTCGCCGTGTCCCGCGCGATGTTCGCGATGCTCCTCTATCTCGTGTTCTGGCAGTGCGGCGCCCGCTCCATCTTCGCCGTTTTCGAGCCGCTGGCATCGCACGAATGGTGGCTGGCGAGGGTGGGTTCGAGCCTGGGACTCGGAACCGTCGCGTCGGGAACCATCTGGGCGGTGCATCATCTGATCTCGGCCGCGGCGGTGCTCCTGGCAATCATGATTGCCGAATCGTATCTTGCCACCGGCCGGGGAAGCCGGATCACGACCATTCTGGGAACGGGGCTCCTGATGGCTTCGGCCGTGCTCGGAAGCACATTCACCGTCATCGGAGGGCTCCCGCTGCTCGGCTGGTGGATCTCCCGCCACGGCCGGGCCGGCGCCCGCCTCGCCGCCCTTACCGCCGCCGCGGCCACGATGTTCGTCCTGCCGGTCTCGTGGCTGTTTCTCGGCCGCGACATCGCGTTGCGGGCAGCCTGGGGGGGCGTTCTGTCCAACATCGCGTCGGAATGGCCCCCGAGTGTGATATGTGTGATAATATTATATGCCCTGATCGTGACGGCGGATGTCGGGCTGCCGATGATCGCGGCCTGGGGCTGCTTGATCCCGAGCCGGCCGGGCCCCACGGCGTCGCCGGCCTCCTTCGATCATCCGACGGGTCAGCTCGCCCCTGCGCGCGTCAGGGAGGCTTGCCGCATCGTTCCCTGGGCCGTCGCGGCGCTTGCCATCCCGTTTTTCCTGCTGGGTCAGGGAACCTCGAACAATCTTGCGCTCCGGGGAACCCTGCTGCCGATCCTGGCACTGACACCCGTTGCGGCTTTCCGCCTGGCACCGTATCTGCGTAAGCTGCCGTTCCTGCTGCTGACCGTGGTTCTCGCCCTCGGAACTGCCTCGGAGATCTCCGCGTGTTGGGCGCGGGCCATTCAGAGCCTGCAGCCCGCCCCTGCGACCCGATCCCTCCGGGCGGCCCTGTTGCGACTGAACCTGGGATTGATCCGGCCGGACGATGAGGGCGTCAGGAAGCCCGGAGGCATCCCCCGGGCCGCGATCGGGGCTGCCGTGACCGGGCGGGTCCCCGATCCGGGCGTCGGGGCGGCGGTGCCGATGGCGCCGCTGTTGCGCATGGTGTTCGGCAGCACGGCAAGCCTCTCCGCGAGACTCGATGCCGCACCCGACCGGCGCCTCAGATACCTCGCCGAGCGCCGTATTCCCCCCGCCCGATGCCCAGACGGCAGGCTTCGACCGCTTCCCCTGGCTGCCCTGGAGCTCGCCAACGACGGGCCCTTCGGCCCCTGGGCCTGGCAGAGGAAGGAAATCATTGCCGAATGAGCGAAAGCACGGATGAGGCTCTCCCATGGACGGCGAGACAGAAGGGCCGGTCTGTGGTTTCATGTCAGCGATGAGACGGCGCATCAACCTCCATAATCACACGACCTTCTCCGACGGGCGGTACACCGTTCCCGAGATCGTTGCCGAGGCGGCACGGGCCGGCCTCGAGGGGGTGGGCATCAGCGACCACTTCTACACGCGCAAGGTATTCCGCCGGCAGGAGCCGGAGAGGTGGCTGAACTCGGTCTGGACCGAATACCTGGCCGAAGCCGACCGGTGGCGCATGGCCAATTCCCCGCAACTGAAAATCTGGTTCGGCACCGAGCTCGACTCGTGCCTCGACCGGGTCGGGATGGCGCTCGGGGAGCTTCCGTGGCCCGAGATCAACCGTCTCGATTATCTGCTGATCGAGTATCTGGGCGAAGACGAGGTGGGCGGCATGCCGCTCGAAGGGCTTGCACGGCTGCGGGAATGGTGTCGTATTCCCGTGATCGTCGCCCATCCGGCGATCGACCTGCTCGAAGATTCGTTGCGGCTGGGGCCGCTGTGTGATATGGTACGGCGGTTCGGATACGGCCTCGAGATGCCGGGCGGAAGTCGGAATCCCTGGTACTGGGCGCGGCGTGACCCGGGGGTGCTGCGCGATCTGTACCTGACCATCGGAACCGACACGCACGAGCGGCTCGGGGATGTGGGCGAGATCGGGAAGTGTCTCTCGTTCCTCGAAGGGAACGGGCTGATCGACCGGCTGGCCGACCCGGACAGACTTGCGGAGGGCATCCGATGAACAGCGAAAAACGCGAACGTGTGGTCATCACGGCGCTTGGCGCCAACAAGCCCGGCGTGCTTGCCGGCATCACGAAGACGATTGCCGAGAGCAACGTCAACGTCGAGGACGTCACCCAGAAGATCATGCAGGACCTGTTCGCCCTCATGATGGTGACGGACGTCGCCCAGGCGAACTGCAGCTTCGACGAGTTCCAGTCGCGGATGCAGAAGTCGGCCGACGAGCTGAAGGTGAAGATTTTCATCCAGCACGAGGACGTGTTCAAATTCATGCACCGGCTGTGAGCCGCGGAGCGCGCCATGTCTTACAGTCTTGAAGAAGTCATTGAACTGATCACCGCGGTCGGTGTCGAAACCTTCGACATCCGGACGATCACGGTGGGCGTCTCGCTGCTCACCTGCGCCGATGAGGATGTCGACCGGTGCGCCGCGAAGGTTTACGAGAAGGTGATGCGCACGGCGGCCAACCTGGTGCCGACCGCGAAGGCGATCGAGCGCAAGTTCGGCATTCCGATCGTCAACAAGCGCATCTCGGTGAGTCCGATCGCCCAGATCGCCGGAGCCTGCAAGGGCGACACCGTCGTTCCGATCGCCGCGGCTCTCGACCGGGCCGCGACCGAGCTGGGCGTCGATTTCGTCGGCGGCTTCACGGCCAACATCCAGAAAGGGTTCACGCGCGGCGACCAACTACTCGTCAACTCGATTCCGGATGCGCTGAGCACGACGAAACGGGTCTGCTCGAGCGTCAACGTGGGCAGCTCGGCGGCCGGCATCAACATGGACGGCGTGTATCGCATGGCCCAGATCATGAAGGAAACGGCCGAGCGAACGCGTGACAGCGACGGGCTCGGCTGTGCCAAGCTGGTCATCTTCTGCAACCAGCCCGAGGACAACCCGTTCATGGCCGGCGCCTGTCACGGGGTCGGCGAGGCCGAGGCGATCCTGCACGTGGGCATCTCGGGCCCGGGCGTGGTGCGGGCGGCGCTGGCGAACTCGGGCGCGCTGGATTTCGGCGAGCTGTCCGAGCTGATCAAGAAGACGAGTTTCAAGATCACGCGGGTGGGCGAGCTGGTGGGCCGCGAAGCTTCGCGCATGATGGGCATCCCGTTCGGCGTGACCGATCTGTCGCTGGCCCCGACGCCGGCTGAAGGCGACTCGATCGCCGACATCCTCGAAGCGATGGGGCTGGAGCGAACCGGTTGCCACGGAACGACGGCGGCGCTGGCGCTGCTGAACGACGCGGTCAAGAAGGGCGGCGTGATGGCCTGCACGTATGCGGGCGGCCTTTCGGGCGCGTTCATCCCGGTCACCGAGGATGCGAGCATGTGCCGCGCGGTCGAGGAGGGTGTCCTGACGATCCAGAAGCTCGAGGCGATGACCTGCGTCTGCTCGGTCGGCCTCGACATGGTCGCCATCCCCGGTGATACGAGCGTCGATGTGCTGGCCGGCATCATTGCCGACGAGATGGCGATCGGCATGATCAACCACAAGACGACCGCCGTCCGGCTCATTCCGGTGCCGGGAAAGAAAGCGGGCGATATCGTCGATTTCGGCGGCCTGCTCGGGAAGGGCCCGATCATGGATGTCGTGCGCCAGTCGCCGGCCGGCTTCGTGAAGCGCGGCGGCCGCATCCCGGCCCCGATCCACAGCATGAAAAACTGACAGAACCTCCTGGAATGTTCCTGTAGGGGCGGGTTTCAAACCCGCCCCTCCGTCATTGTCGGGAAACATATTTCGTTACGGCGCGCCAAACGGGCGGATCACGATCCGTTCGGGTTGCCGTTCCCGATCCAAATAATAAATCAAACAATATTATTCTAAAGGGTTGAACGGTTTGGAATATGTGGTATCCTCTTCGGGAGATCGGAATATCCGAAACATTATGCTCGAAGAGGAGATGGAGATGCGGTTTTTCACGAAGGTTTTGTTCGCCCTGGTCTGTTCCTTTGCCCTCGTCATCAGTCTCACCGGCTGCGACCTGTTCGGCGGCGACGACGACAACGATGCTGCCGGTACCGGCACGGTCACGATCCAGGGCAATGTCGTCGATACGGAGAATGTCAAAATCAACGGCGCGCAGTTGACGACCGGCGATGTCACGACGACGTCCGCTGGTGGCGCCTTCACCCTGGCGAATGTGGCCGTTCCTTCCGACGGGATCGTGAAAATCACGATCAGCCGGAATGGCAGCCTGACGACCTATGCCTTTGAGCCGGGGACAAGCGGTCAGACGCTCGTGGCGACCTATACCCTGAAGACGGTTGCTGCCGGAAGCGTTCACAACGCTGTCAACATGGGCGTGCAGCAGGCTCTTACGGATGACGGCCGGCAGGATACCAAAAAAGCCAAGGTCGAGTTCGCCGCCAACAGCATTCTCGATGCGAATGGAACCCCGGTGGTTTCCGCGGACATCACGATTGTCACCCAGGTGCCTGGGGATGCGGGGTATGCCGACACCTTCCCCGGTGTGTTCGCGGGCGTCTGCACCAGCGGCTCGACGACCCCCTTCGAGAGTTTCGGCTTCGTGAATGTCGATCTGGGTGCCGGGAACAAGCTCGATCCCTCGAAACCCGCAACGCTTACGATTCCGGTTGGTGACGGTAACGTCCCGACGGAACCTACGATTCCGCTCTGGTCCTTTGATCCGGCTACCGGCAAGTGGAAAGAGGAAGGCCTCGCGACGCGGCAGGTCGTTGGCGGAAATGTCTTCTATGTCGGTCAGGTAACCCATTTCACGTTCTACAATCTCGATAGGCCCTTCACCGGCGGCAGCTTTGTCGTCAAGGTGGCGAGCGGATCCGAATTCGTTTCCGGCGCCAAAGTGACGATCACCTCGACCTCGAGCCCTGACAAGACGGGTGGCGTCTGGCAGGACATCAAGTTCACCGGCAGCGATGGGAAGGCCACGTTCATGGTTCCGGCCGGAAGTCTCGATGTTCTCGCAGAAAAAGATGGGAAGCAGGCGTGGGGCTATATGTATGACCAGACCGGAATGAATGCGAGCATGACGGTCGACATGGCTGGATTTCATCATCATGAATTCTGGAACAAGCGCTGATTCGTTCTGATCTTTCTTGAAACGGGCCGCACGGAAACGTGCGGCCTGTTTTGCTTCGGGTTGGAACGAGGAGCCGTCGTAGCGAGGGGCGCTCGGAAGCTACGGTCTTGGACTTGGCTTTCCGTGGTTGCGAGGCGATGTAACATGTTACAATGGCATAAAACTGACGAGGAGAATTATGGCAGTCGGAGAGAAACGAGAGCGGCTGACGATCGATGTCACGCCGGAAATACATCGGAAAATCAAATCTTACGCGGCTTCTCGGGGCAAATCGCTCCGGGAGTTCGTGCTGGAGAGCATCAAAACCCAGATGGAACGCGATTCTGAAGTGGAGGATCTCCGGGCGATGACGATCAAGCCGACCACCATTCTGAAGGACCTCTGGGATAATGACTCCGACTCGGCGTATGACGAAATATAGGAAAGGCGATATCGTCCTTGCTCAGATCGTTTTCACGGATGGCACGGCGACAAAAAAACGTCCTGTGGCCATTTTAAGCGGTAAAGCGTTCAACGACCGCCGTGAAGAGGTTGTGGTTGCCGCAATCACCAGCAACACCACTCGGAAAATCATTGGAGACAATCGAATCAGAGACTGGCAGGAAGCCGGTTTGCTGCTTCCGTCGACCATGACGGGTATTCTGTTCACCATCAAAAAGCAGCTTCTGGGAAAAACTCTCGGCTCTCTCTCTTCCTTTGATTGCGAGCGCATGAATCAGAAGTTCAGAGACATCCTCGAACTGTAAGTGAGCGTCTGGTTTTTCGGCGGGGTGGGTGCCGCTTTTTTGGCGATCCGTCTGGCTGGGGCGGGCAAACCCCTGCATGCAAGCCGGTTTTGATATTGGTACAAAGATTGCTTCGTTCCTCCGTCACGACAAGAGAATTGGGTTACCGACAGGAGGAGTTTTCATGAAGCGCATGATTCTGACCGGGGTTCTGGCAATCGCTATTTCCATTCCATGCTGGGCCGGCTATCCCGGCGATTGGTCCGACCAGGCGGGGCAGAGTTCCCAGTCTGGCCAGAGCGGCCAGAGCTCCCAGTCCGGTCAGTCGGGCCAGTGTGGTCAGGAAGATCCCTGGGGAAACCCGGGCCAGTCGGGTCAGAGCGGCCAAAGCAGCCAGGCCGGCCAGTATGGCCAGACGGGCGGCGGGGTGTGTGAACAGCCTCCTCTGGAGCCCGTTTTCGACCCGGCGAAGCTTCAGGCGGTCATCAGCCTGCTGAGCATGATCGAAAGCGACCTCGCCATGTGCGCCGCCGGCTCCGGCCGGTGGGCGGACAACCTGATGGCGATCGGCCACATCAACAGCGCCCGCTCGGCCCTCGAGCGCGCCCCGATGGAGCCTGCGTGGCGGCCTCTGCTCGCCGAGATCCATGAGCGGCTCGGCCGCATCCGCTTCCATCTCCTGATGAACGACGACATGAACGCCCGTATGATGATGGCTGAAGTCCAGGCCGTCGTGCGCTCGACGATGCAGGTGCTTCTGATCAATGCCGGCAACGGCGGTGTGATCCGGCCTCCGTCCTCGACCACCCAGCAGCCCCGCGTCGTCGTGATCCCCCGGATCCCCACCACCGGCGGCAGCTACGGTTCGAACTCGAACTCCGGCTCTGGCTGGGGCTCCTCCTGGGGAAGCGGCTGGGCGTCCGGCTGGGGCAACGGCGGAACCCAGCTTCCCCCCGGCACCATGCAGCCGACCGGTCCGCAGTATCCGCCGCTTCCGCCGACCAACTGAACACTCGCCCAGTCAGCTCGCGAAATCCGGAAGCCACCCCAGACCGGGGTGGCTTCGTTGTCTTCCGTGATCTCCTGCCACGGGCAGGCAATGTCGCGCAGCTTCAGGAGGGCCGGGCAAACAGCCTCAACAGAATCGAGGCGATCAGAAACACCGGGGCAAGCAGCAGGGCGAGTGCATAGGTCGCGAAATAGGCCAGACCGAGGATATTTGCGGCGATGTCGGCAGGATCCCCCGTCGGCGACGTGCCGCTGATCACACAGGTGTACTCCCGCAGTCCCGCGAAATGACAGAGGGCGAACAGGATCAGCAGCATCACGGCGCGGTCGAAAAACCCGCGCGGCGAACAGACGGGGGCGCCGGAAAGGCTACTGGTGAGGGTTTTCCAGATGTTCACGGCTGCACCTCCACCGGCAGAAGTCGGTGTGAGCCGCTGGCAGCCGGAAGGGCGGAGGAAGAACGGGATAGGGACGAAGCCACGACATCCCAAGCAGGGCCGAGAACCATCGAATACAGGAGAACGGCGTCCCCGACCGCGTTGCTTCCGGCATACTTCAGTCTGTCGCGGTTCCGGATGGGAAAGCCGCCGAGTTCGAGGGCGGCATGAAGACCCTGCAGAAACTCCCCGTCACCGAACGTGGCGGCGCCTACGAAGGCGAGGCCGGTCGAGCCCGCGGACAAATCCAGTAGGGGGATGATCGGCCCGGAATCGACATCCCCCGACCCCGGGCATTCGCGGGGCCATTCCCAGGCGTAGTCGAAGCCGGCGAGCCGCACCCGGAGATATTGTCGGGCGCGCAGATACTGGTCGGCGGCGAACGCGGGATCGATGAGCGAGAGACAATGGGCGGCCAGCCAGATCGAAGAGCCTTCGGGGCCGTCCATCACGTCCCCGTCGAGGGTGAAGGCCGAGAGCAGCAGCCCGGTTTTCGGCTCGATCAGCTTTTTTTTCGCCGTCTCGACCCATCTCCGGAACAGGTCCCCGTGATCCGTTCCGTCCAGATGATCCGATACCCGGATTGCCGCGAGGCCGATGCTGTTGCAGAACAGCCAGCACTCGTTCGGGTAGCTCTCGACGCACAGGATGGGGCTTTTCTCCATGCGCTCGACCATCGTGTCGACCCGCTCCCGCAACTGGGCGCGGTACCCGGCATGCTCCGAGACGAGCCGCCGAAGGCCCATCATCAATGCGATTTCCCCGTCCAGGAAGATGCTGCGCACCGGCTGCATCCGGAACGGGGCGCTTCCGGCATACGGCATCAGGAAGAAGAACGGGCCACGATCGCGCTCGAGCCGGACGGTTTCATCGATGATCCGGTCCATGATCGGCAGGGTGGCTGATGCCGAGCCGGGCTCCCGCAGGGCCATGTTCGCCAGGGACCAGACGAAAAAGCTGCGGGCCATGAAGTCCCACTCGGCGTTCCGACCGCGCATTTTTTCGATTTCGGCGCGGCTCCCGGCTTCGTCGGCCCAGATCGCGATATGGCTTGCCGCCAGCGCCTTCGCCTTGGGCGGAATACCCGCTTCGGTGCGGTACACCTCCGGGTTCTCGACGAAGAGCAGATGGAACAGGGGCAGCCAGATCACCGCCCCGGCCAGAAGCGCCACGAGTCCTGCAAGCCTGGAGTATCCTGCACGATCATCCATGGGGGCAGGATACCGTATTTCCCGTCGCAACGGAATCCGGCCGAAACGAAACGCCCGGCCTGCGGGGATGCAGACCGGGCATTGGGGATGTTCCGCCGTCAGGGGTAATCGACGTGGAAGGAGGACGTGCCGGCCAGGTCGGTGGGGCTGACGAAACTGTCCTGGACCTTGCCATCGCCGTTGCCGGGCAGGAGGGAAGCCAGCTTCGAACCGACGAGCGGCCAGGTCTTGACGTTCTCCCGCTTCTCGGCCAGCCAGTCGGTCATCGCGAAGACCGTCTTGGCGCCGTCGGGAACGTTCACCTTGCCTTCCTTGTCCATGCCGGTCAGGAAGTCTGCATAGGTGCCCATATATTTGTACAGAGGCCCGATGACCTTCGAGAACATCTTCGCGAGGGCGGGATACCCGGCTCCGCTTTCCTTCGCGAGCTTGTTGAGATCCGTCACGATCGAGGTGGCGATCTTCGCTTCGGCCGCCAGCTTGCGGGCCTTTCCGATGCCCCAGCCGGCGTCGAACTTGCCGGCTTTCTTCGCCTCATCGAACTTCTTCCGGGCATCGAGGAAGCGCGGGAACGCGTAGTTGTTGCGGATCTTCTCGAGCACCTTGCGTTGCTTCTCGCGTGCTTCGGGGGTCGGGAACGCCTCTGACAGAGCTCCGCAGCCGGGGGTCAGCTCGTCGACGATGAAATCGACCAGTTTCTTCAGATCGGGCGGCTTCTGCGAGGTGAACTCCCCGGTGAACCGCACCACGCGCGTGGCGATGGCTGTGCGATCCTTCGGCTCGAGGCCGTCGACGACGGCATTGAGGGCGACGATCATCCGGTCGCGGCTGGAGGATTTCGCCGGTTTGTAACTGGTCATGCCCGCGCCCAGGTAGTAGGATTTCCAGGCGAGCTCGCTGCAGTAGAAGGCGCGGTTTGCATCATTGTTCGTGAAGCCGAAATCGTAGGGCTTGCCGAGCTGCGCGGTCAGGTATCCGATAGCTCCATCTATATTTTTCTTCGCCACGTCAGCGGGCTGGCCGGCGGTGGGCCGTTCCAGCCGGATCATCGCCCAGCTTCCGAGGTATTCGTGCCAGCTCGAGAAGCGGACCCGGTTGTTCATGGGGTCGGATCGCGAGCCGGTGACGCCGATCGCCTCGATGATGACGCCGGGCGGGCCGTCGAAGACGACGACGGCGTGGTGATACGGACCGCCGGTGAGAATCGCGATCGGGTCGTTCTTCTGGCCTTCGGCCGACTGGTGGCCGTTGAGGATGATGTCGCCGCGCCGGGCCGTGGTGACGAGCTTCACCATCGCGGCATCACCCCGGTACCGCCGCGCCCATTCCAGCATGCTCTTCGGGTCGCCGAAGCGGGGAGAAAAGACGGCATTCGGATAATCGTACATAGCCCGGCCCAGGGATTTCGCGCGGTCGACGCTTCCGAGCGGGCCGAGCGTGGCTTTTTTCAGATAGGGGTAGGAGGACGGAAGGAGCTTCATGGCGATGAGCTCTTTCTCTTCCGTCGTCAGGATGTCGATGTGGGTGCCGGTCGCCACCGCCGTCGAATCGGATGCCGCGTCATCGGAGGTCACCGTGACCTGGCTTCCATCGAAGGGGGCCACCTGTGCCGTCGCCGGGGAGGCTCCGAGGAGCAGGCCGCCGATGAGGCAGGCAGCCGCGAGGGATCGGGGTGTGATCGAGGGATGTTTCATGGATGCACCTCAACTCCGCAGGAATGGATTTCTTCTGATTATACTTCAATACCGTCGAAATCCCGTTTGGTTTTCGTTCGTAACCGGGCTTTTCTTGCATTTTCTCCCTGGGTGAGGTACCCTGACGGGAACACCGCGATGCGGCAACGCTTGTATTGCCGGTGAAGTAGCCCCGGATGTTGAAAGGAAACGAATCATGCGCACAGTGAACAAGAACAGCCTCGTCGCGGTCCATTACGTCGGAACCCTCGGAAACGGAGAAATTTTCGACAGCAGCGAAGGTCGTGATCCCCTGCGGTTCCAGGTCGGCCAGGGACACGTGATTCCCGGCTTCGACCGTGCTCTGGTCGGGATGAACATCGATCAGGAGCGCACCGTGACCATTCCTCCCGCGGATGCCTACGGCGATCGCGATGAAAAGCGCATTTTCACCCTCGAACGCAAATCCACCGAGTGGAACTTCGAGCCCGCCAAGGGGCTCCAGCTTGCTCTCCAGACCCCTGAAGGCCAGCAGATGATGGCGGTCATCACCGACGTCACCGAGACCCACGTCACCCTCGATCTCAATCATCCGCTCGCCGGCGAGACCCTGACCTTCAAGCTGCGTGTAGTGGATATCCGCGAGGAAGGCGAAGAAGGCACCGAAGCCTGGGACGCCGCGGACGAGTGCGGCGACGAAGGCTGCTGCGGCGGAAGCCACGAAGGCGGCTGCTGCGGAGCCCATGACCATGACCACGGCCACGGTCACGGCGGCTGCGGCGGTTGTGGCGGCCACTGAGGCCCGTTCACCCACCAGGTGGGTGTGAAGGAACGAACAAACCCCGGTCGGGAGTCCTCTCCCGATCGGGGTTTTCGCTTCCGGAGCCTCTTGAAAAGATCTTTTTTGCACGTAGTTCCCGCCCCGCGCGTTGACAGAAATGAAGGCCGGGTGAACGGAAGCAGCGGCCGGCAAGCCGGGAATGCTGACGCCCGGCGGGATGGGAGTCAGGCGGGGATCGACGGGGAACCCTGGAGGCTGCGGGCGTAGAGGGCGAGGGCGGTTTTGAGCTCGGCGAGGGCGGAGGGAAGGTGTGTCGCGAGACGGGCGGCGACGACGGCGTTTCCCGGCCGCGCCAGCAGCAGTTCCGTCAGCAGCTCGAGAACGGTTTCGGAATCGCCCTGGCCGGCCTTGAGCTGGATCATGGCGCTATACAGGTTCATCGAGGGTTCGCGCAGGTTGAAAAGCCGGTCCAGAAGCTGGTCGGCAGGGCCGCCGCGGCGGGCGTGGGCCAGTTCGAGGCAGGCATCGAGCAGGGCACCGTAGGTGTCTCGAACCCGGTGGCCGAGCCGTTCGGCCCGGGGCAGATCGCCCAGGCGCATGGCGAGCCGGTAGGCGTCGAGCAGGTCGGCCAGCACGCCCGGCTGCTCGGCGAGGCAGGCTTCGACGAGAGACAGGGCCGGCGCCGCCTTGTCGAGCCCAGCGAGGACGGCTGCGAGGAGGCGTTTCGTTGCATACGAGGTCGGATGCATCCGGAGATGCTGTTCGAGGATGCGGGCGGAGGCCGCCGGATCCCCGGCGGCGGTACTCAGTTTTTCGAACAGGCTGGCCAGCGATGCGTCGCGCAGGGCAGGGGGGCCGGAGGTGATCGCGGGCCTGCGGCGGCGCGCTTCCCGGGAGAGCGAGAGGGGAAGCGGGTGATCCGGCTTCATGGCCGGCGGCTGGAGGCGCATGAGCTGGCCGAGAGCGTGGCAGGCTGACAGGACCGGCACCGGTGAGGGGATCAGCAGCATCCGGGTGAGGAGGGGCACCACCTCGAGCTGGCCGAGTTGGAACAGGCCTCTGGCCGCGGCGGCGCGCACGCGGGGGGCGGGGTCGCGCAGGCCGTTCGTCAGATAGGGGATGGCGCCCGGGCCGCTGAACAGCAGGGTTTCCATGAGATTTGCCCGAACACGCGGGTCGGGATGGTCGGAAAACCGCGCCAGGACGAGCAGCCGCGAGCTGCCGATGCGGCGGAGCGCTCCGAGAAGCGAGGCGAGGACGTGCGGGTGCTCCGGCCGCTCGAGGGACGAGAGAACGAGATCTTCCGCAACCGTGCCGAGCATGCCGGCAAGGACGGCGGTCTGGCTGCGGAGGAACGGATCGGAGGCGTCGAGCAGGCGGCGCAGCGTCGGCAGAAGCCGCTCACTCACGCCGTTCTGGGGGGCGGCTCGCGGAACGAGCCGGCGCAGAGAAAGCAACAGCGCGCGAAGCACGTCGCCATGCCGTTCCCGCGCGAGATGCTCGACGAGCAGGGGAAGGGCGGGCGCGGGGGGGAGGCCGCCGAGGGCTTCCGCCGCCGCCGAGCGGTGGGCCGTATCGGGCCGGCGCAGCATCTCCTCGAGCCGGGCAAGGGCCTCCATCGAACCGAGCGGCCACAGAACGCGGGCGGCTTCCGCCGCCACGCCCGGATCGCGGTCGGAGAGGCGCGGCGCGAGAGCCGTCGCCCGCTGCTGAGCCGGGGCGGCCAGGCCGGCGATGGCCACCGTTGCGGCTCGCCGGACGCGGGCGTCGACGTGGCCCAGATGGGCCGTCAGGACGTTCCAGACCTCGGGCCGGCCCGTTCGGGCGACGAGAGGGAGCAGGAACGCCTTCCGTGCCGGATCCGAGGTGTCGGCCACGAGCGAGAGGAGCAGGACGAAAACGCGTTTGCCGCCGCAGGCCAGCAGGGCGCGTGCGGCTTCCGCGGCGAGCCGCGGGGACGGGGAACGGACCAGGGGAAGCACGTGCTCGGCCAGTTCGGGCTGGGGAAATGCCTGGAGAGCCAGCAATGCCGGCAGGGCGCGGTTTTCGTCACCATCGGAAAGAAGTCGGGCGATGCGCGTCACCCGCGAGCCGGTGCACAGGGCCGCTCCCAGCAGCAGGGCCATCGAGACGGCCGGGTCGCCGACTCCGGTGGCTTCCTGAATCAGAGGGAGCTGGGGCGGCTCGCTCCAGAGAGGGGCTTCGAGCGGCGTTGCGTCGAGAGCGGCGGCTGTCAGCCGGTCGAGCAGCAGATCCGGAACCCCGCCCGGCGCGAAGGCCAGGGCCTGGATCGCGGCGGAACGGAGCGGCAACGGCCCCGTCGAGGCGCGCTTCCCGAGCAGATCGATCGCCTCGCCGAACAGGTCTCGCCAGGTTTCATCCAGCGCCGGCGGGGGCGGGCAGAGGCGCCGGAGACCGAGAAAGGCCGGCAGGGCGAGCGTGGGATCCGAGCTGAACAGATGCTCCTCGAACAGCTCCCGGTCGATCGCTTTGGGGGCTCGCGAAAGCTCCGCGAGAGCCAGCCTCCGGAGCCAGGGATCCTGGTCCGAGACGAGCTCCCGGGGATGTTTCAGCCAGCCCTCGACGGTCATCCGGTGCGCACGGCCCTGTCAGGGCAGGGTCAGCCGCTCGAGACCGCGAATGCGTGCCACGAGATCATCGACGGCGCCGAACGCGAACGGCCACAGCATCTGGGTGAGCCGCTTCAGCAGAGCGATGCCTCCATCGCGGACGAGGGCGGGGCTGGTGGAAAGCATGATTCCCTCGCGGTCGGCACGGATCTGGTCCATCCGCTCGGCGACCTTCATGTAATCCCGAACGGCTTCGCGCATCTCGTATGGGTCGCGATTGCGCTGCTTGAGAAGCTTGAGGAGGCGGGCATACAGGCCCTCGTGTTTGATGGCGTTCATCGGCTGGCGCAGCGCGACGTGCATCAGGTTCCGGGCGATCAGAAACTCCCGTTCGGCCGGGGATGCGGCCTGGTGCCACAGCGCGCTGCTGATGATGATCGGCCCGCCGGGAAAGGGAATGTCGGTGGGAATCGGGCTCTCGACGATCGTCACGGCATACGGCATGGTCGGCCGCGGGCACCGGCTGGCGAGGTCGGCGACGAGAAGCCGGATCGCCTCCTGGTCGGCGGGGGCGACAGCGGCCGAAGCCGTGTCCGCGGCGGGTGCCGGCATCGCGAGCGGGCTGCTGGCCGCCATCTGGCTGCTGGCCAGCTCCGAGATGAAGGCTTCGGACAGGAGCTGGCCGATGGCGATCTCGGCGCGGCTCTCGTCGAGAAGCCGTGAAAGATAGCTCGAGATAGGATTGCGGGCGGCGGCCGGGACGGCGGGGCCGACCGCGAGAAGGATCGCAAGAAGCGCCGGCAGGACGCGCAGTTTCATCGTTTGCTCCGTGAAGTGCCATGCACGGAAAGAACCGTGCCGACAAGGGTTTTCTAGGTTATACCCCAATTTGTGACGTATCACAAGGCGATCGGCGGCTTTACAGCGCGGGTCTCATCCGGCTAGACTGCGCTTTCAGAAACCAGGAAGAGGGGTGCGATCATGGAAACAGCGAATGAAGCCGCCGTCGGCGGCGAGGTGCGGGAAAGCGTGGCCGAATTCACCGCCAAGGCCGTCGTGACGGGAATTCTGCTGGGGATCCTCTTCGGCGCGGCCAACGCCTATCTCGGCCTCAAGGTCGGGATGACCGTCTCGGCCTCGATTCCGGCCGCCGTCATGACCGTCGCGATCTTCCGGCTGCTGCGCATGAAAGGCACGATTCTCGAAGCCAACCTGTCGCAGACGATCGGCTCGGCCTCGACGGCCCTCGCCTCGGGCACGATCTTCACCATTCCGGCCCTGTTTCTGTGGGGAATCGTGCCGCCGTATCTGCAGGTCGTCGCCCTCTGCTTCCTGGGCGGCCTGCTCGGGATCGCCGCCATGATCCCGCTGCGCCGGCTGCTGATCGTCGAGTCGGCGAAAGAGCTGCCGTATCCCGAGGGCACCGCCTGCGCCGAGGTGCTGCGCGCAACGGCCGAAGGGGCGTCGGGCGGGAACTGGATCTTCGTGGGCATGGCGATCGCCGCCCTCATCAAAGTGGCCATTTCGGCCTTTTTCGTCGTTCCCGGCGAAACCGAGTATCTCCTGCCCGGCGTTCTGCCGAACGCCGTCATCGGCCTCGAGCTCGCCCCCTCGCTGATCGCGATCGGTTTCATCCTCGGCTACCGCCAGTCGGGCATCGTCGTGTCCGGAGCCATTCTCTCGGCTCTCGTGCTGATCCCGCTGATCTCGCTGATCGGCCAGGGGCTGCCCGGGGCGATGTTTCCCGAAAAGACGCAGTTGATCTCCCAGATGTCGGCCGGACAGATCTGGAAATATTATGTTCGATATATAGGTGCAGGTGCGGTTGCCACGGCCGGTATCATCACCGTCTGCCGGAACCTGCCGACGATGTTCGGCGCCTTTCTGGCCGTGGCCTCTGGGCTTTCTTCGCGGAAAACCGACGGAGTCGCATCCGTTCCCGACCGGACCGACCAGGATCTGCCCGGCTCGTTCGTTATCGCCGGCATCATGCTCGTCGTCCTCGTCTCGGGGCTCGTGCCCGGGATCTTCGCGGGCGGAATGGATCTGACAGCCCGGCTGGTCTGCGGGCTCGGCGTCGGCCTGTTCGGCATCCTGTTCGTCACCGTCGCGGCTCGGATCGTGGGGATCGTGGGTGTCTCGTCGAATCCGACCTCGGGAATGACCCTGGTCACGCTGATCGCCACGGCTTCGATCTTCGCCGCCTTCGGCTGGAAGGGCATGGCGGCCCAGGCTGCGGTTCTCACCGTCGGCACGATCGTCTGCGTGGCGGCCGGCAAGGCCGGGGACATCGCACAGGATCTGAAAACCGGCTACCTCGTCGGGGCCACGCCGTGGCGGCAGCAGTTCGGCCAGCTGATCGGCGCCTGTTTCGCCTGTTGGGCCGTCGCCGGCACCGTCATGCTGCTGGGCGAGACCTACGGCTTCGGTGGCCGTGATCTGCCTGCGCCGCAGGCCACCCTGATGAAGACGATCATCGAGGGCGTGCTGTCCGGCGAGCTGCCCTGGGGGCTCGTGCTGACGGGGGCCGGGGTCACGATCTCGGCGGTGCTGTGCGGCGTTTCGGGCCTGGCCTTCGCGATCGGGGTCTACCTGCCGCTCTCCTCGATGCTCTCGATCTTCATCGGCGGCGTCACACGGGCCTGGGTCGACGGCTGGTCGGACGAGCCGAAAACCGCCTCCCTGAGCGAATCCGAGAGTGATCCAGGCATCCTCGCGGCGTCGGGACTCGTGGCCGGCGAGGGGCTGGCGGGCATCGTCATCGCCGGTCTCGTCGCGGTCGGCGTGGTGCCGAAGGGCGTCGAGCAGACCGTCCTGACGGGCACCGCCTCGAGCCTGGCCATCGCCTTCATCGTGCTGGGCGTCTGTTTCTTCCTCGTCCGCGCCGCCCGCAGCCGCGCAAAAAACTGAAGACCGCGGGAACACGAAGACGCTTCTCCACAAAGACCCCAAGACACGAAAGAGCGACGCACCACAGAGTCACGGAGACACGGAGAAAGAACTCCGCGTCGAATTCTGTGCTTCAGTGTCTGGGAGGTGTGTTTCAGAACGAGAAACGAATCCACAGATGACACAGATGTCGCAGATGAACGGCATGACAAGAGAAAGAGTCTTCTTTCAGATCAGGAAAATCCTTCTTTCGTTCTCGTCGGGTGGCCCTAGGCTTTCGTTCCCTTCGTTTTCATCTGCGGATGCGGTCCTGAAGCCAAGATTTGTTTCAACGAGGGGTCTCTCTGGTGGCGGCGAGGGTGGGGCGGCGGGCATCGATCTTTTCCTTGAGGTGGGCGACGCGCCGGAGGCCGTCGACGATCCGGCTGCGCAGGCCTGTCGCATCCCGCAACCGTGCCGGGTCCGTCAGAAGCGCCGCTTCGAGATGCTTCCGGGAGAAGCGCAGCTTGTCCGTCGTCGAGCCCAGGATCTCGCCGATCTGATCGAACGCATCCAGGGTCTCCGTGACCCGTTCGGGGGGCACCTCGAGCGTGGTCAGATCCTGCACCGTGACTTCGAGCTTTTCGAGCAGATTCTCGATCTCGTTCATTCCGTCGAGCGCCTCGGTCAGATTGAACTCACCCTGCGGTGCGATCTGGTCATCGGGAACGAATGCCCGGAGCCGCTCGATGCGCCGCGCATCCGAAGCGCCTTCCTCATCGGTGTTTCCGGCGCTCTCTGCATCCGAGCTGTCCCGGAACCGGAACTCGACGGGGAACCGGCGTTCGAGCGGGGCCGGTTCGGATGCCGCCGCTGAGACGGCCGTGCCGGATTCGGCACTGAGCCAGCCGGGGGGGGCGGCGGGCAGGGTGACGTCGTTCTGCAGGAGGTCGAGCAGCTCTTCCAGTTCGCTCTCGGATACCAGGCGATCGGGGGAGAAGCGTCGTTTCGCCGTCGGCTCGAACCAGCCGCCGATCAGCGCCGCTGCCGAGCCGAGCGGGGTGTCCGGCTGGAGATCGGTGAACTCTCCCGGATGGCGTTCTTCCGGAGTGATGGAGGATTCGACGAGGGCCGCCAGAATGACCAGAGCCGTGCCGCGCGTCGCGGGCCAGTCGGGGT
Organism: Candidatus Ozemibacteraceae bacterium; assembly: GCA_035388825.1. Lineage (GTDB taxonomy): Bacteria > Muiribacteriota > Ozemobacteria > Ozemobacterales > Ozemobacteraceae > MWAR01. The sequence continues at coordinate 45,453 of DAOOQQ010000020.1, forward strand.
GGATCCGTTTGTCCGGAAACGGCGCGAGGAGGCCGGAACGCAGGACCGCGGCCTCGTCGGGCGAGCGGTTCCAGAAGGCTTTGCAGGCCCGTTCCAGAAGATCGTAGCGCGAGATGGGGGCTGCGTCGGCCTGGAGGGCGGACGCGAGGAAGGCGAAGAAAAAGATGCCGATCAGGACTAAACGTTTCACGGAACACCGCCGATAAGTGAGATGCCCTTCACTATACTTCGAAGGAGTTCGAGCATGTCGGACATTCGCGAACGATCGCTGCCGACCTTTGTGCCACCCGACGACGAGGATTTCGTCATGAACCAGATTCAGAGATACTCATCGCTCACCGAACGGAATCTGGACATGATCGAGAGTCTCATCAAGAAGGGATACGCCATGAATTCGCCCGAGGTCAAGAAGCTCCAGCAGAAACTGCACGACCTCGAAGTGAAGAGCAACTTCTGGCGGACCCGCATGATGCGGTATCTCTGACGGCACATCCGCGGCCGGCGGGATGCCGTCGGCCCGCCACGCGAGGGCGGCCAGGCGCAGGACGAGAGACCAGTCTCGATCCGCCAGCGCCAGGGCCGCCCTTCGCGCAATTGCCTCGGGATGCGCTTTCAGGTCAGGGGAAAGGGCGTTCCAGGCCGAGGCCGCTTCGGCGCGTCTGCCGTTTTCGACCGCATCCGCCAGTCCGGCCAGGGACCGGACCGACTGCATGCCCGGCCAGGCCGCGAGACAGGCGGTGAGGCCGATCACTCCCAGGATAACCCGGATCCGCCGCTCCGTCGCGAGAAGCCCGTTGCGCGTGCCCTGCCATGCGCGCGCTTCCGCGGCACGGTCGGCGAGGTCGGGATGGGTCAGGGTCCACCGCGGCAGGCGGGAGGGAAGAGGCGCGAGAAACTCCTGAAGCCGCTCGAGCGTTCCGGCGAACTCGGTGCCTCCGACCAGCGAGGCCGCGAACCGGTCGGCCTGGTGCTCACTGTGCCGGGTGAGAGCGGTGAAACACAGAACGAAAACGGCGAGGAAACCGCCCAGATCGATCACCGAGTTGAGGGTCTCTGCCCGGATCGCATACCAGGGCAGGTGCAGGAACAGCTGCAGCTTCACCAGGAGCGAAAGAAAGACCAGATCGAGCGAGAAGATCATGTAGCTCCAGACGTGGCCCAGCCGGAGATGACCGAGTTCGTGCGCCACGACGGCCAGGAGCTGACGCTCCGTGAAGATCTCTATGAGATAGCGTGTCATATACACGAATCGATATCTCCTCGAGAGCCCCGCCACGGCGGCATTCGGAATCGGCTCGCGAAACGTGTCCCACAGCCGCACGCCGGCAATCGGGGTTTCGGCCCGCGCCGCGAGGGAGACGATTTCGTCGCGCAGGTGGCCCTGGTCCATCGGGACGGCCCGCCAGGCCCAGTTGAACAGGCGCGGCGAGAAGAGATACAGGCCGACGAAAAAGACCGGGGCCATGATGAAGTTTTCCAGATCGCTCAGGCCGGGCAGGCGCACCGTTCCGAGCCACGAATCCTCGACCAGCATCCAGAGGAGCATGGGCGGGAAGAACAGGATCGGCATCGTCATGCGGGCCCGGAAAAACTCCTCGGGCGTCTGGTCGGGATCGAAAATCGGGCTCCAGGCCGCCCGGAACGGCAGTCGGGTCGTCCAGATGAGAAGGGTGTAGAGGCCGACCGAGAGCAGCATCGGCCAGGCCTGCGGAAGAGCCCGGAACAGCGGGGGGCAGAGCCAGGAGGCGGGCGCCGAGACGGCATGCAGGAACACGATCCAGCCGGTTATGATCCACCCGAACCGGCCCTGCGCCTCGTGAAAACTCGGGAGCCGGCCAGCCCGGCGGCGCCGGTCGAGCAGTTCGGGAATCACCACCGTGACGGCCGCCCAGGTCACGAACAGCCAGGCGAGTCCGGCCGTGACCGGGAACAGGGCGATCGTGCCGGCCAGTTCGGATGTCCCGAAGGCAAGCAGGATGAGGGGAAGAAAGGTCGAAATCAGGTTTTGCGTTCTTTCTTCTTGGCGGCGGGGAAGAGGATGTTGTTCAGGATCAGCCGGTAGCCCGGGCTGTTCTTGTGCAGGTCGAGCTTGGTCGGCCCCTCGCCCACGACATGGCTCACGTCGGCCGGGTCATGACCGCCGAAAAAGCAGAACGTCCCTTTTCCTATATCGCCACGAATATATTTCACCGACAATCCGTCGTTGTTGTCGGCCATCACGGTGACCGACGGCTTGAGCAGGCTTTTCCGGAAGCCCGTGGTCTGGCCGAAAAAGCCGTCGACGACGTTCCGGTGATCCTGCGTCAGCATCGCCGGGATCGGATCGACCTTGGCCGAGAACTCGAACAGCCGGAACGTGCCCGCGTCGCCCATGTAATTGTTCGAGACGTCGATGTCGGAAAATTCGTATACCATCGGGTCGGGAATCAGCTTGAAGTTCTGGAACGCGAACGTCTGGCTGAAATCGAGCTTCGAGGCATACAGCGGATCGACCGGGTCACCGTCGATCTCGGTCGAAACGATGTCGGTGCCGTTGGCTGCCAGGGCGATATCGAGCGAGTCGACGGCCGAGCACATGGCGAACAGGAAGCCGCCGTCGAGAACGAATTTGCGGATGCCCCGAGCCACGGCCAGTTTGAGCTGGGTGACCTTCGCGAAGCCGAGCTTCTGCGCGTCGAGCTGGGCCCGGGTGACCTGTTTACGATACCAGTCGGCGAATCGGAACGAGCCGTAGAACTTGCCGAACTGGCCGGTGAAATCCTCGTGATGGAGGTGAACCCAGTCGAACCGCGCGATCGTGCCGTCGAGCACCTCCTTGTCGTAGAACTTCTCGAAGGGGATCTGCGCATACTCAAGCACCAGCGTCACGGCGTCGTCCCACGGCTCGGAGTAGTCGGGCGAGTAGACGGCGACCTTCGGGGCTTTTTCGAGCAGCACCCGCTCCATGTTCTCGTCCTCGATCTTCGCGAGGATCTGCATCGCTTCGTCGTCGCCGATCTGGAATGCCCGGACGCCCATTTCGCGGGCGCGGTTGCGAACGAGTTCGACGTCATCCATCAGGAACGAACCGCACCGGTAGTTGAGCAGCCATTCGATGTCGATCCCGGCCCGGTCGAGAGCGAAATACGCAACCCCGTAGGCCCGCAGATGATCCGTCTGGTCGTCATCCATCGGTATCAGCAGCTTTGCGGCGGAGACGGGGACGGGGACGGCAATCCGGAGAACCAAGAATAATATCAATAAATATTTATATTTCATCTGCCTGTCTCATCGTTTCTGGCGGAGAAGTTCGGCGAGGGCGACCCGGGCCCGCCGGCTGCGCAGATCGCCGGGGAACCGGTCGGCGAAGGATTTGAGCAGTTCGACCTCGGAAGCCGCCGGGGCGTTCGTTCTCCTCAGCAGCCGCCACTGGAGCATCATCAGATCGGGAATCGCGCCGTGCGCGGGGTGACGTGACGCGAAGCTCTCGATCTGCTGCGCGAGCCGCGTCGGATCGGCCGTCGTCTCGGCATACAGAAGGGCGGCGGCCGACGCGTCGAGGGCCAGGGCGGTTCCGGATGCCGTCGTGGCGAGGTTCTCGAGTGCCGAGACGGCGGCGGAAAGGCTGCCGATCATGGCGAGCCGTTCGGCTTCGAGAGCGGTTTTCAGGTGGTCCAGGCTGCCGGACGAGCCCATCGTCAACTGCAGGGCGAGCCGCAGCCCGTCGTCCATCCAGAGAGACTCGGGATACTCCTCCGTGATCTTCTTCAGCGCCTCCAGCGCGGCTTCATACTCTCCGACGTGTGCCTTCAGCCAGGCCGTTTCGAACAGCAGGCGCGCCCGGCTTTCGATCCCGTCGAACAGGGGGGCGTCAGGTTCGAGTGCCAGACCCCGCAGATCCAGAATCCCGTTGTCATCCTGGGCGACGATGACCTGCTCTTCGGGATTCGACTCCTGGGGAAGCCTCTGCCGTGGCGCGCCGGTCGCGAAAGCGCTTGCCGAGGCGAGATAGACTTCGGCTGCCGCTGTTTCCCCGCGACAGACGGAAAGCCGCATCATCAACAGGGCGGCGTCGAACGCCGCCTCCGGAGCGACCGTGGGCAGCGGCGGCTGCAGAGCCTGGGAGAAGAGGGCCGCGGCTGCTTCGGGCGCATGGAGTCGTTCCAGCATCGTGCGGCCCAGGGCGACCAGCAGGACGGCGCGAAGCTTCGCATCGGCGGGCGGATCGATGGCGACGGTCGCCGACGCCGCGGCCACAGCCGCCGTCAGCTCCTTCGGATCGGCATCGGTCCGGTCCAGCAGGAGGTGACACAGTTTCAGGGCCAGTTCCCGGCGCGCGTACCGCCCGATCAGGTCGATGCAGAGGGCGTGGGCGAACGGGCCGGGCGCCCCGGCGAGACTTTGCCGGATCCGCTCGTACAGGAGCTCCTCGAACGACGGATCCGATTCGGCGAGGGCCGCGATCGCGGGAAGATCCGCGATCTTCTCCTCCCGCATCATCACCTCGAGGAGCGCTTTCTTGAGCGAAAGGGCGCCGGATGCCGCCAGGGCGCGCCGGAGGCGGTCCCGGAGATCGAACTTTTCGGACTGGTTATTATATAACTTATCAAATATATCTGTTTTGTAGAGGCCGTTCGCCATCGCGATCAGATACTCCTCGAGGGCCTCCTCGTGGCGCTCCATCGCTTCGAGAACCCCGGCCCGCTCCTCGGCGAACTGGGTCGGGTTGCCGAGCGTCTGGCGCGCCTGGGCGAACGCCTCGAGAGCCTCGGCATACATCTTGTGCTCGATCAGCACTTCGGTGAACAACTGGTACCCGTCGGGCCGCGGCACGGTCTGGGAGCCGAGATACCGGCGCCACTCGGCCAGCGCCTCGGCGGGCTTACCCATCAAAAACAGGCAGTGGCCGGCGGCTTTTGCCGTTTCCCACTCGTTGGGCAGCAGCTGGTCGAGCTGGCGCAGCGCCTGCAGCGAGGCGGCCGGGTCGTTCCGCTCGAGCTCGAGCCGGGCCAGTTTGCGCAGCAGGTTGATGTCGGTGCTGGTTTCGGGCGACTCCCGCAGCAGCTTCGCCGCCTCGTCCGTCTTCTTCAGCGCCATCAGACAGTCGGATACGAACTCGAGATAATCCGCCGCCCGGTACCGCGCGCTTCGCTGCTGGATTCCCGACATCAGACGTTCGACCGTGCCGGTTTTCGTCGCGAGCATCAGCAGATCCGAAAAGACATCCCGCCGCGCCGTGCGCTCCAGGAGCCCTTCCAGAAGCAACTGCGCCTCGTCCGACCGGCCGGCCTGCAGGTAGAACTTCGCGAGGCTCCGCCCAAGATCGACGTCGGTCGGGTTCGCCTGCCACCGCTTTTCCAGAAGGTCGATCCCGAGTTTGAACCGCTGCAGGCTGAACAACAGATCGACCAGCGTCTCCAATGCCGTGGCGGTGTCCCCGTCACCGGCCGGCCCGTCGGCGACGGCCGTCAGCAGCTCGATCGCCCGCTCGTGATCCCGCAAGTCGATGCAGATCCGGGCCAGCTCGATCCGTGCCCGCCGGGAGATCGGGTGCTGCGGCCACTCCTTCACCAGCGTGTCCAGATGGTCCCGGGCGGCCTTGAGATGCCGCAGACTGTACTCGTTCATCGCCTCGTGATACAACAGCACGGCGTCGTTCGGGTTCTTCTGCGGCCCCGCCTCCGGCGCCTGGGCGAACAGGGGCGCCGCGAGCAGCGTCGCGAGAAGAAGGGCGCGGATGCCGTGGTTCACAGGTTCTCTCCCGACAGGCTGAGGGATTTATAATATTCTCGAAGCAATAATTCGTAGTTCTTCGGGTACTCCTCGCGGCTTTCCCCGAGGAAGTCGCGGGCCAGGTCGCGCGTGTCGGTCCCGATCTCGGGAAGCGGCTTGTCCGGCGCCGTCTGCACGATCTCGCGGGCCTTCGTCGCCTTCCGTTCCTCGCTCTCCTCCTCGCGGTTCTTGATCGACTTCTGGGCCTTGAGCATCCGGTCATACAGGGCTTTCTGCCGCTCCGACACCTCGCGGCGCAGCTGCGGATCGAGCGTCTTCGTCTCGAGATCCTGCATCTCCTTCAGCACGTCATCGAGCCGGCCCAGCGTCTGCATCTGCTGTTTGCCCTCGCGCATCAGTTGTTCGAGCGACTCGCGGATCTTGCGCTGCTCCATCGCCATGCGGCGCAGATCCTCCATCATCCGCTGGTCCGCCGGCAGCCGCTGCTTCTGCATCATCTGCTGATACAGGCTGAGCTGGCGGCGTGTGAGGTCCTTGAACCGCTGCATGGCGCTGGCGGCGTTCTGATTGTTCTGCTGGTTCTGGCTCTGGTCCTGGGCGCGCATCAGCTCCATCGCGAGCAGGTTGAACCGCCGGATGATCTCGCGCTGGTCGTTGCGGGCCCGGCCGATCTGCCGGTCCTCGAGGTTCTTCACGATCTCCACGAACAGGTTCTGCACGCCCTGGAGCGGCTGCATCACGCCCGGATCGACCGTGAAACTCGACCGGATCAGCGTTTCGAGGGCGCCCTCGAGATCCGTCGCCTGCTGCCGGACGAGAAGCTGCAGCACCGACGTCTCGTCGATGATCCCCTCGATCGCGGGCTTCTGACCGCGCATGAACTGGCCCGGCAGCCCGTTGAGCTGCAGCAGCAGGCTCTCCTGGTCGCGCGAGACGTTCAGAGCCCGCCGGATGAACCGGGAAAGGTCGAGCTGCTTCTGCTCGCCTCCCGAACAGGTGGTGCAGATCTTCTGCCCGTCCTTCGCGAGCGACTCGAGGAACTTCAGCATCTTCTGCTGGTGCTCACGGGCTGCGGAGGGGTTCTTCTGCTCGAGGCTCTTCTTGATCTCCTCGGCGGTCTTGTTGAAATCCTCCTGCTTCATCTTGTCGCGCAGGTTCTTCACGTCCTCGGCCGCCGGATTCTCGGGTTCGCCCGGCTGGGGCTTCTTCGCGGCGATCTCCTCGGCCTGCTTCCGGAGCTGTTCCAGCTCCTGCCGCAGCTTTTCCTGCTGGGCCGCCAGATCGTTCAGCTTCGACTCCTCTTCGGGGGAAAGCGCCCCCTGCTTCTGCTTCTCCTCGAGAGCCGCCGTCTCCGACGCCATCCGCTGCTGACGCTTCAGGAGATCATCCACCGCCTGACCGAGCGCCTCGAGCTTCCGTTCATCCTTGAGCTGCTTCAGAAGCTCGATCGTCCGGTCGAGGTTCTTCAGATAGTTATCCATTTTGAACGCTTCCTCGAACTTCTCGAGGTCCTTCGGGTCCAGCTTCATGCTCGTGAGCGATTCGCGAAGCTGCTTCATCAGCCGCTTCGATTCGTCGTCGAGCACGTCGTTGAGCAGTTCGTTCACCTTCTGCATCTTCTCGAGCGCATCGGGAGAGGAGAACGGATTCTCCTTCGACCGCTCCTGCATTTCCTGGAACTTGTTGATGATCTCTTCGGCCTGCTTCTGGCGCTGCTCGCCCTCCTGGATCGATTCACGCAGCCGCCGCTCCGTCGCCTCGTCCATCCGGCCCTCGTGCTTGATCTGCTCGTAGGTCTGCTCGAGCGCCTGACGGCGCAGTTTCTGGGCCTCCATCAGCTCCTGGAGCTGGCTCGTCACATCCTCGTGGGCCTGCTCTCCGCCCTTGTACACGTCGTACATCGAGGGCATGTTCAGATGGTAGATCGGGGACGTGGCGATGTTCGGAACCGGCTTCACCGCATCCTCGGCCTTCACGTAATACGAAACCTTCGTGCCGGGCTCGATCGCCAGCGTGTCGAGCATCCACGGATACTCCACCTCGAACCGCTTCTTCGGAGAAAAGTCGGCTTTCAGGTTCAGCGGAATCCAGTCGCTGCGGTTTCCCACGGCATACCAGAGAACCGTCGTGACGACGCCGAAATCGTCCGTCGCTTCGACCTTCATGTCGAGCCGTTTCGACGTCGGAAACTCGATGTCTGCGGCCGGTTTGAGGATCGTGACGGTCGGCGAAGCGTCTTGCAAAGCGCGTATCCGGTATCGCACGGGGTTGTCGTTTGCCAGACCGAACTCGTTCGTGAGCAGGATCGACCACCGGGTGTCCGTCGCAACCGTCAGACTGGCGATGAACGTGTCCCCCTGGGAAAGCTCCGCCGTCAACGAGCCGCCCGGCGCGAGGTCGAGAACGGCGTTTTTCAGCCGTTGGCTTGCCCGTCCCCGGATATCGATCCGGCTGCCGGCAATCACCGAGGCATCACCGACGCCCTCGGGAAGCGTTTCCGGCTGTGTCGCCAGGTAGTCGGGGTGGTGGAGGGTGAGGCGCAGCCCCGCAAGCTCCGGGCGCGGCATCACGGTGATCGAGAACCGGTCGGACTTCACCTGGCCGACATTCACCTGGTAATCGGTCGACTCCTGCAGCCCGGTCAGCGTGTAGACATACCGCGCATGGGACGCGGTTTCATCGGGATACATCTCGGTTGCGGTGCCCGACGGGGCTTTCGGCTTGAACAGCGCGAGAACGGGGCCCAGTTCCGTCGGCTGGTTCGGAACGACCGAGATCTCGAGACTGTCGCCGCGGGCGATGATGCGGCTGCCCGGATACACGTTCAGCTCCAGGGACGACCAGGAGGGCAGGGCCGTGAACGGATGGATCAGACGCAGCACCCCGCGCCGCACCTCGGCCGGCGAAAGAGCCGTCCAGACGATCAACAGCAAGGTCACGGCGGCGAGCGCGCCGGCGGCTTTGCGGCGGGAGAACCGCTTCAGCGCCGTTCCGACATCTTCCCCGGTCAGGGTTTGCGCGGCCGTCGAAACGGTCAGCCGCCGGAGGGCCGACGAGGTGCCGCGACCGGCTTCGGGATCGGCGAACTCGGCGGCGCTGGTGATGAGCGAGCGGAACCGCTCCGGGGCGATCTCCTCGATCTCGACGGCCATCTCGACCCCCGAGGGCGGAGCGAGAACCGCCCGCACCGCCTGCATCATCCAGAACATCGACAGCACCCAGGCCGCGACGACGCACAGCCAGCGCATGCCCTCGGACTGGATGGGGGTCCGCTCGACGAGCAGGAACACGATCAGGATTCCGAGGAAGGAGGCGATGCTCCAGCCGGCGCAGGCAAGGAAGACGCGGGTCTGGCGCTTCCGGCGGTACAGGCTCAGAAGACCCTCGAGACGCACGCTGTTCTCGGGGTAGGCGGAAAGCAGTTCGTGGGGCCGGTCGGGTGTCTGCATGGTGCTCACTGCGAGAGGGCGTAGAAAAGGATGTTGAGGGCCATCTTCATGGCTTCCTCGCGCTTTTCGGGCGTGTTCTCGGGGTGGACGCCCTCGTCTTCGAGGCCGTCGCCGATGTCGGTTTCATACGTGTAGAAAATGACCAGGCGGCCCTTGCTGAAGATACCATACCCCTGGGGCGGCTTGCCATCGTGCTCGTGGATCTTCGGCAGCCCTTGCGGCAGATCGTAGGCCGTGCGGTAGATCGGGTGGTCGGCCGGCAGCAGAGCCGGCTCCTTGTCGGGATACAGCTTGCGCAGCTCGCGCCGGATCGACTTGTCGATGCCGTAACAGTCGTCGATCCAGAGGAAGCCGCCGTTGTCCAGATACGTGACGAGCCGGTTGACCTCCTGGTCCTCGAGTTTCACGTTTCCATGCCCCGTGAGATATATCATAGGATATGTAAATAGCGTTTGGTCGGAAATGCGGATCGGAAGATGCTCGGGCCGGGTCGACAGGTTGAACCGCTCGGCCGCCGCCTTCAGCAGGTTCGGGATCGAGGTCGGATCGGTATACCAGTCGCCGCCGCCGCCGTACTGGATGCGCGGAATCGCGATGGTGCCCCATTCGGCGCCGGACGCCGGAGCCGTCAGGACGGCCAGCAGGAACAGCAGGATGAGCCGGATCGTGCGCATCAACTGAACCCCCGTTTCCGACGGATGATCCACTCGGCCAGCGGAAGGGCGAGCAGCAGCGCCAGCAGCAGGCCGCTGTCCTGGGCGTCGAAGGATTTCGTCTCCTGCTTTTTCCCCGGTGTGGGCCTGATCGCCTCGAGCAGCTCGTCGCGTGCCTCGACGGGGCGATGGGCGCCGCCCGTGGAGGAGGCGAGCCGGCTCATCAGATCGGTCTGCACCTCGGGATTGTCGAACTCGGCCGTCGGCACCTCGACGAGGAGCTGGCCCCGGGCTTCCCCGAGCAGGGAACCCTGGTGGACGGCCTTTGCCGTGATCGTGTGGAGCCCGCGCGCGGCCGGGATGAAGGTGGACTCGTAGCAGCCCTTCTCGGTGGTCGCGGTGAACGTCAGCGAGACAGGTTCGCCGCCGGCCGTACTCATCTGGGCCGATACCTGGGCCGTGTCGACCGGCCGGCGCCGGGTGTCGCTCACCCAGACGCGCAGCACGGCCGGCTGACCCGTGAAGCCGCGCGACGAGGGCAGTTCCAGCGTGACCTGGGCGTCTTCGCGCCGGTTCGCAAGCCATTTGAGAGTGTTCATCACGAACGCCGTATACGGCCGGATCGTCCGGTCGGTCGGCACCTGGGTGAACCCCATCGGCCACAGCGGGCCGCCGCACAACATCGCCACGTTGCCCTGGCCGACCCGATGCGTGAGAAACGCCGGCTGGGCCGCCCCGTTCCGCTCGATCGTGCTCGAAAGCAGCGTCTCGGCCCCGCTCTTGCGGGCCTGGTAGGTGAACAGGCCGTCGAGCTTCGGCAGCGAGGCGAAGAACTCCTGGTTCTCGATCGGATCGTCGAGCAGTCGCAGGAAGGCATACGGCGTATCCCGCGCGGCGAGGACGAGGCTGCACGGTGTGCCGGTCCAGGACTCCCCGGTGAGCTCGACGGGAAACAGGGCCTTCAGTTTCGAGCCGGCATACCCCAGATCGGCGTATCCGCTCGATCCAGGCAGGATCAGCAGGCCGGTCTTGCCCGTCTCGATCCGCCCCAGGAGAAGCTCGGCGTGAGGCTCGAGAACCGAGGCCGGCAGGCCGGCCAGTATGACCACGTCGGCATCCTCGAGATCGGTCAGGACGGGTGCGGGAACGGCGGCTTTCAGCTCGGAATCCACGGTCGGGAGCCAGCGGTTCTCCCCGACGCGCGTCCAGCCGTACACGTGGGCGTTCGGGTCGCTGCGCGCGGCAGACCGGATGAAGGTTTGGTCCCAGCCCGGGGAGCCCGCGAGCATCACGATCTTGAGCCGCTCCTTCACGACCTTCAGCAGGAAGCCGGTCTCGTTGTTCTCGTGCGTCAACTCCCCGGCGAACTTCGGCACCGAGACGGCAAAGGTGAAGGCACCCTCCGTGTCGCAGGGAATGTTGATGGCGAAGGGGATCCGGCTCTGGCCGGCGGGAGCCGCCACGTCGAGGGACGTGAAGGGGGCCCCGTCTTTCGTTATCGTTATTGGTATTGTATTAGAAGCTATTCTCTGGACGCGGAGTTCGCCGCGCAGTCGGACCAGCGAGTTGAGATACCCGACCGAGGGCGGCCGCTCGAGAGAGACGGCGAGATCGCTCACCTGGCCGGTGCGGCCGGTTCCCAGAAAATACAGGGGGGTGCGGTGGCGGGCGAGCGCGTCGAGGGGGTTGTCGCCGGTGTTGTGTGCCCCGTCCGTCAGCAGGATGACGCCGAGCAGGTTGCCCTCGCCGAGGTGGTTCGTGATGTCCGTCACGGCGCGGGTCAGGTTCGTCTGGGGGCCGTCGGGGGCGAGGCCGAACGAGGCCACGTCATCGCGGCTGAGCGGGGCGACGGAGCCGGCGAACGAGAACAGGGCGGGGCTGATTCCCGTGCGGCGCTCCAGTTCATCGATCAGGCGGCCTTTCCCGAGAGCTTCCTGGACGCGCTCGAGGCGGCTGACCCCCTCCTCCCGTATGCTCATGCTGCGCGAGGTGTCGATCACGACCGCGAGCTTGTTCTTCTGGGGAATCCACCCGGAAACCGTGCATTTCAGGCCGGCGAGCAGCACGAGCAGGCCGGCGACGAAGGCCAGGCGCAGCCCCGTGAGCGTGAGGAACAGCGGTCTCGAGCAGGGCTTGTCCTCGACCCGGTAGGTCAGCAGGAAGGCCGGAACCGCCACCAGCAGGGCGAGAAGCAGGCCCGCCCAACCCCAGCCGAGCGTGAACCGCACCGACTCGATCGTCTGGATCGGCGCCGTTTCGAATCCGAGCAGCTTCAGGAGCGTGTTCACGATGACGCCCTCCCGCCGAGCCGCAGGGGGCGGTTCGCCAGAATCGACTCGGCCAGCACCGTCAGAAGCAGCGCCCACAGCAGCGGAAACGAGACGTCACGGCCTTCGCGCACCGCGACGACCTTCTGGCCGAGGCTCTGTTTCGAGCCGGCCTGGTGCTCCAATCGGATGAACCGCACGATGCGGCTCTGGGGCAGCCGTTCGAGATCGCTCTCGGCCGGCGGCGGATTGACCGCGAACGCTTCTTCGCGTTCCGTCGCGCCCTCGAAGCGGAGCCGGTAGAAGCCGGCCTGATCCGTCTGCGCCACGGTCAGATGCAGGAGTCCTTCCCCGTTGTCGCGCCGGAGCGGGATCTCCTGGGACTGGCCGGTTGGCAGGGTCAGCGAGACGCGTTTGAGGCCTTCTTCCGAGACGGTGAGGGAAACCGGCGTTCCGGGCTGGATGGCTCCGGCATTGATGCCCTGGCGGGACAGCATGCCCATGACCGAGGCGTGAACGAACGGCAGGAAGGTGGGCTTGAGCGGCCACGTCGTCCAGCCGGTGTCGGCGGTGAAGGTGACGAGCAGCGTGCGGCCCTGGCCGCGCCGTTCCTCGACGATGCCGGGCAGGCCATGGCTCATGCGCGCGAGGACCAGCGCCGAGGGGTTCGGCTGCACCTGGTAGAACTCGTATACCGGCGCGCGGCCCGGGTCACCCGAGCCGTCGGTGCCGAACGGTTTGAACGCCGGATGGCCGGTGTCGAGGTCGGTGAGCTGGTAGGCGACGGCCTTGCTGACGGCGTTGCCGACCCGTTTGAACAGCCGTGCCGGCAGCAGATACCCGCCGCCGAGGCCGTCGATCAGGGTGGCGTTGTACCAGGCCGGGTCGACCCGCGGCCCGCAGAAGGTCACGAGGCTGCCGCCGCCGAGCAGGTATTTCGAAAGCGACTTCACGAGCGCGTCGGGAAGCGACCGCTGGTTGACGAGGAAGACCGTGGCGTATTCCGACGGATTCACCTCCCCGGTCTCCTCGGGGCTGCGGCTGTCGACGAGGAACAGCGCCCCTTCGGTGCGGTTGAGCGGATTCAGCGCGAACCGCAGGAACAGATCCTCACGGTTGGGCTTGCCGTCGCGGTCGGGCGGGGGACGAAGGATCAGGACGCGGGGCGGCGCGCGAACCTGCACGGCGAGATGCCGCACGTCGTCCTGGGGCAGCGCATCGGCCGGCAGAACGGCCCGGACGTGCTGGAACCCGGTGTCGCCGAACGTGAGCGGGATCTCGAGCCGTTTCGACCCGTTCGGGCCCAGCTCGATCGTCTGTTCGCTTTTCTTGTCGTCCCCGACGAGAATCGAGAGACGCGTGGTGTGGGGCTGGGCCGAATGGTTGACGACGGTCGCGCGCAACGTGGCGGGCCGGCCTTTCATGACCATCGGGTCATCGATGGCCAGTTCCGTCACGGCCAGGTTCGGCGGGGCCGCGTCCCCGACCTGGACGAGAACGAGATCGATCGACGGGTCGATCCGCTTCAGGTCGTAGGTGGCCAGAAGCGGCTCCCACGAGGATTTCGTCAGGTCGGTCACGAGATACACCGTCCGCCGGAACGCGCGCACGGGGGCCAGCAGCTTGAGCGCGGGCTGGAGAGCGCCGGCGAGGTTCGTTCCCGCCGCGCTGAGCGGGGCGTTGCGAACGGCCTCTTTCAGCTCGTTCTTGTCCCAGGTCAGTTGCGGGAACAGCACCGTCCCCGGATCGTTGCATAAAATAACGGATGCTTTGTCATACGGCCCCATCTGGTCGACGATCTCGATGGCGCGTGCCCGGGCCGTGTTGAACAGCGAGATGCCCTGGTGCGTCGTGCCCATCGAGAGGGAGTTGTCGAGGATCACGACGAATGCGGCGGGGGCGCCGGTGCCCGCCGAAAGCGCGCCGCCACCGATGAAGGGACGGGCGAACGCGAGCGTGAGAAGCAATACGGCCAGGATGCGGAGGGCCAGCAGCAGCAGGTGGCGCAGCTTCATGCGGCGCGTCATCGCCTCGACCGAAAGCCGGATCAGCCGCAGGCTCGGAAAGTCGCGCGGAACGGGCGTGCGCCGGTAATACAGGTGCAGCCAGAGGGGCACGCCGACCGCCAGGGCGCCGGTCAGCAGCCACGGGTTTCCGAAGGAGAGGGGCATGGTCAGGCCAGCCGCGCGCCGACGGACTGGCGGCGCGTGAAGAAACTCTTGAGACTCGCCTCGACCGGCCGCGAGGTGTCGGCCAGCAGGTAGTCGATGCCGGATTTGCGCAGCGCGGACTGGAATGCCCCGACATACTGCTGCAGGCGGCGCAGATACTCGCGGCGCAGCGAAAACGCGTCGGTGATCAGCTCGGAGCGGTCCTCGAGGTCGCGGAACAGCGTCGTGTCCTCGAACGGGAAGGTCAGCTCGTGGTGGTCGAGGATGTGGAACAGCAGCACCTCGTGGCGCCGCGTGCGAAGCTGGCGCACCTTGTTGATGATCGTCTCGGCGTTGTCCATCAGGTCCGAGAAGATGATCAGCAGGCCCCGCTTGCGCATCGTGCCGGCCACCCGGTCGAGGGCATCCCCGATATCCGTGCGGTCCTGCGGCGCCGTCTGCTCGAGTTCGGTGCAGATGCTCTTGAGCTGCGCCATCCCCGTGCGGGGCCGGATCACCCGACGCACCCCGTCGGCGAACGTGACGAGGCCGACCGAATCCTGCTGCCGCAGCATCAGATACGCGAGGGAAGCGGCGAGCGTGGCCGCGTATTCCAGCTTGCTCATCGGCGCGTTCCCGCCCCGGTAGCCCATCGAGCCGCTCGTGTCCATGATCAGGTAGCCCGAGAGGTTCGTCTCCTCCTCGTGCTCCTTGATGTAATACTTGTCGGTGCGGGCATACACCTTCCAGTCGATGTCCTTGAGCGGGTCGCCCGGAACATACTGGCGGTATTCGGAGAACTCGACGTTGAACCCCTTGAACGGGCTCTTGTGGAGCCCCTCGACGAACCCCTCCACGACGTTGCGGGCCTTGATCTCGAGGGCTGCCAGCGAGGCGAGCACCTTCGGATCGAGGAACCGGGAGAGGCGGGATGTCGTCATGATATGATTATGAGTATTATATCAGTGGTTATTCCCGGGGCTCGGGAACGGCGGCGAGGATGCGCTCGATGATCGTGTCGGTCGTGATGCCCTCGGCCTCGGCGTTGAAGTTCAGCAGCACGCGGTGGCGGAGCACGGCGTAGGCGAGTGCCCGCACGTCCTCGGTCGCCACGTAGGAACGGCCCTGCAACACGGCGCGGGCCTTGCCGGCCAGCACGAGATACTGGCTCGCGCGGGGACCGGCGCCCCAGGTGACGAAGTCGTTCACGAAGGCCAGCCCGCCTTCCTTCTTCGGCCGGGTCGCCTCGGCGATCGAGACGGCATACTTCACGACGCGGTCGGAGACGGGGACGCGGCGCACCATTTCCTGGAGCTCGAGGATCCGGGTGCGGCTCAGGACGGGCCGCAGTTCCGGTTCGGCGCCGCCGGTCGTGGCCTTGACCATCGCGACCTCCTCGTCCATCGGCGGATACTCGATCCGGACGTTGAACATGAACCGGTCGAGCTGGGCTTCGGGCAGCGGATACGTGCCTTCCTGCTCGATCGGGTTCTGGGTGGCGAGCACGAAGAACGGCGCCTCGAGCGGGTAGGTCTTGCCGCCGCTGGTGACCACGCGTTCCTGCATTGCCTGGAGCAGCGCCGCCTGGGTCTTCGGCGGGGTGCGGTTGATCTCGTCGGCCAGCAGGATCTGCGTGAACAGCGGCCCCTCGACGAACCGGAACCGGCGTTCGCGCGTCGTCTGGTCCTCTTCGAGGATGTCGGTGCCGATGATGTCGGTCGGCATCAAATCGGGCGTGAACTGGATCCGCCGGAAGTTCAAATCCAGCAGCTTGGCCAGGGTGTTGACCAGCAGCGTCTTGCCGAGGCCGGGAACGCCGATCAGCAGCACGTGGCCACGGGCGAAGAGGGCATACAGCACTTCCTCCACGACCTTGTTCTGACCGATGAACACCTTGCCGATCTCGCGCAGAACCTGCTCGCGGGCTTTGCGGATATCCGACAGGGCGGTGATGTCCTGCTGTTCCTGGGCGCTGGCCTTGGTTTCCAACATGCTGACCTCCGGGAGAGATAGAGGCCCCACAGTATCATGGAATTCCCCCCCGGGCAAATCCGTGTGAGAGCGCTCAGACGTCCGTGCCTGTCGACGGGGTCGGTGCCGGTCCGGTTGACGCCGCCGGAAGGGCCGTGCTAGAACTGGAGCGATGCGTACACCCGATTTCATGCGCGAGGAAGGCACGCTCACCGAGTGCCTGCTGTGCCCAAACCGCTGCCGCATCGCCGACGGACGCCGGGGCCGATGCCTGGCCCGCGGCCGCGAACAGGGGCGCGGCGTCCTGCACAATTACGCCCAGGTCACCTCGGCGCATGTCGATCCGGTCGAGAAAAAGCCGCTGTATCATTTCCACCCCGGCCGCCCGATCTTCTCGATCGGCTCCTACGGCTGCAATCTCGCCTGCCGGTTCTGCCAGAACTATGAAATATCGCAACAGATATGCCCGACCGAACCGGTCCAGCCCGACCGCCTCGCGGAATGGGCCGCCGAAGTGCCCGGCAATATCGGGGTCGCGTTCACCTACAACGAGCCGGGGATCTGGTACGAGTATATCGTCGATGCAGCCCCGTTCCTGAAGAAGCGCGACCTGTCGGTCGTGATGGTCACCAACGGCTACCTCGAGCCCGAGCCGTGGCGCAACCTGTGCGGGGTGGTCGATGCGATGAACATCGATCTGAAGGGGTTCACGCCCGAATTCTATCGCGATATCACCCGCGGTGCGCTCGAGCCGGTGCTCGCGAACATCACGACCGCCGTCCGGGCCGGGGTTCACGTCGAGCTGACGAACCTCGTCGTCCCCGGCCTCAACGATGATCCGGCCGTGTTCGGCCGCATGATCGACTGGATCGCCGCCCTCTCGCCTGAGCTGCCGCTCCACCTGTCCCGCTACTTCCCGCGTTTCCACGAGCATGCCCCACCGACGCCGCCCGAAACGCTCGAAGCGTTCGCCCGCACCGCAAACGAACGTCTCCGGTATGTCTACGTCGGCAACCTGGCCACCGAGCACGGCCAGGACACGCTTTGCCCGGCCTGCAGGGCGCCCGTCATCCGCCGCTCGGGGTATCACGTCGAGGTGGTGCGGCGCAGCGCGACGTGCTCCTGCGGCAACCGCCTCCCGATCAAGGGGTTCGAAGACCATGACTGACATCGACGATCCGCTCGAAACACCGTCCAACCCTGTTCCAGACCCTGCCCCCGGCACCGCCGGCCGCTCGTTCGACTGGGGTCCGCCCGTCGCCGGCCCTTCGGAGGGCATCAAGGAATGGGCGGTCTATGGACTGATCGTCGTGCTCGTTTCCCTGGTGGGCTGGTTCCTCATCGATACGGCCCCGGATATGCCTCGCACCTCCTCCGAAGAGGCTGCCGACGAGGCCGTTCCCGCCGACGCAACCACCGCGCCGCCCGCCGTCGCACCGCCCGCTCCGGTCACCCGGCCGACCGTCACGGCCGGCGAGCCCGTTCCCGTCGTCACGAAGCCCCGGTTCCACGTCCAGTTGGGCGCCTTCGGGGATGAGGAGACGGCCCGCTCGACCGGCGACGCCCTGAAAAAGAAGGGGTTCGACGCGGCGATCATGGCCCCCGACGACCAGTACGAGATGTATCGTGTGCTGATGGGCCCCTTCGATCGTGAAGACGAGGCCGAGGCCCTCGCGCGCAAACTCAACGAACTCGACTTCCCCTGTTTCGTGATAGAATCCGCCTACGTCCAGAATCGAGAGGAGGAGGCCCCGTGAGCGCTCCGCAGAATTCCCGGGAAACGGCGAGCTCGCTGCTGTTCTTGTCCCCGTTTCTCATCCTGTTCTCGGTGTTCCTGCTCTTCCCGATTCTCTACTCGCTGTATCTGAGTTTCTATGATTCGTCCCAGGGCTTTGGTCTGACGAACCTGCGATGGGTCGGCCTTTCGAATTACTTCCAGATCCTCGGCATCCACTGGGAAGGCGGCGCCTGGAAGTTCAACGATCCCGCCTTCTGGTGGTCGCTCGCCGTGACATTCCTCTACGGCGGCCTCAGCATCCCGCTCGGGATCGCTGCCGCACTGTTCCTGGCGCTGTTGTTGAATAACAAACTCTATGGAAAGAGCTTCTTCCGGAGTGCCTTCTTCCTGCCCAACATCCTCGACATGCTCGTGGTGGGCGTCATCTGGACCCTCATCTACGCGCCGAAATACGGGGCCCTCGCCCAGATCTCTTCGGCGATTCTGGGCCCCGAGCAGTTCTTCAACAAGGTCGGCCCGCTCGCCAGCCCCTACACGGCACTGCCGGCCATCGTGTTCGCGATGGTGCTCAAAGGGGCCGGCTTCGGCATGGTGCTGTTCCTCGCGGCCTTGCAGAACATCCCCGAGGCGGTCTACGAGGCCGCCGACATCGACGGAGCGACCAAGACCCAGCAGTTCTGGTACATCACCCTGCCGCTCCTGCAGCCGATCATCTTCTTCATGGTCATCACCGGCATCATCGGCTCGCTCAACGCCTTCACCGAGATCTACGCGATGACGGCCGGCGGCCCCCAGATCGTCATCGGCGAGGAGACTCTCGGCTCCACCTCGGTGGCCGGATACTACCTGTACAAGCAGTTCGAGGGCGGCCGGTTCGGGTATGCCGCCGCCATCTCCTACGTGCTGCTCGCGATCACGCTCGGCATCACCTGGATCCAGCAGCGCTTCTTCGCCGGCGA
>DAOOQQ010000021.1:0-63899 GCA_035388825.1 Candidatus Ozemibacteraceae bacterium
CCCCGATCACAGCCCCGGTCGGGCTTCCGGGGCCAGTCATGCCCGACCCGCAGGGCTGACCATGGCTCGGACCGGGAATGACGCCCGGCAGGAAGCGGAACGCAAGCCGGCGGAGCAGGGCAATACCGGCGCAGCCAGTCTCATACAGGGATCGCTGCCCGTTTTCGTTCTGATCGTTCTGCCGCTCGTCTACGGCTTCGACGAGACCACGGCCGTCTTCGCCTGTGAAGTTGCGGCTGCCGGCTACACCCTCGCGGCTCTTCTCGGCCTGATTCCGGTCGCCGATGCGGCGTCCGGATGGCGCGGTTCGGCCGACCCCGACCCGCTCGTGCGCTGGTTCTGGCGGCTCACGGCGCTCTGGGCTGTGTTCGTCGGCCTGTCGGTCGTCACGTCCGAAAACAGCGCGGCATCCTACCCCGTGTTTCTGAAGCTCCTGGCGCTTCTGCTGCTGGCCATGAGCGCCGGGTGGTCGGGCCGCGGCCAGGCCTGGTTCCGCGGCATGATTCTCTCGGCCGGAGTCGCGGGGTGGCTGCACGGGGTGCTCGGCGTCGTCGAGTATCTCGAGGGCGCCCCGATGCCGGCAACCTGGGCCGATCCCGCCCTGCGCGGCCTCATCCGGACCCGCTGCGCCGGCTTGTTCACAGACCCGAATGTGTTCGGGGCCTTCCTGGCCTCGCTGCTCCCCTGGCAACTCGCCGGGATCGCGACGCCGCCCCGGGAGCGGCCGGAAGCAGCCCAGGCCTTCTTCGCCGGAAGCCTGCTGGTGACCGGAACCGCCCTGCTGATGACGTTCAGCCGCGGCGCATATCTTGCCGGAATCGCCGGGGTTGTTCTATCAGCCATACTATGGAATATTTCCCTGCGGGGCTCCTGGCGGTTCGGCGGCAAGCTGGTCGGCCTCGTCGGGGTCGTTCTGCTCCTGATCTTCGTCGCAGGGCCCTTCAAATACCGGTTCATCAGCATCGCGAACACGAAGGACATGACGTTTTCCCAGCGAACGCTGATCAATCGGGGAATATATGCCGCCGCAGCCGGAGTTCCCCTGACGGGCTACGGGCTGCACACGTTTTCCCAGGTGTATCCACGGTTCCGGCGCGTGGGCGGGGACTACCCGATGAACGCCCACAACGAGTTCTACCAGATCTTCATCGAAGCCGGCCCCGGGGCGGCCCTTCTGCTCGGCCTCTTGTCGATCTGCCTCGGCTGGGCCCTCGTCCGGCTCTGGCGGAACTCAGACGCCGATTCTGTCTGGGCCGGCGGGGCTGCGGCCGGTTCGGTCGCCGTCTTTTTCCTGCACAATCTGAGCGGCTTTTCGGCCCGCATGCTGCCAACCGCCGCCTTCCTCGCCCTCGTGACCGGCAGCCTCCTTGCTACAGCCTCGCGGCGCGACAAGGCCGGCGAGCCCCCGTCCGCGCCCGGATCATGGCGCCTTCCGGTCGCTCTCGCTCTGACGGTCTATCTGCTCGCCGCCGCGGGAGCGGCCCGGCACCAGTTCGAACTCGCCGCCGTCGCGACGGAGCTCGGCTCGGGCGAGCTCCGCACGGCGCAGGCAAGGCTTGCCGTGCTCGAAGCGGCTCACCCCGCCGATCCGGTCGTTCAATCGCTCGCCGCACGGGCGGCCGAGGCGGCAGGCGAGATCCCGCTAGCCTTGGTGCATCTCGACCGGGGGATCGCCGCCAACCCGATGGAGGCCCTGTTTCACGCCGAGAAAGCCCGTCTGCTCGACCAGGCGGCAAGCCCCGCCGCCGCCCTCGAAGCGCTTCGACATGCGATCGAACTCGACCCCGCCTCGGAGCAGTACCGGCTCGAGGCCGCACGGCGGCTCGTCTCGCTCGGAAAACCCCGGGAAGCCCTTGCCGAGCTCGATGCAGCTCTCCGCACCTCCCCGGGCTTTCACGACGTGTACCGCACCTACCTGAAGGTCGAGGAGCTGCGCGCCGAGCTTCTCCGCACCCTCCCTCCGGAACCGTCCACGGCCACGGGGACAGGCCTCCGATGAGCACCGCCCCGCAACCCCGTCACTGGAACGACCGGCAGTGGCTCATCTGGCTCGTGTTCTTTCTCGCCGCCCTGACGGCCAGGTTCACGGAAGGAGGCCTGCACGCCTGGCGGGCTATCTCCATCCCTTTCGATGCCCCGTCCGGACGTCTCGAGGGGCTGCTCTTTTCGCCCTCGGGATACGGTCGTCTGCCCGGAACCGTGCTTCTGGCAGCCCACGGAACGAACTCCCATCGCGAGATCTTCCTGCAGCTGGCCTGGGAATGCACCCGTCGAAGCGTCTCCCTCTTCACCTTCGACTCCCCGACGGTCACGACGGACGAGGGAGTCACCATTCGAAGCGAAGAGCTGGCAGCCGCTGCACGAGCTCTCACGAAGCGGTATCCAACCGCCTCGATCAGTTCCGTCCTCGGCCATTCCGACGGGGTGCCGCCCGCCCTGGAGTTCGCGGCCACGGGCGAGGGAAGGCCGTTCCGCGCGCTCATTCTGGGGTCATTCGCGACGCAGGCCGGGGAGGGGGAACGAACCACAGAGGCACAGAGACACGGAGATTATTCGTTCACCACGAAGACACGAAGACACGAAGAGGGACGAACCACAGAGACACAGAGACACGGAGAATTTTCGTTCACCACCAAGGCAGGAAGGCACGAAGAAATACGAACCACAGAGGCACAGAGACACAGAGCGGAATCGTTTACCGCAAAGACACAACGGCACGAAGGGGGGCGAAGCGGGGAGAACGGTATTGCGACTTGTGCAGCGTTTGCGGGGGCGTTCGACCAGGTGTTTCCGGTGGCCGAGATCCGGGCGTCCCTCGACGAATCGCACCGGGCGAAGACGCCGCTCACCGTTTCCTGGCTCTCGGATCATTTCGTGGAACAATATGATCCACTATTGATTTCGGCCATTCTCTCGTTCATCATCCGCGCCCCGGTTTCCCCCTGGCTGCCGACGCTATCCCTGCTTCTCTACGCCGCCATCCACGTGCTCGCCTTCATCGGCGGAACGGCGGCGGCCTCCGAGTCGCGGAGCTACCGGCCCTCTTTTGCGGGCGGCTTCCTCGTTCTCTGGATCGTCGGTTCCACGGTCGAGTGGACCAAAGGTCCCGCTCTCGCCGGGCTTCTCGGAATGGTCACGGGGCCGCTTCCCATTCTCCGCACCGTGCGGGTCATCGTCACGTTCTGGGGACTCATGGCGGCCAACGTCGCCGTAGCTTCGGCCTGGTTCCAGGAGCATCTCGCCGAGGGGCTCCTCTGGCTTCCGGCGATGGCGGCCTGGTATCTCCCTGCGTGGCTGGTGAAACTGGCACTGTTTTCGACCTCCCTCGCCCGTCGGGCCGATCCGATCGCATTGCCGTATGTTCCCTCGACAGTGCTTGCTCTGGCGGTCGTCGCCGTTTACTGGCCGGCTCTCGCGGGAATATTTTGGACCCGGTTCACGGACGGCACCACCCCGGGCGCATCGCGATGCGCCCCTACGAATGATTCGACCATCGCCGGGGCGGATCGCGATCCCTCCGGATGGCGCAGTCCGGCCGGGCGGATCGCCTCTATTCTCGTTGCGGTCATGGTGCTTCTGTGGGTGGTCCGGTTTTTCCAGGGGTTCGTCCGGTTCGAGATTCTCGCCTCGATGACCGCCACCTACGCCCGCACGCTCCTGTTGCCAACGCTCTGGCTGCTTCAGAGCGCGATCCGCGCCGTGCGCACCCCCGCTTCCGGAGTCTCCTGACAAGCCATCGATTCAAGGTTCCCTGCGATTCTGCCGATAAGAGACCTGACGTATGAGCAGAACGCGACTCTCCCTGCTGTTTGCGGCATGGCTGGCGGCTTCAGTGCTTCCGGCACACGCCGCGATGGACTACGGCCTGGAGACGAAGCTTTCGGCCTCGATCTCGAACGCCGAGGGGCTGTATCAGGCCGGCCAGTGGGACAAGGTCCTGACCCTCGCCCGACAGATCATGAAGGATGCGCCCGCCGACCATCCGGCGAAGCAGCGGGCTTACGACCTGGTGCTGCTCGCGACCGAGAAGCAGGCCCAGGAGCGGCTCGGCGAGCAGCAGCGGGTGACCGAGCAGAAGAACCGCCAGACGTCCGAACAGCTCGTTGCCGAAGGCTCGAAGCTGATGAGTGAGAAAAAGTTCGCCGAGGCGCTCGACAAGTTCAAGAGCGCCGTCCGGTCGTTCGGGGGCGACGCCGAGACGTGGTATCTGCTCGGCTACGCGTTCCAGCGCACCGACAAGCCGTATGACGCCTATGGTGCCTACAAACAGTGCATCAAACTGAACGGGAAGCATCCGCGGGCCCTGTTCCATCTCGCGGAGCTGGCATTCAAGTCGAAGAAGAACAGTGAGGCCGAGGAGTTTTCGCGGCGGCTGATCACCGAGATCGAGAACCAGCTCGACCAGCTCAACAGCCTGTTCTACGAGCAGCGCGCCGCGAACCTCAACGACAAGGCGATCGCCACGGCCCGCAAAATCGGCGCCGCGAAGCGCAACCTCGCCCAGGCCTCGTACATGCTCGGCCTGCTGACCGAGACCCGCGGGGCGCTGCAGGATGCCAAGACGGCCCTCGAACGCACGGTCAGGCTCGACCCGACCTCGATGGACGGGTATTACCATCTCGGCAAGGTGTATCTGCGGCTCGAGATCTTCCACCAGTCGACCGTGGCGTTCGAGCAGGCGATCCTGATCGGCGAGAACACGCTGAAAGAGGATCGCGCCCGGGCAAAGAAGCTGCTCGATGACGGCAAGCCCGATGCCGCGGTCGAAGCCGAACTGCGCACGAAGATGATGGCCGGCCGGCTGGCTCTCTGCCAGTATGGCCTCGCCGTCGCGAACCACCGCCGGTCCGACCCCACCACCGCGATGGAGGCGATCGACAAGGCGCTCGAGCTCAAGCCCGACTTCCTTCAGGCCCGGTTTGCCCGTGCCATCTTCCTCGCGGCGAAGCGGGAGTACCAGTCGGCCCTCTACGAGATGCGCCAGGTGCTGCAGAAAGCCGCGCCCAACAGCCCCGAAGCGAAGCGCGCCGTCCAGACCCTCAAGCTGCTGATGGACCAGTCGATGGCCACGACGCAGCCGCACCTGGTCGCCGCCCGCAAGGAGGCCGTCCGGTCCGTCGAGGTTGATGCGCAGGTCAAGCACCAGCCCGGCATCGGCGGCCGCGCGGCGGAGAAAGAGTGGGAAAGCCTGTTCCCGGTGATGGCGGAAATCCAGAGCCTGATCGACAAGCGCAACGTTCCGGAAGCGGTCCGGCGGCTGATCCATCTCCGGTTCGAGCATCCGAACATCGCCGAGGTGCATGCCGTGCTGGGCTTCTGCTACATGGAGCAGAACCGCTGGACGGACGCGGAGGACAGCTTCAAAAAAGCTCTCGCTATAAATCCAAACGAGGCCCAGAGTCTCTCGAATCTCGCCTACATCAACGCCCTGCGCGGCACCCAGCTCGACAAGGCGCTCGAGATGGCGAAGAAGGCGGTCGGCCTCGACGACGGCCGGGCCGCGTTCCATCACACGCTGGGCTGGGTGCTGTTCAAGCAGGGCGAGGTCGACAAGGCGATCGCCGAGCTGAACCGCGCCGTCGAGCTGGATCCGAATTACACCCTGGCCCGGTACAACCTTGGTCTGGCCCAGTATCTCGCCGGCACGTTCGAGATGGCGCTCGTCTCGTTCGACGGCGTGCTGCTGAAGAACCCGGGCCATGTGAAAGCGGCCCTGTTCAAGGCGCTGACGCTCGCCAAGCTGAAGAAGACGGCCGAGTCGCTGGCGCTTCTCGAGAAGCTGCAGAAAACCCTGCCCGAAAAAGAGACGCTGGGAAAGGTTGTCGCGACGCTGCATGACCGGCTGAAGCTGGCCGAAGAGCGCAACACCGACCTGCCCATTCCCGAGATGAAGAGTCACGCCCCGATCGCGAAGCTGCTGGCGCAGGCCCGCACCTACCGTTCGAAGGGGTTGGTGAACCACGCGAAAGAACTGTATCTCGAGTGCCAGCGGCTCGCCCCGCGCGAGTTCGCCTCCTGGTACGAGATGGGCGACATGTACGCCAACGCCGGGCTGTCGCGGCCCGCGCTGAACGCCTGGGAAAAGGCGCTCGAACTGAATCCGAACTCGTATGAGCTGCAGTTCAAGATGGGCCGCATGCAATACCGGCTCCAGAAGCGTGACAAGGCCCGCCAGGCCTTCGTGAACGCGCAGTCGCTGCGGCCGGAAGACCCGGAACCCCACTACTATCTCGGCCTGATGGCGTTCGAGGAGAAGCGGTTCGAGTCGGCCGAAAGCTCGTCCCTCGCGGCGCTGCGGCTCAAGCCGCGGTTCTACAAGGCGATGGCCCTGCTCGGCATGGCCCGGATCCATCTCGGCCGGTATCTGCCGGCCCGGGATGCCTACGAGATGCTGTATGCGAAGGCTCCGGCCGACTCGGCGATCCGGCGGCACGCCCGCAAGAAGCTGTGGGAGCTGTCGCGACTGCTCGCCCCCGAGAAGGGCCCCTCGTATGCCAACGTAAAACAGGTGCAGGAGCAGATCCAGCGCCGGGTCGAGGGCGGCACCAACTCCCAGAGCGTATCGCCGAAGGCGGCCGGCAAGCCCGTTCCGGAATACGGCCACACCATGACGACGGACGAAAAGCTGTGGGTGCTCAAGCGGCTCGAGCAGTTCCCCGTCATCGCGCGCCAGGCGCCCTACTCGTACGGCCCCGGCACGACGGGTTCGACGCTCAGCAACGACGAGAAGCTGTGGGTGCTCAAGCGGCTCGAGGGGCTCAAGTCGGTCAAGGAGCAGTATGCGCCGCCGCCCCCGAGCGTCACCTCGAAATACAAGCTGCATGAGGCTCCCAAACCGCAGCGGCCCGAGGATCCGTCGGATGCCGACACGCTGGCCGGTCTCGAGTCGGCGGAAAAAGGCTTCATGAGCGAGGCGCTCGAACGGTTCGAGAAGGCGCGATCGCTTTCGCCGAAGAATCTCGACGTGCTGATGAACCTCGGCTTCCTGCACACGCTGCTCGGCAACTTCAAGAACGCGTTCGAGGCGTTTTCCCAGGCGGCGCTGCACCATCCCAAGCACCCGGCCCCGAAGCTCGCGCTCGGCAACCTCTACTGGCTCGGCGGCAAGGGGCCGGAAGCGGTCGCCCAGTGGAAGGGGATGATCGGCAAGGTCGCGTTCGACCCGAAGTTCAGCTTCATCCGCCGGTCGGAAAAAGCCTGGAAGCGCGTTCTCGACACGAATCCCACCGATCCCGACGCGCACTCGAATCTCGGCATCGTCTACCTGTTCTCGCAGCGGCTGACGGATGCGATTGCCGAGTTCCAGGGCGTGCTGGCCGTCGCGCCTGCCCGCCAGGAGCACGTGTTCTACAAGGCGATGGCCTGGACGATTTTGTATTGCGGCAACAATAAAACCGCGACGAAAAAGGAAGCCAAGGGCGCTCTCGTCGAGCTCGAGACACAGGCGCCGCCGTTCCCGCATTCGCGCAGCCTCCGGCAGTATCTGGAGACCCTATGACCATCATCCGTCGTTTCGTGATGACCCCGCTCCACTCGTTTGCCGGGGCCGTTCTGCTGCTCTGCCTGACGGTCTGGGCGGTTCCGGCCGGTGCCGAGGTCCAGGTGCTGAACCTGCCGGGATATGGGGATTACGAGGTCTACTCGACGGGCCGGTTGCCCCAGGCATCGACGGCGGTGGAAAGCGGCCTGCTGAAAGAATCGCCGCGCCATGCCCTGAACGAGGACGGCCTGGTCGGCTTCTTCGTTTCGGAAACGGCCGACCGGCTCGCCTCGAAGCGGATGTTCACCGGCTTGCGGTATGATTACCGGGAGCTCACCTCGCGGTACGGAAAGGCGTTCCTGAACCCCGACACGGGCTCGATCGGCACGCTGCAGCTCGCGGCGAACTGGCTCGGCGACTGGGCCGAATGGTCCGTCGTGCTACCGATCCAGAAGTATGACCTTTCGGCGCCTCGCACGCTCAACAAGCCGGCCGAGGAAGGCGAAGGCATTGGCGACATGCGGTTCGGCTGGAAGGCGACGTATCTGCCCGACAAGAGCTACTACCGGTTCGCCTACGGGGCGGTGGTGGAGGCCTCGACCGGCAACACCGACGCGATGCGGCCGGCCGGCTCGGACCATTCGGACGAGATCAAGCTGTTCGGCTGCGTGACGACGAAGGAGACCGACTCGGCCACGGCGAATCTGGAGCTCGGCGCGATCATCGACTCCCAGGCGATCGACAACCGGTTCATCTACCGCATCGGCCTCAGTTACGAGCCCACGGCCCATGCGGCGCTGATCGGGGAGTTCGCCGGCGAAGTGCTTGGCGGCGCCGACAAGGACACGCTCGACATGGTTCTGGGGATCCGGCTGGCGCCCTCGCCCAAAGGGGTTCTCGAGCTGGCCTACACGAAAAACCTGCGGACCTACCGCGAGTTCGGCTGGGACGACCGGCTCCAGATCGGGGCGACGGTGCGCTGGTAGGGCCGAAGGCTCACTTCAGCCGGGAGTCGAGTTCCCGGATCATGCTTGCGGCGATCCCCGCCTCTTTCGAGTCGGCCGGGGCAACGCGGGACACTTTTTCGAACAGGTCCCGGGCCATGAGGCCGGCATCGCGCTCGTTCTTCTGGAGCAGCAGGTCGACGTAGGCGTTTCCAGCAGCCATCAGCAGCCGGATGTTGTCGGGCTCCTTCTCGAGGCCGCTGCGCAACACGGCGATGGCATCACGGGTGCGGTTGTCACGCGAGAGGCGGTTCGCCTCGTCGAGAATCTGGTCAATGCTGTAGGTTTTGAGGGTGACGTCGTCGACGCGCGGCGTGAAGCTGCCCGGGGCGGGCTCGGCAGCGCCGGCTTTCGCGGCCTCGAGGGCGGCGGCAGCCGAGGCCTGCTTCTGCTTCGCCAGTTCGGCCGCTGCGAGATCGCTCTCGTGGCGGGTGATGATCTTTTTCGCCTCGGCGACGAACGGGCCGTTCGGATTCTTCTCGATATACATCTGCAAATCTGGAATGGCTTTTTCGAGACTGCGTGAGATCGAGAGGAGGAATCCGCGGTAGAAGAGGCCGTCTTTCATGCTGTTCGGCCGGTCGTTGAGGAGTTCGAGCCCCTTCTGGATCAGGCCGTTTTCGGGTTCCGAAAGGAACTCGCGCTCCATGACGACGCACCGCACGTAGATCTCGACGGCCTTCGTCAGCTCCTCTTTTTCGAGGGCATCCATGGCTTCGTTGTACAGGGTCGCGGCAGGCCCCGTGCGGAGGGTGCGGATCATGGGCGAGGACGGGGCGCCCTTTTCGGGTTTGACGGGCTTTTCCGGTTTCTCGGGCCTGGCTGCCGGCTCCGGCTTTTCGCCCTTGGCGGGAGTGGCTGCCGCAGGCTCGGCGGCCGGCGGGGCGGCGACGGATTTCGGCTGCCCGGCGGGTGCATCCGCCACGAGCACCTGGGCCCCGGGCGGGGGCGGCAGCGGCGTGCTTCCCGAGGGCTCGTCGGAGAGTTCGCGCAGGCGCTGGAGGGCCTGGGAAAAGTCGGGATTCAGGGAGAGCGCTTTTCCGTAGGATTCACGGGCTTCCTGCATGCGGCCCATCGACTCGTAGGCGAGGCCCATGTTGTAGGGCACCCAGTAGGAGTCGGGCTGGAGCTTCTGGGCCTGTTCGTAACAGTGGATGGCGTCGGCATACTGGCCGGTTTTTTTGTACAGGATGCCGAGGTTGTTGAATGCATGGAAGTTGCGGGGCTCGATCTTCAATACCTTGAAATACAGATCGACGGCCTTCGCATACTGTTTCTGCAGGGAGTATTCGAGCGCGAGGGCCAGCAGGGCCTCGGTGTCCTCGGGATCGAGCTGCAGCTTCTTCTGGAGCTCGGCGATACGGCCGGAAGGAGGCCCTCCGAGTTCCTGGCCAAAGGTCGGCAGGGAGGGGAAGGCGGTGAAAAGCAGCATCCCGGCGCCCACGGCGGCCAAGCCGCGCAGGAGCCGGGGGAATCGACCGAGTCTCGCTCTGTCAGCGGGCTTCGACGATAAATTTGATGGCGGTTTTCTCGTTCCCGTCAATGTCTATTTTGGCAAATGCGATGATCGTGACCAGTTCGATGCCTTTGGGGGCAACGTAGCCACGGGTGACCGCGATCGCCTTGACCGTCTGGTTGACGGCTCCGGCGCCCACGGCGAGCAACTCCACGCGGGAATCATGCTCCAGAACGGCGGCAATGGCTCCGGCAACGGATTTGGGGTTCGACGATGATGCGACTCGCAATACTTCCATTGTGTGGCTCCTCTCTCCTGTTGATCGACAGCTCAAAGATGCATGTTTCGGACTTTTCTCTGATTCAATTATAAAGCCCGGATCACGACCGCGCAACTTTCTCTCGATCATCCATGAAAAACGCCGGGGCAGCCGATCGTCGCCCCGGCGTTTTATAGGATAACGTATTATAAAGTTTTGAACAGGAGGCTGGCGTTCTGGCCCCCGAACCCGAACGAGTTCACGATGGCACAGCCGATCTTCGCTTCCCGGGCCTTGTTCGGAACGAAGTCGAGGTCGCAGCCTTCACCCGGCGCATCGTGATTGATCGTCGGGTGGAGAAAACCGCGGCTCATCTGGATCAGCGTGGCGATGGTGCCGACCGCGCCGGCGGCCCCGAGCAGGTGGCCGATCATCGATTTGGTCGAGTTCACGGCGAGGTTTTTCGCATGATCGCCGAACACGCGCTTCACGGCCGTTACTTCGGTGGGATCCCCGACCGGCGTTGAGGTGCCGTGGGCATTCACGTAATCGACCTGGGTCACCGGGACATTCTGCCAGGCAAGCGCCTGTTTCATGGCCAGAAACGCCCCTTCGCCCTCGGGATGCGGAGCGGTCAGGTGGTGCGCATCGGCGCTGCAGCCGTAGCCAATGAGCTCGGCGATCGGCTTCGCGCCGCGCCGGTTCATGCTCTCCTCGCTCTCGATGACGAGAACGCCGCTGCCCTCGCCCATGACGAAGCCGTCACGGTCCTTGTCGAACGGGCGGGAGGCCTTCGTCGGCTCGTCGTTGCGGGTCGAAAGGGCCTTCATCTGGGCGAATCCGGCGACGGTGAGCGGGGTGATGCCGGCTTCGGCGCCGCCGCAGACCATGGCATCGACCAGGCCGAGCTGGATCTTCTGCCAGGCTTCGCCGATCGCATGCAACCCCGAGGCGCATGCCGAAACGACGCAGTAGTTGGGGCCCTTGAAGCCGTGGGCCATGGCGACGCAGCCGGCCGCGATGTTGCAGATCATCATCGGGACCAGGAACGGGCTGACACGGCCGGGGCCGGACTTCAGATACGTGTCGTACTCGTTTTCCAGGGTTGCGATGCCCCCGATGCCGGTAGCGATGATCACGCCGACGCGGGCCGGATCGAGATGCTCCACGGTCAGACCGGATTGTTTGAGCGCCATATCGCTCGCGGCCATCGCGAACTGGGAATACCGGTCATGGCGGCGGGCTTCCTTCTTGTTGATGTAGAGCGTCGGATCGAAGTTCTTGACCTCGGCCGCAATGCGCGCCGTGTGTTTCGATGCGTCGAACTGCGTGATGGGCCCGACGCCGCTCACACCCGCCTTCAGGCCGGCGGCGAACTCCTCAATGCCGATACCGATGGGAGTCACGGCTCCCATTCCGGTCACGAACACCCGTTTCATCGTAACGGACTCCTTCTGATGACGTGATTCACGCTCTTCAGGCGTCGACGAACTCGAGGCCGTCGAAGAACATGTGGAAGATCTCCTGCACGGTCATGATCTTACGCACTTTGTGGACATGCTCGCCGGCAAATACGAGGCCCTTGTCGAGATTGCCGTTCTTGGCTTCTTCGAGGGCCTTGACGATGCAAAAGATGTGAGAACAGCGCTTGAGACAGCCGTCACAGGTCTCGGGGCGGAAGCCGCCCTGGGCCACGGCGTCGGAGAAGGGCGTCGAGAGAGCGTTTCCCGGGAGGCCGACGGGGCTGTGGACCTTGAACACGTCGCCTTCCTTCGCCTGCAGATACCGCTGTTTGAAGGCATCGGCGGCGTTGCACTCGACGCTGGCGGCGAACCGCGTTCCGACCTGGATGCCGTCAATGCCGAGCTCGAGCACTTCTTCGAAGTCCTCGCGATCGGTGATTCCGCCGGCGATCACGACGGGAATCTTCACGGCCTCTTTCACGAGCGGGAACAGGAGGCGGGAGGATTTGGTGGTGCCGAGATGGCCGCCGGCCTCTTTCCCTTCGACGACGACCGCCGATGCGCCGAGAGACTCGGCGAGCTGGGCGAGACGGGCCGTCGAAACGATCGGCACGACGGGCACGCCGTGCTTCTGTCCGAGCGCCAGCAGATCGCGCGAAAAGCCGGCTCCCGCGACGAGCAGATCGATGCCCTCGTCGACGGCGGTCTGCATCACGTTCATGAATTTGGCCGCGGCGACCAGGCAGTTCACGCCGACGATGCCGCCGTTCGCGATGCTGCGCGCCAGACGGATCTCGGCCCGAAGCTCGTCGGGCTCCATGCCGGAGCCGGCGATCAGGCCGATGCCACCCTCGCGGGCCACCGCGCCGGCCAGCCTGCCGGTCGACACACGAATAGCCATGCCGCCCTGGATGATCGGGAAGCGCGGCTGTAACTTGCCAATTCTAAGCCTGGGAAGGATCTTCACGGAACGCTCGTTTCGAGTTCACGGAAAAGGCCGCCTGAGGGGCCGGGGTGGCCCCCCAGGCGGCCTCATCCTGTCGGAGAGGGCCCTCAGGCCTTCTTCTTCGCTTCGATGTAGTCGACGGCGTCCTTGACGGTCTTGAGCTTCTCGGCGTCCTCGTCGGGAATCTCGATCCCGAAATGCTCTTCGAGATCCATGACCAGCTCGACGGTGTCCAGACTGTCGGCGCCCAGGTCCTCGATGAAGCTGGCGTTCAGGGTCACCTGCTTCTCATCCACCTGCAGCTTGTCGACGACAATGCGCTTGACTTCCTCAAAGTGATTACTCATGACGACCTCCTGTGATTGTGTACGAATGTTCTGAATGAATAGATACAGTTATAGAAAATCAGGACATGACCATGCCGCCGTCCACGGTGAGCACCTGGCCGGTGATGTAGGACGAACGGTCGGAAGCCAGGAACGACACGGCGTGAGCGACGTCGGTGGGCAGGCCGAAGCGGGCCATCGGCACCTGCGCGAGCATCTGCTCCTTGACCTTGTCGGTGAGGACGGCGGTCATGTCGGACTGGATGAAGCCGGGCGCGATCGCGTTGGCGCGGATGCCGCGGCTTCCGAACTCCTTGGCGAAACTCTTGGTGAAGGCGATGATGCCGGCTTTGCTGGCCGCGTAGTTTGCCTGGCCGGCGTTGCCCATCAGACCGATGACCGAGGCGATGTTGATCACGCTGCCGCGCCTCTGCTTCAGCATCACCTTGCAGGCGGCGCGCGACATCAGGAACGTGCCGGTCAGATTGATCTTCAGCACAAGTTCCCACTGCTCGTCGCTCATGCGCATGATCAGCCCGTCACGGGTGATGCCGGCATTGTTGACGAGCACGTCGAGGCTGCCCAGCTTCGTGACCGTCTCGGCGACGAGCCGGTCGGCATCGGCGGCCTTCGACACGTCGGCAGCGCAGGTCTCGACCGTGCAGCCGGCGGCGGCCAGTTCGGCCCGCGCCTTCTCGAGCCCCTCGGCATTCACGTCGGAGAGCATGACGGCGTAGCCGTCGGCGCCGAGCACGCGCGCGATCTCGAATCCGATGCCGCGAGCGGAGCCGGTGACGAGGGCGACCCGACGGGTCTGGGAAGGGGTGGCCGGTGCGTTCGATGTCATGCGTAGCCTCGTTGTCGTCTGATTCTGTGGGTTCGTTCGTCCGGACCCGCCGGCGCCGGATGCTTGATCCGTGGGGCGGGATGGGCTTTTCTACACGATTCGGGACGGCTTGTCAAGTGAACCGGCCGGGTCAGGAAGCGGCCTTCGCCTGGCCCAGCAGGGCCGCGAAGCTCTCGGGATCGCCTGCCGCAGCGAGTTCCGCCGCCGGGGCGATCTTCTTGATCAATCCGTTCAGCACTTTTCCCGTGCCCAGTTCGATGAAGCGGCCGAAGCCGTCCGCCACCATGCGCTGGATGGTGTCCTCCCAGCGCACCGAGCCGGTCAGCTGCTCCAGCAGCTTGCGTCGGAACTCGGCAGCGGATGTCGTCGGTGCGGCATCGACATTGGTATACACCGGCACCTTCGCATCCCGGAACACCACCTTCTCGACCGCGACCGCCAGCGCATCGCGGGCCGGCTGCATCAGTGGCGAATGGAACGGCCCCGACACGTCGAGGGGCATGACCCGGCGGGCGCCCTTCTCGGCGGCCAGCTTTCCGGCCTTGGCGACGGCCGCGGCGGCCCCCGAAATGACCAGTTGCCCGAGGCAGTTGTAGTTGGCCACGACGCACACGCCCAGGTCGCTGGCCGCCGCGCACACCTCTTCGAGGAGCGCGCGATCGAGGTTGAGCACCGCGCTCATCGCGCCGACACCGGCCGGGCAGGCCGTTTCCATCGCCCGGGCCCGGGCATCGACCAGCCGCAGCAGATCATCGTATTCGACGACGCCGGCAGCATACAGCGCGGCATACTCGCCCAGGCTGTGGCCGGCGACCGCCTCGAAGGCGACTCCCTCGCGGCGGGCGGCCTCGACCATCAGCGCCGAAGCGAAGAAGATGGCGGGCTGGGTGTTCACGGTCTGTTTGAGCGCTTCTTCCGGGCCGTTGAAGCAGGTGCCGGTCAGCGGACGTCCGAGCACGGCATCGGTACGGGCGGCCATCTCGGCGGCCCAGGAATACGCCTGGACCATGGCGGAGGCCATGCCAACCTTCTGGGAACCCTGGCCGGGAAAGACGAATGCGGTTTTCATGCGGTAGCTACCTTTTCCGCTGCGGCGGCCTCGCGGGCCGGCCGAAGAGCCGGAATCAGGGAAGCGATCCGGTCGAACTCGACGAAGAACTGCGCCTCGAGCTTCCGGAAAATCTCGGCGCACGGCTCGCACGTCGCGATCAAGCCGCTGATCTGGCCCGCCATGACCGAACCGTCCTCGACATCGCCCTCGACGACGGCTTTGCGGAGGCTGCCTTTCGCCATCTCGTCGAGCTGTTCGGGGGTCGCGCCCTTGAACTCGGCCTCGACGTAGTTCTTCGCCAGCTTGTTGCGGATCACGCGGACCGGGTGGCCGGTCGTGATGCCGGTCGCGATGGTGTCGCGGTCCTTCGCCTGGGAAACGACCTTCTTGTAATTCTCGTGCACCTGACACTCATCCGACAGGATGAAGCGGGTGCCCATCTGGACGCCTTCGGCCCCCAGAGCGAATGCCGCGAGGATACCGCGGCTGTCGCCGATGCCGCCGGCCGCGATGACGGGGATCGAGACCGCATCGACCACCTGGGGCACGAGAACCATCGTGGTGATCTCGCCGATATGGCCGCCCGACTCGTTCCCCTCGGCGATCACGGCATCGACGCCGGAGCGTTCGAGCCGCTTCGCGAGTGCGACCGAGGAAACGACCGGAATCACCTTCGAACCGATCTCCTTGAAGGCCTTCACATACGGGCCGGGATTGCCGGCGCCCGTGGTGATGACCGGCACGCGCTCCTCGATGCAGACCTTCACGTTTTCCGGGGTCTGGGCCATCAGCAGCATCAGGTTGACCCCGAACGGCTTATCGGTGCGCGACTTGATTTCCCGGATCTCGCGACGCAGGTCGTCGGGCATCATCGAGCCGGAGCCGAGAACGCCGAGACCGCCGGCGTTGCTGACCGCGGCGACGAGCGGGGCCGAACTGACCCAGGCCATGCCCCCCTGGAAAACGGGGTATTTGATCCCGAGGAGCTTCGTAATGCGGGTGGAGATCATCTGTTGTTCCTCTTTCGTTCAGGAAAATGGAACGCGTCGGTTCCGGTACAAACAAAACCGGCGCAGGGTTTCCCCGCGCCGGTCGTTAGCGCATTCTCACGACACCGCGGCGGTGCCCGCATCGACGTGCAGGCGGCTCGCGATATGCCGAACGACATCCGACGCCCCGTATTGGGCCGCCAGATGAATAGCATTGGCGATAGAAGGTGCCTTGAACTTGCCGTGGCAGACGATCGAGCAGCCGGCGATGCCCAGGAGCGGAGCTCCGCTGTATTCGGGGGCATCGGTGCGCACGCGGCGCAGGTTCCCGAGGATGGACGTTGCCATCTCGGCCGGAATACCGGCTTTGGCCACACCCTGTTTGATCGTGCCCATGATCAGATCTGAAAGGCCTTCGCTGGCCTTGAGCAGGATGTTTCCGACGAAGCCGTCACAGACCACGACGTGGGCGTGGCCTTCGAACAGCGAGTCTGGCTCGACGTTTCCGACGAAGTTGAGAGCGCCGGTCTGTTTCTCGAGAGCCTCGTAGACGGCCTTGGTCAGCTCGTTTCCCTTGCCGGCCTCGCCGCCGATGTTCAACACGCCGATTTTCGGTTTCTCGACACGGCAGATCGCCCCGTAGTAGGAAACGCCCATGTGGGCGAACTGGACGAGGTGATTGGGCCGGCAGTCGACGTTAGCGCCGACATCGAGCACGAGCACGCCGTTTCCCGTCGCGGTGGGAAGCATGACGGCAATGGCAGGCCGCTCGACACCGGGAACGCGCCCGATCTCAAGCAGGGAAGCGGCCATCTGGGCTCCGGTGCTGCCGGCCGAGAGGAAGCAGCTCGCGCGGCCCTCTTTGACCAGGCGCGCGGCAACCGCCACGGAGGCGTTCTTCTTCTTGCGAAGAGCCGTGGTGGGCGGTTCGCCCATCTCGACCGCCTCGGGCGTGTCGACGATCTCGCAACTCGCCTCGGCTTCGGGCCAGACGGCAAGAATGTCGTCCCGGCGACCGACCAGAATCAGCCCGGCCTTGCCGGTTTCGAGATACTGGCGGGCACCGAGGACGAGCTCACGGGGAGCGAAGTCCCCGCCCATGACATCGATGGCGACTTTCATTCGTCAGGAGTCAGGGAGTATCGGAGCTCAGGCTTTCTCGACGTCCAGGACCTTGACCTTCTTGTTGTAGTGGCCGCAGGCCGGGCAAACCCGGTGAGCCAGCTTGGTCTCGAAGCACTGGGGGCATTTCGCGAGCGTAAGGGCGGGAGCGCGGTAGTGGTTCCGGCGCTTCCGCTGGTTCATCTTGGATACACGATGCTTCGGGCACGCAGCCATGGTAGTTCCTCCAGATCAAAATAGGAATGAAGTTCGGCCAATATAGCAGATATTGCGCGCGGAGTCAAATACTCAGCGCCGTTCCGTACCCTCCGCCGGTGCCGGCGGCTTCTGTCTCAGCCGAGCGAACGCCAGAATGGCGCCGAGGGCGATCGAAAGATACGCCGCGACCAGCACCCGGTACTCGGCTGGCAGCAGGAAGGTGATCGTGTGTGCCGGAATCCAGAACAACGGAATCGTTCTCAACAGGACGAACGAGACGAAGCCGACCCCGTCGATGCGCCGGAGCACATCCTCCAGCCGGACACCGAGCATACCCGCCGCGTTTCCGTTGCCGGCATCGATGTACCCGTCCGTGACACGGTGAAATGCCATGAACACGGGGGCGAAGATCAGGTTCATCAGGGCGCTCGTCCAGAACGCCCTGGACAGATCGGCGGGGAAGCCGTCGGCGAAGACCGGCAGCAGCCCCTTGCCGATGACCGCCGCCGTCCCCGTCGCGAACACGTCGAACACGAGCGCGAACGCGACGCCGAACAACCCCCAGACAAAGGCGCGCCAGTGGAGCCCGACCGGGGCCGCCCAACTGCCGCCCGCGAGGCGGCGCGCCAGCCACTCGCCCATCGTCGCCAGCACGCCGACCTTGACGAAGCCCATCAGATACGGATGAGCGCGGGTCGCGGCGAGGAACGCCTCATGCGTCTGCGGCAGCAGCAGGCCGCAGGAAATCCCTCCGAGCACGCCCACCCACACCAGATCACCCGTTCGCATGGTTGTTCTCCCTTGTTCCGTCACAGCGGGTGCGAGGCCGGAACCCCGTTGCGCCGCGGATAGGCGGCCGGCACCGGCGCGCTTTTCCGGATCAGCACATACCCGCGCGTGAAGGGGAGCAGCGGAGGCTCGAACGTGAAGGTCCGCACGGCATCGACCCGGACACCGAGCACCTGCATGGCCTTGCCCGCCTCGGCAAGCTCCTCCTGCAAGGCCGGCCCCTTATAGAGCAGCAGATATCCGCCAACGCGCACCAACGGGAGGCAGAGTTCGAGAAGAATCCGGACCGAGGCGACGGCGCGGGTCACGACGAGATCCATCTTTTCCCGGAAGGCCGGATCGCGGCCCAGCTCTTCGGCCCGGGCAAGCACCGGCTCGAGATTGCCGATGCCGGCACCGCTTTTCATGCGGCCGACGAAATCGACCGCCTTGCCCTTGGCATCCATCGCATACACCCGGCTGTTCGGAAGCGCGATCGCGAGCGGAACGGCCGGAAACCCGCCTCCGGTGCCGATATCGAGAATCGTGTCGGCTCCCTTCCAGCACGGGAGATGCGCGGTCGTGCCCAACGGCGCGAGCGCGTCGAGCACATGCTTCGTCGCGATCTCCTCCGGCTCCCTGATCTTCGACACGCTGGGATACAGAGGATCCGCCAGCATCACACCACACCATCGCTCGAGCGCTTCGCGCGTCTCACCGCCGACTGCGAGGCCCAGCGGGCCGAGGTAGGGCTCGATATATTCCATCACGGACATGGGATTCGTTCTCCGTATATATTTATTATTCTATTATTTTTCCGGTCGACCGGAGGAGGCTTTCAGGGCGGCAAGGACGGCGGCCACATCCGCGGCGCGGACACCGGGAATGCGGCTCAGCTCGCCCAGGGTGGCCGGCCGCACGGCCGCGATGCGCTGTCGGGCCTCGGTCGAGACGGCCGTCGGCAGCTTTTCCAGGAACTCCCGGGCCAGCGCCAGCTCCCGAAACCGTTCCAGCAGTTCGAGTTCGCGCTCCTGCTGGGCGGCGTATCCGGCATACTTGATGCGGGCCTCGAGCTCGATACGGGCGAGCGGGTCGAGCGTCCCGATTTCCGGCACCAGCTCGCGCATGGCTTCGAGCCGCACCTCAGGCCGCTTCAGCACCTGCTCCAGCGAAACCCGGCCCTGGACCGGCCCTCCCGTGAGAGCGACGGCGACGGCAGGTTCGATCTGGCGGCCGGCCAGGAGGGCGGCGGCCTCGTCCAGCCGGTGCTGCCGTTCCCCGAGAACCGTCCGCCGGGTCTCGTCGATCAGACCGGCATCGGCGGCGATTCGTGACAAGCGCGCCTCGGCGTTCGACATGCGCAGCTCCAGCCGCCAGGGGGATCGCGAGGTGAAGATCCGGTACGGCTCGTGAAGCGGCTGCATCGTGATCTCCTCGACCAGCAGCCCGAGATACGAGTCACGGGCCGACAGAATGGCCGGTGGCCGGCCCAGAGCGACGGCCGCCGCGTTCCAGCCAGCCAGGAGCCCCTGGGCGGCGGCCTCCTCATACCCCGAGGTGCCGTTGATCTGGCCCGCGAAAAACAGGTTCGGCACGCGCTTCGACATCAAGGTGGGGTACAAGGCGTTCGGATCCGCCACGTCATACTCGATCGCATATCCCGGCCGCGTCAGACGCGCGTTTTCGAGTCCCGGCAGCGTGCGGACATACTCTTCCTGCACGGCTTCGGGCAGGCTCGTCGACATCCCCTGCAGGTAGATCTCCCGGCCGTCCGCGCCTTCGGGTTCGAGAAACACCTTGTGCGCCGTTTTTTCCGGGAACTTGCCGACCTTGTCCTCGATCGACGGGCAGTATCGGGGCCCCGTGCCCGAGATCCGCCCCGCGACCAGGGCCGACTCGTGCATGTGCGCGCGGATCACCGCATGGGTCGCCTCGGTCGTGCGCGTGAGATGACAGGGCAGACGCACGGAAGCCGCGCCGCGGGCCGACCAGAGGGAAAACATCGGTGTGGCGGGCTCGTCATCCTGGCGTTCGAGTCCAGAGAAATCGATCGTCGCCGAGGCGATCCGGGGTGGGGTACCGGTCTTGAACCGGCGCACCGGCAGCCCGATCCGTTCGAGTTCTTCGCCCAGGGCATCCGCCGGGGGTTCTCCCGCGCGGCCTGCGCCAAAGCGGGCTTCGCCGATATGGATCACGCCCCGCAGGAATGTTCCCGGGGCGAGCACGACCACCGGCGCGCGCCAGACATCGCCGGCCTGGGTCGTTACGCCGGCCGGGCGGCCGTTTTCCAGCAGAAGGCCGGTCACGGTCGCCTGGGCGAGATGGAGGCGAGGGGTGGATCGCAGCACCTGGCGCATCCGGCGCGCGTAGGCCTCTTTGTCGGACTGGATGCGAATCGCCTGGACGGCGAGACCTTTGCGGGTGTTCAGGAGACGCGCCTGAAGGCTGGTTTCATCGGCGACGATACCCATGGCCCCGCCCATCGCGTCGATCTCGCGCACCAGGTGGCCTTTTCCCTGGCCGCCGATGCTGGGGTTGCAGGGCATGGCCGCGATCGTGTCGAGGCTGATCGTGAGCAGGAGCGTCTCGGCGCCCGCCCGGGCCGAAGCCAGGGCCGCCTCGCAGCCGGCGTGGCCGGCACCCACCACGATGACCTGCGCGTGCGGGATCACTTGAGGATCGTCAAGGCTTTTGCAGCGAAGGAGCTGACCAGTTCGCAAGGATCATCGAGCAGCACCTTCATCAGTTCGACCGCATGGGGACCGCGTTTGCGGGCAAGCAGTTTTGCCGCGGCCAGGCGCACGCCGTCGTTGGCATGCTGGGCAGCGAAGTAGATGAGGATATTCTGGTCGTCACCGACGATGAAGGGCATGTCGGCGATCGCTTTCGCAGCCTCTCCGTCATCCCCTGACATGAGGCGGTTGTACACCTGGATCGAGCGGGGCTTCTGGAATTTCACCCCGGGTGGCAGCGGAACGACCGGCTCGGCTGCGGTTGCAGACGGGCGCGGTGCGGCGGGAGCCGTCGCAGAAGGCTGCGGCGACCGGGCCGGGGCCTCGTCAGACGGCGCTTCGTGGACATGCGCGGGTTTGCCGGCGACCGCTGGCGGAACGTCTTCCAGCTCCGGAAGCGGGAGCTCGGGGGCCGGTTCGGCAGGGGGCGGCGGCGGCGGTTCGGGTGCCGGGGCCGGAGGCACGGGGGGCAGGGAAAGGGCTTCCTCGGCGACCGGC
Organism: Candidatus Ozemibacteraceae bacterium; assembly: GCA_035388825.1. Lineage (GTDB taxonomy): Bacteria > Muiribacteriota > Ozemobacteria > Ozemobacterales > Ozemobacteraceae > MWAR01. Next base: position 21,140 of record DAOOQQ010000021.1, read on the forward strand.
GGCAACACCGGCTCGGGGGGCTGGGGTTCCGGTTCCGGTTCAGGTTCAGGCTCGGGAACCGGCGCCTTCGCAGGAGGTTTCGCGGCCGACAGGGAGAACTTCGGCACGGCCGCCGGCGCAGCGGAAGGCGCGATCAGCCCGACGGGAGGCTGACCGACGGTGCCGCCCGCAACGGGCTTCATCGCCGGCTCTACCGATGTCGGAGCGGGAACGGGGGCCTGGGCAGCGGAAGTTCCCGGCTTCGGGGCATCCTTGATCTTTTCCCACAGACCGCGCGCCACCTGGGCCACGACGTTGTCGGGGTCGGAAATCGTGGACTGAAGGACCTCGCGCGACACCGTGTTGTTGATCTTCGCGAGAGCCTTGAGAACGCTCAGGCGGATTCCCTGGTTCGTATCCTTGAGCGCCGCCTTGAGCAGCGTCAGAGAAGGCTGGTCGCCGATCTCGCCGAGGGCGAAGATCACGCTGTCGCGCAGCCAGACCTCGGACGAGCCAAGCATCGAGCGCAGGGTGGCGAAGGCTTCGGCGTGGCCGCACTTGACGAGAAACTTCGCGGCGTTGACCTTGACCCGGTTCTCGGGGTCCTTCAGCAGCTTCGCGACATCGTCTTCGCAGCTGCGGATGTTCCGCTCCTCGATCACCTCGACCGTGTTGGCGCGCACACGGGCATCCGGGTCGGCAAGACACTGGCGGATCGTCTCGACGCCGTTCTCGCCGGCCATGCGGGCGAACACCTTGACCAGCCCGGATTTGACGATGACGTCCTTCTCGGCGAGCAGCACCTGTTCCAGCGGCTCGACGTCGAGCGCCGAACGGGTCTCCATGATGATTTTCAGAACGAGAAACCGCCGCTGCGACGAGAAGTTCGGGATGGCCAGGAACGGAAGCACCTGGACCGGAACCCGGGGGTCCTTGAGCGTCAGAAGCCCCTGGAGAGCGGTCAGGGCGACCTCTTCGTGCACCTGGCGGGCCATCCAGAGAAGCTGCGTCAGATGGCCGGGGGGGCGGTTCCGGACCAGAAACCGGCTGTGCTCGAGCAGCTCCGGAATGCTTTTCATTTTCTCGGGATCGGGCAGCGCCGGGTCGACCTGTTCGTCGAGATCCGGCGCTTCGATGACGAGAGGCCCCGCCGGCCGTTTCCCCGACAATGCCGGCTTCTTGCCGGTGCTGGACGAAAGAAGCGAGGCATCGATCTCGGGCACCTCGTCTGTCAGAGACGGCAACGCCGCAGCAACGGCCGGAACTGCCGGGGCAGGCGGTTCGGAAGGCACCGGCTCATCCGCAGGCGGAAGCGGGAGATCTGGGACCGGGTCGGTGGGCTTCTGCGGAATCGGTGCCGCAACTGGCACACTGCCTCCCAGTTCGGTCAGCATGCGCCTGGCCGCGGTTCGCACCTCTTCCTCGGCATCTTCGAGCAGGGGCGTCAGCAGCCTGATTCTTTCGTCATCCGGAAGCGTCAGGTTCGGCACCTGGCGAACCGATTTGAGACGCACTTCCGCCGAGATCGAGCGGAGGTTCTGGATGATCAGGTCCTGCTGTCGCTTGGGAATCATGGGGTAACCTCATCTTCCTGCTGGAGTGACGGAACGGGTCGACCGCCGAACAGCGTCCACAGCATAGCAAGATCGGCCCGTCCGAGGCAACGGGTTCGTGCAGCCTGGGCCAGATCCTCGAACCTGTTCGAGCCGATCACTTCGCGGGCTTCCTCGGTGAGACCGGCTCCCGCTCCGGGCGGCAGAGGCAGGGGCAGCCGGAGCTGCTCCAGGCGACGTGTTTCCTCCATGCGTTCGGCCTCGCGGGCCGCGTATCCGCGGTATTTGACCCCGATTTCGAGCGTTTCGACCTGGTCCGGCGCGGAAAGGGCGGGCGCGAACCCCTCGACGAGGCTTGCAAGATCGGCATACCCCACCCCGGGCCGCTGCAGAATCTCGGAAGCGGTCACCCGCTTTTTGAGTCCCCCCGTTCCGGTCTCGGCCAATTTCTCGCGCAGCGCCGCCGTCGGCGTTACGGAAATCCCATCGAGCCGGCCGGCCTCAGCGACGATCTCCCCGAGCCAGGCCCCGATTTTTTCGTGGCGGTCCCCGCTCACGAGACCGACCCGGCGGGCGGCATCGATCAGCCGGGCCTCGGCCGTGTCGTCCCGCAGATGGAGGCGGAACTCGGCATTTGCAGGGGTGATGCGATACGGTTCGGGGTGGTCCCAGAGCGAGAGGTCATCTATAAGCACGCCGATATATCCATCGGTTCGCGATGGCAGGAAGGCAGGCAGCCCGAGCACCGACCGGGCCGCGTTGATGCCGGCGATCAATCCCTGGGCCGCGGCTTCCTCGTATCCCGAGGTGCCGTTGATCTGGCCGGCCGTGTACAGGCCCTCCAGCGCCCGCGAGGCCATGCTCTTGCGCAGGCAGCCCGGAGCGAGGGCGTCATACTCGATCGCGTAGCCGTATCGCACGATCCGGGCGTTTTCGAGGCCCGCCACGCTCGTCACGACGTCGCGCTGGGCCTCGGGGGGCATGCTGGTGGTCAGCCCCTGGAGATACACTTCGCCGGATTCGCGCCCTTCGGGCTCGACGAAGATCTGGTGCTGCGCCATCTCGGGGAATTTGAGCACCTTGCGGTCGATCGAGGGGCAGTGCTTGGGGCCGACGTTCGTGATGTTGCCCACCACCAGCGGACTGTCCTGGATGTGCCGGCGCACCGCGGCGATCGTGCGTTCGTCGGTGAAGGTGAGCCAGCAGGAGAGCTGGTCGTGGAGACGGCGGAGTCGGTGTTCCCACAGAAAGCCGCCGGCAAGAGGGTCTCCCGGCATCTCGCGCATCCGGGCGCGGTCGATGGAAGCGGCGTCGAGGCGGGGCGGCGTCGCGGTCTGGAGACGGCGCATCGCCACCCCGGCGGCCTGCAGGGATCCGGAAAGCCCCGTCGCGGCGCGCTGCTGGTGCGGACCACCCGGCCACGTTTCGCGGCCGACGATGATCCGGCTTTCCAGATACGTGCCCGTGGCGAGGACGAGACGATCGCAGCCGAACCGGATGCCGGTCTCGAGCTCGACCCCGCACACCCGGCCGTTCGCGGTCAGGATCGCGGTGACATGCCCCTGGCGCAGGGTCAGTCCGGGCGTTTCGAACAAGGCTTGGAGCATGCGGCGCCGGTAGAGTTCCTTGTCGGCCTGGGCGCGTCGCGCCCGCACGGCGGGCCCTTTCGAGGTGTTCAGCCATTTGAGCTGGATGCAGGTCTCATCGATCGCCGCGGCCATCTCGCCGCCAAGAACCCCGATCTCGCGCACCAGATGGCCTTTCCCCGGGCCGCCGATGCTCGGATTGCACGGCATCAGCGCGACGGTCGAGAGGTTCATCGTCAGCAGCAGCGTGGGCACCCCCAGGCGGGCCGAGGCAAGGGCGGCCTCGCAGCCGGCATGCCCGGCGCCGACCACGATCACGGGAACATGGATCATCGTCGTCATTTTCCTATGCAGAACCGTTCGAAGATGCGGTCGAGCATCCCCAGGTCGGCCGTTTCGCCGGTGATCCGGCCCATCTGACGAACCGCCTCCTCGATCTCGAGCGCAAGCATATCTTCATATATTTTTCCAACCCCGTCACGGGCGCGCGTCACGGCCTCGAGAGCCGCCCCAAGCGCCTGGCGCTGCTGGGCGCCGAGGAGCAGCAGTTCATCCAGAGCATCCAGCCCTGCCTCACGCACGAGTTCGCCAATGATGGCGATCAATTCGGACATCCCGCGGGATTCGGTCGCGGAAATCCGCGCCACCGGCCACTCGGGGGGAATCGCGGGAAGCTTCACGGCCGCCGGCAGATCCGTCTTGTTCAGCACCGCGATGACCGGCCGACCGGCCTCCTGAAGTTCATGGATGATCCTGGTTTCTTCGATGCCGGCATTGACCGAGACGTCGAACACGGCCGCGACGGCGAAGGCCCGTTCGATCGCCCGCCGCGTGCGGCCGATGCCGAGCTCCTCGATCGGGTCGGCGGCCTCGCGCAGACCGGCGGTGTCGACGAGCCGCACGGGGACGCCATGCAGGGAGATCGACTCCTCGAGCGTGTCGCGCGTCGTGCCGGGGATCTCGGTGACGATCGCCCGGTCACGGCCGAGCAGGGCATTCATGAGGCTGGATTTTCCGGCATTCGGCGGCCCGGCAATGACGATCCGGAGGCCGGCCGCCACCTGGTCCCCATGGCGGGCCGACTCGGCGAATCTCCGCAGATCCGCCTCGGCACTGGTCAGTTCTTTCAGGATGCGTTCCGGATCGACATCCTCGATGGCATCCTCGGGAAAATTCAGACCGGCCTCGAGCTGGACAAGAAGGTCGAGAAGCCGCTGCCGGAGAGCTTTCACGCGCCGGGTCGGGGCTCCGTCGAGCTGGTTCATGGCGACCCGGATCTGGCCGGGGGTCGTGGCATCAAGCAGCCGGGCCGTCGCCTCGACGTCGAGCAGACTCATCTTGCCGTTCAGAAACGCCCGTCTCGTGAACTCTCCCGGCTCGGCGACCCGGGCACCGGCGGCAAGCACGACGCCGAGCAGACGCGCCAGGACGGCCGGATTGCCGTGAGCACCGATCTCGGCCAGGTCTTCCCCCGTGTAGGATGCCGGCGCGAGGAAGGTCTGGACGACGACCCGGTCGACGACGAGGCCGTCGGCGGGATCGCGGATTTCGCCGGCATAGGCGGAAAAAGCCGCGGGGAAAACACGCTTCCCCCGCGGCCTGAAGATCTTCTGCAGAATCGTGCCGGCTTCGGGGCCCGACACGCGGATCACGCCAATGGCCGAACGGCCTGGCGGCGTGGCCACGGCTGCGATCGTGTCAATCTTCGTCGGAAAAGTCCTCCATGAACATCGGGACGGAGGTGCTCTTCGGCTCGGTCGCCGGCTCTCCGGCGGGCCGCTGGGGCCGGTCGCCGCCGCGGTTTCCGCGGTATCCGCCGCCCGAGCGGGGCCGGCGGGGCGGCATCGGATCGCCGGCGGGCCGGGTCGGGGCAATCACGACACGGCGCATCGGCTCGGTGCCCTTGGAGAAGGTTTCGATGCCGTTGCGGTCTTTCAGGGCGAGGTGGATCGTGCGGCGGTCGAGGGTCGACATCGGCTCGAGTTCGACCTGGCGGCCGGAGTCGATGACCTTGTGGTACATGCGGTTGGCGAGCTGAACGAGGCCCTTGTGCCGCTTCTCGCGGTAGCCCTCGACGTCGATGACGAGCTTCGCGCGGCCTTCCCGGCCCTTGTTGGCGATGATGTTCACGATGTACTGGATGGCATCGAGCGTCCGGCCGTGCTTGCCGATCAGCTGCGATACGTTGGTTCCGGCGGCATCGACGGTCCAGACCCCGTCGGCGACGCGGTCGACCAGCTCGACATCCGTGACGCCGACGAAGCCGGCGACATGGGTCACGATCTGGTGGACGGTGTCGTGCATCGGGTGATCGGTTCCCAGGGGGGCCTGTTTGCCGCCATGGCCCGGGGCGACGTCGGATTCGGCATCCTCGAAGTCGTATTCGTCCCCTTCTTCAGCCGCAGGGGTCGGAGCAGCTGCAACCGCGGGCCTCTCGGGACGAGCCGGCCGCCGGGGGGCGGGCGCCGGGGCAGGCGCCACCGCGGGCTGGGGAGCCGGGGCGATGGGGCGCGGCTCGGCGGGGGCGGCGGACACCTTGGGTTCGATTGCGAACCGCATGCGGATCTCGGGGTTCCCGACGGCGGCGAACAGGCCGCGCGGCGGCGCTGCAAGCACTTCACGCCCGGTGATCGTCTCGTTCGGCTTGAGCTCGCGCTCGATCAGCTGGATCGCTTCGTCTTCCGTTCGTGCCGTGATCTCGATGAATCGTTTCATGGGGTGATTTTCTCCTTCGCGGCCGACATGATTCTGTTGGCCTGGATCTGCTGGATGATGCCGATGACGCTGCTCGTGAACCAGTATACCAGAAGCCCGGCGGGCAGCGACCAGGTGATGACGAACATGAACATCGGCATGAACGCCATCATCTGCTGCTGCTGCGGATCCATGTTGCTGGTTCCCTGCTGGTAATACATCAGGGCCGCGATCGCGATCGGCAGGATGAGATACGGGTCGGCCTTCGACAGATCCGCCATCCAGAGGAACGGCATCTTGCGAAGTTCGACCGCAATATTTATCGTATTATATAGCGCAATCAATATCGGCAACTGGAGAAGCATCGGCAGACAGCCGCCGAGGGGGTTCACATTGTGTTTCTGGTAGAGCTTGAGCACTTCCTCGTTGAACTTCTGGGGATCGTCGCGATGCCGGTCTTTCAGGTCCTGGACCAGGGGCTGGAGCTTCTGGACCTGGGCCATCGACTTGGTCGACTTGAGGGTCAGCGGATACAGGATCAGCCGCACGACGATGGTGAGGAACACGATCGAGAGGCCGAAGTTCGGATAGATCGCGTTGAAGAACTGGAGGATGCGCAGAAGCAGGGTGCTGAGGAAGCCGTAATCCGTGACGGCATCGCGCTTGATGGCGAGCAGCTCGTCGAGCAGTTTGGGTCCGAAATACACCTGGAAGGAGAAGGTCTTCCCTTCCTGGGGTTTGAGGGTGAACGCGGGGATCGCAGCCGAGACCAGCTCGCCTTTGAATTCGCGCTTGCGGGAATCGTCGGATTTGACCGGGAATCCCGTTGCAGCCAGCTTCACGGGCTGTTTCGCGTCGAGCAGCATGCAGAAATATGTGGTTTTGAGACCCACACCGGTATACCCGCCGGCGACAGTTTTCTGCATGAACGTCTCGGGAGAGTCGTATGTTTCATGGGTGTCCGGCTTGAGCGCAAGAACCGAAGAGGGGTTGAACGGATCGAGGAACAGGCCGGGACCATAACTGACGGTCAGGCCATTCTGCCGCCCATCGGCCACCTCGATGAGCTGGGAACCGAGATTCGTGAGCAGATAGGCGACTTCGAAGGCATACCCCGTGGTGCTGAAGGTATACTGTTTGACCAGCCCGACACCGCCAGCCTGGGAGCCGGGAACGACATTGTTGTAGGTCGCCTTGATGACGAGGCGATCGGCGGTTTTTTCGGCAACGGCGATGGTATAGCCGCGCGTATTCATCGACTCGGCGCCGATCGTCGCCGAGAACGGCGCGATCGTTCCCGTGGCGAACGGATACCCGGCATCCATCAGGATCGGCGGGAACAGATTTTCCTCGTAATTCACGCCCTTGAGATAGTAGACCGAGATATCCCCCGTCCGACTGGAGAGAATGATGCGAAGGCGCCGGGTCTCGATGGTGGCGTCACCAAGGCCGTCACGATCGACATCGGCCAGGGAAACGGTCGCCGGCTGGCCGGATGGCGTCTGCTGGGCGACAAGTTCTCCGGCGGAGACGAACAATGCGATGATGACAAGGATGAAAAGGAGAACCGACGGACGGGGGCGCAACGCCGAGGTTGCAAAGCAGGTGGCGGTCGATGTCACGGGGCAGCCTCCGGGGAAATCAGGGATGGTGTAGATGGCTGGTCGGAAAATTACGGTACAGGATCAAATCCTCCGGGAGAAAAGGGATTACACCGGAGGATTCGGTACAAGCCAAGCGCCCAGCCTTTCAGGAAGCCGTATCGCTCGATCGCCGCGAAGGTGAAACGCGAGCAGGTCGGTTCAAATCGGCAGTGGGTTCCCATGATGGGAGAAAGCCAGCGCTGATACAGGCGGATGAAAGCGAGGCTGCCGCGCACGGCGACATTCCGCCGCGTCGGCTCAGCGTGCGACGGCATCATGGGGAGCCGCGGCAGTGGCCGCCTCGCGCTGGATACGCTTCAATGCCCATCCGATGATGGAGCAGATCTCGGCATACCCGAGGCCACCGCAGGAGCGGGAAAGGCAGATGATCATCTCGACGCCCGGCGAGCGTTCTTCTGACAGGCGCAGCGCCTCCTTGAGCCGCCGTCGGAACGCATTCCGCTCGACGGCGATGCCGAAACGGCGCGGCGCCGAGATTCCATACCGAAAAACCTCTTCTGAGGTCAGCCGGTAGTAGAATCCCAGGCCGAGCCTGAAAAAACGACGCCCGCCCGTGAAAACCCGATCGAAATCCGCCCGGGTTCGTAACGTGCAAAACGTCCGGCGAGGAGACACCCCGCGCTCAGGGGATCAGAGGCAAACGCGCTTGCGGCCGATGAGGCGGCGGCGCTTGAGAACCTTGCGACCGGAAACCGTCGCGGCCCGCTTGCGATATCCGTGGGTCTTCTGGCGCTTGCGTTTATTGGGGTTATACGTGAAGCTCATTGGTCGTCTCCTTCAAAATAACCGAAGTGGAAAGTTGTAATATATACCACCTCGGTACACCTGTCAACTCCCGAGTTGCGGAGAAAGCGAGGGAAGCGCCCACCGGCGCATCATCAAGAACGTCATTCTTCACCCCGCGGCGCGGTAAAATAACCTCACCCGAGGTATCTGCGCGTCCATTTCCGACAGGCCGGTTGTACCGTGGGTAGAAAATCCCCTTACCGGGAGGCAGGATTCCCCGGCCTAAGGACAAATCGCGTCTCATGAGGCTTCACTGGTCTTTTCCCTGCAACATCAGAGCTACACGATGGGAACAGGGGCGAGGGGCTCTCTGGCAAGATGTGAAGATCTTTGGGCATGGGATTTGCATTTCATGTTGTGATACAGTTTCGTTCAGAGTAGCAGAAAGAAGATGTCTGTCATGAAGAGTTGATCGAGACCGGTGGTTCGATCACCAAACATACCGGGGCTGAAGAGGTGCAAACCATGAACAAGAAGATCAGAAACGATGGGCAGGCGATGGTGGAGCTTTGTCTTGTCCTCCCATTGCTTCTCCTCATTTTTCTCGGGGGAATCGTTGACTTCGGGTATGTGTTCTACAACTACATCACCCTTCAGCAGCTCTGCAACGATACGGCGATGTTCGCTGCCAGCCCGTATGTCCCCATCACCCCCGACAATGCCTCCGGCACGAGCGATATCGGCCAGTCCGATCAGGCGGTCAAAGACTTCGTTGCCGCTCATAAACCCCCCGCCTGGGAAATGACCGAAGGATCGTCCACCACCCACAACAAGCTGACGGTCACCCTCCCTCCGATCTACAAAACGTCGGATGGGCTCGCGAATATCCGCAGAGTCACCCTCTTCTATCGCTCCCCGTTCATCACCCCTTTCTGGCAGACGATCGCCAAGGTTACCAACTGGAAGGAAGGCATTCCCCTTACCACGTCGGTTGCATTCCAGATTCCAAGGAACTTGTGGGGGAGTTATTGATATGTCAGTGCGCACAAAGCGGTATTCCGGCCAGGCTCTCGTCGAAATGGCCCTCATCATGCCGTTTCTGGTCATGATTTTCATCGGTATCGTCGACTGTGCCAGGGCCTTCCACTGCTGGTCAACGATCAATCACATGTGCATCGAGGCAGCCCGTACAGCCTCTCAACGAAAGAACTTCCGCGTCATCCCCAACTTTTTCGGACCGGATACGCATGAGTCCCTCACCACGACGCGGCAGGCGTTCTATCGCTACATCTCCCCGATGACCGCCTCGGAATCCATTACCGTCAACTTCACGGGCGTCGGCCAGGCTACCGACACGGTCACGATCACCTGCACCTACCGCTTCAAACCCTGGTTCCCGGGCCTTTCCCGACTGATCGGAAAAAGCAGTGACGGGACGCTCACCCTTCACGGGAATGCCGTCCAGCGAAAGGAGTGACCCCATGAGAACGGAGAGAAGATCTAATCAGCGGCTCGGCAGTGTTCTCATCGGCACGGCCGTGGGCATGCTGTTTTTGGTGGGCATGCTGGCCCTGGTCATCGACATCTCCTGGCTGTACTACCAGAAAATCCGCATCAATAGCGCCGTCAACGCAGCCTGGCGGGCCGGAATGGACGAGATCATCATGTCCGCCAACAACGGGAAGTCCGTCTCCGAAGCGAACGTCATCCAACGTGCCAAAAACGTCTACGCCCAAAACGGCTTCGATCCCCAGAGCCTCCAGGTTACCTTTCCCACTGAGTATCATGGTCGAGGGCTGAGAACGTATGGCATCACGAAGCCTCCCCTGTTTTTCGCCAACTTCGTCACCCGTGATCGAAAGACGGGGGAGCCAATGCCTCATTCGGTCGACGCCCTTCGCACGGGCCTGGGGGGTGAAGGCATGATTCCGCTCTGCCTGGTTCCGGGCGACATCAAGTTCGGGAGCAAAGAGACAGGCAAAGACAACAAAGGAAATCCCATCTATCAAACGGGATACTGGTACAACCCTTTCGATTATCATGACTTCGATACGGACCAAGGCTATGTCGCCTCGGAAGAGTATATTCTGAAGCTGGGGCCCCAGAAAACGAACGTCGCCTCGGCACCTCCCGTTCCGAACGACTACAACATTTTCGTCACCGGGGGAGGCAACTCGAACGAGGGCTCTCTCGACCTCGGTGGCCAGGGCGCCGCGAACTGGCTGGAAAACATGCTGTATGGGTATGCCGGCAGCCTGAGTGTCGGCGACTACGTGAACACGGCGCAGGGCGAGGTCACCAACAAGACGATCGAAGGACGCGAGTATCGTGCCGCTCTCGGCGACATGGTCACCGTCCCCATCATCAAGGTCGTGGGAGAAGACACGCTTCTCTACAACACGGGTGGCAGCAAGACCCTCGTCATCGTCGGATTCGCCCGGGTCGTCATCTCCTCGATCGAGGAGACGGATTACGACGTCGATCTCGGCCAGTATACCAAAACCCAGATCCGGGGCAGGTTCGTCGATTACCTCGTGAGACCGACGAAAGACACCCTGGAGTTGAACTGAACCGCTGCTTCTTTTCTTCGAGAGCGGGAGGAAAAAATCCCTCCCGCTCTCCTCATGAAAAAATAGTACTTGCCGAAAGAGGGCATAGTACATATATTATCTCTTTTTGAGAGGACGTCGGGTGTACATTCGACCGCTGAGGTTGCAGTACATCTGACCCTATGGTATAGTCCCGCTTCTAGCCCACCGGGGAGGAGGATCTCGTGTCGTGAATCGACGAGCAATCATTGTAGCCCTCATCGTGAGTATGGTGTTTTCCGCCATTCTCTGGAAAAAGGTCCAACAGGATCAGGGAAAAAAGGGCGGAGAGCCGATCTTTGTTGCGCCACCCAAGATTCCGACGAAGAACGTCGTGGTCGCCCGCCGGAAAATTCCGGCGCGCACGATGCTCGAGCCGGCGAAGATGAACGAGTTTTTCGAAATCAAGGAAATCGTTGCATCCGCCGTTCCGCCTGATGCTTTCACGGATATGGCCTCCCTCACCAAGAAATACACGGCCATCACGGTTCTTGGCGGCGATATCATGACGCCGAACCGCATGCTGGACAAAGATGTGATTCCGGCGCTTTCGTTTGCCGTTCCCCAGGGCAAACGGGCGGTCACGATTGCCGTGACGCGAACCTCCGGTGTTGGTGGCTTCATTCAGCAGGGGGACTACGTCGACGTGATCGCAAGCTTCAAGCCTGGTTCGCCTGATTCCATCACGAAGATCGTCATGCAGGACATCCTGGTCCTGGCGGCCGGTAATACGTATGCGTTCGATCCGGGCGTTGCAACGGCGGCCCCGGCGATTGCCGCGGCCAAAATGGAACTGGTGACGCTGGCCGTTGCTCCAGACGAACTCGAGCGGTTGGTCTATCTCGACAGCGGGGTGATCTTCCGGCTGGTGCTCAAGAATCCCAAAGACAAGGGAGAGCAGGTCCAGACCAAGGGTGCCACCGAAAAAATCGTCATGAGGGCGATTGGGTACAGCGAGCCTACTCCGGCTCCGGTACAGCCGCCGATCGAGGTGACCAAGCCTGTAGCTCCCCCCGCTCAGCAAGTAATGGAAACCTATGACACCGGTAGAGTCGAGATCATGTATGGCAGCAGGCGCCACTTCGAGATGAACAAGTTCGGCATGGTGTCCGTCACCCCGTCGATGAAGGAGCTGCCCCCCGTCAATCCGCCGGTTCCAGCTGGTTTCGAGGCTCCTCAGTTGCCCTCCTCCCCTGAGAATCCGGCCGTTCCTCCGACCATGCCCCTCGATTCTTCTGACGCCTCCAGGCCGATGATCAACCCCATCCGCGAATGACAGTGAGGAGAGGACACATGAATACGCGATTTCCGTTTCTTCCGCATATGAAAAAAGCCTTCATTTCCCTCCTCGCTGCAGGGGCTCTGAGCTTGTTCGGAAGCCCTGCCGCCTTCGCGGAGAAGATCATGATCCCGATCGGCAAGGCCCACACGATGCAGGCCCCCGGCGTCACCAAGATCATTGCCGTGAAAGACGGGGTGGTCGAGGTGCTGAACGTGTCGGAGCAGGAAGTGATTCTTTCCGGAGTCGGCATGGCTCCTGACATCACGCAGATCATCTACTGGGATGCAACCGGCCAGCATGTGGTGGATGTCGAAACGTTCCGGGAAGCGGATCTGATCCAGCGCAAATTCTCCACGCTCGTCACCGTACCTGGTGTTACGCTGACGCTCTTCCCCGACGCCGCTTATCTCCGCGGCTTTGTCGACTCCCAGGACAAAATCAAGGAGATCTCGACGATCGCCACCACGCTGGTGACGGATCGCAAGCTGATCAACTTGATGGGCCTGAAGGAAGAAGGGAAAACCTACAAGACCTACGAGCAGGTTCTCAAGGAGCGCATCATCGATGCGATCAAGGTCCCGACCGTGAAAGTCACGGTTCTCAATCCGCGAACGATCATGACGACCAATGAGAACGATCCGGGCGCGAACCCCGCCGCTTCGGCAACCCAGAATCTCGAGGGGCTCATCAAGATCGTACTCGAGGGCTCGGTGCAGGACCAGATGGAGTATCAGCACTTGCAGGAAGTCGTGCGCGGCTTCGTGACCTCCGAAGAAACGCAGATCTCCAATCTGGTGACGATCGAAAACCCGATCCAGGTGGTGTTCCAGGCCTATGTTCTTCAGGTCAGCAAAGACAACACCCGCGACCTGGGAATCAAATGGGGCGGAACCTCAGCCCTTGGCGGCGATCCGAGCTCCGGCATTCTCAACTTCACCGAAAATATCACCAATGCCTTCAGAGGCGACGCTCAGGCCGCCGGGGCTCCGATCGGCAAGTATCCGAACCCGTTCAAGATGAACAACATCAACCGGTTCGATCTGATTGCCGCCCGTGTCCAGGCCTGGGAATCCCAGGGCAAGGTCAAGGTCGTGGCGAATCCCAAGCTTCTGGTGTATGCCAATGCCAAAGCCACGAAGATCGCCAAATCCGGCTGGATCGACGAGACAACCTCGACATCCGGCGAAGGCGAGGCGGAAGGCGACGGCGGCCTCGCATTCGTGAAGGTCGGACAGGACATCTACTACCCCAGCACGATCGATGCGTCGGGCAATCCGACCTACGCGGCCGCCCAGGCCACTCTCAAGCTGGTCGTGCGCGATCTGTTCGTGAAGGATGACGATCTGAAGTTCTCGGTGTTCGCAAAGCAGGACGAGCCCTCCTTCACCCGCGGAACCAACGCTCCGCCCAACATCCTGAAGCGCTCTGTCATGACCACCGTGAAGATCAAGAACAACGAGACGGTCGTGCTCGGCGGCCTCATCAACGAAAGCGACAGTCTCACCCGCACCGGCGTCCCGGGCCTTTCCCGGCTGCCGCTCGTGGGGAAATTCTTCCGGACGACCTCCGTCCTGAAGAGCAAGAACGAGCTCGTGATCCTGCTCACCCCGCAGATCGTCGGCCGGGACACGGGTATCGGCAACACGAAGAAGTTCGAGACGGTTCCCGTCCCCCGGCGCACCGAGCGGCTCGAGCAGCTCCACGAGATGTTCCAGCAGATCAAGGGCAGTCATTTCCCCAGCGAAAACAACTGACGATCCCTTCCGTCACCCCAACGGCGCCGTTTCTCCGGAAACGGCGCCGTTTCCTTTGTTGCGATTTTGCCAAGGCATGGCCGGGAAAGGGAACTGCTGCACGCTTTCCTGGGCATGTCGCACTTGTTTGTGCTAGAATTGTCGCCGACGCAGAGACAGAATTGCGTCGAGATTCCAAGAAAAGGCGAAGGAAGGAATGTGATGGAAAAAACCAGAAAACCCGCTTCTAAAGAGGCCGCACCGGCAGCCGCCTCGCCGAATCCGAACATTCGCAAATACCAGCAGGTGAACGGCTGGGATGTCCTGGAAACGGCGGATGAAAAGGTATTGCAGAGCCGCTCCAAGCGGTATCTCGAGTTCCTTTCCACCTGCAAGACCGAGCGCGAAACGCTCACCTATATCGAAAAAGCGGCGAAAGCCGAGGGGTTCAAGCCCCTGTCGCTCGACGAGCCCCGCTCCCTGAAGGCCGGCGACCGGGTGTTCATCATGAGCAAGAACCGGGCGATGGCCCTCGTGGTCATCGGGAAAAAGCCCACCGTCGAGGGATTCCGCATCGTCGCGGCGCATCATGACGTGCCGCACCTCGATCTCAAATCCCTGCCCCTGTATGAAAAATACGGCACGGCGCTGTTCAAGACGCATTACTACGGCGGCATCAAGAAGTTCCAGTGGGCCGCGATCCCCCTTTCCCTGCACATTTTCGCGATCACCAAGGCGGGAAAGACGATCCGGTGCTCGATCGGCGAGAAGCCTGGCGAGCCGGTCTTCACGATCACCGACATCGCGCCGCACCTGGCCGCGAAGATCCAGAACGACCGCAAGGCCAACGAGACGCTGCGCGGCGAGGAGCTGAACATCCTCGTCGGCCACCGGCCGTTGCCGAAGAAGGACCGGAACGCCCCGGCCTCGAAGGGTGAGGAGCGGGTGAAGGGCGCGGTTCTCGAGCATCTGTTCAAGAATTTCGGCCTCGAGGAAGAGGACCTGGCCTGGGCCGAGATCGAGGCCACGCCGGCGTTCGAGCCCCGCGAAGTCGGGTTCGACGCCGGCATGATCGGCGGTTTCGGCCACGACGACCGCGCCTGCGTCATGGCTGCGTTCGAAGCCATCCGCGAGGTCAAGGTGCCGGAGTACACCGCGATCGCCCTGCTGTTCGACAAGGAAGAGATCGGTTCTGCCGGTGCCAGCGGCGCCCAGTCGATGATGATTTCCGACATGATGAACGTGCTGCTGCGCTCGACGGCGAAGAACGCCGACTACAGCGATCTGCGCCGGGCCATCTCGAACACCTACGTCCTGTCCGGCGACACCAGCATCCCGATCGATCCGACGTTCGACGGAGCGTTCGACCCGTCGAACTCGGGCTATCTCGGAAACGGCGTCTGGATCTGCCGGTTCACCGGAGCGGGCGGCAAGTCGGGCAGCAGCGAGGCCGATATCGAGTTCATCGCGCGCATCCGGGCCCTGCTGAGCGAGGAGAAGATCCCCTACCAGTTCGGCGAGATGGGCAAGGTCGACGAGGGCGGCGGCGGCACCGTGGCCAAGTTCATGGCCCAGATGAACATGCACGTGCTCGATCTGTGCCTGCCGGTCCTCAGCCTCCACTCCCCCTTCGAGATTCTTTCGAAGGCCGACTACCACCACACGATCAACGCCTACCGCGTGTTTTTATCCAAGAAGTTCTGACGATCTCCGGGGCGCCCGTCGATGCGGCGGGCGCCCGTTTTATTCTATAGAGACGATTATGGATTTACCTTCTCTGGAATCGGCCATCGCGGCTCAGCGGCTCGACAAGCCTGTCCTGCTCTTCGCGGGACGGGAAGAGTTCCTGAAGGAGCGGGCGGTCGTCAAGCTGATCGAAGCGTATGTCGCCCCGGAGGACCGGAGCGACAACGTCCGGCGCATCGATTTCGGCACGGCCACGGCTGACACGCTCCTGGGCGATCTGGGCAGCTTCTCGTTCAACCTGAGCCATCGCGTCTTCGTCGTCACCCATCCCGAGAGTCTCGCGGCCTCGACCAGGCGGGGGATGCTCGAGAAGCTGGCGGGGGGGCTTCCCGAGCGGACATTTCTGCTCGTTCTCTCGAGCGAGGCGCGGATCATCGGCGAGTATGCGCTTGCCCTCGAGGATCGGGCCGAGAAGATCGACTTCTGGCCCCCGTTCGAGAACAAGCTGCCCGAGTGGCTCCAGAAGGAGGCCCGCCAGCTCGGTGCCGCCCTGGCGCCGGATGCGGCGGATCTCCTGCTGCAGAATATCGGCGGAGATCTGCGCCTGCTTTCCCAGGAACTGGAAAAGCTGTGCCTGGCTGCCGGCCCCGGCAAGAGCATCACGGCGGCCCAGGTGGCCGCTTCCGTGGCATATCTGCGCCAGGACACGATCTTCGATTTGCTGGATGCGGTCGGCATGCGGCGGCTGCCGGAGGCGATGCGGCTGGTCGACAGCCTGCTGCTCAAGGGCGAGTCGCCCGTTCCGATCTGGTATCTGCTGAGCCGCATGCTGAGAGATTTCCGGTTGGTACACGATATCGCCGCCGACCGGCCCGACCTGGGACGGCCGCTGCTCGAGGCTCTTCGATCCATCCGGCAGTTGAGCGGAAAGACGGATTTCCGGTCGAACCAGGAGCGAAAAAGTCTGACCGAAACGATTCAGCGGGAAGCGGCATCGTGGCCGCCCGTGCTGACCGAAGCTCTCGGCATCGACCAGGCAATGCGGGTGAAAACGCTCGCCATGGCGGCCGGATTCACGCGGGACGAGCTGACCGGACTGACACCAAGGCTGGTCGAGATGGATGCCGCGCTCAAGAACTCGCCACCGAACGAGGCCTTGCTGCTTCAGCGGTTCATCGCCGAAGTCGTCACGGGGAAACGCCACCAGCCACCATCGCAGGGCGAGGGTGGCTGGTGAGGACGGCCGCGAGCGGCCGTTCGGCGCAGAGACGCCGGAAGATCAGGCGCTCTTGGTGGTCTGGAGCTTGTTGACGGCGCGCATCAGGCGGCCGATCTTGCGGGCAGCGGTCCGGGGGTGGATATACCCGTTGGAGCCGGCCTTCGCGATGCGGCTGTAGGCGTTGTTGGCGATCTCGGCGAGGTTGCCCTTGCCGGTTTCGGCGGTCTCGAGAGTCTTCTTGCGAAGGGTCTTGAGCTCGGATTTCACAGCAACGCGCAGGGTGTGGCGGCGCTGGGCTTTGCGGGCGTTCTTGGCGGCAGAGGAAGTGTTAGCCATGACGGACATCACCTTTCATTGTGATATGGTAGAAAGCTATCATACCACGCATTCGCCGACAATGCAAGCACCCGGTACCCCAGAAACGAATCCCCAGGGTATCACCTCGCAGAATCCCAGAGGTACAGACCGCTGCACGCCCCCCATCCGCAGATGTCGCAGGCGAGCGGGGCAAGGCGGCACAACATCCCGTGGAGTCGGCACGAGGTGCGGCTCGTCAAACGGGCGAACAGGGCTTCCCAGCGGGGAACAACGCGTTCGGGAGAAAAGTCGCGGATCCGCGCCAATCCCTGTTCGACGTAGCGCCGACGCATGTCGGGGGAAGCGAGCATCTCCCGGATCGCCTCGCTGAGAGCCACGGAATCGCCGGGCGGCACGAGTCTCCCGCAGAGGCCGTCGAGCAGAATCTCCCGGGGGCCCGACGGGCAATCCGCGGCCACGATCGGAACCCCCTGGGCCATTGCCTCGAGAAGGGTTCGGGGCAGCCCCTCCCGGCGGCTGGAAAGCACGAAAAGATCGGCTGCGGCAAGCCGTTTTTCGATCTCGGGCTCGAAGCCTGGACAATCGACGGTCGCCTCGACGCCCAGCTCCCGGATCACTTCCAGCAACCGAAGCCGGTCGGGGCCATCGCCGACGATGACGAGACGATGAAGGCATCCCGAGCGGATCAGGCAGGCATGAGCCGCGACGAGCAGGTCGAGCCCCTTGAGCTGAAGCCGGATCCGGCCCGCGGCAAGCACGACCGGAATTCCCGAAGCCGGGCGGGCGGGTTTCTGATGCGGAAGCAGGCCGACAGAAGTGTTCTGCATATTATATATTGTTTCACACATTCTCTCATCGAGAACGGGGCAGAACCTCCGAACCTCAGTCGTCACGCCATTCGAAACACCGACAATGGAGTCGGCCTGCCGCATGGCGAGCCGATGAAGCCGCGTAAAAAGGCCCCCCCATTCATCCGCCGCATGTTCCGAAAGCATCGTGTGGATCCAGGCGATGAAGGGCTTTCGTGCGATCCGGGCCGCGGCCGCGCCCGCCAGGCAGGGAACGCCTTCCATTCCGGCCACGACGAGATCGTGACCTGCCGCTTCCCGGCAGAGGCGGTGCAGGCAGAAGAGGAGGCCCCGACGCAGCCGGATGTGATCGGGCAACAGGCGCACCAGGCGGATTCCCGTGGGGATCTCGCGGGAATAATCGTTGCGGTGTTGAAGGGAAACGAGGGTGATCGTGTGGCCGCGGGCGGCAAGCTCACCGCAGAGCCGCAGGAGGGAGCGTTCGGCCCCGCCGGCGGCGAGACTCGTGACGATGAACAGCAGCCGAAAGGAGCCGTTCATCCCGCTTCCGGCTTGCGGGTCACCAGCTCGATATTCATGCCGAACCGCGTGGGGATCGGTTGCTGGAGCCGCAATGCGTACAGCGCCCGATGGAGGAGGTGGTTCACTGCGTACACCAGGAACCGGGCAACGCGCTTCACCATGCGCAGCGGCCAGGCGGGTGCACACACCAGCCGGGGATGTTCGGGCAGCAGCTCGTGACCTGTGAATCCGCATTGGTCGCAGAGTTGGGCCAGAGAATACTCGGTGAAGCCGTTCAGATGGGTGATATCGAGATACCGGGAGTAGCCGGCAAGCAGGGAGGACATGTTCGGCACGCGGAGGTGGAGGAGCCCACCGGGGCGAAGGGCGCGGAAGATCGCCAGAAGCAGGCGTTCGCCCTGGTCGGGCGTGAAATGTTCGAGCACGTCCTGGCAGATGATGAGATCGAATCGGCAGGGGTTCTCCCCGAGATGAACGAATGCATCGGCCTCGCGGATCGATGCCCGGTCCCCGAGGGCTTCCCGGGCGATCCGACAGGCATCGGGATCGCGTTCGACACCCTCGAGGCAGTGAAAACCCAGGCGGTCGAGCGCATACAGGAAGTGGCCGAAGCCGCAGCCGCAGTCGAGGATCCGGGCATCCTTCGGAAGGTTTCGCATCCAGGGCCGCTCGTGGTCCGCCAACAGGGAGAACTCGTCGATCTGCGACCGCGGATCGGCGTTTCCCAGGCGGAGAAAATGTTTGTTATAGTTTGTCATATATACTTATCCGATACATTCGGATGGCCGTGGCAAGTATAGCAATTTTTTCCCACGCCGGTGAATCTCTTTCACAAACGAAGACGCCCGAGGTTTCCCTTCGCCTTGGAAGGAGCGGAATGCTCCGGGCGCTTGTGCGGACCGGGGCCCTCACGTATAATGGGATCCACCCTGTCATCTCTCACTCAGAGGTATGTTCGGTATGCGGACGGCGTTTCTCGACCTGCTCACGCGTGCGGCGCGGCTGCCGATCAACGACCTCTGGAACCCCCTGCTGGCCGAGTGGCTTGCCGAGATGCCCGAATTCATCGCGATCGGCGTTCGTCTGGAGCGGACCGTTCCGGAAACCAGGCCCGAATTTCATCTTCTGAAGCCGGTTTCCGCCGACACTCTGCGCGCCATGCTGGACTGGGGCCACGCGTTCGACAGCACTCCCCCCGTGGCGCCTGCCGACACCGGCGCCGGATATGGTCTCTCCCCCGACGGCACCCACGTGATGACGCTGATCGCGCCGTTCGTGTTCCGCAACATGTGCTGCGGCTGCCTTGTCATCGTCACTCAGCCGCTCTCCAGGGAAATCCACCTCGACTGGATGCGGTTCACCGAGCGACTCGCGGATCTGCTTTTCAGTCGCCACCTGAATCATCCCCGATCCCAGACGGTCGAACTCGACGATCCGCGCGCAGCGCTGGAGTTTCTGGCAGACATGCAGCGCATGTTCGCCCCGGAGCCGGTCGGATCGCGCACCACGACGACGTATCCGACGTTCCCCGAGCCCTGGCACGCCGAGAGCGAAACACGGCTGGGCGGATTCCTGCGTCGGTTCCAGACCGCGTTTTCGATCGAAAGCGCCTTCGTCATGCAGCGCGTCTCGGATGAGCACGTGCATATCCTGGCGATCTCGCCGCTCGTCACGACCTTCACGCCGTCTGCCACGCCCGACACGTTCCTTCAGCAGCTCCCTGGCGATTTCGCCGAACTGCTCACGGACCTGAGCGAGGCTGCCCAGCTCTACCCGATCGACGGGGCGCGGCTGACGCTGCTTCCGGGCGGCAGCCAGAGCACGACCACCCCGCTGAGCCAGCCGACGGTTCAGTCGTTCCCCTGCCAGGTCGCCGGAGAGACGTTCGGGCATCTGGGCGTGCTGATGATCCGCCGGCCGGACCCCGGCTCGTTCCTGCGTCTGATGACGCTGATCTCGAACCATCTCGGCTTCTGGTTCGCCCACCAATACCGCCTCCGCCGCGAAGCCGACCGATCCCGGCTGCGCAAGCAGATCAACATGACCTTCAACGTGATCACCGGCAGCCTCGAGGTCGAAGGGATCTACGATCAGCTCTGCGACAACCTGAGAACCTTGTTCGGCCAGGAACACGGCGCCGTCGCCGCCTTTTCCGCCTCGCATGAATTGGAGATCGTGCGACGGTTCGGCACGACACCGGCCGGCTTCGATCCCGACAGGGCCGTGAAGACGCCCGGCATCGTGCGGGATTACATCGCGGACGGGTCCGCGTTCGGCCCCGTCGCCGCCGATTCCGACGAGCCGGTCCGGTTCGTCTTTCCGCTGAGTCCGACGCCGCAGGTGACGGTGGGCAGCGACGACATCTTTCACCAGCGGGCGCTCGGCGGCGTGATCCTGTACAACGCGCCGGGGAACAGGCCGTTAGGCGAGGATCTGCTTGAAATGCTGAACTCGCTTCTGAACGGGTTCAGCGCAGCCCTGCGCGTCTCGCTCAACTACCGCGAGAAGCTCGAGACGATCGAGGAGCTCGAGGGGCTGATCGCCCAGTCCGACGACCAGGACCGGCTGCTGTCGAAGATGATCGACGTGATCCAGAAGCTGCTGAAGGTGAAGCGCATCTCGTATCTGACGCTGAATCCCGACGGCCGGACGCTGTCGATCAAGGACGGCCGCGATCTTCCCCCCGGCGTGATCCAGACGATGCAGATCCCGCTTGGCGAGGGCATCTCGGGGTATGTCGCGAGCACGGGGGAGACGCTGCGACTGGACAACATCGAGGAGACGGCGACCAAGTTCCAGAAGCGGTCGCTCGAGCATTATTTCAACCGGTCGCTGCTGTCGGTTCCCCTCGTGTCGAAGGGGCCGCGCGGCGAGACGGAGGTGCTCGGCGTCATCAACGTCAACAACAAGATCAACGGGCTGACGTTCACGAAACAGGACCAACAGATGCTCGAGTCGCTCGCCCACCTCGTCGTGGCGGCTCTGACGAACATCAACCTGCTGAAGACCCGACATGAAAACGATTTGTTGCAGCTTCAGCTCACGATGGCGAAAGAGGTGCAAACCTCGCTGCTGCCCAAGGTGTTCGACAGCATTCCGAGCCAGATCGGCATGTATGGCCGGAGTGATCCGGCCCGCCAGATCGGCGGGGATTTCTACGACGGGCTGCCGCTGGCCGACGGCCGCTGGTTCGCCGCGATCGGGGATGTCTCGGGGAAAGGGATGTCGGCGGCGATCCTGATGGCGACGACGCGGATCATCCTGCGCTCCGTCGTGCAGACCACCTCCGACCCGACCGAGATCCTGCGCAGGGTTCACCAGCAGCTCGGTCGCGAGCTGGACGGGTATTTCTTCGTCACGATGCAGGCGGTGGCGATCGATCCGATGACCGGGGATGGGGAGATGGTTTCGGCCGGCCATGGCCCGCTGCTGGCCTGCCTGGGCGGCAGCCTCACGCAACTCGAGTGCAAGGGCGGGTTTCCGCTCAACGTCGGGGGGAACGAAGCCGCCTTCGATGCGGTCCAGTTCCGGCTGATCGCGGGCGACCGGCTGCTGTTCTTCACGGACGGCCTGACGGAGGATCGCGCCCCCACCGGCGAGATGTTCGGGATGGACCGGACGTGCGAACTGTTCGGCGCCCTGCGCGACAGGCAGGCGAAGCAGCTCGTGGAGGAGGTGTTCGCCGCGGCGGAGGCCTGGCGGTCGGAAGGCGAGGCCCACGACGATCTCACGGTGATGGCGGTCGAGTATATCGGAGTCACGGAATGAAATATAGCGCAAACATTACAACAAAACTGATCGCGTTTCACGAGCGGCTAGCTGCTCGCACGGCCGACATGGTCGACCTGGAGAAGCTGCTGAAGGCGGTTCTGGGCGAAGTGACGACCCTGGTCGGGGCTTCGTCGGGCTCGATCATGGTGCATGACCCGGCGCTGAACCGGCTCCGGTTGTATGTCTCGGCCCGCCATCCCGGCCGGATCGGCGGTCGCAGCCTTCCGTCGGGGACCGCTCTTCCGGTCGACGAGGGAATCGCGGGGAAGGTGTTCCGGGAAAACGCGCCCGTCATCGTCACGGACCGCACCAAGGCCGGCGAGTCGCTTCCCTGGAAGCGCCGGCGGGGCGGGGGCGGCTTCATGTCGCTGCCGTTGTGCATCCAGCGCCGGGTCATCGGCGTGCTGAATCTCAACGGCAGCCCCGACCGCGAGGGGTTCACGGACGAGGACGTGCGGCTCGTGACGTCGCTGACCGGCTCGGTCGCGGCCCTGGTCGAGAAGGGGCGGCTCCTGGAGGAGGTGCGCCGGGCCCATGACGAGACCCAGCGGCTGTACGATCTCGCGGTGCTGCTGAGCCGAGACGAAGCCGTCGAGACGCTGCTGGGGGAAGCTCTGCGCAAGATCTCCGGCGATCTGGAAGCGGGCCGCGCGGCCGTCATCCGGTTCTCGCTGCCCTCGGGCCACGGCGGGGAGGAGCAGCCGCCCGAGATCGTCGCCGCGTGGAAGTTCGGCGCGGAACATCTGAAACGCCTGTCTTCGGCCGTCGGGACGAGCCTGCGCACCGAGCTTTCGCTTTCGAAACGGGCGCGCCGGGCCGACCAGCTCGGCGGGCCGCCGGTTTCCCTGCCGTTCCGGGATGGAAAGCAGGTGCTCGAACTGTTCTGTCTGCCCCTGGTCACCATCGAGTCGGACTCGTTCGTGTTGTGCGCGATCCGCGAGCCGCGGCGGGGCGATCCCGAGGCGGCGCGCCGGCATTACCGGTTCCTGTCGCTGGCCGCGCGCCAGATCGCGACGGCGCTGGAACGGGCCGAGATGATCGAGCAGCTCCGGATCGACAAGTCGGTGCTGCTCGAGAACGCGCTGACGAACGAGATCTTCCTCAGCATCAGCACCGAGCTCGCTTCGACGCTGGATCCGCACCTGGTGCTGCGCAAGGCCTTCGACCATTTCAACAAGCTGGTCCCCTACACGACGTTCACGATCATGCTGTTCGACGAGATCGAGCAGGCGTATCACATCATCGTCCAGCCCTCGCGGCGCCTGGCCCCGGCCTACCTGCGCCAGCTGCGCGAGGAGGTCGTGAGCACGTTCCGCGAGTATCCGGCCGAGCCCTCGATCGATGCCGGCAGAGCCCCGATGCTCGACGTGTTCCATCCGCAGAATCCGACACCGGGCGCCCCGGCGAAGTTCCGCCAGTCGATGCAGATGCCGGTCGTGCTGAACGGGAAGATCACGGGCATGGTCCATCTGTCGCGGGTCGAGGACGTGACGTTCGGCCGGTCCGACTTCAACAAGCTGAGCCAGTTCACGGCCATCTTCGTCACCAGCATCAAGAACGCCCTGATCCACAAGCGGACCGAGAAGCTCGCGTTCACGGATCCATTGACAGGCTTATATAATCACAGATATTTTCAGGAGACCCTGTTGCCCGAATTCATCCGGTCGCGGCGTTACGACAAGCCGCTGTCCCTGATGATCATCGACATCGACCATTTCAAGAAGTTCAACGACACCTGGGGTCATCTGACGGGCGACAAAGTGCTGATTCACGTCGGCCAGGTGTTCGAGCGGTCGGTGCGAAGCAAGATCGATACGGTGGCGCGATACGGCGGCGAGGAGTTCGCGATCCTGCTTCCCGAAACGCCGCTGAAGGGCGCGCACCTGTTCGCCGAACGCGTCCGGGCTGCCGTCGAGGCCTCACCCGTGAAGGCCGACGGAAAGACGCTCCCGGTCACGATCTCGATCGGCGTTGCCTGCACGCTCGTGACGAACTGCACCAAGACCTCGGACCTGATCGCCGCGGCCGATTCCGCCCTGTATGCAGCCAAGGATGCGGGACGTAACCAGGTCAAGACTTTCGAAAGCGAACATCTCGAACATGTCTGAACACCCCATTTCCCCCTGCAACCGCCGGCAGAAGCCGGAGCCGGCCGCCAACGGACAGACGTTCGAACGCCTGTCGCGGCTGTCGGATCTCTCGATGGACCTTTCGGCCGGCATCGAGCGCGACGAACTGCTGCGCCGGATGGTCGAGTCGGTGCGATCGGCGATGAGAGCCGACGAGGCGTTTTTCCTGCTGCTCGATCCCGACAGCTTCGAGCTGGTGCTGACCGCCGCGGGCGGCAAGCGCCGTAAACGGCCGTCGCGGGTGAAATGCCCTGAGCGGCGCACCAGCCTGGCCGTCGCCGGCGAGTATGGCTTCGCCCCTTCCCCACGCGTCTCGGCGAGCCCGGAGACGCCGACCGATCCCGAGGCGCTGATGCTGCGCAACGCGTTCACGGGCCGGCAGCGGTTGATGTTCACCCGAGAGCTGAAAGACCCGCTGTTCAAGGGCGTCGGGTACCGCTCGGCCATGGTTCTGCCGCTGGTGACGACGACCCAGGCCGTGGGCCTGCTGGTCGTGGCGAACATCACGAACGACCGCCCCTTCACGGTGACCGACATGGAAGAGGCGACCGTGTTCGCGAACCTCGCCGCGATGGCCGTCGAGCACCAGAAACTGGTTCACGAGCGCGAAGGCCGTATCCGCGAGATGGAGAAGCTGAACCTGCTGGCGAAGCGGTTCTCGACGGTGCAGACCCTGGAGGGCCTGATCGGGCTCTCGTTCGAGTATCTGAGCCAGATCATTCCGCACGAACTGGGCGTGGTCAGCCTGTATCATCACGACGAGGAGATGCGGTATTTCGTCTCGCCGCGGCCGCTGTCACCGGGCAGCCTCCAGAACCTGACCGCCCACCTGCAGGATATCTCGGCGAGTCTGCGCCAGAAGCCCCCGAAAAGCGTGCGATGCCAGCAGATCTTTCTGCCCGGCCGCGAGACGCTGCCGATGGCCCAGGTGTTCCGCACCCGCATCCAGTCGTTCCTGACGGTGCCGCTGACGGTCGCGAGCCAGAACATCGGCCTGATCAACCTTTCGGCCACGCGCGTCAACGCCTTCAACCGCGACCACCTGCGGGCCTTCACGACCCTTTCCAACCTGCTCGCCACGGCGATCGAGAACGTCAAGATCCGACTGTATCTGGAACGGCGCATCGAGGAGATCTCGGTGCTGTTCGAGATCTCCCAGTCGATCACCTCGACCCTGGTGCTCGACGAGGTTCTCGACTCGATCGTCAACTTCTCGATGGAGATGATGCACGCGCTGCGGTGCGAACTGCGACTGGTCGATCCGTCCGGCCAGTTCCTCGAGACCCGCGCCTCGCGCGGCCTTTCGAAATCCTTCCTCTCGGCCACGCCGATCCGGGTCGGCGAAGGACTGCTCGGAAGCGTGGTCGAGACGAAGCTGCCGATCACCGTCGTCGACGTGCGCAAGGATCCGCGCACGAAGTATCTGAGCCTGACGAAGCGGGAGCGGCTGGCGGGCCTGCTGGCCGTGCCGATCCTGCAGCGCAACGTGCCGGTCGGGGTCATCACGGTGTATACGAGCAAGCCGCGCGACTTCACCCAGAACGAGATCGACCTGCTCTCGACGTTTGCATCACAGGCAAGCGTCGCGATCGAGAACGCCCGGCTGTATGCGAAGATGAAGGATCAGTATCTGTCGATGGTCGCGGCGCTGGCGGCGGCAATCGAGACGAAGGATGCCTACACGCACGGCCACAGCAAGAACGTGATGGAGTATGCCGTCAAGATCGCGCGGGAGTTCGAGCTGGGCGAGGACGAGATCGAGACGATCCGGTATGCCGGGCTGCTGCACGACATCGGCAAGATCGGTATCAAGGACGTGATCCTGACGAAGCAGGAGGCGCTCACCCCGGAGGAACGCCAGGAGCTGCGCAACCATCCGAAATACGGCGCTTTCATCATGGAGCAGGTGGACTTCCTGAAAGATATCGCGCCGCTGACGCTGTATCATCATGAACGCTACGACGGAACCGGCTACCCGCTCGGCTTGAAAGGCGACGACATCCCGCTCGGGGCGCGCATTCTGGCCGTGGCCGACACGTATGACTCGATGATCGCCGACCGGCCGTACCGCAAGGCGTTTCCGTATGACCACGTCGTGCGGGAGATGAAGAAGGTTTCGGGCAGCCAGCTCGACCCGAAGGTCGTCGAGGCCTTCCTGGGCATCATCCGGCGCGAACAACAGCAGAAGGGCTGAGGAAGAACGACATGCACGCGGCAGCCGCTGGCCCGCTTCCCGCCTCGTGCGGAGCGGAACTCATCGCCATCGCCCACGGCGGCGATCTCGATCTGCTGGCCGCCGCGCGCTGCCTGCTGCTCGGCCGGCCGGACGCGCTGCTGCTGCATCCGTCACGGCTTGCGGCGAACGCCTGGAATCTCGCGCGCCGGTCGCCGTGGTTCCACACGATTCCGCCAGCCCGCGTCGACTGGAAGCGGCTTCGCGAAGTTCACCTGCTCGGGATCGCGCTTCCCCGCCATAATCCGGAGCTCGTCGACGCGCTGATGCGCACGGATGCCGAGATCTTCGTGTATGCGCATGGAACGCCGCATCTGCCGTTCCGCGCAACGTCGATGCAGGTGCGGTCGTTCAGCGTCACGGCGCATTGTCTCGCCGAGCTGTTCTGCCGGCACGAACGGCTGTCGGACGAGGATGCCGCGCTGATGCTGATGGGGATCACGGAAAAGACCTGGGCCGGCCTCAGCTCGCGGGTGACACCACGGGATCTGGACATGATCCAGGCGCTGCGCGGCTACCCCACCCCGCCGCGGGCCGTCGCCAACCAGATCCTGCTGGGGCTGCGCGAGGGGCAGCGGGGGCTGCTGAACGATCTGCTGACCGGCGCCGAACAGGCCGATATCCGGCACTGGCCGGCGACGATCGCGGTCGCGAAAACGCTCGGCAACGTCCAGGACCTGACGCCGGTGATGGACACGCTCTGGTCACGGCTGGACGCGCATCTGCTGGTCGCGGCGGTGACGAGCGGCCGGCAGGCGCTGGTGTATGCCCGGTCGCGGCTGCCCGAGATCGATATGCCGGGCGTCTTCAAGGATCTGCACCCCCGTCCCGAGGAGAAATGGACACGCATCGTGCTTCCCGATGGCGATCCCGACACGGTGCGCCGCACGCTGCACGAACTGCTCACGGAGCGGCTTCCATCCGACAGCACGGCGGGGGAGTTCATGACGGCCAGCCCGAAATGCGTCGAGGAAACCGAAACCGTGGCGAACACGCACGACATGATGCTGCGGTTCAATCTGATGTCGCTCGTCGTGCTGCGGAAGGGGGTCTTCGCGGGCATCGTGACGCGGCGCGATCTGGACCGGGCCGTCCAGATGGATCTGTGGGACAGCCCGATCGCGCCCTTCGTGCCCAGCAGCCCGCCCTTCGTCACGCGCGACACGCCGGTACGGATCGTGCGGCGGCTGATGGTGCGGCACGATGTGACGAAGCTTCCCGTCATCGAGGAGGGGAAGGTCGTCGGGATCATCGCCGCACGCGAGGTGATGCGGGGCCTGCGGGAACGGCTGCCGCCACCCGCCGAGTTTCTGCCGCAGATCGAGCCCGTGCCCGTGCCCGACCCGCACGCGATGGAAGCGCTTCTCAAGCGCCTGACCCCGATCAAGGTGCTCCATGTGCTGCGCAAAGTGGGCGCCACCGCCGATGCGCGGGGCCTGGCCGTCTATGTCGTGGGCGGATTCGTGCGGGACCTGCTTCTCGAACGGCCCAACCTCGACATGGATGTCGTCGTGATCGGGGATGCCCTGCCTTTCGCCGAAGCGGTCGCGACGGAGCTGAAGGCGCATCTGACGGTGTTCGACCGGTTCAAGACGGCGCGCGTCACCTACGAGGAGCTGAAGATCGATTTCACCTCGGCCCGGCGCGAGCATTACGCCCAGGCCGGCGCCCTGCCTCAGGTCGAGCTGGGCGGAATCGCCAACGATCTGAGCCGGCGGGATTTTTCGATCAACGCCATGGCGCTCGACCTTTCGGCCGACTCGTTCCTGAAACTCGTCGATCTGTACGGCGGCCTGCGCGATCTGCATGGCCGCCGGATCCGCATCCTGCACTCGTTCAGCTTTCTCGAGGATCCGACCCGGATGTTCCGGGCCATTCGGTTCGCCGTCCGATTCCGGTTCGAGCTGGCCGACGACACCCAGCGGGCCTTCGATCTGGCGCGCCAGCGCGAGGCGCTCACGACGCTGTCCCTCAAACGGATCGGGGCCGAGATCACGCGCTGCCTGCACGAGGAGGCTCCCGGCCGGATCATCGACCGGCTGTATGCGGCGAAACTGATGCGGGTGGTCCATCCCGATCTGACCGACGCATCGGTGCTGCCGGCGCGGTTCAAGCTGATTCCGGGCATGCTCCGGCGGTTCGCCCCGCTGAAGGAGCCGATCAGCTCCGAGCTCGTCCACTGGATCGGCTTGCTGGCCCCTCTCACCCCCGACAAGGCGGACAAGCTGCTCGTCGAGATGGGAACTCCTGCTATACGCAGAACTATTATTGTAACATCGATACAAGCTCTGACCGACGTGCCGCCGCGGCTCGCCCGTTTGGGGGCGGCCGACGACGCCGGGCTGCACGCGCTGCTGTCGCCCCTGCCGCTCGAGGGGCTCGTCGCGCTGATCGCCTTCGTCCTGGACAAGGCGGGTGCGCGGCGGGTGTTCGACCACCTCACGCGCCTGCGCCACGTGCGTATCGAGACGAAGGGCGCCGACCTGATCGCCGCGGGCATCCCGCCCGGGGCGCACATGCGCACGATCTTCGACGCGCTCCTCCGGGGGCGCCTGGAAGGCACCATCACATCGAGAAAGGAAGAACTGGACCATGCCCAACGGATCTTCGCGGATCTACGTATTCCGCACGTCGGGCGGCCCGGGCAGTGACCCGTTCCGCAAACTGTATCTGATCGGGGGCGTCATTCTCGCCCTGTTCCTGCTGAGTTTCGCCCTGTCGGGCCGGGACCGGTTGATCGGCTCGATGATCGAGTCGCTGGTGACGATTCCGGTCATCCTGATCTCGCTGACGTTCCACGAGTGGGCCCACGCGGCGATGGCGGTGTTCCTGGGCGACTCGACGCCGGCCCGGATGGGCCGGCTGAGCCTGAATCCGATGCGGCATCTCGAGCTGTTCGGGACGCTGATGCTGCTGTTCACGAACTTCGGCTGGGCGAAACCGGTGCCGGTCGACCCCTCGAACTTCCGCATTCCGGGGCGGGCCATGATGGCCGTTTCCCTCGCCGGGCCGGTCTCGAACCTGTTCCTGGCCTTTTGCGGCGGCGGCCTGCTGTGGGTGGGTTACCGGCTGATCCCGACCATGGCCCTGCCCATCCTGGCGAGCAAGCTGTTCGTCGCCTTCGCCCTGTCGATGATCATCATCAACCTCAGCCTGGCCTGCTTCAACCTGATTCCGCTGCCCCCGCTCGACGGCTCGAAGGTGCTCGCCTACTTCCTGCCGACCCGGTATCGGCTCCAGTACCGCGCCATCGAGGAGATGGGGCCGTTTCTGCTCGTCATGCTGCTCGCCTTCGGCCTCATCGGCGGCTTCCTCTCGCCGCTGGTCCGGTTCGGCTACACCTCGATCCTGAACTTCTGGGGCCTCGTCTGATCCGATGAAGGAGATTCTCGTCACCCTCGTCATCTGCGCGCTGATCGGGTGGGGCTACAACCACCTGACGACGCGCATCCGGCTCAAACAGGCGGGCGTCACGATCGCCGCGAAGATCATCGACCGCGAGACCTCGAAGAAAGCGACCTACGTGAAGTTCACCTACCGGGCCGCCGGCCGGGACTGGACACGGAGCATGCAGATCCCCGTTCCCGACGCGTATGCCGGCACCGACACGATCCTGCTCACGATCGATCCCGCACGGCCCGGCGATGCGACGCTGCCGTTCAGGGAAACGGATCTTTCCCGGGAACTGCACTATACGATGCTCGCCGCCCTCGTCTGGCTGTTCTGGCGCGGCACGAAGCTGATGATCGCCTCGACCCGCCCCAACGGGGAATGAGCAGGCCGCCCGCACAGCCGTGCAGGCTACGCGCCGTCGTCGAACTTCTGGAATAATGCCAGAAGACGATCGGAGCCGGGATCGTGGTGGTGGTGCCGGGCACGTCGGATCAGCGCGCGGGGGGCACCCAGCCTGCGGAGAATGCTGGCGCTCTGGATCGGGTGGGCTTCGTTGGGCAGGGAGAACAGGGTCCGCAACACCCGTTCCCACAGCCGCGGCCGGGTCACGGCCTTGCCGAGATCGTGCGTGACGGCAAGCAGCAGGAGCTGTTCCCGGTCCTCGTCGGAGAGCCCGGCATCCGCCCGGATCGCGCGCACGAGGCGGAGCACGTGCGCCTGTTCCGACGCGCCCAGCGCGTCGAACCGCGGCCGCCACGCGGCCGGCAGGATCTCCCGCGCCGCGGCGAGTTCCGAAGGATCGACGATTGGACGAACGACCGACCGGAACTGGCGCACCCGATACAGAATCCGCCGCGCCATATATAATACTTTTTCATATATATTAATCACGACGATTCTCGCCCCGGCCGGTCACGGCTCGGATCGGCCCTTCGGATACCGTTCCGGCCACAGGAGGCGAAGCCGGTCGGCGGTCGCCTTTTCGCGGCCGATCGGCTTCGGCTGGTAGTACGAGCGGTTCTTCACGCCGTCGGGGAAGTATTCCTCCCGCAGGAAACCGCCGGGGTAATCGTGGGGATACCGGTATTCGCGGCCGTAGTCGAGCTCTTTCATGAGGCGGGTCGGGGCATTCCGCAGATGGAGCGGCACCCCCGGCTCACGGCCGGTATGGATCTCGTCGCGCACGGCCTTTTCCGCGAGGTAAAGGGCGTTGCTCTTCGGGGCCGCGGCGAGATACACGGCCAGATGGGCGAGGATCAGGTGGCCTTCGGGCGGGCCGAGGTAGTCGAACGCCTGGGCGGCGGACATCGCGAGGGTGAGCGCGAAGGGATCGGCCATCCCGACGTCCTCGGAGGCGAATCTTATCATACGCCTCAATATAAATCTTGCATCCTCGCCCCCGTCGAGCATCCGGTACAGCCAGTAGATCGCGGCGTCGGGATCCGACCCACGCATCGATTTGTGCAGGGCCGAAATCAGGTTGTAATGTTCCTCACCGCCCTTGTCATACCGGAGCGCCTTGTTCTGGAACACCTCGGAAACGAGCCGGTCGTCCACTTGCGGGGCGAGGGCCATCTCCTGGCGGGCCACTTCGCAGCACGTCTCGAGCACGTTGAGGGCGATCCGCGCATCTCCCGCCGAGAGCTCGGCGATACGATCGAGCACCGAGGGGACCACGTCGGGCTTCGGTGCCCGCATCAGGTGCGTGTCTCGCTCGAGGGCACTCTGGAGAAGCTGTCGAAGATCCGTGACGGGGAGGGACTGGAGCGTCAACACCTGGCAGCGGGAAAGCAGCGCCGAGTTGACCTCGAAGCTGGGGTTCTCGGTGGTCGCCCCGATGAGCACGGTGGCACCGGATTCGACATGCGGCAACAGGGCATCCTGCTGGGCCTTGTTGAACCGATGGATCTCATCGATGAACAACACGGTGCGACGACCGTAGCGGGTGCGCTGGATGCGGGCATTCTCGAATGCCTCGCGCAGCTCCTTGAGGCCGCAGGTCACGGCCGAAAGCTGGATGAACTCGGCATCGACCAGGCTTGCGATCACCCGCGCCAGCGTCGTTTTGCCGCAGCCGGGCGGTCCCCAGAAGATCATCGAGGGGCAGGAGCCGGCCTCGAGGAGGGTGCGCAGCGGCTTTCCCTGGCCGAGAAGGTGGTCCTGCCCGCGGATCTGGTCGAGCAGAACCGGCCGGACACGGTCAGCAAGGGGCTGGAAGGGGGTGTTTCCGGCAGGGGGCGGGGCGACGTCGAACAGATCGGGCATGAAGGTATTCTACCATGATCCGCCGGTTCGCCGGCGCAGGGCTTCGCGGTAGATCCGCGCCATGGTGCCGGCCAGCGTTTCGATGGGGAACCGGCGCTGCATGAGGTGGCGCTCCTCTTCCGCGGCTCGGGCGAGGCGGCCCAGGTCGCGCAGGGTCTCCCGGAGGCCCGCGACGAGCGCCTCGGGGCCGGTGCCGAGCAGACGGCTGCCGCCCGTTCCCTCGAGAAGCTCGGGGACCCCCCCGACGGCCGTCGCCGCGACGGGACAGCCCGATGCGAGAGACTCGATCAGCACGAGCGGGGTTCCCTCGTTGCGGGAAGGGAGCACCAGCAGATCGAGGTCGGCATAGACCTGGCCGATCGGCTGGACGATGCCCGTCAGATGGATCCGGCGCTCGAGCCCCAGCGCGGCGACGCGCCGGCGCAGCTCCTCCTCGAGCTCGCCGCCGCCGACGATCGCGAGATGCAGGTGTTCGTTCTCTGCGGCAAGCCTGGCGAAGGCCTCCAGCAGGCCGAGATGGTTCTTCACGGGAACGAGCCGCGCGACGATGCCGATCAGGCAGGCATCATCGGGAACCCCGACCCTCCGGCGCCAGCTTCCGGGCTTCCGCGACAGCGGAAGAAACGGCGTCAGGTCGAGGCCCAGCGGCACGACGCGGACCTTACCGGGCTCGACGGGCCGGAGGCGCGCCAGGATCTCGCGGCGCTGACCGGGGCTGAGCGCAATGATCAAGTCGCTGAGGCGCGCCAGGAGGCGTTCCACGGCCAGAATGCCGCAGGTTCCGGCGGGGGTGAAATAGCCCTCGAACACGGTGCCGTGAAAGGTGTGCGCCGTCACGGGAACACCGCAGAGCACGGCCGCAAGCCGCCCGAGAAGGCCGGCCTTGGCCGTGTGCGTCTCGACGACATGGGGCCTGTACCGACGGATTTCGGCAACGATCGCGGCGAGGGCGCTCAGATCGCCGAACGGGCGGATCTCGCGGGTGAGACCTGGAATAATACCAGGCTCTATACCTTCCTGCCGGGCGAGAGGGATCATGCTTCCCTCGACCATCGGCGGATCGCCGACGAGGAGGCGCGTCTCGAAGCCCCAGGGAGCAAGACCCCGGGTGAGATTGATCACGTGGATCGATGGGCCGCCCACGTTCATCCGGCTGAGAAGCCGTAGAACGCGCACGGGTGGCCCGTTCGGCCCGGGACGATCGATCATCAGGCCACGCGTTCCCGGTACCAGGCGATGGCCCGTTCGAGGCCGGCGGCAAACCCGACCGCGGGCTCGAACCCGAGGAGTTCGCCGGCAAGACGGATATCCGCGGCCGAGTCCCGGACGTCGCCGGGTTGGGCCGGCGCCATGACCGGCTTCAGACCGGTCTTCAGAACCCCGTTTATCGCCTCGATCAGCTCGAGCAGATCGATGCGGCGTCCGCCGGCGATGTTGATGATGCGCCCGGGAGCTTTCGGGGCGGTGGCCGCGAGCAGATTCGCCCGGGCGATTTCGCCGACGTAGATGAAATCCCGCGTCTGACGGCCGTCCCCGAAGACGGTCGGCGCGCTTCCCCGGAGCATCCGGGTGATGAACTTCGGGATGACCGCCGCATACTCGGAGTTCGGATCCTGCCGCGGGCCGAAAACGTTGAAGTAGCGCAGGGCCACGGTTTCGAGCCCATACAGGCGGTGGAACAGGCCGAGATAATACTCGACGGTCAGCTTGTGGAGGCCATACGGGCTGATCGGGCAGGGAATCATGCCCTCGGTTTTCGGCTGGACCGGGTCATCCCCGTAGATCGCCGAACTGCTGGCGAATACGACGCGCCGGACACCGGCATCCCGGGCGGCGACGAGCAGACGCAGGCTGCCGTTCACGTTCACCTCGTGCGTCCGTTCGGGTTCGGCGACGGAGCGCGGGACCGAGGCGATCGCCGCCTGGTGGAAGACGACGTCGACTCCCACAACGGCCTGGCGGCAGGCTTCCGCGTCGCAGATGCTTCCTTCCCGGAACTCGATGCGGTCGAGCCAGGGCGCGAGATTCTCGCGGCGTCCCGAGGAAAGGTCATCGAGAACGCGAACCCGAACCCCCTGTTCCAACAGACCGGCCACGATGTGCGACCCGATGAATCCGGCTCCGCCGGTGACGAGCGCCGTCTGCATGCTCTCTTCCCTCCCGATGATGGCGATGAAAACGCGGCACCCGGGCGTTCTCTTCGTCCCGGGCGCGTCAGCATGGTGCCACAGGGGGCGGAGATGTGGCAAGCGGGAAATCCGGACCATGCTATACTTGCTCCACCACCCCATCACAGGAGAACGTATGCGACGACGCGCCGTCTACCGACATGCAGGCTTCAAGGCGATTGCCGGACACTTCTACGCGGAACTGCTGCGACGCAACCCGATCACCGCCACGACGCTGGGCGAGCACGCCTATGACGGGCTGCTGCCGGAAGTCGGAGCCGAAGCGGTGGACCGGGAGATCGCCGGTCTCCGGGAGATGCGTGACGCGTTCCAGAGTCTGCCCGAGCGGGAGCTGAGCATCGACGAGCGGCTCGACCGGGAGCTCGCCCTGCACATGGCCCGGATGCAGCTGTTCCTGCTCGAGGACGTGCGGCGATGGCGGCTGGGCTGCGATCTGGCGATGATGATCGGGGATGCCCTGTTCATGCTGTTCGTGCGGGATTTCGCCCCGCTTCACGAGCGGGTGGAGTCGATGCTCGCCCGGCTTCGGGCCGTTCCGGCCTATCTGATGAGCGGCCGGACGCTGTTCCAGCACGTTCCGCCCCTGTGGGGCGAGATCTTCATCGAGTCGGCCGAGCGGCTTCCCGACCTGCTTTCCGCGATCGAGGGGGGGCTGTCGGGGCGGCTGCCGCCGCCGGTGATGCAGAGTTTCGCGCATGCGGCCCAGGAAGCCCGCCGCGCCGTCGCCGAACACGCGCACTGGCTCAAATTCGCGATCATGCCCCAGGCGACCGGGGACTGGGCGATGGAAAAAGGCCCGTTCCAGGCTCTGCTGGGCGCACGTCAGCTCGGTCTCACCTCCGGAGAGCTGCTCGAGCTGGGCGAAACGAGCCTCCGGCAGGCGCAGAACAAAGTCGACCTCCACGCCCGTGCCCTGAGCGGCTCGCAGCACGGCACCACGGCCGGCCTCCGGAAGGCGGCGATCGAGCGCATCCAGGCCCACGCGCCGGCCACTTTCGAGCAGGCGCTGGCAGCCTATCGCGACGCCGTGGCACGCAGCCGCGCCTGGGTCGAGATGACCGGGTTCGCCGCGATTCCGGAGGGCGAGCAGCTCGAGGTGATCGAGACCCCGTCGTATCTGGCGCATCTGATTCCGTTCGCGGCCTACATGCCGCCCGAACGCACGGCGCGGCCCCAGAAGGGCATCTATCTCGTCACGCGGCACGCGGGCGATCAGAGCATGCACAACTATGCGGATATCGCGAACACCTCGATCCATGAAGGGTACCCGGGGCATCACCTCCAGCTCTCGGGCCAGAATCTGCACCCGGGCCTCTGGCGTGGGCTTGCCGACAGCATCGAGCTGATGGAGGGCTGGGCCCATTACTGCGAAGAGGCGGTTCTGGCCGGCGGCATCGAGGCGAACCACGAGAACCGGCTGGTCCAGGGCCGCGACGAGGCCTGGCGTTCGGCGCGTATCCTCATCGACATCAACCTGCACCAGAAGAGCTGGAGTTACGACGAAGGGCTGGCCTTCCTGATGGAGCACACGGCGATGAACCGTGCATCGGCAGAGGCCGAGATGCGGCGGTACACCCAGACACCGGGGTATCCGCTGAGCTACATGGCCGGGAAGCATCTGCTGCTCGAGCTGAAGAATTCGCTCCAGCAGCGGTATGGGGCCGACTGCCCCGACCGGGCGTTCCACGACCTCGTCATCAACGAGGGCAGCCTGCCGTTGTTCCTCGCTCGCGAATATTATCCGAAGCTGCTCGAGGAGCAGCTGGCAGCCGGCCAGCGGGAGCAGAGATCATGACCTTCAAACGCCAACTGTACATTCCCGGAAAGCGCGACTACATCAAGGGACAGCGGCGCCCCGACGTGGGGTGCATCCTGTGTGCCATTCTCGACGGAAACGCCCGGGTCGACCGGCTGATGATCTGGGAGGATGAGCTGTTCGTGGTTTCGGCGAACCTGTATCCCTACAATGCCGGCCACCTCCTGCTGTTCCCCCGGCGGCACATCCTCGATCCGCGGGAACTGACACCGGCCGAGGTCACCCGCATGGCCGAGGTGCAGAGCATCTGCCTCGACGCCCTCGACAAGGTATACGAGCCCGCCGGATACAATATCGGATCGAATATCGGCGAGGCATCCGGAGCCAGCATCGAGCATCTGCACCAGCATATCGTTCCCCGATATCCGAAGGAACTGGGCTTCGTGGATATCTGCGCCGGGGCGAAGATCATCATCGAGGATCCGCACGTGACGATGGAGAAGCTGCGCGCGGCGATCGCCCCGCGCCTCACGCCTCCCGAGCCCCCCAAACGCCCGACGGCCCGCAAGCGGTCCCCGTGAATGAAGAGGCGGGTCGTGATTCGTCAGAACGGCACGGGGATGTCATCGGTTCCGGCGAAGGTATCGTGACACCGTTTGCATCTTCCCGGGGGTATGATATACTCGATGGAGATCGGTCCGCTCATTGTATATCAATACAGATAATCAGGAGAGTAACATGAAGAGGTTTATCGGCCGCGCGTTGATTGCGATGACAGCAGCTCTGGCTTTGTGCCCCGTGGTAGGCACGGCGGCCGTGGAAGACGAGCTGAAGTATCTCGGCTACTCGGATGAACTCGCGAGCTTCGCCGTCGATTCCTATGATCGGACGCACAAAAAGCCCGCTCCGACGCCCGAAGAGGCCGCAAAAACCCCGACCATTCTCGACGAGGCCGATGCCGTGAAAGAGCAACTGACCGAGCTGGGCCGCACCCGCTCGCTCACGCCCGAAACCCCCGTCACCTCCGAAGAATCGAAGACCAAGCTCGACTCGTTCTGGAAGCAGATGAATGCCGGCAGGACCGAGACCGTGGCCCCTCTGAGCGAGGAGCTGCGCGGCCGCCTGAAAGAGGCGCTGATGCAGGCGCTGACCGGTGCCGGATACGAACTGAAGCAGCTCGACCTGGTCGACACTCCCGCCAACCTGGGCAATCCACAGGTTCGGGCCGTCGTGCGCGTGATCAAGCCGGTCACCTCGAAAGACTCGTATCGCGAGATCCAGAACAACCTCGCCCAGATCAAGGATATGTGCCTCCAGGCCGGCACGATCGACAACGTCCAGTATCTGAGCGAACTGACCACCTTCATCGCCATCAACCCGCGCAACAAGTATTACTACGAAAAAACCGTCCTGAATCCCTGAACGCGTTGCGCTGTCCTGTCGCCCTCCCTACCGGAATGAGGTAATGGCCGCACCCTTCTCCCTGGCAACGTCGGCACGACTTTCGACACGCCTTCTCGCATACGCCATGATCAGCACGCTGGTCGTGGCGTTTGCGGCTCTCGGGATTTTCATCGCCGCGTTCTGGGCGCCGGAATACGCGCTCGTCGGGTTGCTGGTGGGCTCCTCGCTGGGGGCGTTCATCGCCGTTCATGAGTCGACCCTGATCGGTTGTCTCGGCGGGATGCTCGTCGGATTGATCGCCGCGCCCTTCGTGTACATGATTCTCGATTTCGAGACGTCGTATATGGTCGTCTTCATTTTCTCGCTGCTCGGAGCGGTGCTCGGCGAGCCGCTCGCCTTTTTCTGGCGCGAGACGGACGAGGATGTCCAGGGGGATGGAGAGCCCAAGGCATGAGCATCATCCGGCTTGTCATGCTCGACGGGGAGGAAGCGGTCTCGGGGCTGGTGCCTTCCCACGCGATCGATTCTATTCTTTCAGCGATAGCAAGAGGGGCGACGAACATCGCGTCGTTCTGGCCGCTGATCGGCGAGATCGACGCGGGGCTCCGGGAGCATTTCGACTCGAATCTCGATCCGTCCCCGTTGCTCGAGGGTACGGGGGACGGGCTTCTGGTCATCAGTTGGGAGCACAGTTGCATCGAGTCGTTCCAGGAATACCAGCCGTTGCGGCCGGAAGGCACGCTCCGGCGGCACAACGGCACACACCAGGTCGACGACGAATCCGAACAGCGGTATGCGATCGGGCCCCAGTGGCATATCATCGACCATCACTTCGAAGAAAGCAGGCACTGATCCATGGCCTACTGTCACGGCTGCGGAGCGGTCAACGCCGACGATGCGGTCACCTGCGTCGCGTGTGACCGCGTTCTCACGGTCATCTGCCCCCAGTGTTCCACCCGAAACGCCCCCGCCGCGACGTTCTGCTCCTCGTGCGGGCGTGCCCTGAGCCAGTCCCCGGCGGCGGGTGAGATCGCTCCGGAAGCCGGCATCCCGGCCGATCCGGCGGCACCGATGACGGTCCCCCTCGCCTCCCCCGCGGCCGCGTCCCGCACACCGGATCTCCCGCCCCGCGCCCCCTTCATGAAAGTCGTGCTGGGGGGCTTCGCCTTCGCCTTCCTGTATCTGAGCCAGGCGCTGAGCGGGTATCCCCTCGCCGGCATCCTGGCCGGCCTGGCGAGCGGCCTGATCACGCTTTGGGG
Organism: Candidatus Ozemibacteraceae bacterium; assembly: GCA_035388825.1. Classification (GTDB taxonomy): domain Bacteria; phylum Muiribacteriota; class Ozemobacteria; order Ozemobacterales; family Ozemobacteraceae; genus MWAR01. Next base: position 59,898 of record DAOOQQ010000021.1, read on the forward strand.
CGCCGTCGAGCTCTCGCTCTGGGCGCTCGAGCGGCATGATCCGCGGCAGGCGGCCCAGCTGATCGCCGAATCCCAGGAGCTCGCCGAGGAGCTGCCGGCGCCTCTTGCCCCGGATACAGAGCCCATCGGCGGCTCGTTCGAGGAGGTCGACAAGGAGGCGCGGCTGGTCAAGCCCGAAGGCATGGTTTCATCGATGGTGGCAAGCATGCCCGATCTCGAAACCGAGCCGTCGTCGCGACCGCGCCCCCAACCGGCCCCCTCCGCCCCGGATGCCCTGGCCGACGTGGTGCCGCAGAGCATGCCGGCCGACGAGCCGATTCTCGGGGCCGAAGAGGCCGAGCTGACCCGCCGGGAAAAGGCCTCCCAGACGCTCGCCGAGTTCCTCGACGACGGGATCGCCCAGGAGATCACCCTCGTCCGCAAGAAGCTCGCGAAGAATCCGGGAAGCTATCCGCTCATGCTCCGGCTGGCCCAGCTTCAGGAAGAGCGCGGCGAAGTCAGCAACGCCCTCGACACGATGGACGGCTGTCTCAAGAGCGGTCCCCAGGCCCCCGAAGTGCATCTGTATCACGGATCGCTTCTCCGGCGGGCCGGCGAGCCGGATAAGGCTCGCGAAGCGTTCCAGAAAGCCCTCGCCCTGAACAAGTATCTCGCGAAGGCGCATTACCAGCTCGGCAGTCTCGAGCGGGCCGCGAAACGCATTCCCGAGGCCCGCGATGCCCTCCAGAAGTGCATTCAGCTCACCCCCGACGATCCCTACGCCCATTATCAGCTCGGCATGGTGTATCGCGAACTGGGAGAGATGCAGCTTGCCCAGCTCGAACTCAAGCGGGCCTGCATGCTCCATCCGACCGATTCCTACGGCCACAGCCAGCTCGGCCAGACCTACCAGACCGCCCACCAGTGGGACCAGGCGATTCTCGAGTATTCCCAGGCTCTCAGCTTCAAGCCGAACGACCCCTACGTCCTCGAGAAGCTGGGAGAGGTCATGATCGAGAAAGGCGAGCATGCGCGTGCTGCCGAACTGCTCCAGGAGGCCCTTTCCCACCAGTTTCATCCCGAGCCGCGGACGATGATCACCCTCGGCCGCGTCCTGCGCTCGCTCGGCCGTATGCGGGATCTGTCGGGGCAGATGCTCGAAGTTCTGCGCCTTTCCCCGGGAAATCCGGACGCGATGTTCCTGCTGGCCCAGGCTTATATCGCGGACCAGGATCACGCGAAGGCGATCGCCACGCTGCTGGAGCTTCTCGAAGCCGTTCCCGACCGCGCGGAGGCCTGGCTCGAGCTCGGCAAACTCTACCAGGCCCAGGGCAAGGAGGAAGAGGCGATCGCGGCGTTCACGAAGGCCTCCCCCAATGCCGCCGACCAGGCCGGCGTCTGGAACACGATCGGCGTGCTTCTGACCAACCGCCGGGATTACGCCGAAGCGCTGAAGGCGTTCCGCAAGGCCCTGAGCTTCGACTACTCGGACACCCAGATCCAGAACAATCTCAAGGCGGTCCAGAAAAAGATCGAATCGAACTGCCGGCGCACGATCGAAACATCCGAAGAGGCGCTCGCGCTCGACTCGAGCGATCTCGGCGCGTATCTGAAGATGGGCATGGCCTACGAGATGATCGACCGGCCCGACGAGGCCATGATGGCCTACCAGCGCATGCTCTCGATCAAGCCCGACTCGGTCGAGGGGCTGACCGCGTATGCGGATCTGCTCAAGCGGCGCGGCAAACTCAAGATGTCGATGCGCTGTTATCGCGAGATCCTGAAGATCCGCCCCGATCATGCCGATGCCCGCCTGCACCTGATCCGGGGGCACCTCGCCCTGGGCTTCGTCAACGAGGCGCTGCGACATGCGGTGGTCGCCCAGAAGCTCCTGCCGGAGGATCCGCGGATCCATTTCCTGCTGGGCAAGATCTATTTTGCGAAGGGGCTTGCCCCGCGTGCGCTGCGCGAATTCACCCTCGTGGCCAACTCGACGCAGGCCGACCCCGAGATGGTCAGTTGGGCGGAGCTGATGCGCCGCCGGCTCCAGAAAAAGTCATGAATATTTATCGTTTGCCCGCTGCCCTGCTCATCCTGTCGCTCAGCGGTGGGGCCATGCCGGCCGTCGCCCAGTCATCGTTCCAGGACATCGCCGTCCGGGACGGCTCGGCGCGTGACATCATCGCCGGCCGCCAGGCCAGGCCCCGGGCCGACACCTACTACCTGATGGGACTCCAGGCCGCCCGGAAAGGCGAGGATCTGGAAGCCCTGCGGGCCGTCGAAACCGGCCTTCAGATCGAGCCCCAGAGCATCAAGCTGCGCAATCTGCGGGCAGCGCTCTGGGCCAGAACCGGCCGCCGGAACGAGGCGATCGAGGAGTTCAAGCGCATTCTCGCCGCCGTGCCCGACGACACCTATGCCCGCGAATCCCTGCGCGCCCTTCTTCCCAGGCCCGTCGCCCCGGTCGTGACCACGCCGGTGCGCCCCCCGCCCCGGGAAGCCGCGCCCGTCGCCCCCGTCAAGGTCGAAACCGGATCCGCGGGGTCGTCCGGTTCGACGACGGCCGCGGAACGACCGGAGACGGCCGCCAAACCGGCTCTCGACACCGGCTATTTCGCCCAGGCCAAGCAGAAACAGCGGTGTGAACAGCTGATGGCCTCTCTCAAGCAGGCGCAGGACGCCTATGTCAAAGATCACCCCGACGCGAAAGGGAAGTATGATCCCAAGCCGCTCGTCGATGCGCGACTGCTGTCGGCCGTTCCCGCCTGCCCGGAAGGCGGAAGCTACGAATGGTCGGGAGACGGTCCGACATGCTCCAAACACGGTTCGTTCGCGACGGTCCAGGCCGAGGTCAAAACCGTTTTCTCGGACTTCAACCGGGCGATGCAGGCGAAACTCGGCCGCAACTATCCCGAAGCGGTCAAGGGGTTCGAGCAGGTCGTGATCGCGTATCCGCGCTGGGCCGAAGCCCATTTCCAGCTCGGCGACACCCTGTTCCGGACCGGCGAGGACGTCCGGGCGATCGAGCGGCTCCGCACCTGCCTCAAACTCGATCCCGGCAACCCTGATGCAACCCTGCTTCTGGCCAATCTGTATTTCAAAACCGGCCACAAGGAAACGGCCCTCAAGCTTCTCGACGGCATTTCGAAAAAGTTTCCCGGCACGGTGTATGGGCTGGCGGCGAGAAGTATAGCCGGATCTATACGAGCCGGCCGCAACTATTATCAGATCTTCCCGCCGAACTGAGCGATGATCAGACCCGTCAAACGTCTGGGCGTTCTCTGCCACCCGACCCGAGAGTCGGCACCGCCGCTGCTCCGGCAGATCCTCGTCTGGGCAAAACGTCACGAGATCGAAATCCGGCTCGACGAGACGATGGCCCGTCGCGTCCGGCGCCCCGGGCTCGGGGTTCCGCGGCGCGAGATGAGCGGCCTCGTCGATATGCTCGTCGTGCTGGGCGGGGACGGCTCGATCCTCGAATCCGTCCGCACCGCCGCACCGGACGGGATCCCCGTGGCGGGCATCAACCTCGGTCATCTGGGCTTCCTGACGCTGGGCGACGCAAAACGCGCCGAAGCGATCCTCGACCGTCTCCGGTTGGGCCAGTACCGCATCGAGAATCGGATGATGTTGCGGGCCGTGGTGTCGCGAAACGGCCACGAGGTGTTCCGGGGCATCGCCCTCAACGATGCGGTCATCGTCAAAGGTCCGATCCTGCGCGTGATCGACATCGACGTCTCGATCTCGGGCACCTACATCACCTCGTTCCGCGGGGACGGGGTGCTGTTCTCGACACCGACCGGCTCGACCGCCTACGCCCTCTCGGCCGGCGGCCCGATCGTGCCGCCCTGGATGAACGCGCTGCTGATCTGCCCGCTTCATTCCCATACCCTGAACGCCCGGCCGGTCATCACCTCGGACCAGGAAGTTCTCTTGGCGAAGGTGTCCGCCACCCACTCGACGATCGACCTCGTCCTGGACGGTCAGGAGGGCTTCGGCCTGCTGACCGGCGATGAGATCCGG
>DAOOQQ010000022.1:0-28626 GCA_035388825.1 Candidatus Ozemibacteraceae bacterium
GGCCTCACCGCCGAGATGACCGCCGCCGCCGCCGCCCAGCTCGAAGCCGGCGACACCACGATCGTCGACGAGTTCATCAGCAATGCCGCCGCTTCCGAAAGCCGCGCCGCCCTCCGCCCCCTGGCCGCTCGCCTCGCCGACCAGCTCCGCTTCACCGCTTCCCAGAATCCCGCCGGCGACCTCACCTCCCGCATCGAAACCCTCGACAACTTCTGATTCACCGACTCAGAACAGCGGCGTCCCAACCTGGGACGCCGCTGTTCTTGTACTCCCCATGTGCGATTGTTATGCTCTGGGCCGCCGGGAGGCAAAACGAAAACAGTTTTTCCCCGGATGGGGTGCCGGCTGATGTCTGTATGAAGGGTGTTCGCCGCCTCGGCGGACCCTTCGATATGACAGGCGAAGGTGCGGCTTGGGAAGGCGGAAAATCTATCCGTTCAGGAACGATATCGTGTTCAAGTTTGTCTTCGGGAAACCGGGGAACGAAGGAATTTTGGCGCGGCTGATCGATGCGCTCCTGCATTTCGAGGGGGAACGGGCGATCGCATCGCTCGAGTTGATCACGCCGTTGAACCTTCAGCAGTACCGTGACGACAAGTTCACGATCGTCGACGTGCGAGCCGTCGACACGAGCGGCCTCGAACACGTGAAGATAGGCGGTTGAGACGCCTCAGAAGGGCGAAATTCGGTGTTTCACCTGCGAAACCCGAGACACCCACCCTGGCTTCCCAGCCGTAGGGGCGGTTCGCGAACCGCCCGACCTCGAAAGCGCGTGCCCCCGGGTCAGGTGCGGGGTTTGAGGCCTTTGACAGACCAGGCTTCGACGGGGGCTGTTTTGCCTTTGACGGCGAGGGGGCCGAGCTCCTCGGCGATGATCAGTTCGCGGACGAGGTCGTAGGTGGCCCGGCCGACGAGGACCTGGCCCTTTTCGGCCTTGCTTTCGAGGCGGGCGGCGGTGTTGACGGTGTCTCCGATGACCGTGAACTCCATGCGCCGGATCGAGCCGAGGTTCCCGGAAATCGCGAGGCCGGTGTTGATGCCGATGCCGATGTTGATCGGCACGTCGCCGCGCTGGACCCGGCGCAGGTTGAGGGACTGGAGGGCCGCCTGCATCTCGAGGGCCGTGACGACGGCGCGGGCGGCGTGGTCGGGCTGGGAAACGGGGGAGCCGAAGACGACCATCAGGCCGTCGCCGATGAACTTGTCGAGCACGCCCTCGTGGGCGGCGATCACCTCGACCATGATCTCGAAATACTCGTTGAGACTGCGGGTGACCTGCTCGGGGTCGTGCTTCTCGGAATACGTGGTGAACCCCCGCACGTCGGCGAACATCACCGTGAGCTCGCGTCGCGTGCCGGTCAGCGAGGCGGCGTCCTCGCCTTCGAGAATACGGTCGGCGACCTGCTTCGAAAGGTATTTTCCCATCAGGTCCCGGATCGAGTCGCGCTTGTGAAGCTCGGCGGCGGTGCGGTTCAGGTAGGCCTGAAGCTGGCCGATCTCGTCGCTTCGGTCTTCCGGCACGCGGACGGTAAAATTGCCCGAGGCGATCGACTGGAGGGCATCGCGCGCCTCGAGCACCGGCCGGGAGATGCCCCGCGCGACCAGGATCGAGACGATGACGGTCAGGAACAGGATGGGGAGGAGAAGGAGCGTCATGATACTCGCCGGAACATGCGCCAGGTATTCCGACTCGCGCGGCGTCCACTGACTCATTTCCTTCAGACGCTCGCCGTGCCAGCCGGTCCCGTCCTCCCGCATGCCGCCGACGTAGGCGGTTCGCCAGGTGCCGGTGGCGGCTTGCTCTTCGACGATCAACTGGCCCTGGATCGGATTGCCGCTCCACATATTCCGGAAGAGGGTCCAGACATCATCATCCACCGATCGCATATCGGCAAAGTGTCGGACGACCTCACGCGGCAGTTCTTCTCCGCCGCCGTCGATGACAGGCCTGCGCCCGGTGTCGGTCCAACGCAGGCGGAGGTAGGGACGGCCCGACTCATACCAGGTGAGCTCGGTGCCCCCTGGAACGGCCGCTGAAAGGCTCTCGGCAAGACGTTCTTCGCTCATGGCGATTCCCATGAACAAGCTCTGCCGACGATCGAAGAGTTTCAACCGGTTCGACAGGTGCCAGGGATCGATCTTCACGAACACATCGCTTCCGAGGCGAAGAGGCCCCCAGTGGGGGCGCGAACACTCCTGCGCGAGGAGGGGGAGGCTCGAAGCCAGGCGCTCCGGCGGGGGAAAGGCCCATTCCGCCTTGTTGTCGTCGCGGGAAACGGCGAACGCGACGAGATCGCCGGGCACGCTTCGAAGATCGATACGCCTCAGAACCGAATTCAGGGTTTCGGTATCCGACGCCGTCGCGGCCACACGCTCGACCTCGTCGGTCAGCGGCTTTTTGGGGCCCCACAACAGGAGGGTCTTGAAATTGAGGATCCGGATCAGAGTTGCGTTGTCATCCATGAGCTTCATGGCTCCGGCCGCCATGCGGTTGGAGATGCCGGTCACGACAAGCGTAACCGTCAGGGCGACCGCGAAGATGGCCAGGAAAACGCGTGTGGTCAGGCTTCCGAGGAACCAGGAGTCTTTTTTGACGGGAACGACCGCGTCGGCCGTGCCGAGCATCGCCGCGTCGAGGCGCGCGACGGCCAGAGCGGTCGCGTCGAGGAGGCCGCCGCACATCGCGTTGACGGCCTGGAACGAGTAACATTCGACATCGAGAGTGGAACCGGTCCGGGTGGGGGTGACCGAGGCCCGGACCGTGACGGAAAAGCCCTGCCAGGCGAGGTCAACGACGGTCGGCACCAGAGCGTCTCCGCCGCGGACGGCCTCGATAGCCGTTTCGGAGGCGTTTTTGACGCCAAACCCGGATTTTTCCAGGAACTGCCGGCATGCTTGGATGACAGCGCCGGGCTGGGCGGGGTGCTCACAGGTTCGGGAGGCGGTCACGCCGCGGCTCCAGATCAGGATGCCCATGAATACGACGTAGACGGGGATCATCAGGAAGGCGGCTGTGGCGATAGCGTTTGCCTGAAGGCTGGAAGCGAGAATGCCGGCCATGTCCAGGACCAGGATGCCGGCAAGGGCGAACGTGATCATCGCGGGAAGAAACCCGACGGAGCGCGCGAACCAGCTCAGCCGCGGCCCGGCCCAGACCCTGCCAGCTGCTTCCCGGAGCCTCACCATCATCGTCATCATCCACCTCTCATGCGGGACCGCTCATCTATGGGAGTCGTGCCCAGCCCCATATTACCAGAAATCCCGCGACCGAAAGGGTGGACGACGAGCCGTGCAAGAAAGACGGTTCGACGGGCCGTCGTCCCCTCGTCAGCACGATGTGCCGGGCCGTGGTGCGTTTTACCTGGCGTGTGCCCCGGGGTTTGGTGGTGGCGAATGGAGGCTCTGTAGGACGGTTCGCGAACCGCCCCGACGAAAACAACGAGGGATCTTCCTGTACCCAACGTGCGACCTGATGAAAACCACGAGGGGTCTTCCGGGGCCCCGGGGGCGGCTGGTATAATAGACGAATAGCGTTCCATCTATCCAGTAAGGAGTATGCCCATGAAACGCACCCTCAAGACGATCCTGGCCGGCATGATGATCTGGTCGGCTTCCATGATGCCAGCCTCTGCCCAGGAATGGATGGACGCGACGCACCTGTTCGAGGACGAGACCCGCTGGCTGGCCGACAATGCCCTGAAAGAGACGCGCGGCGAGCACATGCTGCGCACCCGCGGAATGGTTCTGTATGCCGATTCCAAGCCGGCCGAGGTTGGTGACGAGGTCACCTTCACCACGATGAACGTGGCCGAGAAGAAGCCTGAGAAGACGCCGGCCGTGCTGAAGAAGATCGGCAAGCACTGCTACGTGTTCGTCGAGAAGGGCAAGAGCGTGTCCGAAGCCGCGATCGAGCGCATCGTCAAGACGTTCGACGAGAAGATCTACCCGACCAACACCTCGACGTTCGGCTCGGAGTGGAAGCCCGGCATCGACGGCGATGAGAAGCTCACCCTGCTGTTCCTCGACATCAAGGACGGCTTCCAGGCCGACGGCCCCAACAAGGGCTACGTAGCCGGCTACTTCTATCCCGGCGACGAGTACAACAAAGAGCAGAACCCCCAGAGCAACGAGCGCGAGATGCTCTACCTCGACATCTACCCCGCCGACCCGACGAAGGAAAGCTATCTCGGCGTCGTCGCCCATGAGTTCCAGCACATGATCCACTGGCACAACGACCCGAAGGAGCACACCTGGGTCAACGAGAGCATGTCGCAACTTGCCACCTTCCTGAACGGGTTCGATCACCCCTCGCAGGTGTTCGCCTTCATCAAGGCCCCCGACAACAACCTGTGCGCGTGGTCCCAGGAAACCCCGATCGCCAACTACGGCCAGGTGTATCTCTTTGCCTATTATATGATGACACATAGTATTGCGGGCGGCGAGGATGCCCGGAAGGCTTTCGTCCGCGACCTCGTCACGAGCAAGGTGCACGGCACCGACGGATACGAGAAGACGCTCAAGGCGCACGGCGGCAAGCTGTCGTTCGCGCAGTATTTCGACGCCTTCAACGTCGCCAACCATCTCAACAACGCGACGGTCGGAACGGGCCTCTATGGCTACGACAAGAATCTCGGCAAGCTCAAGCTCGAGCCGATGATGTCCCACAAGAGCGGCACCTTCACCGGGAAGGGCACGATCAAATGCTGGTCGTCGCGCTCCGTGACGTTCGACATCTCGAAGGCTTCGGGCAAGATCACGGTCAGCTTCGCCGGTCAGAAACAGGTCGCCGAGAAGGCATCGAATGCCTGGTCGGTCGCGGCCGTGCTGACGGATGCGGGCGGCAAGGTGAAGCCCGCGATCGAGTGGCTCGAACTGAAAGACGGAAAAGGTGAGCAGCAGCTCAAGACCGCCGCCGGCGAGTATGACACCCTGATGCTCGTCTTCGTGAATCGCGGCCACGAGGGGGGCGAGATGGAACTGCCGTTCGCGAAGGCCGCCCCGCCCGCGCCGTTCGCCTACTCGGTCGGCGTCACCGGCGGCACCGCCTCGACCCGCGTCGCGGCCGCGACCCGCCGCAGCTCGACGGTCAAACCCCGCACCACACGCCGCACATCGACCGCCCGCCGCACCACGGTGCGTCGTTCGATCGAGGAGATCGCCGCCCGCCAGCCCCTGTCGGAACAGATGGCCGGCATGCTCTCCGACGGCGATGCCGTGACGGCCTCGATCGCCGATGCCGCCGCCACCAACGAGTTCGAAAGCCTCCAGCGCGAGGAAACGGCCCTGTTCGAGACGATCCAGGCCGGCGTTGCCGGCGGCGATGCCGCCCCGCTCGGGGAGTTCGTCGCGGTCTGGAAGGATGCCGGCGTGGCCGCCCGCGAGAATCTCGCCGGCCTGCGCACCCGCCTGATCGACTTCCTGCGGTTCGAGACGATGCAGAACGGCCGCACCGACCTCGAAGGGCATCTCACCGCTCTCAACGAATAACCCCGGTTCAACACCGAACACGCCGGTCGCTTCCCGCGACCGGCGTGTTTTGTTTGGAATGACGCATCCGCAGATGGCGCAGATGACACAGATACTTTTCGATGTATCTGCGATATCTGCGTCATCTGTGGATTTCTTTTTTCGGTCGTTTTCGTTCGAATCGAAGAAATGACCGATCCGCAGATTGCACAGATGACGCAGATACTCTTTGATGTATCTGCGTCATCTGCGGCATCTGTGGATTTCTTTTCCGGTCGTTTCAGTCCGAATCGAGGACGGAGATGCCGGGGAGGGTGAGGCGTTCGAGGAACTCGAGGCTGGCGCCGCCGCCGGTCGAGACGTGGGTCATCTTGTCGGAAACGCCGGCCATTTTCACGGCCGAGGCCGAGTCGCCGCCGCCGATGATGACGATCTTTCCCTGTTCGGCCATTTTCGCGAGTTCGAGCGAGAGCCGCAACGTGCCGTGCGAGCCTGCCTCGAGCTCGAAGGCTCCGATGGGCCCGTTCCAAAGGACCGTGCCGGACTTCTCGAGAATCGAGAGGGCGTGATCGATCGAGGCTTCACCCAGGTCGAAGGATTCCCAACCCTCTTTGATCTTCGTGACGTTGCGTTCGAGGTTGCCGACCTTCTGGTTGGCGAAATCGAACTTGTCGGTGATGACGAAGTCGCGCGGCAGCACGATCTTGTCGCCATATTTGTCCATCAGCTTCTTCGCCGTTTCGAGCATCGACTCCTCGACGAGCGACTTCTGCACGTCGAAGCCGATCGCCTTCAGAAGGGTGTAGCCGATGCCGCCGCCGACGATGAGTTGGTCGATCTTCTGGAGCAGGGATTCGATGATGCCGAGCTTGGTCGAGATCTTCGAGCCGCCGGTGATGCCGACGAACGGCCGCTTAGGCGCGCTTACCGCCGTGCCGAGATACTTCAGCTCCTTCTCGACGAGCAGGCCGGCAAGCTTCATGCTGACGAACCTGGTCACGCCGGTGATCGAGGCGTGGCTCCGGTGGCTGGTGCCGAACGCATCGTTCACGTAAATCCCGTCGGACAGGCCGGCAAGACCGCGCGAGAACACCGAATCGTTCTCCTTCTCGCCGATCGCGAACCGCAGGTTCTCGAGCATGTTGATCCTGCCCTTGACGATGTCGCTCTTCTGGATGAGCACGCCCGACGAGGCAATGCTGTTCTCGTGGAACGCCAGATCCTCGAAGCGGCCCCGCAGATACGCGGCGACGGGCTTGAGACTGTATTCCGTGTAGATCTCCTCGCGGGACTTGCCCTTCTTCTCCTGTTTGTCGGGTTCGCCGAAGTGGGAACACAGGATGGGCGTGGCGCCCTGTTCGAGAAGGTAATTGATGGTCGGAAGCGCGGCGTCGATGCGCGTCGTGTCGGTAATCTTCCCCTTCGACAGCGGCACGTTCAGATCGAGCCGGACGAGCACGTTCCGGCCGCCGAGCACCTCCCTGCCGACGCTGGTGATGACCTTTTTGCGGAACCCCGTTTCCTTTTCGAGGATCGAGATCTTGTCCTGGATGATCCGCTCGACCTCGTTTGCCGCGTCGACGGAAGAGCGGGCCTTTCGTATCGTATCAAGAATATTATGGGTCTTGATGAAACTGTTGGAAAGGGGCGCCGAGCCGCGATACAGGTAGCCGCCGTTCGCGTCGAGCGTCACCAGCTCGCCTTCCTTCAGCACGACGTCGGTCTCGCCCTTGAACGTCACGGTCCGATGCTCCAGATCGATGATCGCGTTCGAGCAGCCGACGATGCACGGCTTGTTGAGGGTGATCGAGGTGATGGCCGCATGCGAGGTGCGCCCGGGGAAGATCGTGGCGATCGCATGGGAATTGTTGATGATATAAAAATCCGAAGGCTTGGTGTTCTGGGCGAAGAAGACGATGTTTTCGCGGTTCCCCCGGATCTCCTCGAGCTTTTCGGGGGTCAGCACCAGCATGCCCAGGACGATGCCGTGATTGATCGGAACGCCTTCGCAGACCGGGGGCTTCCATTCGCGGTATTCCCCCTCGACCCGCGGCACCGAAATGAACGGGTTCGAGGTGCAGAGCCGCTCGATGCGCTTGATGAACTCCTCGATCGTGATGATGCCCGTTTTGAGCATGTCGGTTTCGACGACGAGCTTGGCGTAGTTGCTGATGCTCGCGCGACGCGTCTGCAACAGGTAGAGCCGGTCGTCCTCGACGGTGAACTCGATGTCGAGATCGTGTTTGAGCTCCCGTTCGAGCGTTTTCTTGTAGTTCAGCAGCTCGGCATGGATATGCGCGGGGATCTCGGTGATGGAGTGTGTGATGATATTGCCCATCACGACGTCCTCGCCCTGGGTCATCTCTTTGTACTCGCCGAACAGCTCGTCGTTGCCGGTGATGGGATTGCGGGTGAACAGCACGCCGCTGAGGCAGGAGGGGTTCTTGTTGCCGAATACCATCTGCTGGACCGTCACGGCGGTGCCGTACAACACGTCGATCGAGAGCTCCTTCAGATACTCCCGGACCGTCTGCGAACGGCTCGAGGCGAAAACAAGCCGGATGCATTTGACCAGTTGTTCGAAGGGGTTCGACAGGAACGAGTCGCCGAGCTCTTTCCTGACGATCTGTTCCGCCCGCGCGATCACGGTTTTGATCGGCTCGGATTCCTCTTTCTCGGGGTTGATTTCCAGGGCCACGAGGACATTCTTGAGGAACCGGAGGTAGATGCTCGACGCGAATGCTTCCCCATGCCGGGCCGTGAGGGCTTTCAATATATCTGGTGTTATACCGACATTCAGGATCGTGCACATCGAGCCGGGCAGGGAAATGGTGGTTCCGGAACGCACCGAGACGAGCAGCGGATTGTCCGGGCAGCCGAGCTTCCTGCCGGTCGTTTCCTCGAGCTGGCCGAGGTATTTCTGGACGGCTGCCCGGAAGCCGCTCATATCTGGATTGTCGCCGAAGATGGCCTTGCAGATGGGGAGGCCGAGAATGAACGCGTGGGGGATGTTGACCCCGAGGTTGTGCATGTCGATGATGCCGTTCCCCTTGCCGCCCAGCCAGGGGCGCACGGAGTCGGGGGTCGGGGCCCAGGTCGTGGCGATGAACGCGTCGAAGTTTCCGCTGACCGGCGGGACGTCGAGGGCGCGATACTTCCCGTAGAGGCTGTTCTCGGCGTTCTTGGAGGCGAGCTCCCGGTTGAGGAACGCGATGATTTTTTCGATGAACTCGTTGAGCGCGTGAAACTCGGTCGTCCGCACGAAGTTGTTGAAAAACCTGTCCTTGATGGGGGACAGGTTCGATGTCGGGATCTTGTAGGCCTCGAGAACGTAGTTGAGCATCTGGCCAAGGCGATGGAACGTCGTCTTCTGCATGTACTGCTGCAGCTCGATCGAGATGGTCTGCATCGTCCGTTTCGCCTTGAGGATGTCGATGGACTCCATCGCAAAGAGGATGCCGAGATCCTTGACCAGCTTTTCGTTCGATTCGGTGATGATGCCTTTCTGGTTGAGGAGTTCCAGAACCTCCTTGACGAGGAGGATGCACTCCTTGAGGTTCCCGAAGGTGACCGTCTCGTAATGGTTGTTGGTCAGGTCGTTGGTGAAGAGGAAGACGAGCCTGCCCAGGTCGAGATCGAGATTCAGAACATCATACAAGGCGATTCGCTTTTCATAATACGACTTCTTCAGGAGCATCTTGAAGCTTGCGAGGCGCTTGAGACAATCGAAGAGATTGTGCTTGTCGTGGATATAGGCGGGCGTGCATATCTCCAGGAACGTTTCCATCTCCTTGCGGAGGAAACACTTCTCGAACAGGTCGAGATGCCTGGCCAGGTTCGCCTTGACGGTGGGGATGTCGCCGTTCTGGTAGTCCCAGAGGTAGCTCAGCTTCTCGTTCATCTCGTTCGCGAGCTCGATGAACTCGCGGTCTTCGGAACCGCGGACATACCGGTTCGCGAGGGCCATGTAGCCGGCCCGCTTCATCGGCTCGGGATCGTTGTCGATGACGAGTTTGAGATACGGATCAATATACTTCGTGAGAATTCTCGGGGAGAGACGTCTGTGCACTTCTTTCCGGAGGTCGCCCGCGAAGGATCGCAGGGGGTCGTTCCCGGGGCGCGCCTCCTCGAACTGCTCGGCTGCGCTGCGGATGTCGCCGATGAGGTCGCTGCCGCCCGACCGGATCGGGAGTTTTTTCAACAGCTCCCGGAAGTAGTAGATATACTCGCTGGAAGGCGACTCCATGCCGTCGAGGGTCTGAACGGTCTCGTCGTGAATGCGCTTGTAGATGGTTTCGATGTTTTCCTTGACGTCCCGGCCGTCGTAAATCTTGTCTTCCTTGTCCAGGAGGCGGATATTCACCAGGACGGCGATGATGATGTCGATCTTCCTCTCCTGAACCGGCTCTTCACGGGATGCTATTATCTTGTTTATTATTTTATCCCACGTGTTCAGGGGTTCCATCGCATGATCCGACGCGAACAGAGCGGCACTGCCTGTTGCCATACCATTCCTCCCTCTGTGATCTCTCTTTTCTGAATAGCACGTCCGTCCCCGATTGTCCATTTCGGCCGCACCAACAGAGAGACGAACCACGGAGTGACGAACCACAGAGTCACAGAGACACAGAGTGAGAACGAATGGTGCAACACAAAGATACTTCGTTGAAAAGGTCGCAGGTCATAAGAACGCATCCGCAGAAGCAGGGCGAATGAACGCAGATGAAACAACAGAGAGGAACGAACGCCTGTGTGTGACAACCTGATTTTCTCTATGCGGCTGAAACCCCATACATGAAACCTTTCAGATGTTTATCTGTGCCATCTGTGTCATCTGCGGATCGTCTCTATCTGAAGAAATCCAGATGCCAGGCACCGCGAATGGCATGTGTCGTTCGGGCTCGGTGTCTCTGTGCCTCTGTGGTGACGTTCTTGAGTGCTGTGTCTGGCTGGTGAGTGTTACCAGGACAGCAGGGAGGCGCCGCAGGTTTTGAGCCAGGCTTCGTGGCTGCGGTAGTCGGGGCAACGCTGGGCAACGAGGCGCCAGAACCGTTCGGAGTGGTTCATCTCGTCGAGGTGGGCCGTCTCGTGGACGACGAGATACTCGATGACCCAGGGCGGGGCCATGACGAGGCGCCAGTTGAAATTCAGGTTGCGCCTGATCGAGCAGCTTCCCCAGCGGCTTCGGGTGTCCTTGATCGTGATCGTGCCGATGCGAAGATCATGCCGGTCGCATACGGCGCGTACCCGTTCGCCCAGAATGCGTCGGGCCTGGGCTCGCAGCCAGGCCTCGACCATCTTTCGCAGCTCGACGGCGACGGCGTGCTCGGGAATCGAGGCCGGAATGGCGGCTTTGATGACCCCCTCGTGCTCGATCAGACGGCCTGAGGCGAAAGGGGTACGGCGAAGTTCGACCGGAAGCTGCCGGCCGAGATAGGGAACCTGCGTCATCGCGTCTCAGACGACCTCGTCGTACTTCCCCCCGCCGCGGTTGACGAGTTTCTTGAACCCGTGCTTCTTCAGATTGTCGTCGGAAAGGATATTCTTCGTCGAGGTGTCGCGCACCGTCGGGGTGGCGTGCATGAACCGCACGATTTCGGTGCCGCAGTCGGGGCAGACGGTGAGGGCATCCTCGCTCATGCGCTGGATGACCTCGTAGCATTCACGGCAGGTGTCGCAGGCGGCTTCAGGGCTTCGGGCGCGGTACGTGTAAGTAGGCATATATTATCATTCTCCATGTCCCCGGGCGGGCCGGGCGTCGTCGGACGATCGGGGTTTCCTGCGGGCGGCCGGGTCGAACAGGCGGCCGGCGGCGAGAAGCCGGGCCTCGCGCTCCTGCCAGGCCGATGTCGGCTCGGGGTCGAAGCCGGCGTTCGTCCAGGCCGTCGCGATCGAGAGGAGCCCGGCCCCGGCCGCGGCGCCGGCAAGGACGAACCGGTCGGGGAGGGGGAGGTCGAGCACTTCGGTGTGCGGCGTCTTCGAAAGGTCGGTCTCGTGAAAATACACAATGGGATATACCATGGCGGGATCGGTCTTCGCGGCATCCCGATCGGGGCGGGTGAGCGGATCCGTTTCATACCAGAAGACACGGTGGCCGGGCACGAGCTTGAAGGCCGGGGTATCCCCGCATTTCGGGAACGAGGGGGCGGGGCCGGCGGCGCCCGACGGCACTTTCTGCGTCAACCGGTGCTCGTGCCGGATCAGATCCTGGAGAGTGCGCAGAATCGGGTCGGGGCAATCGAGTCCGGCGATAAACAGCGTCAGGCCATCCCGAACCGCATCGGGACCGAACTGGTAGAACGGCCGCTTTGTCTCGCGCCAGAAGTGTGCAAGCGCCCGATACATCGCCGACGGGGCGCCCTGAAAGCAGGTGCTCACGAGCGTGTCGAGCGTGCGGCGGAAGCGGCCGGAGTTCCCGATTCCCTCGACCATCTTGCCGATATCCTGGATGAGGACCAGATCCTCGGCAGAGAGCCAGTGCGTCTTGACCACGGCATACGGGGGCATCGGCGAACAGGCAAGCTCGCCCTTCCGGACGTTCTCCTCGAGAGCGGTGCCGCGAAGCACCTTGACCCAGCCGACCTGGACGGTGTCGGGGTTCCAGGAGAGAGCCTCGTCGAGCGAGCGGAGGAACAGGTCGAAGGTTTCGCCCGGCAGCCCCGCCAGAAGATCGAGATGGATGTGACAGCGCGTGTGGGTGCGCAACTGGCGGATCTTCTCGGCGAGCAGTTCGACGTTCGGGGCGCGGGAGACGGCCCGCAGGGTGGCCGGATCCGTCGTCTGGACGCCGATTTCGAGATGGAACAGATCGGGCGGGGCCTCGCCGAGCAGATCGAGCAGCTCCTGGTTCAGAATGTCGGCTTTCAGCTCGAGATGGAACTGGATGCGGCCGGTCTGGCGCTGGAGGATGTGACGCAGCACGGCCGCCGCGCGCTTCGGGTCCTGATTGAAGGTGCGGTCCGCGAAGCGCACCTGCTGGTAGTCGGAGGCGACGAACCAGTCGATGTCGGCGAACACGCGGTCGAGCGAGAACGAGCGCCACGGCCCTGTCACGGAGCTGAGACAGTAGCTGCAGCGATACGGGCAGCCGCGCGAAGCCTCGTAATAGGTGAACCCGTTTCCCTTCCCGTACAGGCCGAGCTGGAAAGGGGAGGGGATGGTATCGAGATCCTCGATGAAGGGGCGGTCAGCCTCGTGGATGATCTCGGAGCCACGCCGGTGAGAGACGCCCGCGACGCCCGCGATGCCGGTGCCCGAGGTGAACCGGAGCATCAGCTCCTCGAAGGCCGCCTCGCCTTCGCCGCGAATGATCGCATCGACCCAGGGGTGGTCGCGCAGGATCGCATCGGCACGGTGGCCGACCTCGGGCCCCCCGAGCAGGATGAACGTCTCGGGATGAGCGGCTTTCAGGGCGCCGGAAACGGCCAGCACCTGGTGGAGACTCCAGATGTAGGTCGAAAAACCGACCAGGGGCGGGTTTCGGAGGATGAGCTCCTGGACGAGGGCGTCGGTGCCCATGTTCAGGTCGTGGTCGATCCGGTCGATGGGGCAGCGGCCGTGAACGCGCTGCCAGAAGCCCTGGAGCATGGCGCAGGCTAGGCCCGCATGGGTGTGGCGTGTGTTCAGCGAAATCAGTATAGGCTTCTTCTTCATGATGCAGATCCTCATGATACCGCACTCCGCCTGCATTCATCAAGAGAACAGCCGGCATGGGGACGGACAATCGCTTTCCAGCGGCATGCTACAATCGGTGCCATGGAGAATGAGCCGTTTTCGACCGAGCTGCTTCGGCGGATCCCGCAGAAGCTGTTTCTGAACGAGCATGATTATCCGGGCTGGCTTCCCGTTCTGGTGTTCGGCACTTCCTGGCTTGGCGGCGGAGGATGGATCGCCTTCTCCACGCACGCCGGCTGGGGAAAACAGGCCGCGGCCATCGGGGCTGCCGCATGTCTTCTGGCAGGATACGCTCTCTGGCTGGTGATCACCGGGTTTGCCGTCCCCGTGCTGCGGGCCCGGGGGTGGTATCCGATGGTCGAGTATCTCCCCGACGAGGGAAAGATCATCGTTGCTGACAAGCCCGGCGGCGCCCTCTGGGGCGTCGAACATGCCGTCGTGACGGTATACCTGGACAGTATTTCCGGAATCGGCATCGAGAGCCGCGAAACGGGCTGGACGACATCCATCCATCTTCGGAAAGGGGATCCGATCGTCATTGCTTCGTCCGTCCGGGGTGATCACGCGGCGGCATCGGAGCTTGCCGCGACCCTCGCAGCGATGATCTCCGTGCCGCTTCGGCTCCCCCCGACACCCGGCGCATCTCCGGACTCCGATCAGAACGGGGCACCCCGACGTTCCGATAAGTGAAATATGTCACGAGGGAAGAAAACACGTTCTGATCGGCCGCACGCGAAATTTATCAATGCACGATGTGCGAATATCGCACACCCACAATGTGAAATGTTTCCCTATTGTGTCCGGCTCGTTCGCGGTTTTGACGGGTCCTGGCCGGGAAGCGTTCCGTGTTGTATCCGTCAAGCCCGCACCTGGAGCATGTTATAACGGGGTGTGCGATTTGCACACCCCGTTGCGAAATACGCTCGTCCGTCTCTTTTGGCAAACCCTGATCAAATCAGGATTTTCAAGTTGGCACGGGTATTGCATATATAAGAGCAGTTCATTGAAAAGAAGTTTTCCGGGTTCTAAGCAGGCAGCCGAGGGGCGCCCCCCGAAGCCTACTGCAATCGCTGCATCAACACCCACCAGTCACGCTACAGTCGTGCCACGCGATTCAGACTCATTCATCCTCCTCTCTCATTCTCCCCTTCACTGAACGGTCATACCCCAGACACGCATGGTCACTGCATTTTCACCGCATAACCCGGAAAATTCTTCATATTTTCGCCCCTCACCCGAGGGGCACACGGAATCCTCTCAAAAGATCCTCTCACTTTGTCCCCGGTTTTTTCAAAACCGGGGGCCTTTTTTTTAGCCCGTTACCACTGGTCTTCCAGCCACCACGGCTCTTTCTCGATGGCAGAGGGAAGCGGCCGCTCGGACTGCAGGGCGATTTCCTGCTCGAGGAGCTGCCGATGCTGAAGTTCGCTCTCGGCGAGCATGGTAAACAGCTTTCGGGTTTCGGCGTTTTTCACTTTCTCGGCAATTCCGCTATACATGCGGTAAGCCGACTCCTCGCCCGCCATCGCCCCCTGAAGGATCTCCATCAGCCCGCTCGAGGGGTCGATATCCCGGGGGCCTTCGGATGCGCTTCCGAAATCCCGGGGGGTGGGTTTCCGGCCCGGAGACAGTTTCTCGAACAGCTCCGTGAGCGTGTCGCGATGCGATTTTTCGGTTTCAGCCAGGAACTTGAATTTCGCTTTCGTGTGCTTTTCCTTGCACTGTTTCGCCAACGTCTCATACAGCGCCTGGGCCTTGATCTCGAGGAAGATGGCATACTCGAGGACGCGGGTCGGGGAGGCATGAATCCAGGGGGATTTCACCCGGTCGTAATCGATCAGACTGGCGCCGAGCGCCTTGTTGAACGCCGGCAGATCCTCCGGAGTGCGGGAGGTGATCAGGTTCCCGTCGACGACGACCTCGGCGTCGCGGTACAACGCGCCGGCATTGGTGAGATCGTCCCGGATCCCGGGATAGCAGGTCATCTTCCGGCCGCCGACCAGCTTCGCCGAGATCAGCACCTGGGGCCCGTGACAAATCGCGGCGATCGGTTTGGCCTGGAGCATGAACTCCCTCACGAAGGCGAGAACGCCCGGATCGAGCCGTAACTGCTCGGGGGATTTGCCTCCGGGAATGAGCAGGGCGTCGAATTCACTCGCGTGCACTTCCTGCGCCGTGGCGTCGATCGTGATCGTATTCCCGTTCTGGCCGTTGACGGTGCCGCGCTGGGTGCCGATGTAGCGGACTTCCGCGCCATGCTCGCGCAGATACGCGACGGGCGAGGCGGTCTCGGTGTCATGGAATTTGCGGGCGACGAGGACGGCGACCATTTTGTTTTTCATGCTGATATTCCGGGAATTCCCGGTCCTCCCATTATGATGAAACAGATCTCTCCGTACGATACCACCCCCGCCGCCGATCCGTCAAAATCATCTGCGGGCCGGGGATTTGTGATAGTCTGGAATGAGGAACCGAATCCAGGGGAGCGAAGGTGAACAAACATACGCTTTCATATATAACATGCGCATTCCTCGCGCTTCCCGCTCTCGCCGCGGCACAGGGGGCATACAACCCCCTCGCCGGAAGCGGGTATCACACCCCCGCACCCACGGAGGCCCCGCTTCCCGTCTCTCAAGCCTCGGCGCCGGTGCGGCCGCCAACCGCGATGACCGCTTCGGGCGCCCTGGCCGGCTACGATCCGTTCATGGACAATCACCTCGAAGCCCCGGTCACGGCCCAGGGAATGTTCGGCATTCCCGTGCGCGAAGCCGAGAAGGTATTCCGCGCCTATGGGGCGAAGCCCTACTCGTATGCCTTCGGGAAACACAGCCGGCTGTTGCTCTCGGTGTATCTCGTGACGATCTTCTTCGACCGGAGCCGGAACGTCGGGGAGATCCAGGTCGAGCCGCGCCCGCCGTACAAGATCATCGAGCCGACCGCGCGCGGCTTTTTCCTGCAGCTGATAACCCGGGAAACACGCCCCGACGAGTTCGAGACCGTCCTGACGCCTTCGAAAATCTCCGTGAAATACGCCCGCTCAGGGAAACCCCCGGAAACCGCTACTTCGACGTGGTAGAGGTCGGCGTGTCGCCGGTCGCGTCAGGGGCCGGATTCGCTGCCGGGAGCGGCGTTTTCGGACCAAGGCCCATATAGCTGAGCAGATTCACCCGGTATTCCCACATCGTGAAGATCGAAAGCGTCCCGACGACGTAGAGAAAATCGAGCTTTTCCGGGGCGATGAAATAGATGTAGAGAATGCTGGCGATCGGCATCACGCCAGCCGCCGACACGGCCCCGGGCCGGACCGACAGACCCCAGAAGGAGATGGCGGCCCAGAACAGGAGGGAGATGAATGCCGGCACGGGAAGAATCGTGAACAGCACGCCGGCCGTCGGGGCGAGCCCCTTGCCGCCGCGGAACCCGAGGAAGATCGAGTGGCAGTGGCCGATCACGGCCAGCACGCCGCCGAGACACATGACCCAGATAGACTGGTCCGGGGTGGGGCGGGCGAGATTCACCAGAAGAGGCGAAAGCGCCAGCCAGCCCTTGAGGACATCGAGAAGGGTGACGAGAAGGCCGAGTTTCATGCCGAGGATCCGGAACACGTCCCCGGAATCCTTCGTCGTCCATTCCCCGGGTTTCAACACGGTTTCCCGGCGGAGGAGCCGCGCGAGGAGATCGCCCACCGGGATCGAGCCGATGAAATACACCGCGAGGAAGTAATAGGCGAGTTGTTGTGTCATGGTCTGGCTTCTTCCAGCTTTTTCATTGCATTGGAAATGAACCGAACGGTAGCGTCCGGAGAGGTCCGCAAGGTATCATAATCCTTGATGAAAT
This sequence comes from Candidatus Ozemibacteraceae bacterium, assembly GCA_035388825.1. Taxonomy (GTDB): domain Bacteria; phylum Muiribacteriota; class Ozemobacteria; order Ozemobacterales; family Ozemobacteraceae; genus MWAR01. The sequence goes on from DAOOQQ010000022.1 coordinate 16,978, forward strand.
GCAATCCAGACATCCGGGCAGCCGGTGCCAGAGCCCGGATCCCGCCGGCAATCGAAGAGCTCGAGAAGCTTTTTCCGAGTCTCGTCGCGTTTCCGCCGCCGTCGAGGGCACGGCGTGACGGTCTGCTCGCCGTCGGCGGCGATCTGCTGCCCGGCACCCTGATTCGGGCGTATGCACGGGGCATCTTCCCCTGGAGCGTTGATCCGATCACGTGGTGGTCTCCGGACCCGCGGGCGATCTTCGAGATCGACACATTCGAACTGCCGAAACGCATGCAACGCTATGCGCGATCGGGAATATTCGAAATCACCTTCGACCGATCGTTCCGGGAAGTCATCGAAGCCTGCGCCGAGCCTGCACCCGGCCGGGAAGACACCTGGATCTCGCAGGAGTTCGTCACGGCCTACACACGGCTGCATGGGCTCGGTCTGGCCCACAGCGTCGAGGCACGGATGGAGGGGCGCCTCGTCGGAGGCGCCTATGGCGTTGCTCTCGGAGGCTTTTTCGCCGGAGAGTCGATGTTCCATCGCGCTTCGAACGCCTCGACGATCGCCCTCGGAGCACTCATGCACCGGCTCCGGGAACGGGGATTCGTCCTGTTCGACACGCAGGTCCTGACGCATCACACCCTTTTGCTCGGCGCCCGTGAAATCCCCCGGCAGGATTACCTGACCCGGCTGCACGGTGCCCTCGGCCGGTCGTGTGAATTCTCCTGACCCCCGGGGGAAACCGGCTGCCGCGCGTTTCGCCGGATGCATGAATTCAACGCTTTTCAGAGGGGGAGGAGTCTGTTATAATTCCCAGCCGTTCGGGTCCATCCGGCAAGGACCCCATCGATTTCCAGGAGACGTTTCATGATCTTCGATCATTCCAGGCGGTCCGGGCTGCGGTCGTTCGCGCTGATCACCGTCTTTCTGCTCGGCAGTCTGATTCCGGCCATCGCCCAGGATCTTCGCATCACCGACATCCGTTTCTGGCAAAGTCCCGAAGAGGCCCAGATCGTCCTCGATCTGTCGGCTGCCCCCCGGGTCTCGGCCGTTCAGACTCTGACGGATGGAACAATATTTTTTGATATAGAACAGTGCTCCTTCCGGCCCGGACGCCAGAACTACCCGCTGAACAACGCCTTCGTCCAGTCCCTTTCGGTTCAGGAGCGGGTGAAAGGCGGGGTCCGGGTTTTCCTCAAGCCGGTCGACGGGGTGGTGCAGCGCACCTTCGTGCTGCCCGCGAATGCCGACAAGGCCGACCGAGTGGTCGTGTTCCTCAGCGAGCCGGCGGCATCTTCCGAGGCCCGGCGTGCCCGTGAGATCGCGGAAATCGGCCGCCTCAAATCCGGCAACGTCCGCATCGTCGTGATCGATCCCGGGCACGGCGGCGAGGATCCGGGGGCGCGCCACAATGGCATTATCGAAAAGGACTTCGTCCTCCAGATGGCCCGTCTCGTCAAGGCCTACTTTGACCGCGATCCCCGCTACAAGGCGGTCCTCACACGGTCCGGGGATTACATCATCCCGCTTGAGCGCCGCAGCCAGATCGCCGCCCAGAACGGCGCTGACGCGTTCGTCAGCATTCACGGAAACTACAACCGGAAACGCGCGATCCGCGGGATCGAAGTCTATTACGAATCGCCGAAGGGCGCTTCCGGAGAGGCTGAACGCCTCCTCGTCGATGCCGAAAACGGCCAGGATATCATCGGCGGCGTGGGGACCTCGATCTCCGCCTCGAAAAAGGATATCGTCCAGAAACAGGCCGAAGTGATGTTCCAGAGTCGACAACTGGCCGAGAAGTCGGCGCGCCGTCTCGCCGTCGCCGTTCCCGGGCTTCCCCTGCGCGGCGTGAAACGTGCCGGATTCAAGGTGCTCCACTCGACCGCGATGCCCTCGATTCTCGTAGAACTCGGTTACATGTCCAACCCCCAGGACGTCGTTCAGATGCGATCGGCAGACGCCAAAACCCGGATGGCCCAGGGCATCTATCTCGGGGTCCGCGACTTCCTCGAAGGCTCGATCCAGCACGGATACGACGCCGGGTATCTCGAGTATGTGAAGCGTGTCGAGGAGGAGAGGAAAGCGCGTGCCGAGCGCATCCGCCGCGAGAAGGAGCGGCGCGAGCGGGCGTTGGCCAACAGCAAGCCCTACAAGGTGAAGAAGGGCGACACCGTGAAATCCGTCGCGAAGAAGTACGGCGTGAGTATCGCCGCCCTGCGCGATCTGAACCAGTTCGGAAAAAAACGCGCCTTGAAGTCGGGGGAAACGATCCGGATCCCTGGCCGCTGATGCGGCGTCGGAGGTCACCTTGAACCTGCTTGCCAATCTGAAGATCAAAACACGGCTGTTCATCACGATGGTCGTGGTTTCCGTCGTGCTGCTCGTTCTCAACCTCTACATCACCGGGATGATCCGTGAGACCGTGAAGTCCCAGATTCCCCTGCAGGTCCAGACGCTGCTCAACTCCGAGTCCAGCCGCGTCGAACGGATTGTCGAATCCTACGAGAAGTTCACCCGGTTCATGGCCGGCCTCGACGCGACCGTCCAGTATCTCTCCTGGCGCACCCAGAAGCCCGATGCGACCGATGTGATCGAGCAGTGGCGGAAGGCCCTCCACTCCCCGATGACCCAGATGACCCGCGTGAGCGGTCCGGAAACGGCGGATATCGAGGAAATCGCGGTCCTTTCGCTCGGCGGGAACATCCTGTACCGGGTCGGCCGCGGCGGCGTTCAGCTCCCGACCGCGTCCGCCCCCTACGAGCCCTACATCCCCGAGATGGAGATCGCCTCGATGACCGAGGATGCGATCTACAAATCCCCGGTCCTCCAGGTTGCGGAAAAAGCACCCGCAGTTGCCGTGCCTGTTGCAACGCCGGCTGACGATGCTGCCGCACCCGAGGAGACCTCTTCCGACGAATCGGCTCCCGACGGCTCGGGCGAGGAACAGAGCGAAGTGGAGGAGCCATCGTTCGCCGAAGGGAATATGGTGCGGATGTTTTACTGCGGCATGCCGGTGCTCGCCGAGGGGCGCGTCATCGGGGTGGTCATGATCGGCGTGAACGTCGAGAACCTGCTCAACAGCGTTCCCGGTGCCCTCGACTCGGTCAACGGCAAGACCTCCCTGGTCACCTCCGACAAATCGCATTACGGCTTCTATGTTTCCCATTCGGATCCCTCGATCATCCTCGATCCCCAGAAAAATATATTCCTCAATACAGATGAAGTCGATCTCCAGGACTCGGCCGATCGCATTTTGCAGGGAAGTGCCGCCTTCGCCCGGTTCATGGGCGGGAAGAGCTCCCACCTGTTCGTCGCCGCTGCTCCGATCCGTAACACGAACTGGGTGATGCTCACCGTCGTCGATTCGGGCGGGATGCTCGGGGCGCTCGACAAGGCCCAGAATTTTTCGATTTTCCTGATCATTTTCGGCCTCATCGTCATGACGATCGTGACGATGATGGTCATCCAGGGCGTCGTCAAGTCGATCTACGGCGTTTCGACGGGTCTCGACGAGATTTCGCGCGGTCGCGGCGACCTGACCAAGCGAATCCTCGTCGTCGGCCGCGACGAGATGGCCGAGGTGTCTGACCGGTTCAACAAGTTCATCAGCTACATCCAGAAGCTGCTGCTTCAGATTCAGGACGTCATCAACCGTCTGTTCGCGATGTCGAACCAGATCTCGGAGGCGACGGCTCAGGAAAACGACTCGATCCAGAAGATCCTGGGAAACACGCAGCGCATCACCAAGGCAACCCGCGAATCGGCCCTGATGCTCGAAAAGACCGCGGCAGCCATCCAGGAAATCTCGGCGAATGCCCAGCTCGTCGCGAAACGCTCCAGCCGTGCCTTCGAGGAGTCGGTCCAGAACCGGTCGAAAGCGACCCAGGGCATGGAATCGGTGCGTGAGGCGTCCACGACGATCAAGGGCATCGAACGCGCCGTCGGCGACTCATCCCGCGTTCTCGAAGAACTCAAATCCCAGTCGCGCCGCATCGGAAAGATCGTTCTGACGATTACCGCCATTTCACGCCAGACGAACCTGCTGGCCCTGAATGCGGCCATCGAGGCTGCCCGCGCCGGCGAGCAGGGCAAGGGATTCGTCGTCGTGGCCGAAAACGTGAAAAAGCTGGCTGAACAGAGCGCGAAAGCCGCCGAGGAGATCGGCGCATTGATCGGCGAGATTCAGCACAAGACGAACAAGGCCGTCGACGAGATGAACCAGGGCAAGATGAAGGTCCAGGAAGGCGTCACGATCATCAACCGCGCCGGCGCCCTGCTCGACGAGATCGGCATGGCATCCGAGTCTGTCAACGTCCAGGTGCAGGACATCAGCAAGTCCAGCGCCGAGCAGAGCAAGAATATCGAGTCGGTCAGTTCGGCAATCGAAAACCTCTCGCTCACCACCAAGACGACGACCAGCGAGGTCGACCAGGTGCTCGACTCGATCAAGCAGCAGAAAGACACCATCTTCGAGATGGCCAAGATCACCAAGCATCTCGCGATGGTCTCGGAAGAGCTTCGCCGCATGCTGACCAACTTCGTCCTCGAAATCCACGAAGCTCAGCCGACCGCCCAGCCTGCCGCTCCCGCCCCGGCCGCCGTCGCCGATGTCACCCCCGATGCCCCGGCTACGCCAGACGCCGCCGAAGGCCAGCCCCCCGCAGATCCCCCGGCAGCCTCCTGATTTTTTTCTCACCGCAGAGGCGCGGAGACGCAGACGGATTTTGTGGATTTGATCCCTGATCAACTGTAGGGGCGGGTTTCAAACCCGCCCTGCGTTCAGGCCAGGGGATACGGGGCACACGGTTCACCGCAGAGGCACAGAGACGCAGAGGATTGAAGAATAATTCATCAGGAAGGCACGACGAACACGATCCGCAGATGGATTGAGGATCGTGATCGATCATCCGTAGGGGCGGTTCGCGAACCGCCCCTCCGGCAAGGACCAAGGCGCGAAAGAAGCGAGGCACAGAGGAGAACCTCGGTGCCTCGCTTGTAAAAAGGTTTCGCTGGTGATCAGAAGGATCGGAGGAGCTCGGGGGCGATCCGGTCTTCGCCGTGGAGGGTGCGGAACTCGAGCTGGTCCTTTACGCTGCGGCGGAGTTCCTGTACGGGCTGGCTGTTGTACCCCGTGAAGGCGTCACGGACATACGAGGCGTCACCGTTTTCGAGGGCATCCCGGACGAGGCCGGTCACGCGGTCGCGCAGGGCTTCGAACCGAACGGCGCGGGCCTCGGGGTCGGTTTCGGCGGAAAGCTGATCGACGAACTGGAGGAGCTGGCGTAGGGATTTTTCCCGGGCCACCGAGAGCCATTTCGTGACGCACCGGTTGAGCTGCGGGGTATGAATCTGTGCGTTCGGCTGATACTGAGAGTCATCGTAGAGATTCTCGCCGAAGCAGGCCACGCGGCCGGTTCCCAGGTCTTCGGCGGCGGCGATCGGAACAGCCAGCTTCGGGGTGTGGGACGCGTAGATATACCCGTCGTCGAGATTGTCGGCGTTCTGATTGAACGAATCGTCGTCACCCGTCGCCAGGATCTCGATGCCGGCGCCGGCGGCGAGGCCCTTGTTGCCCTTCGCGATGAGCGAGCAGCAGTTTCGGACGAGCACATTGCTGACGCCGGTGATGAGAGCGGCCGGGAAGTTCTGGACCCAGGCACGCCACGGTGCGCCGATGTTGTTGGTCGGATCGCAGAACTGGTCGTCATTGAAGCGGATCTTGCTGCCGATCGCTTCGAGAATCGCGTTCTGGATCTCCGGCGTGCTCTTGTTGCCATAGTCGGAGCGGCCATACAGCATGACCGAGCCGCCCTTCGCGACGTATTCCTTCAGGATCGCCAGTTCGGTGGCATCGAACGCGCCGCGGGGCTCGGGAATGATGTAAATGAAGGATTCGGCGATCTGGTCGATGCTCGTCAACTGCTTCGAAGCGCTTCTGAGCTGGAATCCGTGCGCTGTGAACAGGTCCATCTTCATGCCGCCGAACTTGCCGGTATAGTACTCGATATTGCCGTGCCCGCAGTCGATATAGATGATCTTGGGCTGGACATCGAGAGAGATCGACTCGGTGTCGACGATCGTCTTGCCCTTGAGGAGAACGGCAAGAAGTTCGACCTGGCCCATCCAGGTGATCTCAACCGGGAACTCGATCGAGGTCGAGTCCGTCGCTTTCAGCCGGGAAATCTTCGTCTGACCGAGGATGTTGTCCGGCGACATCGCGGTGTGATACAGCACGATGCTGAGATTTTTCGTTTCCTCGGCGCCGGGATTGGAGATCTTCACCCGAGTCTTGAACGGCCTGCGAACGAATATCTCTTTTGGTGTATACGTGAAGGTATCGATCCGCGGCAGCGGAATGCCGTTGCCGGCGGGGGTCGTCAGGGCGCCGTCGCTGGTGACGACCTGGTCCGACACGCGGGCATCCTGGGACATCACGCGGAAGGTGTAGGCCGACGAGGGCTCGAGGTCGGTCAGGGTCACGGTGTGGATCGTCACGGCGTGGGCCACGATCTTCGACTTGGCAAGGCTGCCGATACCGTAATAGATGCGGGTGTCCGAGGGCTTGTTGGTGACCCACTGAACCGTCGCCGAGTTCGGGGTCAGGGAGATGATTTCCGGCTTCTTGGCGAACTCGAGGGGGCTCTGGTTGCTGTTGAAATGGACTTCCTTGCCGTCGGTCCAACTGTCGACATGGCCGTCCTGGTCGGTGCGGAACACCTTCATCTTGTAGAACGCGTATTTGTCGAGGGTTTCCTTGTTGGGGTGGCCGAAAGAGTTCTTCGCGGCGACGGAGATGACGCCGTATTCCGGCCGGGCGAGATCCAGGAAGGGGTTGCCGGAAGATGTTTTGCTGCCATGGTGGCCGGACTTGAGAACCGTGCAGTTCAGTTTGTCGCGGAAGGCGCTGATCGCGATCGATTCGGCGCCGCGCTCGGCGTCACCGGTGAGCAGATAGCTGATCTTCCCGACGGTCAGCTTGATGATGAGCGACTGCTCGTTGGCGGAAATCTTGACGGTATCGCTCGCGCCGCGCGTGGGGGCCTCGGTCGGAGGATAGATCTCGGAGACCGACGGGAGGCGGACAGAGCGGCTGAGGGCGGATTTGTCCTCGGCATGGAGCACTTCGACGGTGACGCCTTTGCCCCATTCGAGCTTTTCGCCCATCCGGGCCTGGGTATATTTGATGCCCTTCTCGACGATCGCGTCGTGCAGCTTTGCATACAACAGGGCATCGGAGCTGCTTTCTTCGGGGTCGCCGGCGCCCATCGAGTCGGACGAGTAGAGGAACTCTTCGATGGGAACGGACTGGACGAGCTGGAGGAAGCCGCCGAAATGGTCGCGGTGGGGGTGAGAGATGACCGCAAGATCGATCTTCTTGATGCCCTCTTTCTTGAAGTAGGGGATGATCGAGGAGTTGGCTGCGTCGGCCTTGTCATCGCCGGCATCGACGAGAATGGTCTTGTCGGCGGTGCGGACGAGGATGGCATCCCCCTGGCCCACGTTGAGGAAGGTGACGCGCAGAGGCGGCTCGCCAGCCGCAAACGCGGACGCGGCGAACAGGATGACGAACAGCAATGCGGGAAGGAGGCGGCGCAGCGATCGATTCTTCATACTCTTATGCTCCTTATGGGACCGTGCGTGAAAAGCCCGTGAAGATGATAATACAGTTCGATTGTACAAATCGAAGGGGGGGGTGTCAATGCCTCCTCCCAGAATCATAGGGTGTTCGAAACATTTCCATGGCATATCTCGAGGCATTGTAGGGGCGGATCGCGATCCGCCCGTTCATGCCCTCGTTGAACGTTGCTTACTTCGGTTGTCAGCCTTCGGTCAGCCGCACTTCGAGTAGCCGCATCGTTTGCAGATGACGCAGCCGCTCTCGTGTTCGAGCCGTTCGCCGCAGTCCGGGCAGCCGGTGGGGGCGCGGTCACCGTCGATCAGGCTCTCGGCGGGCTGTCCCTTTCCGACAGCAGCTCCGGTTGCCGGCGAGGCGGGGGTTGCACGAAGCGGCATCGATTTGCAGGTCAGGTAATACTCCTCGATCGCTCGGCCGATCGCGTCGGGGCAGGAGAGCACCTTGATCCCGTTCGCGGGGCCGCCGCGCTTGAGCGTCGACATGCACCGGATCCCCTTGAGCTGGTCGATGATCTCCTGGACGTCGATCCCTGCGCGAAGCGCAAGGGAGGCGAGACGGGCGGAAGCCTCGGACTGAGAGGGGCAGCCGCCACCGCGGCCCAGGCTGGTGAATACCTCACACAGCCCCTGCTCGTCGGCATTCACCGTGACATACAGGTTGCCGCACCCGATCTTGTACCGTTCGGTCGCCCCAATCGTGCGCTCGGGCCGGTTGCGCGGGGAGATACTGGCGGGAGTCGGCTGCGCGGCCGGGGAGGACGCCGTGCCCTGACTGGGTGCCTTGCCGTCTTTTTTCTGTCCGGCCCCGAGATTGAGAACCTGTTCATCCCGCGAGCCGTCGCGGTACACCGTGATACCCTTGCAGCCGAGCGTGTGGGCCATCCGGAACACGGTCTCGACATCCTTGATCGTGGCCTGGTGGGGGAAGTTCACCGTTTTGCTGACGGCGTTGTCGGTGTTTTTCTGGAACGCGGCCTGCATGCGCACATGCCACTCGGGAGTGATCTCGTGTGCGGTGACGAACAGCCGGCGCACGGCTTCGGGCACCTCGGTGATGTCGCGCAGATGGCCCTGGCGGGCGATCTTCTCGAGCAGTTCGGGGGTGTGGAAGCCCTGTTCCTTCGCGAGGTTCAGGAATGCCTCGTTGACTTCGATCAGCCGTTCCTTGTCGAGGACGTGCTTCTCGTAGGCGACGGCGAACAGAGGTTCGATGCCGCTGGAGCAGCCGGCGATCAGGCTGATGGTGCCGGTCGGGGCGATGGTCGTGGTCGTCGCGTTCCGGACAGGGGGCATGCCGCGCTTCTCGAGCGCCGAGCCGGTGTAGTTCGAGAAGGGGCCGCGTTCGCGGGCCAGATCGATCGAGGCGTTCCAGGCTTCGCGCTTGAAGAACCGCATCATCTCCTCAGCGAGCGTCAGAGCCGCTTCCGAGTCGTAGGGGATGCTCAGGTCGAGAAGCAGGTCGGCCCAGCCCATGACGCCGAGACCGATCTTGCGGTTGGCCTTGGTCATCGTGTCGATGGCCGGAATCGGGTATTTGTTCACTTCGATCACGTTGTCCAGGAACCGCGCCGAGAGCTTGATCACGTTTGCGAGTCTGGGATAGTCGAGTTTTGCGACGCCCTCTTCCCGGGTGACGAAGTTGGCGAGATTGATCGAGCCCAGATTGCAGGATTCGTAGGGCAGGAGAGGCTGTTCCCCGCAGGGATTCGTCGACTCGATCTGGCCGACGTTGGGGGTCGGCTGGTCGCGGTTGATGCGGTCGATGAACACGATGCCGGGTTCGCCGTTGCGCCAGGCGCGCTCGACGATCATGTGAAACACCTTCGAGGCCTTGAGCGAGCCGGTCGCGGTTTTCGTGCGGGGGTTGATCAGGTCATACTCGGTGTCCTTCTCGAGCGCCTCCATGAAGGCGTCGGTCACGGCGACCGAGATGTTGAAGTTGGTGAGACTGTTGTTGTCTTCCTTCGACTTGATGAACTCGATGATGTCGGGGTGGTCGATGCGCAGAATGCCCATGTTCGCGCCGCGCCGGGCCCCGCCCTGCTTGATCGTGTCGGTCGCGACGTTGAACACCTTCATGAACGAGATCGGACCGGAGCTGACGCCGCTGGTGCTGGCCACGATGTCGTTCGAGGGCCGAAGCCGGGAGAAGCTGAAGCCGGTGCCTCCACCCGACTTGTGGATGATGGCTGCTTGTTTGATAGCGTCAAATATACCATCCATCGAGTCCTCGACGGGCAGGACGAAACAGGCCGAAAGCTGGCCGAGGGGCTTGCCGGCGTTCATCAGGGTCGGGCTGTTGGGCAGGAAGTCGAGGCTGGTCATCAGCTCGAAGAACAGGGATTCGAGCTGGTCGGGCTTGTAGGGAGAGCCGGGGAAATGCTCTTCGGCCGAGGCGATGGCCCTGGCCACGCGGCGGAACAACTGCTCGACGGTCTCGAGGGGCTGACCGTCGGGACCGCGCGTCAGGTAGCGCTTGGCGAGAACCTTCTGGGCATTCGGGGAGATCTTCGTGAGGAAACTGGTCGTGGCGGTCATGGCAACTCCTGGTCGGTGTCAGCGCGAAATCGATTCGAGCAGCGGTTTGATCTCGGAAACGGGAACGACGGCCTTTTCGACCTTTCCGAGCGTGACGGGAAGAATCAGTTTGATGGCATCCTTCTGACGCTTCTTGTCACGAAGCATAGCGCCAGCTATCATATCCGGCGTCCATTCGCGGGGAAGGGCGATCGGAAGGCCGAACTCTTTCAGCAGTTCGGTCAGGCTCTCGGTGTAATCCTCGTGCAGGACGCCGCGGGCGCGGGCGGCCGAGAGAGCCGTCAGCATGCCCAGGGCCACGGCTTCGCCGTGATGGAAGCGGCGGAACTCGCCCAGCAGCTCGTAGGCGTGGCCGAAGGTGTGGCCCAGGTTCAGGAACGCCCGGTTCCCCGTCAGGTCGAGTTCATCGTCCTCAATGAACGAACGCTTGATGTGCAGGGAGCGCCGGACGAGCCGCTGGAGCAGCGGAAGATCGCGGGCCTTGATCGAGGAGACGTTTTTCCGGATGAACTTGTAGTAGGCGGCGTCGGCGATGGCGCCGTGCTTGATCGCCTCGACCAGTCCGTAGGCGACCTGGGTCAGGGGCAGGGTGCGCAGGGTCGATACGTCGATGCCGACGAGGGTCGGCTGGTGGAACGTGCCGACGAGGTTCTTGCCGGCCGGCAGGTTCACGGCGTTTTTGCCGCCGATCGAGGCGTCGATCATCGCCAGGAGCGTCGTGGGCAGCAGCACGAGGGGGAGCCCGCGCATGAACACCGAGGCGGCGAACCCGGTGACATCCCCGATGACGCCGCCGCCGAGGGCGATGACGGGGCTGCGCCGGTCAAGACCGGCCTCGAGGAATTTCGGGAAGAGACTCTGGGCCGTTTCGAGCGTCTTGTGGCTTTCGCCGTCGGGAAGAACGGCTTCGGACGTCTCGAAACCGCGCGTGCGCAGCTCGGCGATCAGCGGTTGGAGATACCAGCGGGCGACCGTTTCGTTCGTGACGACGATGCACCGTTTGTGAAGGCCGAGCCGGGACATCCGGCCGACGATCTCGGCGAGTATGTCATGCCCGAGAAGAATGTCATGCGTGCTGCTGCGGGTGTACGAAAGTTTCTGCGTTTCCATAGTTCGTACCAGCTACATACACTAGATAAGCCCTTCTCCGCAAGACACCCCATCCTACGAAGGAGACGAAATGCCGTGAATGGCGCCGGGTCCGGGCGGATCGCGATCCGCCCCTACGATACCGGTGCCGCTCCAGCGATGCGCCCGGCATGCCGTTGCCCCGTCTTGTCGCGTCCAACGATGCGCCCGGCATATCCGTTCGCACATTCTGCCGCGTCCAACGATGTGTAGGGGCGCATCGCGATGCGCCCGGCATATCCGTTCGCACATCCTGCCGCGTCCAACGATGTGTAGGGGCGCATCGCGATGCGCCCGGCATATCCGTTCGCACATCCTGCCGCGTCCAACGATGTGTAGGGGCGCATCGCGATGCGCCCGG
>DAOOQQ010000022.1:28726-62901 GCA_035388825.1 Candidatus Ozemibacteraceae bacterium
GATGTGTAGGGGCGCATCGCGATGCGCCCGGTATATCCATTCGCACATCCTGCCGTCACGGCGTGACGAGCCGCAACCGCGGGGCGAAAAAACGCACGGCATTCTCCCGGAGGATGGCGGCAAGCTCGTCGGGGTCGGCCTGCCGTATTTCGCAGAGCTTCCGGAAGGTGTGCTGAAGCAGCGAGGGATCGTTCCGCTTTCCCCGGAAAGGAACAGGCGCGAGATACGGGCAGTCGGTTTCCAGGTGGATGCGGTCGTCGGGCAGAAACCGGAAGATCGTGCGGGTTTCCTCGCTTTTGGGATAGGTGAGAGGCCCGCCGATCGAGAAGGAAAAGCCGGCATCGAGGGCGCGGCGGGCGATGTCGAGATTTCCCGAAAAACAGTGCAGCAGCACTCGGGAAGGGCGCGGCCCGTCCGCGATGAACGCGAAAAAGTCGTCGAACGCCTCGCGCACGTGGATGATGGCTGGCAGATCGAGCTCGGCAGCCAGTCGCCATTGGGTGAGAAACACCTCGCGCTGCGTGTCGCGCGGCGAGAAGTCGTAGTGATAATCCAGACCGATCTCGCCAACCCCGATCGTTTCCGGCTCGGCCAGCAGTTCCTCGAGGGATGCTCGCGTCGAAGCGTTCCAGGTTTTCGCCTCGTGCGGATGGACCCCGGCCAGAGCCCAGAAGCCGGGCTCGGCCCGCGCCATCTCGACGGCGCGGCGGCTCGTGGCCAGATCCGTGCCGGCGTTGATCACGGCTGCCGGCCGCGTGGCGCGGATCCTCGCGAGAACGTCCGCGAAATCCACCGAGAATGCTTCGTCCTGGAGATGCGCGTGGGTGTCGATCAGCCCATCCATGGGGCCGTCACTTGACCCGGCAGCCGACCTGGGCAGGCTTCTGCGGCTGAACGAGCGCGAGGCCGCCTTCCGGCGTCTGGGCGGCGAGAATCATGCCGTGCGAGACGATCCCGCGGATCTTGGCGGGCTTGAGATTCTTCACCATCACGACCTGCTTCCCGATCAGTTCTTCGGGCTTGTAATGCAGCGCAATGCCGGCGACGAGCTGGCGGGTCTCGGTGCCGAGATCGACGGTCAGCTTCAGCAGCTTGTCGGCGTTCTCGACCTTCTCGGCGGTCACGACCGTCGCGACGGCGAGTTCCGTCTTCATGAACTCGTCATACTCGATGAGTCCGTCGGAAACGGGCTGCGCGGCCGGAGCGGTTTCCGCCGGCTTCTCTTTCGTCTTCGCAGGCTGGGCAGGCTTTTCGCCCTTTTTCAGCGACTCTATCCTGGCCGTTTCGATGCGCGGGAACAGCGGCGCCGGCTCGGTGCAGCGGGTTGCGTCGGGCAACTGGCCCCACTCGACGAGATGCAGCGGTGTGAACGTCGTGCCGAGGCCGAGCTGCTCGAGGAATTTCGGCGCGAGGTGGGGCATGAAGGGCTGCACGAGGTGCGTCACGAACCGCACCCCCTCGCCGACGGTGTAGAACACCTCGTCGAGTTCGGCCGTCTTCCCGGCTTTCGCGAGCGCCCACGGGGCGGTCTCGTCGACGTATTTGTTGAGGCGGCGGATCAGATCCCAGATGCGCTCGAGGGCGTGGTGGAACAGCAGGTTCTCCATCGCCCCGTGATAATCCGCGAGAACGGTTTTCGCCAGCGCCTCGACCTCGTGGGTCTGGGGGAGCTTCGCGGCGGTCTTGTGGAACACGCCTTCGCGGTTCTTGATCATCATCGGCAGCATGCGGTTGCACAGATTGCCGTAATCGTTGGCCAGATCGGCGTTGTACCGGGTGATGAACGACTCCTCGGTGAACTGCGCGTCGGCGCCGAACACCATCTCGCGGAACAGGTAGAACCGGAAGGGATCGAGCCCGTACTTCTCGACGAGGTCGAGCGGGCTGACGACGTTTCCGACGGATTTCGACATCTTGCCGCCGGCCGAGACCCACCAGCCGTGGGCGAACAGCATCTTCGGCAGGGGAAGAGCGAGCGCCATCAGCATCGTCGACCAGTAGACGGCGTGCGTCGTGAGGATATCCTTGCCGACGAGGTGCACGCTGGCCGGCCAGAATTTCTTGAACATTTCGGGCTGGTCGGGATACCCGATCGCGGTGATGTAGTTGAGAAGCGCGTCGAACCAGACGTAGGTGACGTATTCGGGGTCGAACGGCAGCTCGATGCCCCACGAGAGGCGCTTCTTCGGCCGGGAGATGCACAGATCGCCCAGAGGCTGGGCCAGGAAACCGAGCACCTCGTTGCGCCGGTTCTCGGGCCGGATGAAGCCGGGGTTGGCGTGGATGTACTCGATGAGCTGCTGCTGATACTTCGACATCCGGAAAAAGTAGTTCTTCTCGGTGATCTGCTCGACCGGCCGCTTGCAGTCGGGGCACAGCTTCTCGGGCACTTCCTTTTCGGTCCAGAAGCGCTCGCAGGGGGTGCAGTACCAGCCCTGATACTCGTTCTCGTAAATCTCGCCGCGCTCCTTCAGCAGGGCCAGGGCGTTCTGGACGCCCTTCTTGTGGCGGGCCTCAGTGGTGCGGATGAAGTCGTCGTTGGTGATGTCGAGCTTCGTCCAGAGCGCCTTGAACTTCTCGACGAGGGAATCCGTGTGCTGAAGCGGGGTGATCCCTTTCGCCTTCGCGGCCTGCTCGACCTTCTGCCCGTGCTCGTCCGAACCGGTCAGGAACCGGACCTCGCGGCCCATCAGCCGGTTGTACCGGCTCGCGGTGTCGGCGGCGAGGGTGGTGAACGCGTGGCCGATGTGCAGCTCTGCATTGGCATAGTAGATCGGGGTCGTGATATAGAACGGACGCTCAGGTTTCATCGGGATACCTCAATATATGTGAATATATATAATATCAATACTCGTATAACTCTGTGTCTCTGTGCCTCTGTGGTTCGTATCTTAGGTTGTCAGGAGGCAGAGGTTTCGCTGACGGCAGGCGGGTGTACGACGGCACGGTTGCGGCCGCCCGCCTTGGCCGAGTCGAGGGCCGTGAGGGCGAGGGAGACCAGCCGCTTGGCATCCTGGCTGGTTTCGGGATACGCGGCGATCCCGGCCGACGAGCCGAGAACGTAGGTGCGGCCGTTGTACTCGAACGACATGCGGTCGAGCGCATCTTTCAGCCGGCCGATGAGGAACACGCCGCCGGCCGCGTCGGTGTTCGGCAGCAGGATGTAGATGCGTTCCTGGGCGCGGGAGGCGAGATCGGTATCGCGCAGGGCTTTCTGGACGGCGCGGGCGACCTCGTTCCCGACCTGGAGGGCGAACTCGGGGGCCGTGGATTCCTGTATCTCCCGATATTTTTCCAGATCGAGCACGACCGTGCACAGCGGCTGGGCATAGCGCACCGAGCGGGCGGCCTCTTCCTCGAAGTAGCCTTTCCAGATGCGGTGGCTGATCATCCCCGTCGACTCGTCGCAGAAGAGGTTGCGGTACAGGCGGTTGCGCTCGATCACCAGGGCCGCGAGCATCGCGACGTCCTGGGCGTAGGGGATGTCCTCGTTGCGGAACAGGGGCGGCGAGATGCGATTGATGAAGTTGATGACGCCGAGAAGCGTGCCGTCGGAAGCCTTGATCGGGGCGCAGAGAATGCTCGCGACTTTTTCCTCGCGGGACTTGAACTCGGTGAACGATTTGAACCGCGGATCCTTGTGGCCCTTGTTCGCGAGCAGAGGGAGGCCGCCCTTGATGACCTGGCCGGCGAGCCCCTCGTTGGGTTTGAGCTTGATCGAGGGGTAGTTGTCCTCGGCGAGGTCGTCGAGCAGCGACTGCTCCATGCCGCGCATGCAGGCGACGGAGAGGTCGAGGTTGTCGCGGTTGAGAAGCAGGATCGATGCCCACTGGACGTTCATCGTGCGGACGGCCTCGTCGAGGATCGTCTTGAGATTCGTCTGGAAATCGAAGGTGGTGTTGAGCGACTGGGCGACCTTGAGGCAGGAACGGGTCAGCTCGAGTTGGTGCTCGATCTCGCTGCGCGAGGTCTCGAGCTTCACGGCGTCCTCGGTGCGCTGGCGCTGTTTCTTCGTGATGAGGCTGATCTCGCCGTTCCAGATGGCGAACACGCGGGAAACGCCCGAAGCGACCTCGGAGACCTCATCGTCCCCCGTGTCGTTGACGGGGTTCGCGACGCGCTTTTCCTGGAAGATATCGAGCTTGTGCCGCACGCGGGCGAGGGGGCGGGTGATCGAGACGGCCACGGCCCAGGAGGAAAGCAGGCCGATGAGCAGGAACGCATTTCCGATGAAGATGTAGACGGAGAGGTTGACGTTCAGGTCCATCCAGCGGATGTAGCTGAAAACGCCGATCGGCAGAGCCATGATCAGCAGGGTCGTAATGATGATGCGGCCTTTGATGCCGACGTTGCGGAACAGTTCCACGCTCGGGGTACCCTCCGGTGGCCGATTCTAGGCGACCGCCCCCGAAAAGTCAATGCCGCCGCACCAGCTCCCCAGGGATAGGATTCGGAAGAACGGTTTCACCGCAGAGGCACAGAGATTTGAAAAAGAAGAGGATCATCCTGAACGTCTTCTCATGGAGTTTTTGGCGCATGAAGAACAGCGGGTGGCCAAGATGGGTGTTGCGGGCGGATCACGATCCGCCCCTACGATATACATATGTCTATGGGTGTTGCGGGTGGATCACGATTCGCCCCAGCGTAATATACGCATGACTATAGGTGTAGGGGCGCATCGCGATGCGCCCGGTATGTGACCGAACCTTCTCTGTGTCTCGGCGTCTCTGCGGTGTACCGGTCCTGCGATTTTCTTTCGCTTGACGGCTTAGCGGTGGGCGCGGCGCTGGAGGGCTTTTTCGTAGACGGTTTCGGTACGGCGGACGAACAGGTCGAGATTGAAATTGGCGACGGCGTGATCGCGGGCGGCCCGTCCCATGCGGTTTCGCAGGAGGGGGTTCGTGACGAGGTTGCGGAGCGCGCCGGCGAGGGCGATGGGATCCCGGGGGGGGACGAGGAGTCCCTGCGCGCCGTCCTGCACGATCTCGGGGATAACGCCGACGGTCGTGGCCACCACGGGTTTGCCGGTGGCCATGAACTCGAGGGCGGCGCGACTGTTCGCCTCGGAGCCGACCGAGGTGATCAAGCCGAGATCACAGCCACGGATCAGCTCCGGCAGATCGTCCCGCCGTGTCATCGACGTCTTGACGCGGTTCTCGACACCGAGGCGGCGGGCTTCGTCCATGAGCCAGGCGACGGTGCGGTTGCTTTCGTACCCGATGCACACCAGTGTTACGGGCGTTTCAGGGGTCTGGAGCAGTCGAAGCGCCTCGAGCGCGTATTCATGCCCCTTGACCGGGTCGAGTCGGGCCACGATACCGATCACGAAAGCGTCTGCGGCAATTCCGAGCTCGGATCGCAGGCGTGTCGAGAAGGCGGGGCTGTACTCGTCGGTATCGACGGCGCCGTACACCACGTCGATTCCCGCATCGGGGAACTCGAGAATCTGGCGACAGAGCCGCTTGTGAAGCTTGGATCCGACGATCAGATGGTCGGTCCAGGCGTGGTGGACGTAGCGGTTGATGAAATGTCCCTTCGGCGGGTCGATGTCGGTGCGCACGCGAATGACGACCGCCTGCGGCGCAACGCGGCGGGCGACGAGGCCGGCCATCCAGGCGCCTTCATTGATATGACTAGATATAATATCTGGGTGATATGTTTTGAAAATCGCTCGCATGCGTCGGATTGCATGGAGGTAGAGGCCGGGGTTGCGGTGGTTGAGCCGGATCGTGTCGTCGCAGGGGATGCCGGCGGCGCGGGCACGGTCGAGCGGCTTGCCGGGCTCGGTCAGAAGCAGCGCCTCGTGGCCGTGCTCGATAAGCTTCCGGCAAAGGGTGATGCAGTAGTTCGACGCCCCGCTCCAGTTGGGCGAGTTGAGGATATGGAGGGTTCTCATGCCTCGCGCGCCGCCCGTTCGAGAAACTTGCCGTAGCTGGCGGTCGTCTGGAACGCGTCGCCAAGGGCGGCCAGATAGCCCTGCCACCCGTCGCGCCAGCCGCCTTTCAGCAGATACCGGCGTAAAAACCGGCTTGCCGGCCGCAGGAAGAGGAATCGGGCGGAATCGACCAGGCCGGGCTTGCGCCCTTCCGAAAGCCAGAACTTCGCCTGAAAGCTCGTGTAGAAGTTCATCTTCCGGATGTAATCGTCGAGGGTGGGGTAGGGGAAGTGGTCGAACGGCTCGCTCAGCCGGCCGATGCCTCCCTCGACCTCGAGGCTCTCGTGCACGTGCTTGTTCGGGAACCGGGCTTTGCCGCGCCTGAAGAGCCGGAGCTGCGTATCCGGATACTGGCCGCCGTGCGCGAGCCACCGGCCGAAAAAGTGGTTGCGCCGCGGCAGGCGGAACGCGTTGTCGGCCGTTCCGGCGATCGTCCGCCGGATCTCCGCGGCGAGCGATGCCGGGATTCGTTCGTCAGGGTCGAGGTAGAAGATCCAGTCGGTGGTGAGCTGCTCGAAGCCGAACGACTTGTTCACGTTCAGATTCGGATCGTTCGGCCGCGCATACAACCGTACACGCTCGAATGAGCGCGCGATTTCGGCGGTTCGGTCGGTCGAGGCGCAGTCGACCACGACGACCTCGTCGGCGAACAGGGCGGACTCGATCGCTCCAGCAAGTTGCGCCTCTTCATTGTGCGCGATGATCGAAACTCCGATGGTGGGCATGAAAGATTCCCTCTGCTGCAAGCGTGAATGACGGTGAGACGACGATCCGCCAGTATCTCAAATCGTCCCCGTGCGATCAAGAAAATTGACAGAACCCTCAGGCTTGGGCTACCGTCACACAGAGAACCACCCCCTGCCAAAGAGGAGACCCATGTCATCCGTCCCGAGCATTCTCCGCAACTGGGCGCTCGATCAGAAAGAGCTCCCGATCATCGCCTCTCTGCTCTACAAAATGATGGATACGGACATCCACCTGGGCACGGATTTTCCCGACTGGATCGGCCTTTGCCCCATGGACGTGACGGAGCACAAAACCGTCTGGATCGGGGATTGGGAAAACCGCGTAAGGGCAGGTCTCGTCCCTCTCCTCACCGAAGGCCAGCTCTCCATGTATTTCGACACGATGCCGGAGTTCGAGACGATGCTGACCGGCCTCAGCAGTCCCGGAAACCGATTCCGCGCCGGCATGCTGCTGGTCGAGCTCGCCGCCGCCGAGGGATACTGGCCCGAGATCGTCGCTGACGATTATCTCAAAGGAGTCTACATCAGTCCCGAGGTCCGAATCAATATATTGAAATATACAGCTCGGCATCTCGGGTTCCCCGAGGAGTTCGGGGAGTCGCTCCGAGGCCGTCTGGAAGAGTATGCGCGCGATCTCGGCAGGCGTGCTGCGCTGACCGAGCCGCCCGAGTTCGCCGGGTGGCGGCTGGGCTGGCTGACCCTCGGCGTCTGTGCGCCATTCTGGCGCGGTGGGCTCCGGGGAAGTCTCGGCGCGGGCGGAAGTCACGTCTCCTCGCGTGACGATCTCATCCCCTGGTCGATCGGCCATCTCGGCGCGGGAATCATCCTGTCGCAGGAAATCGGGATTCCGGGGCCTGCGTTTCCCTACGGCGCCGGGGCCGGCATGCTCCTCGCGCCCGGCCTCACCCACCGGCTCCCTCCCGCCTGCCACCTGCAGCCCGAAACGCTCGTTTGCGTTGCAGCCAAGTTCGCCCTCTTCGTCAGGGAAGTCGTGATGCGGCTGGGAATTGAAGTCCTTGCTCGACAGGAGCTCGTCGAACTTCTCAGCCGGACGCACGACGTGTACCGGAAAGCTTTGCGCAGCGAGCAGATCACCCGGAATACACAGACGATGATCAACGCGGTCGATGGTGTCTTCTCCGCCCTTATCGAACTGATGGGGCCTCAGACGGCGGCCTGATGGAGATCTTCCCGTCTCGAAATTCATCCCGATCCATTCCCCCAGGAGGAACCCGATGCTCGAATCCCTGTTGCTGAAACTTCGAAACGTCCCGCAGAATCCCGAGACCGTCTTCGAACCCTTCGCTCAGGACATGACGCGACTTCTCGGCGATGATCTCTCGGCGATCGCCCTCTACGGCAGCGCCGCTTCGGGCGACTACGTGTACGGCCACTCGAACATCAACATGGCCCTCCTGTTCAAGACCGTCACCGCCGGTCATCTCAAGCAGATCGCCGTCACCACCGAACGCTGGATGCTGCGCGGCTTCGCCGCCCCCCTGATCCTGACCGCCGAAGACCTCGAACGGTCGCTTGATGTATTCCCCTTGCTCTTCCAGGAAATCCGGGACAATCACCGCATGATCAAGGGCGACGACCCGTTCAAGGCGCTCGTCATCGATCGCGCCTTGCTCCGTCTCCAGGTCGAACAGATGCTGAAAAGCAAGGTGACCGAGGCCCGGAGCGAGTTTCTCGTATCCGGCGAATCTCTCAAGACGTTCGAGGCGATGATCGCGAAATCCTTCAACAGCCTGTATCCGCTTCTCCGGGGTCTCCTGGGCCTCTCGGGGAAGCAGCCCTCGATCCGCAAGGAGGTCGTGGTGGCGATGGCCGAAGAGTCGTTCGGCCTCGAAACCGGGGTGCTCACCGACGCCCTGCGGCACAAGATGGGCCTGCTGCGCCTTTCCCAGAAACACAATCTCCTGGCCTATTTCGAGCGGTATCTTGCCGCCGTCGAGAAGCTGGCCGGGGTCGCCGATCGGCTCGAACTGCCGAAGACCTCCTGATCCGCTCGAGAACTGCCGTTCGCGGCGTCCTGACAGGGCACGCGGACGGCGGCTTCTTTTTTCCCGGCGGCGGTTGAAATTTCGGGAACTTTTGGTATGCTCCGTGGTCAATGCACGCCGGACGGAGATGATTCCGTCCGTTCACACTCGCTCAGGAGGCACCTGTTCGTGATCGAGATGAAAGATGTCACCAAGTTCTACGGAAACTTCCGTGCCCTCGACGGGATTTCCTTCTCGGTGCAGGCAGGTGAGGTGCTCGGTCTGCTCGGGCCCAACGGCGCCGGAAAGACGACCGCCATGCGCATTCTCACCTGTTTCCTGCCGGCCAGTTCCGGGACGGTCACCGTCGGCGGCTTCGACGTGTTCGAAGACTCGATGGAAGTGCGCCGCCGGCTCGGGTATCTGCCCGAAACGCCGCCGGTGTACCCCGAGATGACGGTCCGATCGTATCTCAACTTCGTCGCCGAGCTTCGGGAAGTGGCCTCGAAGGATTTCCGCCGCCGCGTCGACGCGGTGATCGAGCGCGCCGGCCTGGTCGACCACCAGATGCGCGTGATCGGCACCCTGTCGAAAGGCTACCGCCAGCGTGTCGGCCTTGCCCAGGCGTTGGTCCACGATCCCGCCGTGCTGATTCTCGACGAGCCGACCGTCGGCCTCGACCCGAACCAGATCATCGAGATCCGCAACCTGATCAAGGATCTCGCGAAGGATCACACGGTCATTCTCTCGACCCATATCCTCTCCGAGGTCAGCATGACGTGCAAGCGCGTCGTCATCATCAACGAGGGCCGGATCGTGGCCGAGGACAGCGTCGAAAACCTCGAACGCCAGGGCGGCGCCGCGACGACCTTCAAAGTCGCGCTGCGGCCCGCTTCCCTCGATTGGAAGACCTGTTTCACCGGCATCGAGGGGGTACGCCTCGAGGGCGAGCAGACCGACGGGCCGATCGTGCGGTTCACCATGGCCCTGCCTGCATCGGCGGCTTACGATCAGGTGTTTCGCGCCACGGTCCAGAAGGGCCACGTGTTCACCGAGATCACCCCGGCCCGCGCCTCGCTCGAAGAGGTCTTCCTGCGGCTCACGAAGAGTGAGGAGAACGGCTCCGCCAACGGAAGCGGCGCGACGGAAGGAGGGAAGGCGGCATGAAGATCTTCGCCATCACGAAAAAAGAGCTCCAGACCTACTTCTTCTCGCCCGTCGCCTACATCGTCTTCGCCGCGTTCCTGCTCGTGGTCGGGTATCTGTTCTGGGTCGTGCTCGTTTCGAGCAAGCTCGCCACCCTCGAACCGCTGCTGTACAACGCCGCGTTCGTGCTGCTGCTCGTCTCGCCCGTTCTGACGATGCGGCTCATCAGCGAGGAACGCCGGGCCGGCACGATGGAGCTCCTGCTCACCTCGCCGATCTCGCCGTCCGAGATCGTGATCGGGAAGTTTCTGGCCTGCTTCATTCTCTACCTGCTGCTGATCCTGCTCACCTTCCAGTATCCGCTGATCCTCTCGGTCTACTCCCAGAATCTGGATGTGGGGCCGATCATGAGCGGCTACGTCGGCCTGGTGCTGCTGGGCGCGGCCTTCATCTCGCTCGGCCTGTTCGCCAGCTCCCTGTGCGAGAACCAGATGATCGCCGCGATGCTCAGCTTCGGCGGGATGCTCTGCTTCTGGATCTTCGGCTGGGCGAAATACGCCCTCGACAACGCGTTCGGCGAGATGCTCGGCAAGCTGTCCCTGTTCGAGCGGTACTCCGAGTTCCTCAAGGGCGTCGTCGACTCGGGCAATGTTGTATTCTTTGTAGTATTCATCGTGCTGTGGCTGTTCATGGCCACGCGCGTCGTCGAATCCGACCGGTGGAGGTGATGACATCATGACGACGCATCGACGCGATACGAGCTCTGTCCTTCCCGTCCTGGTGCTGGTTGCCGGGATGCTGTGCGTGCTGGCCGCGGGCATCAGCTACCTGATGTTCCCGAGCCGCGCGAATATAGCGCTAGGTATTCTCGCGGCCGGCGTGCTGCTCGCGATGGCCGCCGTGTTCATCGCCCCCCGGCTGCTGAAGGAGATCCTCACGAGCCGCACCTCGTGGCTCATCGTCAACGACGTGGTGCTCGTCCTGGCCATCGTCGGCATCGGCGTGCTGCTCTCCTATATCGGGTTCCGGCGGCACATCCGGTATGACTTCACCCGCGACCGCCTCTTCTCGATCTCCGACTCGACGATCAAGACGCTGCGCGGCCTCCAGAAAGACGTCAAGATCACGGCCTTCTACCCGCTCGGCTCGCTCGAGCACACCATGCTCGACGATCTGCTGCGCGAATACCGCCGCAACACCGACCGGCTCGCGGTCAAGCTGGTCGACCCGTTCCGCGACCCGATGACGACCAAGGCGATGAACGTCCACACCGCCGGCACCGTCGTCGTCCAGTGCGAGAACCAACGCAAGGATCTTCCGGCCGAGGAGTTGTTCCTGCGCCCGCAGCCCTATTCCCAGACCCGCGAACTCCCGAAATTCCAGGGGGAACAGGCGATCACCTCGGCCATCCTCAACGTCACCAGCGGTGTGCGCCGGAAAGTCGCGTTCGTGAAAGGCCACGGCGAGCCCGGCCTTACCTCCTACAAACCCGATGGCCTCGCCGCGACGCAGCAGTTCCTCGCGCGCGAAAATTATGAAACCGTCGAAGTCTCGCTGCTCGAAGGCATTCCCACCGACACGACGGTGCTCACCCTCATCGCGCCCACCCAGGGCTTCCATCCCGAGGAGATCAAGGCGCTGCGCCAGTATGTGAACGAGCGCAAGGGCAACCTGCTTGTCGCGCTCAATCCCGACAACAAGGCCGCCGATCTCGAACAGTTCCTCACCGACCAGTTCGGCGTCACCTGCAATGCCGAGATCATCATCAGCCCCCGCGGCATGAACGGGGATCTGTCGATCGTCATTCCCCGTTACAGCCCGCACCCCATCGTGAAAGACCTGATGGAGAAGAACTCCGCCGTGCTGATGCAGGTCGCCCGCGGCCTCAACTTCGAGCCCCGAGACACCTGCACCGGCCTCGGTTTCCTCCGCACCGACGAGAACTGTTACGGGAAACGGCCGCCCTCCGCCGTGCTCCAGGGCCAGATCCAGTTCGACCAGAACACCGACGTGCGCGGGCCCCTCAATCTCGGCCTGGCCTTCGAAGGGAAGGGGACGGCCAGCGGCAGCCGGGCGATCGTGTTCGGCGATGCCGACTTCGCCACGAACATGCTCCTCCAGGTGCAGGGGAACGCCGACCTCGTCGTGAACACGGTCAACTGGCTCGCCGGCCAGGAGCAGTTGATCTCGATCCGCCCCAAGCAGATCCAGATCGCCCAGATCGTTCTCGACGCCGAGGCCGCCCAGCGCATCCTCGTGCTGTGCGTGATCGTCTCCCCGCTGCTGATCGTGCTGCTGGGCGGCGCGGTCTGGTGGTCCCGCAGGAGGGTGTGAGCCATGAAAAAACGTTTCTTCACCACCGGCCTCGCCATCGTCGTTTTCATCCTGCTCTTCCTGTATGCCAACATCTACGAGGTCGACATCATCCCGGAGCCCGGAAAGGACAAGCCCGTGCAGCTCGCGGCCACGGCCAACGCCGAGGTGAAGGCCCTCACCTGGCAGACGGGATCCGGCCCGGAAATCCGGATCGAGTCCCAGACCTCGGGAACCGAGCGGAACTGGGCCGTCGTGAAACCCCGCGCCTACCGTGCCGACCGTGACGTTGCCGCCGGCATCGTCCAGACCTTCTCGGACCTCCAGTCGGAACTGACCATCGTTGCCACCGAGACCGTCTCGTACGGTTTCGGAAGCGACTCGCTCAGCCTTGTGATCGAGACCGGCAGCGGAACGACCGCTCTCCTGCTTGGCCACGACGCCCCCGTCGGCGGCTCGGTGTACATGCAGAAACGGGGCGATCCGAACGTGTATGTCGTGACCAACGCCGTTGCCCCGGCGTTCCGGAAAACCCTGGAAGATCTGCGCGACAAGGCCATCTTCACCGAGAACTTCACCGACGTGGCTTCGGTGACGGTCATCGCGGGATCGGCCACGATCGAGCTGGGCAGGACGCCGACCGGCTGGGACATGCTCGCTCCCTCGAAGATGCCGGCCGATGCCGCCGAAGTCTCGTCGCTGATCTACGGCATCCACGACCTGAAGGCCGATCGGTTCCTCGCTGAAACGACGCCCGAATCGATCGAGACGAGCTTCGACAAACCGGAATACAAGGTCGTCCTGCGCACCGCGAACGGCACCGGCTACGAGTTCCTCGTCGCCAGGGAGGAAGGAGGCATGGCCCGCGTCCGGCGTTCCGGTGCCGGCGACACCTTCCTCGTGAACGCTTCGACCCTGGCCCCGCTCCGGAAGGACTTCAATGCCCTGCGCTCGAAAGATCTCCCTCAGATCCCCTCGTTCGAGGTGAAGCGCCTCGAGGTGCGGGTCGGCACCGAAACCTACGAACTGAGCCTGGCAAGCGATGCCTGGAAGTGCGGCGATCGCCCCGTCGACAAGAGCCGGGTTGAGCAGGTGGTGCAAGGCTACTCGACGGGCCGCATCCAGGAGTTCCTGCCCGCCGATGCCGCGAAAGACCACGGCCTTGCCGACCCGAAAGCCTGCGACCGGCTGCTCCTCGCCTCGGACAAGACCGAACGCGTTGTCCTGTTCGGCGCAGTCGAGGGCCCGGCGATGACCGCCCGCGTCGAAGGCGAAGACGAGCTGTATCGTCTTTCCACAGCCCTTCACGACGCGGTGAAGGCGCTGGCCGACCACCTCCGGACCAGGCCCGAACCTGCAGCGCCGGCCCCCTCCGCTCCTGCGCCCGCGCCTGCGCCGGCACCGGGTGGAAATAAATAATGGTATAAAATCATACGATATCCATGTTCCCGTAGGGGCGGGTCTCAGACCCGCCCCTACACCCGTTATTTGGGGCATCGATCCGATGGCGGATGATACCGGGGAAATTGTGGTATGATGGCCGGGTGACACCGGACAGAACGGTGCGTAGCATTACGTACAGGGAAAAGGAGCGGAAGGATGGAAGGCATGAGATACGCGAAACGGGTGGATATGCTGTCGCCCAGCTCGATCCGGCAGATGATGGCGATCGCGAAACGACTGATCGGCGAGGGCAAGACCGTCTACGAACTGAACATCGGGCAGCCCGACATCAAATGCATCCCGGTGTTCCCCGAAGCCATCGCTGAACGCGCACGCGAAGGCCATCTTGGCTACTCCCCGTTCATCGGCGAACAATTTTTACGCGAAACCTTCGCCCGGTATCTCAACGCCTATTTCGGCCGCAACCAGCGCCGCCACCTCGTCATCGACACGGCGAACGTGCTCGTCACCTGCGGAGCCTCCCAGGCCCTGACCAACACCTTCCTCGCCATCTGCGAACCCGGCGAGGAGGTGCTGGGCATCGAACCGTTCTTTTCGCCCTACAGCGGCTTTCTGGCCGTCTCGGGCGGCGTGCTCAAAACCGTTCCCACGTTCGCCGAGCAGGGCTTCGTCCTGCCTCCCGACGATGTCATCGAGAAGCAGATCGGGCCGAAAACCCGCGCGATTCTCTTCAACAGCCCCTGCAACCCCTCCGGCAAGATCTTCACTCCCGACGAGGTGACCCGCCTCGCGAAACTCGCGATCAAACACGACCTGTTCCTCATCGCCGACGAGGTCTACCGTGAAATGATCCTCGGCGACGAGGAGGCGTTCAGCGTGCTCCAGGTCGAACTCCCCGGCGAGCAGATGGAGTCGCTGATGAACCGCATCATCGTCATCGACTCGGCCAGCAAAAGCTTCTCGCTGTGCGGCGCCCGCGTCGGCTTCGTCGTCGCCCGCGCCCCGATCATCCAGAAGATCGCGATGGTCCAGGCGCATACGGTCGCGAGCGTGTCCGATGTGCTCCAGTATGGCGTCGCGCGAGCCTATGATTACGTTCTCGGCCATCCCGAGTTCTTCGCCGAAATGAGAAAGATCTACCGCGACCGGCTCGATGCGGCAATGGAGGCGATCAGGGAATTCATGCCCTGGGTCGTCGCCCCGCGGCCGTCCGGCGCGTTCTACCTGATGATCCAGTTCCCCGGCATCGATGACATCAACGATTTCGCCCTGTTCCTGCTCGAAAAGTTCAACATCGGTACTGAAACCGTCTGCATCACCCCCGCGATGAGCTTCTACCAGACGCCCGGCCGCGGAACGAACGAGGTGCGCCTCGCCCTCGTCGTCGATCCCGACAAGATCCGGCGCAGCATCTTCATCATCGCCGAAGCCTGCAAGGTCTACAAGGCCCGCCTCACGAACCACAAGGGCCTCCACGCCCTCGCCTGACGAGAACGCCGACCCATGTGCGGGCGGTTCAGCCTCATCGCCACCTGGCAGTCCCTGCTCGATGCGATGAAAGCCGAACCGCCCGTTCCCTATGCCCCCCGCGAGGAGATCTTTCCGAGCCAGCCCGTCCTCATTCTCCGGCAAAATGATATATCGAAGAATGTAGAAATCACCCACGTCCTGTGGGGATTCATCCCTTCCTGGAGCACCGACCAGCGGCCCGCGAAGCCGATGATCAACGCCCGTTCGGAAACGGTCTCGGAGAAACGGTCGTTTTGCACGGCGTTCCGGCGCCGGCGCTGCCTGATTCCCGCCACAGGCTGGTTCGAATGGAAAACCGAAGCCGGCCGGAAGCACCGGTGGGAGTTCCACCGCCGCGACGGCGGCCTCTTCGCCTTCGCCGGACTCTGGGAATGCCTCGTGACCCCCAGTATCGGAGAGATCGAGACCTGCGCGATCCTCACCACCGCGGCCAACGAGCTCGCGGCCCCCATCCACGACCGCATGCCCTGTATCATCCCCTCCGACCGATACGACGAGTGGCTCGGCCCCGGTGAGGAAGTCTACGACCCCGCTGAACTTCGCTCGCTGAAGAGCCTGTTGAGCCCACCACCCGCCGCCCCTTTCACCGCTTCCCCCTCCCGCGGCTACACCCCCCCGCTGCCCTTCGCAGAATGATCAGGGAATAATGAATGTGTAAAGAATGATATATATGCCCATTGAAACAAAGCTGAGGTTGTACATGCAAACATGTTCCGGGAGGGACTGGAAGAGGATCGAATGAGCCCGACTGTCGAGCGCTGCCGAGACCGGTCCGTCGTTCGCATCGAGGGAGATCCGCTGGCAGGCGTGGGCGCATACGAGGTGCGCCCACCCGGACCCGGAGGCAGGATGCCGACTGGTCCGGGTTTCGCCTCGACAGCGAGATCTTCCGAGGAGAACGCGAACGACGGCAACCGGTCCGGCACGCGAGAGCTGGAGGGCGAATCGATCCTCTGGAAGTCCCTCCCCACAGCTCAATGATTCCTGCTTTTCCACCCTCTTGAAATCAGGGGGGGCGGGGCGTAGGATCGACACGATATCAGCGGGATGGAGATGATGGATGGGGTGTCTGGTGCGCGGAATCGTGGGGCTGGTGTGCCTCGTGTCGCTCGTTCTCTCGGCGATGGGGTATCTCGGCATGCAGATCGTCAACGAAGAGAAGGAAACGGCCGGCAGGCTCGCCCTCGAGGCGCCTGAGAAACGTCTCGACGAGGCTCTCCGCCAGGATGGCCCGGCCTGGGTCAAGGGGCGCATCGAAGTCGCTTCGGGTTCGGCTCCGCTGGTCTGCGGGGCGCAGAGCTGCCTCTGGCGCCGGACCGAGCGGTATGAGACGCTCGCGGAGGATATCAAATCGGGCGGGGCCTGGACGAAACGGTTTGCCTCGCGCAAGGTGAAAGACGAAAAACGCGGGGTGGCGTTCGATCTCGTCGCAGACCCCGCCAGGCTCCGGTTCGACGACTGGCTCGGCATCGTCCCCGCCGATGATCTGCTGCAGACCCGCCACGACCAGGCCCCGCTCATGCAGGAAACCCCCGAGAGCCTGCCGGCATCGGCAGCCGCCGCGTGGCAGGTGAAGGAACGGTTCCTGCTTCCCGATCAGGAGGTCTGGCTGCTGGCCTCGTTCACGGCCGGGAAAGCCCTCGGATACGTGAACGGCAGCGTCTACATGACCGGCCTCGGCCCGAAGCGGTTCGCGCAGGAGATCGGGGCCATGGGTGAAACGGCGTCGAATCTGCGCTGGCTGTTTCTGGTCGGCGTCGTCATCCCGATCCTGTATTTCGGCTTCCTCATCTTGAAACGGACGTCCTGACGCGGTACACTGCGTTCGCGCCGGACGATGCATCCTTCGCCGGCGTATCAGGACGAGCATCCCGAGAATTCCAGTCACTCCCAGGAGACGAGCATGCTAGACATCAAGTGGATCCGCGCAAACCCCGACGGCCTCAAGGCGAACCTGATCAGGCGCTGTGACGTCGACTTCTCCGACCCGGCCGTCGTCAGCCTCCTCCAGAAGGCAGGCGTGGAGCCGAAACGTTCGAAGGCCGCCATCGAAGCCCTTCTGCCGCATGCCGCCTCGATTTCCTTCCCCAAACTCGCCCCCCTCGAAGCCCTCGACGCAGAGCGGCGCAACGCCGTTTTCGAAGTCGAGCAGCTCAAGGCAAAGCGCAACCAGGCCTCGATGGAGATCGCCAAGCGCAAACAGGCGAAACAGCCGGCCGATGATATATTGGCCGATATGAAATCCGTCTCGGATCAGATCAAGAGCCTCGACGAGAAGGTCGCCGGCTTCGACGCGAAGCTCGAAGAGATCCTGATGACGCTGCCGAACATCCTCCATGCCGAGGTTCCGTCCGGGGGCGGCGACGAGGAGAACGTCGAGGCCCGCCGCGTCGGCAAGCCCGCCGCGTTCGGATTCCAGCCGAAAGACCACGTCGATGTCGCGACGAAGCTCGGCATCGTCGATTTCGACCGCGCCGTGAAGATCGCCGGGGCCCGGTTCTCGGTTCTCAGCGGCGACGGCGCCCGGCTCGAACGCGCTCTGACCACCTTCATGCTCGACCTCCACACCGGCGAGCACGGGTATCGCGAAGTCTGGACCCCCTACATGGTGAACGCGAACGCGATGCGCGGCACCGGCCAGCTTCCCAAGTTCGAGGCCGATCTGTTCAAGCTTCAGAATACCGATTACTATCTTATCCCGACCGCCGAAGTGCCCGTCACGAATCTGTATGCCGGCGAGATCCTTCCGGAATCCGCCCTCACGATCAAGATGACGGCCTACACGCCCTGCTTCCGCAGCGAGGCCGGCAGCTACGGCAAGGACACCCGCGGCCTCATCCGCCAGCACCAGTTCGACAAGGTCGAGCTCGTCAAATACGCCCATCCCGACAAATCCTACGAGGAGCTCGAAGCGCTTCTCGCCAATGCCGAAGAGGTGCTCAAGCGTCTCGGCCTGGCCTACCGCGTCGTCACACTGTCGTCGGGCGATATCGGCTTCTCGGCCGCGAAGACCTACGACATCGAGGTCTGGCTGCCGTCCCAGAACTGCTACCGCGAGATCAGCTCGTGCAGCAACTTCGAGGATTTCCAGGCCCGCCGCGCGAATATCCGGTTCAAAGGGGAAGGGAAGGGGGCCAAAACCGGCTTCGTCCACACCCTCAACGGCTCCGGCCTTGCCGTCGGCCGCACCTGGGTCGCCATCATGGAGAACTTCCAGGACGAAGGCGGCCGGGTCTGCATCCCGGAAGTTCTGCGCCCCTACATGGGCGGCAAGACCCACATCGAGCCCGCCGCCTGACATGCAGACATCAGTCTCCACGCTGATCGAGAGCCTCCTTCACGCCCACGACCGACTTCCGGAACAGGCGATCCGGGACCTCGTCGCGCGGCGAGACGATGCCGTCGAGCCGCTGCTCGAGCTGCTCCGCAAGGCCGTCACCGAGATCGAAACGGTGTCGGGCGAGACGTTCATGGGTCATATTTATGCGGCCATGCTGCTCGCCTCGTTCCGCGAACGCAGAACCCACCCGCTGCTGCTCGAAAGCCTGAAGACGAAGGACGAACATCTGCTGATGCACGTCTGGGGCGGCATGATGCTCGATTACATGCCCCGCCTGCTCGCGATGACCGCCGGTCCCGATCTGACCGGCCTGATCGCGCTTGCCGATGACGAATCGCATCTCGAGATCGTGCGGGAACTCGCTCTCGAAGCCCTCGGCTGCCTCGTCGCCCGCGGAGAGTCGTCCCGGGAGCCGGTCGTCGGCCTGATCCGCCGCCTGTTGTCGCGGCCGAGATCCCGCAAGGAAGAACACTTCGTCACGATGCTCGCCATGGTCGCCGCCGATATCCACCCCGGCGAGTTGATGGACGACATCGCGATGCAGATCACGGCCGGTAACATCGACGGGGAGTATCTCTCCCTCGATGAACTTCGACTCATGGCCGCCGAGCCCGTCGAAAAAGTGCTCCAGCGCACCCGCGAAAGCGTCACGATGACCTTTTTCGAGGATGTCGTCGCCGAAATGTCCGACTGGGACTGCTTCAACGAGGAACAGGTCCGCCGGGAGAACGGCGAACGGCGCGAAGCGATGAAGAGCTTCTTCGAACCGCCCCCGGATCTCCCCGAATTCGACGAGAACGTCGGGCATCAAGCCGACGAGATCGAGGATGCCGTCATTTCCGTCCCGGGTCCCAAGGCCCGACCGGCGCGCGGCCCGGAAGCCGGCCGAAACGAACCCTGTCCCTGCGGGAGCGGAAAGAAATACAAGAAGTGCTGCGGACAGGGTGCTTGATATATATCCGTGCGTGTATGAATAACTGGCCGCTCCTCGCGGCCGTGCTTGTCCTTGCTGCGTTGTTTACGGGCTGTTCCGGCCAGTCAGGCGGGCTTCCGCCGTTCGCCTATCCGATTCCGACCGATTTGACGCTCTCGGGTGCGATCGACATCGGAGACGTGGCAATACACCCGGATCTCGGCGGCGTCGTTCCCGTCGACGGCGGGGCTTCCCGGCGGTCGGTCAGGGGCGCGATGCTGGATTTGAGCGTGTTCCGCATCACGGTCGAGGATGACCCCGCCTACGCAGCGACGCCCGGCAGAACCGGAGCGTTCGGCATCGCCTCGATCACCCTCCGGGATCAGATCGTCCTGCGGGCGCGAAACTCGGAGCATTCCGGCTTCGTCCTCGAATGGATGGCGGCGGATCCGACCGTCCTGATCGGCATGAAGCAGGCACGGATCACGATCTACTCGACGGCCCGTTCATTCATCGCACGCACCCTGCGGGACCGGTTCGGCCGACGCATCGATCCGGAGCAGATCACCGACGGCGAAATCCGCAGCACCATTCTCGCGCTGACCGATGTGCTCGAGCGCCACCCCGAGAAAATCGCGGGGGGCACCCGCCTCGACCAGGTCGCCGAGGTTCGCGCCGCCGTCGATGCCGCCGCCGACGCACTCGATGCCGCGCAGCGAGGGTATTTTGGCCGTGAGTGGACGATCCTCGTCTATCAGGGCGGCGACAACTCCCTGTCCGATGTGCTCGAAGCCGATATCGAAGAAATGAAACGAGCAGGCCCTCCCGCCGGGACGGCCGTCATCATCCAGAACGAAGACCGTGCCCTCGGCACGCGCCGCATGCTTCTGAAAGCCGGTTCGACGCTCGAACTCGGCCGGAAGAGCGACGAGAACGCTGCCGATCCCTCCGTTCTCGCCGATTTCATCTCCTGGGGGCATCGGGCATTTCCTGCCCGACGCATGGCCCTCATCGTCGCCTCCCATGGAACGGGCTGGCGCCCCGCATCGGTCCGATCGGCGCTGATCTCCGACGATACCTCGGCCGCGATGATGGATATTCCGATTCTGAAAACCGCAATCGGATACGGCATCACGGTTCCCGGCGGCGTCCGACCGCTGGCACTTCTCGGTTTCGATGCCTGTCTGATGGGCATGCTGGAAGTGGCCGCTGAGCTCCAGGGCATGACAAAGGTGCTCGTCTTCTCCCAGGCGAACGAGCCGGCCCCGGGCTGGGATTACGAGCGGCTTTTCAAGGCTCTCTCCGCATCCTCGGCCCAGGCCGACGGCATCGTGTTGGGAAAGACCGTCGCGAATGCCTACAAGTCCGCCTATGAATCGGGACCTCTCGAGGGCCTGTATTCCGGCACCCTGTCCGTGATCGACATGGAAAAACTTCCGGGGCTCATCACACGGTTCAGCGCCTGGGCCGCCGCGATCAGGTCTGATTTGCCGCTGAATCTCGCCGCCCTGAAAGGGGCGCGCGATGCTCTCGAGAACACGCCGGACGAACGAACCGGTTCCGAACGGTACCTCGTTCAGGCTTTCGAACACACGGACCAGCGCGATCTCCGCGACCTCGTGGCCAACCTCCGCTCGTCGTTCCCCAATGCGAACATCCCGGCGGATAATCTGACATACTATATCAATACCGCCGTCCCGGTACCTCTGGCGGTCCGGTTCGGAACACGGTATCGGCGCGCGAACGGCCTTTCCATCGCCCTGCCCGCGGACGGCGAGTATGCGGGGTATCTCGGGCCAAACGGCAAACTCCCGTATGCCGGGCTGGCGCTCTCCCAGGCGACCGAGTGGGATGAACTGATTGCCGCGATGAACGCGTCGGGGTACACGAGCGCGGTCGACGGGCGGAACCTGTTCGTGAAGCTGTCCTGGTCGGGCTCTGCGGATCTCGATCTGTACGTCGGGGAGCCGGACCCCGCTGCCCCGGCCGACCCGCTCCGGATGATCTGGCACACGCCCTCGGCAGGCGCCGAGACGCCGAACGGCCGGTTCGGCCCCGACTCGGTTCCGTCGGGACTTCGGGAAGAAGTCTGGTCCGCGGCGGGGAAGATCCTTCCCGGCGTCTATCATATCGCGGCATATACGCGTTCGGGAGCGGCGACCGTGCCGGCCTTCCGCATCGCCACCATCGCGACATCGACGACGATCCTGGGCGATCCCACCCCGGCGGGCGGCAGATTCCCCGCAGCCCGCGTGACGGTCACCACCTCGGATATCACGATAGAACCGATTCTTCCCGAGCCTCCCGAGGAGGAATGAAAAACGCCCCGTCCCGCAGCAGGGGGAGGGGCGTTGGGTGAATCGAACCGGGAGGGATCAGCGCTTGAAGCCGGACATGATCCGTTCCTTCGAGGTGTTGTAGACGGTATCGATGGCGTTTCCGGCCCCGGTGGTGATGGCGGATTTCGTGAACGTCTTGAGGAAATCATCGGCGGCGTTGCCGCTGGTGATCTTGGGAATGATCGCGCCCGTGATGGCGTTGTTCACTTCCGTCTTGTAATCGTTGACGATGCCCGACTCGACCATCCCGGGGATCTTCGCGGCGAGCTTCTTCATCTCGGCGGCGAAGTTCACGCGGCCTTCGGGGTCGTATTTGTACCGCGCGAGACCGTTGGCATACATTTCCGAGACCAACACGCCGTTCCAGCCGCCATACTGGTTCAGGGTTTCGGCCTCGGCCTGGGTGAGAATCTCGGGCATGCGTTTCTCGACGACGTCCCACCGGACGTTGTTCGATTTCATCTCGTATACTTTCTGCTCGACAAGGGCTGCCTTGTATTGTGAAGGGCTGATGAGGGACTTGCGGCCCTCGAGAACTCGCGCTTCATCTTCCGTGAGTTGTATACGGCCAGCTTTGTAATCTTCGTACTTCTTCATCGTCTCGTTCAGGCCGTTCACTTTGGTGGTGCACTGGGCATACTTGTCGTCATACGATCTCGCGATCGCCGTGATGGCCTTGTAGCGGAGCTGATCCTGGGGCAGGGCCGCATACTCGGGATTGTTCTCCTTGAGGACGGCCATCATGGCTTCCACGTGTTTCTCGCCACCGCTCAGCCGGCCGAGCTCGAGCATCTGGTTGAGCTTGACCTCCCGGTCGAACTTCTGGCTCACCTGCTCCTTGAGGGCGATGTTCTCAGGCAGCTTTTCGTTGTTCTGGGCCGTGACGCACTGCTTCATCCACTCGGCGCGGGCCGCGGAGGCCTTCTGGTTATACTGTTGGAGAGCCTTGGCATACGTGATGGGATTGCGGTAGTTGCGAAGCTCGGGTTTACCCTCGACAACCTTCTGGTAAGCCTCGTACTTCTCGTTGGCTTTTTTCCAGTCCTTGTTCTGCATCCGGTACAGGTCCTCGACGGCCGCTTTCCGCGCCTTCGGAGCATCGTAGATGTTATATTTGAGAGCCTGCACCGAGAGCTGGCCGGCGCGCACGGCGACGCTGTTCGCCGCGGAGTTGAAGCCGGCTTCGGTGGATTTGATCGAGTCGTGTTTCGACTGCATCGATGTCAGGACGCCCTGGTAATACTCGTAGGCCGGCGAGCCTGCGGCATACTTCGCCTGCTCGCTGCGCAGATCTTTGATGTCGTCCCGGATGAAGCTCTTCTCGAGCTCGGCCCCGGCCATACCGCCGAGGAAGTTCGTGGGAATCGTGGAAACGACGCTGGAAAGCGCCTTTCCCTGCGCGGTCGACCCGAACAGCTTGATCGAGAGACGGTCTGCCCAGCGGCCCTTGTCATAGCTGTAGAGCTTGTCCGACACGACCGACCCCATGAAGCCGCTGATGACGGAGCCGACCGCCGCGCGTTTGAGATCCTTCGTGAAATCCTCGGACGAGTAGCTCTCCCCCTTCATCTGGTCGATCTCGGTCTGGAGACGGTTCAGCTCGGCAATCTCGGTTTCGGAGAGGGGCTGCCCCGACTTCACGTGGGCATCGAGAACGGCATCGATCCGCGCTTCGTTTGCGGCGATTTTTTCGGGGTAATGGAACACGTTGCGCGCCCAGATGTTCTTCACGACGCCGCCGACCCCCGACGAGATCGCGCTTCCGGTGAAGCCGAGCGCGGCCTGGGTGAGGGCGACGCGCGTCACGGCCGAGCCGACGGTGGGGCCGGCCATCCCGAACAGACCGCCCGTCATCAGGTTGAACGGGGCCATGACGGCCTCGACGGCTGCGCTGACGGTGACGTCACGCCAGATCTTCGCGTCTTCCTTCGGAATCTCGCGGTATCTCGCGTTCATGCGCTTTTCGTAGGCATACGTCATGAGACCGCCCATCGCGGCGCCGACCACGATGCCGCCGACGATCATCGCGACGGGGGAGAAGGGGGCCAAAAGCGCCGTCGTGAGCATGACCGCGAACGAGGGAACGATGGCCTTGCCGATGTTCCAGGCGATCTTTTCGAGAAGCGGCATCTCTTTCGAGCCGGCCTTCCCGAGGAACTTCTCTTTGAGATGGGTGAAGATCTTGCCGAACCAACCCTTGGCCGTCTGCGGAATCTTCGAGGAGATGAGTGTTCCGGAAGCCGTGTCGGCATCGGCGGGAACCGCGACGCTCGCCGCATCATCGGCAGTTGTCGCCGGGGAACTGGTCTCGCCGGCCGAAGTTGTCCCGGCCGTTTCCGCGGGGGCGTTCGTTACCGCGGTGTCGCCGCGAGTCTGGGTGACGAGGCGCTGATACTGGGTGTACGCCTCCATGTAGGTGTTGAACTTCGCCTGGATCTCCTCGAGTGGAGCCCCCGAGGAAACAGCCGTCGAGTACTCCTTGTAGGTCGCCTGATACCGATCGCTCGCGACACGCAGCGGATCGGTGGCGGAGGATTCTGCGAACAACGGCGCATATCCTTCCGCGAGGAGCGAAAAGATCATCATCCAGACGACGAACAGGCGAAATTTCTGCTTCATAATACCGACATTGTACGGATGCGCCCCGGGGGTCGTCAATAGGACGGGGACAAACGGCAGGTACCCGGATGCACAAGGACGTACTATTGGCTTCGGTTGAAAATGCTCTCATGAAGGAACGGCGAGATACGAAATCGTCTCCCGATGCCGGGATTGAACATCACCTTGTGCGGACTGGTGGTATACTTCGGATGTCCTTCAGCTTTCGAAGAATTGAGGATGGAACCATGAACCGTATCCGCCCAACCGCCCTTCTCGCGTTGTTGTGTGCCCTCGTCATTTTCCTGTCCATCGTAGGCTGCGGCGGAGGTGGCGGCGGAGGCTTCTTTGCCCCGGATACGGATTTCGAAGGAATTTCCGGTCCTCTCGATTTCTCGAGTCTGGCAACCCCAACCGGCGGATTTTCTTCTGCCGGCTGGCCCGTTCCCGCGGATACCACCAACTTTTCAGTCACGAATTTCACGAACACCTCGACTGCCACCCTGATGCTTGCCAATTTCACCGCCGTCAATCAGACCATCGTTCTTTCGGCGAATCAGGAAGTTCCCACCTCGCTTCGAGGAGAACTTCGGTTGAATGAACGTGGTTTTGGGAGGACGGAAGCGTCAAATTTCCATGCAAGCCTTCGTGGATTAGAAGAGCGTCAGGCACGCAATCCTGCTGCAGCATCGAGTGGTTCGTTCAGGGGCTCCGTTCGTGCCGCATCGTTGCCGGAAACTTATACATTCAAGGTATACAAGAATTCTGGCGAATATATACCCGTCGTTGGCGATCTGTATCATGAACAATTGTTACCAGACAATTCCGGGAAATTGCGTGTGTATCGCGATGCAACGATCGATCTCACGATCCCTGGTTTGCAAGGGTACATCGACACGGTGATCGGGGAATGGAACGCCATTTACACGCAAATGCACGCCCTTTTCGGGACCGAGTTGCGAGCCGGAGAAAAGCTTACCGGCATCGACCTCGGATCGGATATCTACATCCTGATCTCGCCGGAGTTGAGCAAGATAAATACTGAATTAGCGGGATTTTTCTATTCTGGTGATCTGTATCCCGCCGAACGGCTTTCAAGCGGGATTACGAATAACGTGAAGATCTTTTACCTCAATCTTCGATACGGTGATGACAATGCCCTCACGGAAACGATTCTTGCGAGCACGATGGCCCATGAATTCCAACACATGATTTTCTTTTCGAACCGCATCCGGAACAGTGTGACAGCCGATGACTCCTGGCTGAACGAAACGCTTTCGGCCTACGCGGAACATGCATGCAATTTCAAGGTGACTAACGGGAGGAACCAGTCGAAAGCACTCATGATGCAAGAGTATTTCAACCGCATGTATGACGTGCCGCTGGTTCAGAACGGAAGTGACTGGGGCAGCAACGCGCAATATGGCCAGGTGGCTTTGTTTGGAGAGTGGCTTGCAGAGAAGTATGGAACGGGAGGAGATGTTTCGACGATTCTCTCATCCAAAAATACGGGAATGGCCGCTGTCGAAGAATTTACTGGCAAACCGTTCGAAACGGTTTATACCCAATGGATGACGGCGATGTATCTCGACCCTGCCAACAATGATAACCCACTCTATAAATTCAACGAGCTCGACTGGATAAGCTATGAGTTTCCCAAACTATCCGCCGTAACACTTTCTGGTCCGATCCAGAAAAATGTGAACCGGGTGACATCTGCTTCCATGCTCCAAAAGAGCATTACTCTCGCACCGATGGGATGTTATTTCATCGAGTTTGCCGGGGGAGGGAATGGGAAGAGTTTGGACTTCTTCATGCAGCCCAACAGCGGTGTGACGGTGTTCGAGTTCGGGAAATGACGACATCGTCGCGAACAGGGGTTCGCGACGATGTTCCTGAAAGGTTTGAGCATCTGACCGCGCACAGCCGTGCGCGGTCAGATTTTTATGGCAAGTTGGTCCGTGCCGGCCCGGCGGGCTTCGTAGAGGGCAAAGGTTGCCCGTTCGAGCATCGAGCCCGCGGAATCGTCCTGGCGATAGGCGGTGAGACCGTAACAGAGAGAGGTCTTGATCGAATGCTTCGTGAAGGTACGGCTCCGGAGCTCGTCGCGGAACCGGTTCATGACGGCCTCGGCCTTCGACAGCTCGGTGCTCGGGAAATACATGATGTACTCATCGCTTCCGAACCGGCCCAGCACATCGACACCACGGATGCAGAACTTGAGGGCTTCGGCGAGCTCCTGGAGCAGCTCGATGCCGGCATGCATGCCGCAGGACTTGATGACGGGCTTGAAGTTGTCGACATCCATCACGATCAGCGAGAGGGGCAGGTGGTACCGGTGGGATTTCGCGATCTCCTCGCCCAGCTTGTCCATGAAGTAGGCGTAGCAGAGAAGGCCGGTCTCGGGATCGAATCTGCGCAGCTCGTCGAGGGCGTCGAGAAGCTCCTCGCGTTCTCGCGCCGCTCCGCAGAGACCGGCGGCAGCCTGTACGAGTTGCGTAACGAGCGGCGAATCCTCTGGCTCCTTTTCAAAATACACGATCAGGAAGCCGTACACCCCTGATGACGATGAGACCCGCGATGCGATCGCAAACCGGTAATCGGTTTCGATTTTCAGTTCTTCATAGTCTTCCTTCGGGCTCTCGCGAGTTAAGATCAGAAGGGGCTCGGAATAAAACAGTCGGCCGATCGCCCCTGTTCCAACCTGACGTACATACTGCCGGGCGGCTTCGCGAAAGATGTTGTGGCACGCCGACACCTCGAGATCGTCGGTCCGTTTGTTCTTACAGACGAGAGCCGCCGCAGAGGCGCCGAGGCTTGCTTCCATGCAGCGCATGATGCGCTGGATCGTCCTGCAGGCGCGCCGATCGGACGGAAGCCCGGCCAGGGTCTGGCACAGGGAGGGTAACAGATGTTCCTTCATATCGTGACTCCTGTCGTGGGCTGAACCGCAAATACGCCCAGGGTACGAGGTGGAGTATCCACCGGGAGAATCCTCTTGATCTAAATATATCACGAACCCCCTCGATGCGCTCTCACACGAACATGGTACAGAGTAGAAACGCAGAATGATCACTGCGGAAAGCTGGAGACGTGAGGAGGAAATGGATCTGGATGACCCTGGTGTAAGGATCAGGGACCATCGGTGGGAGAGGGTTCTCGGGGACGAATTGCCTGGTCTCAATGCACCATCATTGTTTCCGGACCGATGAGGAGCGTGGGCACGGCGTGCAAAAAATACATTCACCTTGTTTACATAATATATTCGATCCGGGTGTGCAACAAATATTCTTTTTTTGGGGGGTTGCTTTCGGTCGTGGGTGTGACTAGAATGGAATTTGTATGCGGGCACCGTATCGCTCGCGTGGAGTATCGGTCTCTTGTTCGTGCCCTTGTTCGATCTTTGCTCAACTTCATCATGTTCGCGCGTCGTAACAAAATCCGAGTATGGAGTATCACATGCGCACCAGTACCCGTTTTGCCCTTCCTCTTTTTCTTGCCGCCGCATTTCTTTGCGTGCCGGTTTCCCTGCAGGCTCAGCAGGCAGATTTCTCCGCCCGCCTCGAGTCGGTCCAGGATCCCTCGCTTCGCCGGGTTCTTGAGAACAGCATCTCTGCCGGCCTGATCGCTGATGAAGCCGAGTTCGATGCCGCGCTTTCCCGCGCCCAGAGCCGGAACCAGTCGGCGAATCCCACCATCCTCTACGCGTCCCGCGCCAACGGGAATGCCGAGGCAATCCGCGATGCGATCAAAAAGTCCGCGGCGCCCATTCCCGGTCTCGATCGCGATGCCGTCGAGGTGAAGAAGAACGCGGGTCTTCGCGGAACCTTGTTCCAGAAGATTTCCGGTTCCCTTCCGGCCAGTTATGATGCGGCCTACAACCTTGCCATCCAGTTCGATCCGCGCGTCGGCACCGACGAAACGAAGGAACTGGGTTCGAAGATCGATGCGTTTCTCGCCTCGATCGCCAATGACCCCGTCATCAAGCAGGCGCTGAGCTCGACGGGCACCACCATGGCCGATCTCAAGCGGAACTGGTTCGGCCCGGGCGCCGGCTTCGAGCACGTGATCTGCGGCGAAATCAAGGGTTCCAGCGTCAGCGGCTACCACTGGTGGTACAAGTTCTACCGTGACGAACTTTCGGGAAACACCCAGTATGTCAGTACCTCCGCGAACGCCGGGGACAACTTCGCCTACACGGGCGCCTTCACCTGGGATCCCGACAAGTCGGGCCCCCTTCCCAACGCCAAGAAGAAAAAGGGCGGGTTCGCGATCGGCTGCTCGGCCCAGGCGATTCTCGCCCTCGGTCACATCGCCATCGAGTCGACCCGCAAGTTCGGCAGCGTTCCCGGCGCCTTCACCTTCGATGCCGACGTGAACGGCCAGACCTTCACCTGGCAGCTGTACACGATGGGCGGCACGATCCGCAGCCTGTACCCCATGGGCAGCAAGGGCGCTCCCGAGGATATGCGCGAAAATATGCAGGAATATTATTCCCTCGAGGAAGAGGCTCTTCAGGCTCAGAACACCGAGGCATCCCTGACGATCCAGTGATCGTCGAACGGCATCGAACCGGAACAACAACGAAGGGCGGGAGTTGATTCCCGCCCTTCGTTGTTGTTCCGGGGATATCAGCTGCCGAACAGGAATTTGTAGATGATCGAGACGATCATCGCACCCCAGACGATGCCGACGAGGATCCAGACGAACACCGTCATTTTTGCACGGTGTTCACGCGTATCGCGCTCTTCCTGCTCGGAACGTGGTTTCTGTTTGATGGGATCGGCGGCAAAGGCTTTCTGGATCTTTTCACGGGTTTCGGCCGCCGCGTTTGCCAGGGATGAATCGGCGTTGGCATTGGCAATCGCTTCCGGAGTCGGCTGAGCCGGTGAGGGTTCCTGCGGGGCGTCCGTGGCGCCGGGTTGTTCGGGAAGTTCGCCGGCAAGAAGCTCTTCAGGAGTGGAAATCTTGTCGAGGGCGATCGAAAGTTTTTCGGCAACCTGTTTGAGGACTTCTTTCTTCTGCATGCTGACAGGAGTGCCTTCGGCTGTTTTCACGGCGAGGGAGACCGCATGGAGGATTTCCCGGTCGGGATTCGAGCCGAGGATCAGGCCGATTTTCTCGATCAGCTCGGGATTCGCTTCATTTTGGAATGCCTTGATCAGAGGCTCGCGGACGAGACTGAAATCGACGAGCGTTGCCGCGGGGATGCCCAGGGCGCGTTGCCTGAGACTGTTCGAAAGCAGAAGGCTCGAGACGAGGCTTTTGATCTGGTTTCGGTCGATCCCCACGAAGGCACGGGTGGCGTTCATGCGGATCTTGCCGTTCTTGTGCTGCATCAGTTGCGGGAGATAGATGCAGAGATACTCTGAATCAAGCTTCGCGAGGGCATCAATCGCGGCGGAAACCTCGTCGGGATTTTCCTTCGAAAGGTAGGGTTTCACGATCTGCGCATCGTCGGAAGAGCCGAACCGGCCGATGAGTTTGATGAGCGCACCCAGCTCCTTGCCCTTTGTCTGGCGGACGAGAGCCGGAAGACGGGATTCGAGGGATTTGTAGCCGTCGAGAGAGATCCTGTTGAGAAGCTGGATTCTCGCCGTGGGATCGAGCGAATCATAGTCGTCAATATTCAAAAGGGGCGCCGTCGTGACCCGGGGCGCGGAGGAATCTGGTTCGACGGCACCGGATGGGGCGGGAGAGTCGAGGTCGGGAAGCAGGGACGCTTCGTCCGTGTGGTCGGCATGCGGGGTGGCCGGCGCTTCGTGTGCCGTCGGCTCCTGTTCCACGGGAATGCTTTTCATCGAATCCCGGAGAAGTCTGTCTTCTTCTGCTTTTACACGGATTTTGAGCTGATCGAGGTATTCCTGGGCGGATATCGAGATGATCTTCGTGTCGGCGAGGGTGCGTGCGACGCCGAGAAGGATGCCCTTCACGAGATTCTGGTGCTGGCCCCGCAGATTCCGGCAGATCCAGTAGAGTTTGAAGGGCAGTTCCGGATGCGCGTGTGATTTCATGATCAGGCTGACCCTGATCAGAAGCCTGGGATCATCGACTTCTGTGATGAACCGGAGAAGATGGGGCTCGATCTCGGCATAGGGAAAGGCTGCCGCATGATGGATGGCGAGGAGCTTTTCCGTGGGTTCGGGCGAGAACATCAGTTCGACGAGATACCTGAGGGCGCCGGGTTTGTCCCATCGGTAGAGACTCTTGATCGCCTGGGCGCGGATGCCCGGTATCGGATTGTTCAGAAGCGGGGTTACGAGGCTCTGGAGATTGTCGGGATCGATGATTTCCAGAGCCTGTATGGCAGCCGTGAGGACGGACGGATTCGGATGCCGGCAGAGCTCGGTCAGGGCATCGGAATCCTGAATATTTCCGAATCGGGTAAAGAAATGGCACAGCGTCGGAAGAATTTCCGGGGCGAGCATGTTCCACGAGGAACTTCGCAGCAGATCGGCCGCGAGAAATGCTTCTGAGGATTCGAGGCGTGTGACGGTGATCGCGAAATCGATCTTGTTGTCGGGTTCGGTAAGCTGGCGTTGAAGATCATCCACCGTCGCGGGCTGGATGTTTCCGCGCATCCGAAGCATCTGGAGCTTGATCGTCTTGGAGACCTGGAACTCGAGTACGGGTTCTCGGACTTCTGGAAGAGACTGCTGGAGAGCTTCGACAATCTGTTTGGAAAACGGGGCGGATTCGATATCGTTCAGAAGGGAAAGGATGAGCGAGCCATCGCCGCTCTTGAGCGTCGATCTGATCTGTTCCGTTCCGAAATCCGAACGCGACGTCGTCATCCCAACAATCCTATCATAGAGAGTCGAATATGTCGTTCATCCGTCGGGGCGGGTTTCAAACCCGCCCCGACGAACATGGAGATCGAACATTCACGGGAGATGCGCAACGTCAGAATCCGACGTTGACGCCGAAGCGGACATCGGGGTCGTCGTTGAGCGACAGCACCATGACCTCGCCCTGGAGGGCATCGGAGCCGCCGCGGATGCCCACGTTCATCGAGACGCGGTCGCCGCCGTC
Organism: Candidatus Ozemibacteraceae bacterium; assembly: GCA_035388825.1. GTDB lineage: Bacteria > Muiribacteriota > Ozemobacteria > Ozemobacterales > Ozemobacteraceae > MWAR01. The sequence continues at coordinate 60,008 of DAOOQQ010000022.1, forward strand.
GGTGAAGAAGTCGCGATAATTCATGAACTGGCTCTCGAGCATCAGGGAGAAGCTCTTCGTGGGTGCGTATTCGAGGGCGATGGCGCTGACGAGGAACTCCTTGCGGTCGAACTCGAGTTTGCGGCCGAACGGCAGGTTAACGGTTTGATCATCCGTGAAACAGTGTTTCAGGTTGAGATAGCCCTTGAGCGTGTCCGTCAGGCTCTCGCCCATGGTGAGGTAGACGGAACGCAGATATTCGATCTGGACGAGGTCGGCGGCATTGATTTCCGAGGCTTCCATGGGGGCAAAAACACCGCCGAAACAGAGATCCTGGGATGCGATATGGGTCGAGTATTTCATGCCAAAACCCGTCGCATCCTCGCGGTAGTTGAGATTTGCGAGAAAAGGACTGGAAGAACGTTCATAGTCGAGGTGGTTGACGGAAATCTCGAGATTCGGCTTGACCGAATACGCCGCCGATATCCAGCGCTCGTTCTTCTCGAGATCGAAATCCCCCGCGGTTGTCGCGAGCGTCCGTTCTGAAACACCGCCTTTATACGACATCAGAACCTTCCGGTCCTTCTGGAAATCCGGCGTCGGCACCGCCATCAGGCCGCTCGTTCCCGACAGGCACATCCCGGTTCGCGCAACATCCGTTTCCCGCACGTCGCACTCGGATGCTCCGATCTCCTGTCCTTCATAGTCAGGCACGGAGTCAAGAATCTGTGCCGAGAGCGAGACAGGAAAGGAAAGGGCAAGCAGACACGCAATGATGTGTTTTTTCATGGTGCCGCCTTCATTACCGGTTATCTTCGAAATTCGTGAGATAGGTACTGGTGTTCGGAGATACGTCGATCAGTTTCCACCCTTGCAGACAATTTGGATCGGAGCTTTTCCAGTCCGTCCAGTTGTTGATCAGTCTGAAGAAGCTGCTCTCCCCATTTGCGTATTGAATATTGATCGATTCAGTTGCCATAGAAGTAGAATTCTTTCCAATGAACACGAAATACTTCAAATCGCTCACGGTCGGACTCAAATGAGAAATTTTGAATGTCCCATAGGTGAAAGGAGGATCGTCCGATCTCGATGTCACGATATTCGCGGATTTCACGGGGATCGGTGTCAGGGAATCGAAGCCCCACAACTCGTTGTCATTGATGATGAACGTCGATGCAGAGGCCGTCCAGCCACTGTAATACTTCGTGATCATCTTCATCTCATACACTCGGACGACGGCATTCGCGAGATCTGCGGTAAAGGCGGCATCTGTGTCATACTTCCCCGGATCACGCACGAGTCTGCCTACGATCGATCCCTTGCCGACTTCCTGGTTATACAGCATTTCATATTTCAATGGAAGATTCTGGATGCTGCCACCAGACACTTTGAACGTTGTCGAAACATCCTGGTATCCAAGCTTCGAGAAGCTGAGCGTATAGTTCCCATCCGTCTTGGGAATGATGAAACTGAAACCGCCTCTGCTATCAGAAATGACGCTTCCGATGCCGTTCAACTTGCATGTCACGAACTCGAGAGGCCCGCCCGTGAACGAGTCATGTACCGACCCAGATGCAATGATCGAAGAATCGATCGTATCCATGCGTTTCCGGGTGAGCTTGATCGTCGCCACTTCGGGATCTGCGATCCCTGAACTTCGCAAAAATATGGTTGTGGTCGCATTTTCGTAATCGGTGTGAGTAAAGTTCAGGGTATATTCATCGACGGTGAGATCATCGAACGCAAATTTCCCTTCCACCGTCGTATTCCGGCTCTGCGTAATCTGACTTTTGTTGCCACTGATCGTTACCTTGACACCCATCAGAGGCTCGTTCGAGATGTCCAACTTGACATACCCCGTGATGCTTCCCTTCACGACCACCTCGGAAACGGTTTTGATCAATTGAATTCTGGGAGATTTCGGGGTCATGCTCCCATCACTTTGTATGTTCACGGGGTATTCCCCCGATTTGTCGTCATACCCTTCCTTCGTGATGACAAGCTTGTAAAGCCCTTTCATATAATGATTGGCATCTTTGTCGAATACGATATACCCATTCCCGTTCGATACGGTCTGGGCGATAGGTTCCGTCGACCACTGGCCATTCGTGTATTGATGAAGTTTCACGTTGGCGAGAATGATGGGTGTATTCGTGACGGAATCGACGATGTAGGCTTCGATCGTCCCAGGGTTATCGGAACTATTGGATACTTTCGTCTCGATGGGAATGGTCAGCTCCAATGGCGACTGGGTTCCATTCGATTTGAGATAGACGGGGTAGATCACTTCGGTGAAGGTGGCGGAGCCGTGGCCGACGCGAACCGAATAGAGAGCGGGGGCGAGGCCCTGGAAAATGAACTGGCCTTCTCCGGTCGTCAGGACGGAGTTCGTGACGGGCGTGTCACCTACGAGAAGATCGACGGGGAGATTCACGACGGGGTCGTTGTTGTTTTTCACGAAGCCCGAGAGGGTATAGATGCCGGAATACTGCGTCAAGGTGTCGGTGACCGTACCGAGGCCGGAACCTGACAGGGTCATCGAAAGCGGCGTCGTATTGCTGCCTTCCTTGCAGCCGCTCGCGTAGATGACGATCATCCCGAGCGCCACAAGAAAAGCGCCCGCAACCCAGGCTGGTATCCGTTTGAACATGGCTTCCCCCCGACTCGATAAAGTATGAGACATCTCTGTTATCGGTCGGTTGGAGGAAAAACCTGAGAGCGACCAGCGTAAGATTCTCGAAATCCCCTGCGAAGAACGGCACGGTGATTCCTGGGATTCATGCGGGTGGAACGGCAGGAGAGGAAGGGTTCAGTTGTTCTGAAGCGCTTTCTGAAGAGCGTTCCCGACATTCCTGAGCTGTTTTGCCGCTTCGAGCCGTTCTTTGATCGACGGCAGGCCGATCTTTTCGAGGATA
>DAOOQQ010000023.1:0-34043 GCA_035388825.1 Candidatus Ozemibacteraceae bacterium
GACAAAACCGTCAACCTGCGCATCGATGACGCCGGGGTCTTCCTCGCGAATACCCCCCTATCGTATGTCGCCGCGACGAATGTGAACGCGCCTATCGACATCACGGGCACCAAAGTGGCTGGTTACGAGCTTGGACAGCTCGAAGCAACACCCAAGATGAGCAATCTCGGCTCGCTTTTCGGCAGAGTCACCCGAACCGACGGCACCCCGTATGCGAACTTCAGCTTCCAGCTGATGTATGCGGTTTCCGGTGATCCCGGAGCCAAAATCGAAAAGAAGGACATCATCACCACCGATGGCCAGGGATATTTTCCGCAACTCGATCTCGAACCGGGGAAATACTATGCGACGGAAGTCAGTGCGTATCCCGAAGCTCGCACCATCGGCAACTCTCTTGTGTACGTCATCGTAGGAAAAACGTTTTCAACGGCAATGGTCACTGTCGGCGAAACGTCCCCGATGGATTTCACCGTCTCGGACACCCTTACGACGCTTCTGGCCCCCGTGCTGAAATCTCCGGCCAACCTCGCCTCCTATTCCATGTATGACACGGTCGGCTTCACTTGGGCCGGCGTCGACAAAGCCACCAGTTACATTCTTCAGGTCAAAACCGCACCCACGACGATCCGAGCGGGCGGCATCGATCCCTATCAGCTCACGAAATCCATTGCAGCACCCATGCCCGGTCAGGATATCACTGCAACAGCAAACTTCAACAGCGTTCCTCTAGGTATCGGGTATTACATCTGGCAGGTGGGCGCCGTCGACAGCACGACGGGGAATCCGGTGTGGTCTCCCGGACAAACATTCACCATCCGGCCCCTTGTGCAAGACCTTTCACCGAATGGGAAGCTCGCTCCCCTCGGGGCATCGCCCACCGTCTTCCTCACGTGGCCGAAAGACCCGAACTGTTCTCACGTCGTCATCGAAGTCTTCGATGAAGCCACCGGCGCCCTGCTTGCATTCGACAAAGCAGGCCCAACCGCTGTCGCGAACAACACGGATCATTACGACATTATCTACGACGGGTGGGTCGGCAATGACCTTCGCTGGCCGACCGGGAAGAAGTGGCGCTGGCATGTGAAGTATTACTATAGCGGCTCAAATATTGTCATCACCAGTGAAGATGCTCATATCGAATTCGTCGCGAATTGATTCATAGACCGATAAGAAAAACGCCCGGCTTCGGCCGGGCGTTTTTCTTTCTCGCTTTAGCTGAAAGCGACCATTTCGATTTCGACGAGGGAGTCTTTGGGGAGTTTCGAGACCTGGATGCAGGAGCGGGCGGGGGGCTCTTTCGCGAAACGCTTTGCGTAGATCTCGTTGACGGTGGCGAAGTGGGCGAGATCGACGAGGAAGATCGTGGTTTTGACGACCTTCGCGAAGCCGGTGCCGGCGGCAGCGAGGACGGCTTCGAGGTTCTTCATGACCTGTTCGGTCTGGCCCGCGATCTCCGTCGCTTCGATCTTTCCGGAAGCCGGGACGATCGGGATCTGGCCCGAAGTGAACACGAACCCGCCGGCCTTGATGGCCTGGGAATACGGCCCGATCGCGGCTGGGGCCTTCTCCGTGGAAACAACCTGTCGTGACATGAGTGAAGATCTCCTTTTCAACGAATGGTAACGATGACAACGGACCACAGAGACACGGAGACACCGAGAAGGTCTTTTAACACTCATAGCTCCCGTAATTCTCTGTGCCTCCGTGGTTCAATCTCCCAGGGCGAATGATGGCACTTGTAAAACGAAGCGTCAAGAGACGGGCGATTTGTTCCGATAGGGGCGATAACCCGTTTCCGTACCGGAAACCGGCGGCGCGGTTTGCCCTGCGAGCCGCGTCGGATGTAGAATGTCATGAATGGAGGGCCACCGACCCATGATCCTCAACCGTCGCTGGGTGAAACTGCTATCCCTGGCCGCGCTCCTGTTCCAGGCCGATCCCGCGCCCGCGATCCAGGAAATCAAGGAGACGATGATCGTCACGAAGACGATGCACGAGTCTCTCGAGATGTGCAAGACGCTCCTCAAGACCGCGCATTTCATGGCCGAAGAGGCCCATCCCTTCACGCATCCCCGGCACCAGGCCCGGTACCGGTTCGCGCCCTCCGACAAGAAGGCGCGCGCGGTGCTCAACTCGTCCCGGGGCCTCGCCTCGCGGTTCCATCTGCTGATGGGCGTCCTGTGCCAGATTCCGATGCCCACCCGCGACACCATCATGAAAGCCGGCCTCACCTCGGCCGACAACCTCTCCTCCTACGCCAAACGCGCCCTGCGAGCCATCAAGGACGGGAATCACGCCCTGTATCTCGCATCGGCTCAGGGCATCGAAAAGGAAGCCTTCGCCGTCGAACAGATCCTCAAGGATCTCGAAGACGCCGTCAATGAATCCATCAGGGAAAGCGACGCACGCAAAGAAGATCTGTGAGCGTCCGAGGAGGTCGCATGGTTCCCTTCCGCCCCGCCGCCCATCGTTTCGCGGCTCTGCTACTCACGCTGCTTCCCGCGGCCGGGCCGGCCATCGCGGCTCCCGAGACCGCTTCCCCCCCTGCCGTCGTGCAGTCTTCCGGGGTGACGACCTCGAAGCAGCTCGCCCGTGAGCTGATCCGCGACGGGTTGAACAGCCTGCTGCTCGAACAGAACCAGAAGGCCGAAGAGGCCTTCCTGAAAGCGAAGACGCTGGATCCCTACTCGGAGGAGGCGTACAACTTCCTCGGTCTTCTGTATCTGCAGCAGAACCTCCCCCAGAAAGCCGAGGACATGCTGCGGCGCGCGATCGCGATCGAGCCGATGTATGCCGAGGCCCTGCGCAACCTGGGCAAGCTGTATCTGCAGCAGGAGCGGTATGGGGAAGCGGCGACCTACCTGCACCGGACGCTCGCGGTCGACAAGAACCAGCCCTACACCTCGTATCTGCTCGGGATGGCCCTGTATTTCGACGGGAAGCCGGAGCAGGCCGTCAAGGCTTACGAGGATGCGTTCGAGCTCGACGCGAATCTGCCCCCCGAGGCTCATTACAACCTCGGCGTGGCCTACCATGAGACCTCACGGTATCTCGACGCCGTGCGGGAGTATGAAGCCGTGCTGCGATCGGATCCCGAGCACGTGAACGCCCTCAACAACCTGGGCCTCGTCTACTCGGTGATCGGGGAAAAGGACCGCGCGATCGAGCTGTTCAACCGGGTTCTCGCGATCGAGCCGTCGAACGCGAAGGCGCGGATCAATCTCGGCAACGTGTATCTCGGGACGAAGGATCTGGTCGAGGCGGAGAAGATCTACCGCAGCGCGATCGCGACGGACCAGGCGGACATCAGCCCCCAGTTGAATCTCGGGGTCGTCTACTTCGAGAAAGGGGATTTCGACCAGGCCCGGCGCGAGTGGGAAGCGCTGCTGGAGCGGGATCCGAACAACCTGCGGGTTCTGTCGGTGATGGGCTCGGCTTTTCTCGAGAAAAAGAAATACGACGATGCGATCCGGGTATTCGGGCGGATGGTCGAGCTGATGCCGGACAACGGCAGCCTGGCGAACACGCTCGGCTACCTGCTGGCGGACCAGAATCGTGAGCTGGAGCGGGCCGGCAAGCTCATCGACCGGGCGATCGAGCTCGACAAGCCGAACCGGGCGACGTATCTGGATTCGCTCGCCTGGGTGCGGTACCGGCAGGGGAAGCTCGAAGAGGCCCGCAATCTCCAGGAAAAGGCGCTCAGCATCTTCCGGATCTCGCACGAGCCCATCTCGAGCGAGGTGCATCTGCACATGGGCCGCATCTACGAGAAGCTGTCGAAGAAGGAGCTGGCGGCCGGAGCGTATGAGAATGCCGTGAAGAGCGGCACGGATCCCGAGATCGTCCGGCTCGCCTCGGAAAGCCTCGCCACCCTCGGCCAGAAGCCATGACCGGGGAGCCCTCGGGCACGGGCAGGCCGCTGGCTCTGGCGGTTTTCGCCTGGGCCGCCTGCTTTCTGGGGGCGTTGGCGGCAGGTCCCGCCCTGCCGGCCTGGTCGCGCACCACGGCGCTTTTTCTGTCGGCGGCGGCGCTCGTTGCCCTGTCGATCGGCATCGTGGCCGCCGGAACCCGGCTGCGGTGGCACCGAACGGCGTATCTTGCGGCGGGCGCGGTCGGCCTCGTGCTGGTCGTACTCCTGGCAAAGCCTCTCGTCGCGCGGGGCCGGGTGATCGATCGCGCATCCGCTGCGCCGGGAGCGGTTGCCCTGGCCTCGGTCGCCCACGCCGTGACGCCGGTCGCGCTGGGCAGCGACGGCATGGTCCAGTTTCGCAATGCCGTGTACGGCGCCATTTCGGACCATCTCGAGGCGGGCGCTCCCGAGCCGCCCGCCGGCATCCTGGCCCTTGCCCTCGCCCAGCTCCTGCTCGCGGCGGGAGTCGGGCTCTGGATCGGCACCGGCATCGACGAACCGGCGCATCTCATTCCGATCGCGCTGGTGGCCACGTTTGCCGACATCTGGAGCGTTTCGGCCGGCGCCACGGCGGTGATCATCCGGAGCGAGCAGATCCATTATTTTCTGCTCCGGTTCCCGCTGCTGGGAGGGCCTGAGCCGGCGATTCCCTTCCTCATCGGGTTGACGGATTTCCTGTTTTTTGGCATTTTCTACCAGGCAGCCCTCCGATTCGATCTCGGTGGCCGCCGGAATCTCGTCCTGCTTGCGGCGTCCTTCGTGATCGCCGTCTCGAGCGCTTTGCTGGCCGGAATCGGACTTCCCGTCCTCCCCTTCATGGGCCTGCTGTTCGTGGCCGGCAACTGGGGCCGCCTCCAGATGAAACGGGAGGATCTGAAGCAGACGGTGCTGTTTCTGGCAGGGATTCTTCTGGTCTTTCTCGCGGTCACCCATCTGCTTCCGCTCCTGCGCGGCCGACCCGGCTGACGCGCATCACCACCACTCTCGAGAGGAGTTTCCATGTACTCGTTTTACAAAATGCACGGTCTCGGCAATCACTTCGTGTTTTTCGATGAAATGGGTCAGGACTGTTCGAGGCTGAAAAAGCCCCGTATCATCCAGCTTCTCTGCGATCAGCGGCGCGGCATCGGCGCCGACGGGGTGATCTTCATCACCGACCCCCGCGATCCGAAGCACCACTGCCGGATGCAGATGTTCAACATCGACGGCACCGAGGCCGAGATGTGCGGAAACGCGATCCGCGGCGTCGCCCACCTGTTCCGGACCCACTGTCTCGGCATCGAGCCGGTTCTGATCGAAACCGGCGGCGGCCTGCGGGAAGTGCGGTCGGAAGGCGCAAAGGACGGCACGGCATACTACCGGGTCGAAATGGGGCCGGCGACGTTCGACCTCATCCCGACGGGCGAGCTGGTTCCGGAGAAGGCGCGCAAACCTCTCGACTGGGAGGGGGAGCGTCTCGATCCGATCTACGTCAACGTCGGCAATCCCCACGCGGTGCTGTTCGTCAGCAAGCCCTGGGGCGAGGACGAGATGGTGCGGGTCGGAGCTTGGCTCGAGACGCATGCGAACCATCCGCGCCGGATCAACGTCGAGTTCGTGGAGGTCCTCTCGCCGCATGAAGTGCGCGTGCACGTCTGGGAACGCGGCTGCGGCATGACGCAGGCCTGCGGAACGGGCGCCACGGCCGTCACGGCGGCCGGGATCAAGGCCGGCAAGCTCCAGTCGCCGGTGACGGTGCACATGCCGGGCGGGGATCTCTCGATCTCCCAGGAAAAAAACGGTACGTTATATATGGCCGGCCCCATCCAGGAAGTGGCGGCGGGACGCCTGAGCGGCGCGTTCCTGCACACGCTCCAGGCCCTGGGCTGAGAGGGATCGCCAGCGACGGGCTCCTGCTGAATGCAGGTGCGGAGCTGTCGTATCATCCGGGCCATCGGCGGATCGGTTTCCGATGTCCGGTGAGCCGGCGCGGTTCGTGATGTTCGGAAGAGGTGTGATATGAGAGGCCGGAACGGATTCGGCGGCGTGGTTGCGGCACTGGTCACCGCGTGGTTCCTGGCGGCGGGAACGATGCCGGCGCGGGCGATCGTACGCCAGACGGCGGTTGCGGACCAGTTCTATCCCGGCGATCCGGTCCGGCTCGAGCGCACGCTCGACGAGCTGTTTGCCGCTGCCGGGACGGTTCCCGCCGTCGCAACCTCATCGAAGCTGGTCGGTCTGATCGTTCCCCATGCGGGGTATCCGTATTCCGGGAAAACCGCCGCAAAAGCGTTCGGCACGATCGCCGGGCAGGTATTCGATAGGATATATATCATGGGCGTCGATCACCGGTCGGGCGCTCCGACGATCTCGGCCTGGCCGGACGGGGCCTATGACACGCCTCTCGGGCCGGTTCCCGTCGACGCCAGCGCGACGTTCGGGCTGCTGGAGGCGGGGATCTGCGTTCCCGATCCGGCCCAGCATGCCGAGGAGCACTCGATCGAGGTCGTGCTGCCGTTTTACATCAGGGCGGTCGGACTGCGGCCGGCCGTGTTCCTGAGCATCGGCGGCGGGCCTTCCAACGGGCGTCTGCTCGGCCGGGAGCTTCAGCGACAACTCACGGGATTCCCGGGAAGATCGCTTCTGATCGCTTCCTGCGACTGGTCGCATTACCATCCCGCCACGGCGGCGGCGGCGCTGGATGCACGGGGCCTCGAATCCGTGCGGGCGCTGGATCCCGACGGTCTTGTCGGGGCCTGCGAAACGGGCGCAACGGAGCTGTGCGGGCTGAGCGGGGTCACGGCCCTGCTCGAGGTGATGAAGGCGGCATCGGCGCGTGTGACGGTGCTCGAACGGACCGACTCGGGCGAAGCGACCGGGGACCGGGATCATGTGGTGGGATACGCCGCCGTCGTCTTCGAGGCGGCGGCAGGTCTGCCGGGAGAAAGGGCCGAGAGACGCCCTTCCCCGAAACCGGAACGAACGGAGGATCGGATGAACGCCTTTCACAAGGAAGCCCTCACGGCGGTGCGAACGACGCTCGAGGCGGTTCTGAACGGGAAGCCGAAGCCCGTCCTGGAGCTGAAGGATCCGCGTTTCGGCGAGAAATGCGGGGTGTTCGTGACGCTCAAGGTGGCGGGCGAACTGCGCGGCTGCATCGGTCTCATCGAGGGCCGGGAGGCTCTGGCGAGCGGCATCCAGGAGATGGCGATCGCCGCGGCGACGGAGGATCCCCGCTTCGAACCGGTCGAGGCGGCCGAGCTGTCGAAGATCGACATCGAGATCTCGGTTCTTTCCCCGATGATTCCGGTGACGAAGCTGGAGGAGATCGAGGTCGGCCGCGACGGGCTGCTGCTGCGGAAGTATCCGGGATCGGGACTGCTTCTGCCGCAGGTACCGACCGAGTACGGCTGGGATCGCGACACGTTCCTGAATCATCTGTGCCTCAAGGCGGGTCTGCCGCCCGGCAGCCATCTCGGGCCAGACGGGAAGAGCCTCGCACCGGATGCGAAATTGTGGCGGTTCACGGCCGAAGTGTTCGGGGAAAAGCCCGAGTAGTGGACGCTTTCCCTGTTGTCTGCTAGACTGGAGAGTACATGAGGCATCCGGCTGCCCGTAGCGAATGGCAGCGGAAAGGAGAGTGACCATGAATCGCCGGGGTTTTGCGTACATCCTCGCCGTCCTGATTCTCGGTCTTCTCGCGTTCATGGGGCTGTTTCTGAAGCAGACGACGAGCACCGAGTACACCCACGCGGCGTATTCGGTGTATGCGACGATGGCCCAGCAGCTTGCCGAAGCCGCCGCCGACGAGGCGTTCGTGCAGATCGGCAAGCTGTTCCGGGATGGATCCGCCGACGGGAAGAAAGGGCCGCTGCTGCGGCAGCTTTCGACGTCAGATTACCGCGAAAAGGGCGGCACGACGGGATTGAACCCGACGCTTCTGGATGTGCCTCCCTCGTTCAAGAACTACGTGAACCAGACGAACGCCCTGATCTCGTTGCACATGACCCGGGCCGGGTTCGAGATCGAAAATGTTCAGCCGCGCATCACGGACTGCCGGCCGATCGACCACCGGCCGCTGACGAAGGCGGAGTGCATGTTCATCCCGAAGGACCGGGCCGATCAGCCGTTCGACACGACGATGTCGCGTGATTTTTACCTGAGCATCGGGTTCGACGTGACGGTCGCCGTGACGAGCGGCCTGAAAAAGAGCCGGTTTTTCTTCCAGATCACCCGCGATATGAAAGTGATCAATGTCGGGCCGATCGGCCGCAACTACACGATGTTCAGCTGCCTCGGCGTCGATCCGCGTGACCCGAGCGAGGTCGCGAACGATCTGTCGCGGGGTGACGGCCGGCTGGTGCTGTGGAACCACCCGTACCAGTCGCGCGTCTACATCCACGGCCCCGCCGTGATCGGCCTCGAGAACCCGGACACGAACCCGGCCTCGGCCGACAAGGGCGAACAGTATGGCGCCTTCATGCAGACCAGCCCCGATGGCAAACCGGGCTTCAATCTGGCCTTCCAGTATTCTGATACATATAATGGACTATCTTATCTCCCCTTCCCTGCCCGCTCCCTCTGGGAAGGACGGGATTACAGTTACTGGAACAACCTGGACAACACGAAAAAAGACCTCGAAACGATGACCGAAAACGAAAAGAAGATGTTCGAGCACAACACCTACAAGAAAGGCTACCTCCCGCAGCGGGAGAAAACCTACTGGGCCGATCTGGGCAAGTTCCTCACGACGGGCATCAGCGAGCTGCAGAAAGAGTACGTGCGGGGAACGCGGAAGAAGCAGACGTTCTTCCCGGCCGGTCCGTTCTGCCGTTTCCCCTGGAAATACGTCCCCGCGCGCCGCAGAGCCGCCTATGCCCCGAACCAGGTGGAAGACACGTGGCCGAATCCCGACCCCGACCTGCGGATCGAGCACAGAAGTCTTCTCAACAGCACCGAGCTCGACGAGCAGACGAAGATCTACGGCGAAGTGCGCCACTTCATCATCCGCAATGCGGGCGGCATCCGCATTCTCGACACGACGAACAATTATCCCCGGCTCGAGATGCCGGAGTTCAGCCTCAACTACGGGAACTTCCGGGATGCCGAGGGCCTGTTCGACGCGATCTGGAGCGGGGTCAAAGATCTCGCGGTCGGCGCCTGGCGGAACATCTCGACCCCGGCGAAACTGCTGTGGCACGGCGGAAGCGCCCTGGTCGGCATCGTCATCAAGCCCCAGGATCCGAAGGCACCGGCGGCGATGAACGACACGGATCTGCGCAACTTCTACCCGACCAACTTCAAGTTTTTCTACAAGGCCGCGACGCACAAATGCAAGAATGTCGGCGAGATCCCGAAAGACAAGGACGGCATCTGGCTTCTCGAAGGTCTGTACTGGCTCGACACGTTCGAGACGACGGGCAATGTCGTCTACAAGGGAAAGGGCATGATCTTCGTCGGGGACAACTTCAAGCCGGCCGTGATCCGGGGCAACATCATCGCCTACCGGAATCCCGACGGCACCCGGAGCGACAGCCACCTGACGATCGCCTATCACCCCTTCAACAGCAACGGCACCCAGCCGGATCTCAACCAATGCCAGCTCGTCATCGAGGGCAAGGGCAAGCTGATCGAGGCCTCGATCTACTCGCTGGCCGGCCTGCGGACCACCGGGGGTTCGATGACCGAACAGGATTTCCGCGACTGCGGCATGGCCCCGGAGGACACGCCGGCGAAGTGGAACACCACGCTCAAACTGCCGACCCTTCGCGAAAAGGTCGTGGCCATCTACGGCAATTACGTGAACTTCTACATGAAGAAGGCCCGTATCGACGGGGATCTCTGGATATTCCACGATATAAACAATCCAATGTATTTCAAGCACGACACGAGCACCAACAACTGGATGATCAAGCAGACGTATGACGAGGCGGACGAGATCGCGGCGCACGCCGTGGTCATGAGCCCCCGCATCCAGCACATGCACTTCTCCGGAGCGGCCCAGTGACCCGACCCGACCCCACCCGTTTCCGCAGAGCCGGCGCGGCGTTTTCCACGCCGGAGCTGCTGATGACGATCCTGATCTTCTCGTTCGGCCTGCTGCCGCTGATCGTCCTGTTCCAGAGCAGCCACAAATCGACGGCCCAGGCGAAGAACCTGATGATCGCCCAGAGCCTCGGCCGCACCTTCATCGACGAGATCCGGAGTCTCGGCTTTGAGGGGGTCCGGCGCGAACTCGACGATCCGACGTTCGATCTCTTCCATGACTGGAAGCAGGTCCGGGGCAAGATGGTCGCGGGTGATGAGAATGCGATCGAGTGGCCGTCGTATTACGAGCGGTTCGAGACGAAGATCGAGGCAAGCCCCGATGACGAGTCGGATCCGACGAAATACCGCATCGAGATGGAAGTGCGCTGGCGCGAGCCCGACCGCACGTTCAGCCTCGGTTTCGGCACGGTGGTGGTGGATTATGCGACGAACTGAGCCGTCCCTGGTGCGCAACGGATTCACCCTCGTCGAGATGATGGTGACCGTCGTGATCATCACGTTTCTGATGGGGTATGCCTGGAAAATCTACTTCAGCGGCCGGGAAACGATGCGGTACAACGTTTCGATGAGCCAGATGCAGGCCGAGGCCCGGTGGTTCTTCGACCAGATCAGCCGGGATGTGGCCGCCTGTTACCGTTTCTACGCCGTCAATCCCGACGAAAAAAAGCTCGGCATGTATTGCTTTCAGTATACAAGAACCCCCCTCGACTACGTGTTCTACAGCGACAGCGCGGGGGGAGCGGCCATTCCCGTAGGCGATCAGCAGATCGACGTGCTGAAAGTCGAGTACACGTTCACGCCGGACGGCAAGGTGAAGCGCACCCAGACGCCCGGAAAGCTGAAGTTCCAGTCCGCCAATCCCACCTTCACCCAGGGGCCGGCCGCCCAATATACCGGCACCGAGAACGAGGCACGCGAAAAGGTCCTGCTCGAGAACATCGCCGACTTCGTGTACCGGCCCTACACGCAGGAGTTCAAGCCCAACCCCACGGCCGGCGAGAGCGCGGTGAAGGTGACGCCGGTCACCGGCACGAGCGCCTCTTCGACGGTGTTCATCGCCCTGCGCATCCACAGTAAGATCGACGAGAAGCATTCGGAACGGCGTGACGAGGAGCTGGATATCGTCGCCAAGCTGTACAGCCGGGTCAAACTGGCCGATGCGATGTATCCGGGCATCTTTTGCAGCACCGACGCGGACGGCAGGTTCTGAACCATGGAACCGAAACGCTGGCCTGTCATCATCATCACCATCGTGCTCCTTGGGCTGATCTACAACTTCCTCAGCACGATCTTCCGGTCGAACATCAAGCGGTTCTCGCACGACCGGATCTACGTCGACTACTCGACCTACAAGAAGTCCTCCCGGGGAAGCACCGAGCCGCAGTATCGTTCCTCCTCCGTCATCTCGCACCAGGTCTCGCTTGCCGACCGGTCGATCGATGTCGGGCGCGTCGAGGCGGCGATGGATGCCTTCTCCGCGAATCTCGCCCTGTCGCTCTCGAAGCAGGAGCTTCCCTCCGGCAACCAGCCTCTCCGGGATGCCGCCTACGAGGAAGCCAAGAAACTCGCCGCGATCGAGTATCCGGACATTGCGACGGCCAAGGCGCTGTATACCGCCGGCAAGTATGACCAGGCGCTTTCCAAATTCAACGAGATCCTCTCGGATCTCCCGGAAAAGGATCTCCAGCACCGCATGCAACTGTATGACTGCATGGCCGAGTGCTACTTCCGCCTCAAGAACCAGAGCGGCTATGTGCAGTACAAGGTCAAGTTCGTCCAGGCCCAGAAAGAGCTTCGGGACATGATCCGGCGGGTGTTCCCGAACTCGGCGCCTCCCGAAGCCCCGCTCTGGATCTCCTCGGAGGAAGCACTCACCCATCTTCTCCGCGTCAAGACGCTTGCGACGCAGCATCTGCAGGACGAGAACCGCGACATGCTGATCCGGCGCGCCGAATACGATCTCGATGTCGCCCGCCAGTTGAGCAGTTGACGGATCAGCTTTTCCCGAGCACTTCCCGCAGCCGGCTCAGCAGCGCATTGGGCGTGAACGGTTTCTGGATCACCTTGAGAGGCCCCTGGGCAATCCCCTCATGGCTCAGGATTTCGCTGGAGTAGCCCGACATGAACAGCCCCTTCAGTCCCGGGCGCCCCACGATGAGCCGCCGGTATAACTCGGGCCCGTTGATGCCGGTCATGATGACATCGCTCAGGAGCAGGTGGATGTCGGCGGGTGTTGTTTCGACGATCCGGAGCGCCTCTTCCCCGCTCGAAGCCGACAGCACCACGTATCCGCTTCGTTGGAGGATCTCACAAACCATCGTTCGAACGATTTCCTGATCCTCGACGACGAGAATCGTCTCCCCTCCCCCCTCCGAAAGCGTCATGGACGAGCTCGGAAGGGGCTCCGGGCATCGGCAGGTCAGAGGAAACGCGATCCGGAAGGTTGTCCCCTTCCCGGGCCGGGTGTCGACGTGGATCGAGCCCCGATGCTGTTTGACGATGCCGTACACCGTCGCCAG
Source organism: Candidatus Ozemibacteraceae bacterium (assembly GCA_035388825.1). Taxonomy (GTDB): domain Bacteria; phylum Muiribacteriota; class Ozemobacteria; order Ozemobacterales; family Ozemobacteraceae; genus MWAR01. The sequence continues at coordinate 12,457 of DAOOQQ010000023.1, forward strand.
GCCGAGGCCTGTGCCCTTGCCGGGCCCCTTGGTCGTGAAAAAGGGGTCGAAGATTTTCTGCCGGGTCTCTTCATCCATCCCGCTGCCCGTGTCGGTGACCGTGAGCACGGCGCAGGGCTCCGCCGGGGGTGCCCCCTCGGCCATCGGCATGAGGTCATCGAGGCCGCCCCGGGCCGTGCGGATGATCAGTTGGCCACCACGCGGCATGGCATCCTGGGCATTCACGGCGAGATTGATCAGGATCTGCTGGATCTGTCCGGCATCGCCGAGGATGATGCCGGACTCGGGAGAAAGCTGCAGCGAAACATCGAGATTTTCCCGGAGCATGCGACGCAGCATGGGCTCGATGTTCCGGATGACCGCGTTGAGATCGACCGGCACGAACTCGACCGCCTGCCGCCTGGCAAAAATCAGCAGCTGCTGAACGAGTTTGCTGGAGCGTCTTGCCGCATCGGCAATCAGATCGACTTCCTGGATAAGAGCCGGAACACCGCGTGAAAGACGTTCGCGCAGGAGTTCGGCATACCCGAGAATCGGGGTGAGCATGTTGTTCAGATCATGGGCGACCCCGCCGGCAAGCTGGCCGAGCGCCTCGAGTTTTCTCGACTGGTTCAGCTGTGTTTCAAGACGCCGCTTGCTCTCCTCGGCTTCCTTCAGCGGCGTGATATCCGTCTCGATGCCGACCCAGACGTCGACTCCGCCAGGGAGCTGGCGGGTGTTGCTGATGATGCGGCGCCAGCGGTAGGAGCCTTCGTCTCCCCTGGCACGGAACTCGATGTCGAACACCCCCCGCGTTTCGATCGCTTTCCGCTCCCGGGCTTGGAACTCCTCCCAATCGTCCGGATGGATGGTGCTATAGATGAAATTGGGGTCCCTCAACGCCTCCTCGACGGTGCAGCCGTGGAGCCGTTTCACTCCTTCGCTCACATAGAGGATCCGCACCGCCCCCGCGGGAGTCACTTCAGCTTCGTAAAGCATACCGGATGGAATATTATTGCCGATCATCCTCAGCCGTTCTTCCTTCTCGCGAAGCGCCTGATCGGCAAGCTCGTGTTCCGCGATGATGCGGGTCAGGATGATGTTCTGAAACGCCACGAGGGAAAGCTGATTCGCGAAGGTATACAACATCCGGCCGATCTGTTCGAGTTTCTCCCGGGACATGACCGGCACTTCCCGGAAGGCCCGGACGATCTCCTCCTCGTCGAGGCCGATCTGGCGGGCATACTGCCGCATCCCCTCCTCGGTCTGGGCTTCGTTTCGCACCTGACCGATCAGCCAGGTCGCCAGGTGGAGGCCGCCGACCGAGATCCTGGCGCCGGCATCCCACAGGCCCCCGCTCAGACAGGGACGAATGACGGGACCGGAGGCCCTGTCATCGCGTCCGATCGAGGCATCGGAGGCATAACAGCTTCGACCGCCCAGCTCGGTTTTCCGGATGAGATCGCTGCAGAGGCGGCAGAACCGGCTCGGCTTGGTGATGGGCGTTCCGTCCGGGCGTGTGATGAGTGAGGCGACCCCGGTCGCTTCGGCGAAGAGATCCTGGATGTTCTGGATGTCATCGAGCCGGAACAACTGCTCGAACGTGATTTCATCCGTATTCACGCCATACCGGCGAAGGTAATCGTCGATCCCGTGGATATCCACCGCGCAGCCTCTCAATACGCGGCCGCACACCTTGTCCGGGAGAGGAACTCCCGTCGGCAGCGGCACGCCGTCTTTTTCTTTCTTCAGGGTATCGTGCACCCGCCCAAAATGCAACAGCCACGCGAAGCCGGATCACAATTTATATCAACCATAATAAAACCCCGGGGCAGAAGCCCCGGGGTTTTGATCAGACGGGCAGTTACCGGTCGCGGCGGGGGCCGCGGTCACCGCGGTCTCCACGATCGCCGCGGTCGGGCCGGTCGCCGCGGGGTTCGCGGGACGGCTCGGGGGGCCGGACGCCGCCGGCGGGCTCGGGCAACAGGGCTTTGCGGGACAGGTTCACGCGGCCCTGGGAGTCGACTTCGATCACCTTGACCGTGACCTCGTCTCCGATGTTCACGACATCCTCGACCTGGTTCACGCGGTTGTGGTCGAGCTGGCTGATGTGGACCATGCCCTCGACGCCGGGGAGGATCTCGACGAAGGCGCCGAACTTCATGATGCGCTTCACCTTGCCGGTGTAGGACTTGCCCACTTCGGCATCCTCGGTGATCTGGCGGACCATGTGGAGAGCCTTTTCGATCGCGGCCTGGTCGGGGCTGACGATCGTGACATGGCCGTCATCACCAGTGTCGATCTGGACCTTGCACTCTTCCTGGATCTTGCGGATGGTCTTGCCGCCGGGCCCGATGAGGTTGCGGATCTTGTCGGGATCGATGTCGATCGACTCGATGCGCGGAGCGTAGACCGAGAGGGCGGCGCGGGGCTTCGAGATCGCCTGGTTCATCTTCTCGAGGATGTGCATGCGGCCGAGCTTCGCCTGGGCGAGCGCGGTCTTCATGATCTCGAGGGTGACGCCGTTGATCTTGATGTCCATCTGCAGGGCGGTGACGCCCGTCGTGGTGCCGGCGACCTTGAAGTCCATATCGCCGAAGTGGTCTTCGTCACCGAGGATGTCCGACAACACCTTGAAGTTGTCGCTTTCCTTGATGAGACCCATGGCGATACCGGCGACGGGGGCCTTGATCGGCACGCCCGCATCCATCATCGAGAGGGAGCCCGAGCAGACCGAAGCCATGGAGGAGCTTCCGTTGCTGGAGAGGATCTCGCTGACGACGCGAACCGTGTAGGGGAACTGGTCCTTGGGCGGCATGACGCGGGCGAGGGCGCGCTCGGCGAGAGCGCCGTGACCGATCTCACGCCGGCCGGGGCCGCGCATCGGCTTGCATTCGCCGGTCGAGAACGGCGGGAAGTTGTAGTGCAGCAGGAACTGCTTCTTGTACTCCTCGTCGATCCCGTCGATGATCTGCGAATCCGAGGCGGCGCCGAGCGTGACGACGCCGAGGGACTGGGTCTGGCCGCGGGTGAACAGGGCCGAACCGTGGGTGCGGGGCAGGAAGCCGACGGCGCAGGTGATGGGCCGGATGTCGGTGAGGGTGCGCCCGTCGATGCGGCGGCCGTCTTCGAGAATCATGCGGCGCATCTCGCGCTGGATCATGTCTTCCCGGATCTGACCGGCGCGCTTGGCCTTTTCGGAAGCGGCGTCGCCGTATTTCTGCTGAAGCGCGGCGTCGAGTTTGTCCCCGATGACCCCGAACTTGTTCTTCCGGGCGGTCTTCTCGGCCGTGTTCAGCGCGTCGCGGACGTCGGCGAAGATCGTCTCGTGGACGAGCCGCTCGAGCTCCTCATCGCGCGCCGGGGCCTCGACGACCATCTTGGGGCGGCCGATGCGGCTCTGCAGCTCGCGCATCGAGGCGACGAGCTTCTTGATGTTGTCGTGGGCGAAGCCGAGGGCCTCGACCAGCTCTTCTTCGGACATCTCGGCCGAGCCGGACTCGACCATCGTGATGGCCTGCTCGGTGCCGGCGACGACCATCTCGAGGGTGCTGGTCTCGAGCTGAACAGGCGACGGATTGAGAACGAGCTTGCCGTCGACCTTCCCGACGCGGACGGCGCCGATCGGGTTGTCGAACGGAATCGAGGAGATCAGCAGGGCGCAGCTCGCCGCGTTCATCGCCAGGATATCGACCTGGTTGACCAGATCGTAGGAGAGGACGATGCCGACGATCTGAACGTCGTTGAAGAAGTGGTCGGGGAAGAGCGGCCGCAGCGGGCGGTCGATCAGACGGCTGGTGAGGATCTCCTTGCCGGTCGGCCGACCTTCGCGCTTGAAGAACCCGCCGGGAATGCGGCCGGCCGCGTAGGTTTTCTCGAAGTAGTCGACCGTCAGCGGGAAGAAGTCGCATCCCTCGCGAACGTTCTTGCTGGCAACGGCTGTGCCGATGACCACGGAGTCACCAGAGCGGACGACGACGGCGCCGTCAGCCTGGTTCGCCATCAGCCCGGTTTCGAAGGTGATGGTCTGATTGGGCAGGGAGCAGGCGGTTATCTGTACCTGATTTTCCATGAATGCTCCCTCTTACCGGCGGATGCCGAGGCGCTTGATCAGGGACTGGTAGCGCTCGAAATCCTTCTCGCGGAGGTAGCTGAGGTGGCGCTTGCGGGCACCGATCATCTTGAGCAGGCCGCGGCGGGAATGGTGATCCTTCGGATTCTTCTCGAAGTGGGACGCGAGGTTGTTGATGCGGGTGGTGAGGATCGCCACCTGGACCTCGGGCGAGCCGGTGTCCTTCTCGGTCTGCTGATAATCCTGAATAACCTTGGTCTTGGAGTCTTTGGTGATGGACATGGGATGTCGCTCCTTTATCATCTCGTCAACCCAAGTATCGACGCCAGGGTACGACCCTAGGAAGACGGTCTTGGGATTATACCACAGTTCAGAGAAAAATGCAGTTATTGACAAACCGGCGCAGCCGCGGCAATAATGCCGATGCCGCGCGGCGTATGACGTTCTTGTGCCTTGAGCCGGGCTTTCCCGATCCGGCCGCCCCGCGGAAACCCCGCTCCAGGCGGGAATGACCGGCCCGCGCGGCCGGCAGACGAACGGAAGGACGACGCATCACATGCATACGCTTGCCATCGAGAAAATGACTTACGGAATCGACGCCCTCACCCGCCTCGACGGGAAGGTGCTGTTCGTGCCTTACGCGGCGCCGGGCGACACGGCCGAGATCGAAGTGACCGAGACGAAACCCGATTACCTGCGAGGCCGTGTCACCTCGATCGTCACCCCTTCCGAAGCGCGCCGGGAATCGCCCTGCCCGAACTTTCCCGACTGCGGCGGGTGTCACTGGCTGCACCTGAAGCCGGAGAACCAGCGGCGCGAGAAGGAAGCGATGCTGCGCTGGCTCGTCAAGCCGCTCAACCCGGGAACCGTGTATCCCATTGAAGCGCTGCCGACGACGCGGTACCGCAACAAGATGGAGCTCAAGCTCGCCGTGCGCGAAGACGGCAGCGTCGTACTCGGCAACTACAAGTATCACTCCCACGACGTGGTGCCCCTGAAAGGCTGCATCGTCCAGTGCGCCGACAACATGCAGGCTTACGACGATCTGACGGCCTTCTTCGACCTTCCCGAGCATCGGCCGATGGCGGCAGGCATCGCCGAGATCATGGTCCGCACGCTCGGCCCGCAGCAGCAGATGCTCGTCACGATGAAATCCGCCCCCGACGAGGCGGCCTTGAATGCGTGGCGGGCCTATCACGACGCCCACCAGCGAATCGGCCGTCTCGAAGTCGCCGGCCCCGACGCGGTGTACCTGACCATGATGCGCGAACAGCCGCCCTTCCCGTTCATGAAACGCAACTGGACGGTGTCGCCGCGTTCGTTCTTCCAGAACAACCTCGAGGGCGCCGAGGCGATCTTCTACACGCTGCTCTCGATCTACGAAGCCACGCAGCAGCGCGGCAAATTCCTCGACCTGTACTGCGGCGTCGGCATCCAGACGGTGCTGCTCGAAAGCCGGTTTGACGAGGTCGTCGGCGTCGAGTGCAATGAAGACTCTTACCAGGACGCGCTCCGCAACCAGAAAGTGCGCAATCCCTCGCGTTCCCAGTTCCTCTGCCGCAAGGTCGAGGCGATCTTCGGAAGCCCGGCCACGAAAGGCAGCCTCGCCGCGATCCATCTCAATCCACCGCGCACCGGCCTTTCCCAGCGCGTCTCCCGCGGTCTGATGGGCGTGAAACCCCGCATGATCACCTATCTTTCCTGCAATCCCATGACGTTCAAGCGGGATGCGATCGCCATCTCCCAGATGGGCTACCGGCTCGATCAGGTGTATGCCTTCGACCTGTTCCCGGGCACCTTCCACCTCGAAATCCTCGGGGTCTTCACCCGCTGATCCGGCCGGTCGCATCCGTTCACAATGCTGAGCCAGCCTGCCCTCCGCATCCTCGTCGTCGAAGACGACCGGGATGCGAACGACCTTCTCCAGCAAACGCTCACCGACGAAGGCTACGCCGTCGAGCAGGCCTACGACGGGGTCCAGGGCCTCGAGGCGGTGGGCCGGTTCCAGCCCGATCTGATGCTGCTCGACGTGATGATGCCGCAGATGAACGGCATCGAGTTGTGCCGGCGGCTGCGGGCCGAGCCCCAGACCCGTTCCCTGCCGATTCTGCTGTTGACGGCGAAGGACTCGCTGAACGAGAAGATCACCGGCTTCGAGGCCGGCGGGGACGATTACATCACCAAGCCCTTCGTGATCGGCGAGCTGCTCGCCCGCATCAAGGCGCATCTGCGTGTCAAACTGCTCAAGAACGAGCTCGAGCTTTCGGAAGCGCGGTATCGGAGTCTTATCGAACAGTCTCCCGATGCGCTCCTGCTTCTCTCGCCGAAACTGGAGCTGTTGTTCCACAACGCGCGATTCATCGAGATTCTGCGCGGCCGGACAACGGAAGCGCTGACGGGCCGAGAGCTCATGACGCTGTTCCCGGTCTCGGACCTGTTCCGGGAAATCGCCGACGTCGCCAATGATGCGGCGGCGCGCTCGGCATCGGTCGACCGCACCGTCCAGCTCTCGGCGAGCAACCAGCGCACCCTTCACCTGGAAGTGCGGTGTTCGCCGATCAAGAACGCGGGGGGCGAGACGGCGATGCTCCAGGTCGTCATCCGTGACGTGACGCAGCGCCGGTCGATGGAAGAGGCGCTGATCCAGGCCGAGAAGATCAACTCCCTCGGCATCCTGACGGCGGGCATCGCCCACGAGGTGAACAATCCGCTGACGGGGGTCTCGAACGCCGTCCAGCTCCTTCGCAAATCGGATCTCGCCGGGAAGCGGCGCGAAGAGTTGTGCGATCTGATCCTGTCGAACATCGCCCGGATCGTGAAGATCGTCAAGGATCTGCACATCTTCGCCCGGGGCCAGGATGCCCTCCCCGTCGTATTTCTGCTCCAGGACACGATCGGCGAAGCCGTGAATCTCGCGCGGTATCAGGATCCCGGCCAGCGAATCACGATCGAATGGGCTCCGCCGGCCGAGCCGCTCGCCATTTTCGGGGATCCGCACCAGTTCCAGCAGGTGCTGATCAATCTGTTGCTGAACGCATTCCAGGCCATCACCGGTTCGGGCCGGGTCCGCGTCGTCCTGGAGCGCCAGGGCCAGTCGGCGCGGATCGAAGTGAGCGACACGGGCTGCGGCATTCCCGCAGCACAGATCGCGCGGGTGTTCGATCCCTTCTTCACCACCAAGCGCGACTGGAAGGGAACCGGCCTCGGTCTCGCCGTCTCCTACCGCATCATCCAGTTGTTCAAGGGTTCGCTGACGGTCCAGAGCACTGTGGGAAAGGGCTCGACGTTCGTCATCACGCTGCCGCTGTATCAGCGGCCCGCCTGACGATCTCCTGATATAATATTCAGCAATATTCTCGCACGCGACTCCCAGTCGGTGAGTTTTGCGGCGCGGCGCAGGGACTCATCCCGCCGGCCGTTCCGCCCCTCGGTCTCCCGGAACGCCTCGCGCATGCGTCGGCGCAGATCTGCCACATCGGGCTCGTCGAGCGGAAGGGCCGGGGAGCCGGGATACAGGGTTCCCTCGGCCTGGGTGACCCGGGCGGTCGCCACGGGATACCCGATGCGTTCGTCGATGCCGGCCGCGGCGGGGGCGATGACGGGAGTGCCGCAGCAGAGCGCTTCACGAGCTCGGAACCCGGCGAACGAGAGACGGTCCGGGGCGACCAGCACGTCTGAGCCGGCAATCAGTCCGGCCAGGGCCTCGTCGGACCAGGCCCCCTCGAGCACGGTGACCGGGGCGAACAGGCGGTTGAGGGCGCCGAGACGGCGCGCCAGGTCAGAAATCTCATACGGCAGCTTCTTCTTCAGCCGCGGCAGGTGCGACAGTTTGAGAAGCAGGTGGACCGGCTCGCCGGCCTTGAACTCCTCGATCCAGGCGCGCAGCAGCAGATCGATACCCTGCCTCCGGAGCGGAGATAGAATAGCGATAAATACAGTAGCCTTCGGTCGGGGAAGCCGGTCGACGGGCCAGGCCGCCGCAGGATGGAAGACGACGGGACTCACTGCCGGCTCGAGAACGGTGATCCGGTCGGCGGGGATGCCGATCTCCCGAAGCCGCGACGCATGCCGGGAAGACGGCACGAAGAGGCGCTCGGGTCGTTTCAGCGCGCGGATCTCGGCCTGGGAGAGAAAGCCGGGATCGAATCCCGTCAATGCCCAGTAGCGGCCTTCCTCGATACTGAGCGGCAGAGCGAAGGCCGGCAGACACACGAGGCGGGTTCCGCCGGAGGGCGGCCGTTCGGCAAGCTTTGCGAGGAACGGCGGCAGCGGAAAGGTTTCATCGTGATCGTAGGATTTCCGCGCCAGGAGCGAAAGGGGCAGCTCGACGCCACGCGCGGCGAGAAGCAGCTCGCGGCCGAATCTTCCAAGGAACGAGAGGGCCGAGGTGTCACACTCGAAGCAGATCCGGTCCGGCCGGCCGGGGGCGGGTGACCGGGGAGCGGCGGCACGGGGCGGTCGGGACGGCCGTTCCTCGTCGGTCAACTGGACGGTGACGGGCTTGCGGCGTTCGGGAGGCTTCTGAAAGACGCGCTTCATGCCGCCAGCTCCCGGGTGCGGCGGGCGACGGCGCCGGCCGAAAGGGTCGCAAACTCGCTCCGGTCAAGACCATGCAGGCCGAACCTGCTCACGTGTTTCCCGTATTCCCCGTGATAATCACTGCCGCCGGTCAGCAGCCACCCCTTCCGCCGGGCCAGATCGAGAAAGAAATCCGCCTGCTCGATCGAATGTTCGGCGTAATGCGCCTCGATCCCATCCCAGGAAAGATCGCCGATCTGTGACCAGACGCCGTTCCAGTCGGAAATGAGCCCGGGATGGGCGATGAAGGCCATGCCGCCGGCGCCATGGATGGCTGAGATCCCTTCTTCGGGGAGAACGTGTTTCTTCTGGACATAGGCCGGCCGGCCACGCTTGAGATACTTTTCGAAGGCTTCCTGAAACTCGGCGATGGCGCCGATTTCCATAAGATAGCGAGCAATATGCGGACGTCCCAGCACCCGGTCTTCCGAGGCGCGGAACCGCTCGCGAAGAGCATCCATCGAAAATCCAAGGCTCTGGAGGCGGTCGAGGATCTCCATGGCCCGGTGGAACCGGTGACGTTTCTGGTCATCCAGGAGCGTGGTCAGAGCCGCGGAGGCCTCGTCGACGAACAGGCCGACGACGTGCAGGGAGTGATCCTGGCCGGGCCATCCGCAGGAAAGCTCGATGCCGGCAACGAGCTCGATACCGGCTTCCCGGGCAGCCTCGCGCGCCTCGGGAACCCCGGCGAGGGTGTCGTGATCCGTGAGAGCGATCGCCCCGAGGCCCAGTTCCCGGGCCTGGCGGATCAGTTCGGATGGGGCAAAAACGCCGTCCGAGGCGGTGCTGTGAACGTGAAGATCGGCATAAACCCCAGCCGCAACGGCCGGGCGGGTGGTAACGGGTTCGGATGCTGCGATGGACATGGCGTGGCTCCCCTTTCACGGGTCCGACGGAATGTACGGCGGTCCCGTGGCAGATGGTAACACGAGGGGCATCCGGTTCGAAAGCGGCGATTCGGGCGGATCACGGTCCGCCAGAGTCACGCCCCGAATGTGCCTTTTTTGACGAATCGAAGAAAAGCTCGTGGTCGGGGTTCGCGGGATGTGGATGCGCTCATCGGGGACGTTTTGACAGGAAAGGGGGATTTGGCTATACTTGGCCCAGTTCGCGCTGAAGCATACGTCTTCCACCCCAAAACCGGAGTATCGAACAACCGTGATGTTGACTGGAATCTATCCGAGCGCAGCCAGGCATCTTCTGCGCACCCTCGGTTCGATCGCGCTGTTCCTGGGGTTCATCCTCTCGGCGGCTCCCGAAGCCCTCGCTGCCAGCCGCAGCCTCGTGCCGCGTCTTCCCGAACTGGTGCTCGAGCGCGGATATTCCGACGCCTTCCAGGTGATCGAATGCGAAGCGAAGAGTCGGCTGACCGAGGAAACGGCCGAAAGCAGCGTCCGCGTCATCCTGAAGAATGTCAGTGAAGCCAGGGTTCAGAGTTCCCTGAAGATCCGCATCCTGTATCTGACGAGCGAAAGTGCCGCACAGCTCGAAGTGAACGGCAAACCTGCGCGGTATGATCGCGCCAATCCGCGTATTCCCTTCGCGCTCGAGCCCGGTCAGGAGATCGCCCTGCAGTTGAAAGCGCGTCACGGCATCCAGTACAGCCTCGAAGCCGCCGATCGCGAGGTTTCGGCCCCGGCGCTCCAGGATGCCACGCCGAAAAAGAAGCGCGGGTTCGCGCTCGATGATCTCACCTCGCTGTTCGACAACGAGAAGTTCGGCAAGCGGTTCATGGTCGGGCCGCTGGTCTCCAAATGGGGCATCTTCCCGGTCGATTTCAAGCAGGTGAAGATCAGCGTCACAGTGCCCACCGAGTTCGATGCGATCCTCCCCGACTCGAGCCTCTGGAAGAGCTCCGGCGACCGGAACGGGAAAACCTTCTCCTTCGAAGGCACGGAAGGCTTCACGGGCGCGGTGTTCCTGCCCAAGGCCGAAGCGGATCAGGTGCGCCGGGCCCAGGCCGCCCAGGCATCGGAGGCCGTGGCTACTCCCTGATTCCGCTTCCCTGGCGATGGACGATCAGGGCGACGGGTATTGCCAGCAGTTGCAGGAGCCCCCAAAGCGCCCCCAGGGCCGCCAGTTCCCCGAACATGCCCGACGGCAGTGCCGCGCGGATAGTTGCGCCGAGGATCGTGACGCCGCCGCTTCCGACGATCGAGATGCCGCCCCAGAAAACGAGCGGCAGCAAGGCGGCGGTGAACCCGGACCGATGTGCGGATGAGTGGACAAGCGCCGCTGCGAGGCAGACGAGCTGGAACACTGCCGCCCCGACCGCCCCCCATCCGACGCCGGCAGCCCCGATGCGGGCGGTGAGGCGGATGTCGAGGCCGACCTGAAGCGTGACGCCGGCCAGGCCGATCAAAAAGGGAAGCCGGTATCGGCCGGCGGCGAAGCAGAGGCGGTTGAGCAGCATCACGGCCGAGACGGGCAGCAACGCCCAGCCGTAGGCTTCGAGCAGACGGGCCGTCAGGGCGGCCGCCCCGACATCGAACCGGCCGCGCCGATAGACCACGGAAGTCACGCTTTCGGCGGCGCCGGTCATGACGAGCACCACGGGAACGAGCAGGGCCCCCAGAGCCCAGAACGCGCGCCGGATCAGCCGCAGGCGGTCCTCGTCGCCGGCCGAGCTGAGGGCGGGGAAGACGGCCGAGGCGAGGCTGATCGACACGATGCCCAGGGGCAGGTTCATCAACTTGTCCGTATAGTTCAGCGCCGCGACGGTGCCGCCCGGCGCCGAGGAGAGCAGCGCGCGCTCGAACACCGGCACGACGGCGGTCAGCAGCACCCAGCCCGCGACGGGCCCCGCGCCGGCGGCGAAGCGCAATGGTATATTCCAGTCTATTTTTGATGGCGCACAGTCGGCGGCGACGTAGGCGGCGCCGGCGTGGCGAGCCAGATGGAACAGCCAGAGGAGTTGAGCGGCGGCACCGGCCAGGACGGCATACCCGATCGTCTCGACGGGACCGTCCCCGGCCGCCACCATGCCGGCGATGATGACGAGATTCACCAGCAGGGGGCCGATGGCCGGCCGGCCGAACGATCCCATGGCGTTGAGGAATGACGTGAGCAGCGCGGCCTGGATCGAAAGCAGCGTGTAGGGCGCGAGAATCCGCCACAGGACGACCATCCGGCCGGCGAGGCCGGTGTCGAATCCCGGGGTCAGCAGGCCGCAGACAGGCTCGGCGAAAGCCGCCAGCCCGAGCGTGAGCAGCAGGGCGCCGGCCGAGACGGGCCAGAACAGGCTCCAGAATGCCCGACGCACGGCGATCGGCTCCAGCCGGTCGCGGACGAAGAGGGGGATGGCCGCCGCCGAGACGAGGCCGTCGGCCATGAACTTGTACAGCAGTTCGGGCAGGATCATGGCGGCAAGGAAGAGATCCGCCTCGCGGCCGCCGCCGTACATCGCGGCGAACACCGCCACCCGGACGAAGCCGCTGAGCCGGGAAAGCAGGGTCAGGCCGGCCAGGGAGCCGAACGCCCGGCCGAGACTCATGCCATGCCCTTCAGCACCCATGATCCGTTCATACCCCGCGAGGCTACCAGCCGTCCGGACTCTTGTCAACGAAGCCTGCCGCGCATGCACGGGGTTCTTTGACACCCGGGGGGGGAGGTGCTATAATCCGTCGTCCCGTCCGCCCCTTCCCTGAAAACACCCGGTGGAGGCGGACGCACGCATGTGAGCAGGACGCACCTGAACACAAACACACTCTGTCTGGAGGAGCGGTAGCAATGGCCAAGGCGAGGTTCATGTCGATGAAGTGGCTGAGACTTCATCTCAAGGAGATCATCTGGGCGACGGTCAGCCTGTTCGTCCTCTCGTGCTTCATCATCGGCTACGGCTCGAGCCGCGCCCAGCGCACGCAGGACGAGAAGCGCCGCCGCGCCGAAGCCCGCGAGGACCAGTCCCGTGAATCCGAAACCGCCCTTCCCGCCGAGCTCGTCGCCAAGGCCGATCTGCCGGTCGTGCACGTTTCCTTCCCCACCCCGACGGCCTCGCTCACCGAGACCATTTCGGTGAAGGAGCTGTTCCATGCCCTGATGTCGACGAACGAGTATCGCCGGCTTCAGAGCATTCCCGCCCAGCTTCGTGAAGCGTTCGGCGCCCAGGTCAAGGAAGGCGTCCTCGAGGGCCTGATCACCGAAACGCTGATCGGTCTGTATGCCCGAGCGAACAACCTCCAGCCGGCCCAAACGCCCCAGGCGCTCGTCGACGGCGATCGCCGCCAGATCACCCCGACCGAGTTCAACCGCATGCTCAAGCGCGAAGGGATCAGCGAGCAGGAATACACCTCCCGCCGGTATCGCCAGGAGATGATCAAGGCCGTCCAACAGCGCGTCGTGCGGCCGGTGACCTCGATCGCCAGCCTCACCGACGAGTCCATGAAGAAGTTCTACGAGGAAAACAAGCTCCGGTTCAAGATGCCCGACGAGCTGACCATCACCAGTCTGCTCGTCGCCCCGGGCGATTTCGCCGGGGTCGCCTCGATCACCGAAGCCGAGATCAAGCAGTATTACGATGAGCACCGCAGCGAGTTCACCAGCTCGAAACGCGCTTCCGTCTACCACGTGTTCATCAACCCCAACGACGCCGAGTATCAGAAGAGCATGCCGGTGTCCGAGAACGACATCAAGCGGCGCTACACCGACCACATCGAGGAGTTCAAGGTTCCCGAGACGGTCACCGCCCGCCACATCCTGATCAAGCCCCGCAGCAGCTTCGAGAAAGATCTCGACAACTATTCCGTGTCGCTGCGCAACTTCACGATCATCACCGATGCCGGCGAGACCCGGTACACGTTCGACATGGGAATCGCGGATCGGAAGGCTGATGCGGCGCTCGACTACACCGACATCGAGCTGACCACCGCTTCCGGCGCGACCTGCACCCCGACCGCCGAGAGTCAGAAGAAGGTCGGCGGCGCGCTTTCCCTGCCGTTGTCCGGCAATCCGAAGGATCTCGTGGCCGGCACCGTGTGCATCGTTCTTCCGGCCGGCGACGCGCCCGCGAAGCTCTCGATCCGCGACAAGCACAGCACCCACGCCTTCGACGTCTCGGTCGCCCACGACGAGGAACAGGCCTTCGCGGCCGCCGAAGCCGAGATCAAGGCTCTGCGCGAACGCGTCATGAAGGGCGAGGAGTTTGCGAAGCTGGCTTCCGAAAAGTCGGATGACACCGGCTCGAAGAAGGATGGCGGCAGCCTGGGCGCCTTCGCCCGCGGCCAGATGGTCAAGCCGTTCGAGGATGCCGCGTTCGCCGCCGCGATCGGTGACGTGACCGAACCCGTCCGGACCAAGTTCGGCTGGCATATCATCAAGGTCGAAGCCCGCGACGCCGGCAAGACCAGCCAATTGAACGACGTGCGTGCCCGCCTCGAGGCCGAGATCCGCAAGGAACAGGCCGAGATGAAGGCCCAGAGCGACCTCGAGACGGCCAAGGATCTTCTCGAGCAGAAGAGCCGCACCCCGCGCGAGATCGTGATGCAGTACTCGATGGGGAAATCCCGCAAGGCCGACGGCAAGCTGCCGGTATTCTTCAAGGGCGAGATCACGGCCGACTACTCGGCCGATCAACGCGCGATGCTCGAAGAGGAGATCGGCCAGGCCGGCAACGTCATGCCCGAGATCGAGGAAGTCGTGTTCGGCCTCAATCCCGAGGAAGTGTCGCGGGTCGTGAAGACAGAGAAGGGGCTGCACCTGTTCCAGCTCGAGGCGCTGCTCGATCCGATCCAGCTCGGCTACAACGACACGGTCAAGAATCGCATCCGCAGCACTCTCGAAGAGAAGCGGCGGCGGGCGCTCGCTTCCGAAAAGGCTCAGGAGATCGCGAAGCGGATCAATGCGGACAATTTCGCCGCCATCGCATCGGAAGCGCATCCCGACACGGGCGCGGTCAAGATCGGCCCCCTGCCCTTCTCGGCCAATCCCGGTTTCTCCAACTTCGCCCTGACGCAGGGTGTAGGCCAGATCACGGTTGACGGGCACACGTATCTGCCCGAGCTGCACAAGGCGTTCGCCGCCCTGCCGAAGACCGGCGCCGAGAACCGCGTGGTCGGCCCGATCGAGACGGAGCTGGGCTTCCACTTCGTGCGCGTCGACGCCTACAAGGTCGACCAGTTCAAGTCGTTCGAAGAGATGAAGGGCGAGCTGCGCCACGTCATGACCTTCGAACCGGACGAGGTCGCCATCCAGGAGTTCTTCTCGAAGAATCAGGAGAAGTTCGACACGCCCGAGTCACGCAAACTGCGCCAGATCCTGTTCTCCGACGAGGAAACGGCGAACGACGTGTTCAAGCGGCTCCAGGCCGGCGAGATCTTCTCGCTGCTGGCCAAGCGCTACTCGATCGACGGCAGCTCCTCCGAAGGCGGCAGCATCGGCAAGGTGCGCCGCAACCAGCTCCCGGCGAACGTCGAGGAAGCCGTCTGGAAGCTGAGCGTCGGCCAGTTCACCGCCCCGCTCCAGACCAGCTACGGCTGGACGATCATCCAGTATGAGGCCGAGGGCGACAAGGGCGAGAAAGCCAAGCTCGACAACACGGTCCGGGAAAAGATCCGCGCCCAGCTGCGCCAGGAGTACATGCAGGAGTTCTACACCGGCTTCCTGACCGGCATGCGCAACCAGGCTCATGTCGTGCGGAACGCGGAGATCCTGAAGCAGTTGTAATTCCAGGCTCGACACGCGGGGGCGGGCCGGTCGGCCCGTCCCCGTTTTATATCTTGGAGTATCTATGCGACTCGACAAATTCCTGCAGGCCACGGGGCTCATCAAGCGCCGGGTGCTCGCCAACGAGGCATGCAAGCGCGGCCTGATCTCGATCAACGGCCAGCCGGCGAAGCCCACGCGGGAAATCGCGGCGGGCGATCTCGTGCGGCTCGACCTGCCCCGGCGCGAGCTCGAGGTGCGGATTCTGAAGCTCCTCACCCAGCCGACGATGCCGCGCGCACGACGGGACGAGTTTCTCGAAACGGTGCGGGACATCGCGAAGACCCCGACGGATGACTGGTGGCAGGATGACGAGTGACGGCCGGCTGCCGGCGAAGAAATCGCTCGGCCAGAACTTCTGCACCGATGCGCGGCTGCCGGCCGAGATCGTGCGCCGCCTCGCCCCGGGGCCGGGAGACGCCGTCTGGGAGATCGGTCCGGGGCCCGGGGCGCTCACCGGGCAGCTGATCGGGACGGGGGCCGGGGTCACGGCGTTCGAGATCGACGAGCGGATGCGGGAAGAGCTGGCCCGGTTCGGCCCGGCTCTCACCGTCCACTGGGGCGATGTGCTCGAGATGGATCTGACCCCGCTCATCCCGGCCGGGAAGCGGCTGCTCGTCACGGGGAACCTCCCCTACTACTGCGGAACGCCGATCATGCGCCGCCTGCTGATGCTGCGGCCGCCGCCGGCGCGGCTGGTCTTCCTGCTCCAGGACGAAGTGGCGCGCAAAGCCGCGGCCCGCCCCGGTTCGGATGCCTATGGATTCCTCTCGGCGCAGATCCGGTTGTTCGCCGAGCCCCTTCTCGGCACGCGGTTTTCTCCCGCCTCGTTCCGGCCGGCGCCCAAGGTCTACAGCACCATCCTCGAGCTGCGGCCGCTGGCTCTCTCCGACGAGGAGTTCGCCCGGCGGGAAGACGCGCTGAAGCTGCTGTCCGTGATGCTCGCCAGCCGCCGCAAGATGGCCCTGTCCCTGCTGCGGCACGCGTTTCCCAAGGCCGCTCCCGGCTGGGAGGAGCGTTTTCTATCGCTCGGCATTGATCCGAAGGCGCGCGGCGAAACGATCCCGCTCGAAACGGTGATCGCCCTCGCGAGCCGGCCGTTCTGAAGGCCGGGGCAGGGATCACTCCCCTGTCGACGGAAGAGGTTTTCCGGCACCGCGCGGGGTCTGGGAGGCGGTGGTAAGGCCGGTCAGCCGTTGAACGGCAACACCGGCAAGCATCATGCCGAAGATGGCCGTCATGTACCCGATCGAGCCCTGGATCATGCGGGGCCGCCCCCGGGCGAGGGTGACCTCGTGCCGCTCGCCGGGGATCTCGTCGGGATGGTAGGGCATGATCGGCGGCTCGGTCGAGGAGACGACGGTGATGCCGCGTTCGATGCCGAAGCTGCGCAGCCGCTTCCGGATGCGACGGGCGAAGGGGCAGATCGTCGTGTCGCCGATATCCGAAACCGTCACCCGGGTCGGATCGATCTTCGCGGCAGCGCCCATCGCGGAGAGCAGGGGCAGCCCGGCCTTCACCGTCTCGACCATCAGCGTGATCTTCGGGTTGAACGAGTCGATCGCGTCGATCACGAGGGAGTAGGGCCGGCCGAGCAGCCGCGCGATCTGTTCCCGGTCGAAAAAAACCGGGTGGCGTTCGACGAGGCAGCCGGGATTTATATCGAGCACTCTATTTGCCATCGCGTCGACCTTGGGCATGCCGATCGTCGATTCGAGCGCCATGATCTGGCGGTTCAGATTCGTCCGGCCGATCGTGTCGAAATCCACGAGGGTCAGGCGGCCCACACCGGCGCGGACAAGGCCCTCCACGGCATACGACCCCACCCCGCCCATGCCGAAAACGGCAACATGGGCCTCTCCCAGCGTCTTCAGCGCTTCGGGGCCGATCAGCAGCTCCGTCCGGTAGAATCGTGGTTCATCCGACATGGTTCCCTCCCGTGCGCCTGACACCTTATCACAGGAAGCGCCTGGATGCAGCATCAGCCGCGGCCGAAGATCCGCACCGCCGTTGCGGCCGACTGGAGGCGCACCTGCTCGGCGGACACCCCGCGCAGCCCGGCCAGATACCGGCCGATTCCCGGAAGGGCCGCAGGCTCGTTGCAGGCAGCCTCGAAGAAAAAGGGCTTCAGATCCGGGGAGTCGGTTTCGAGGACGAAGCGGTCATCCGGCACCATCCGGGCGACGGCGGGCGTCTTGCGGGCCTGGGGCATGCACAGGGAGCCGGCAAACGAGATGACGGCCCCTTCGGCGAGGAAGGGGTGCGCGATTTCGACCGGGCCGCTGAACGCATGCATCACCCAGGGGACTCCTTCGGCATGGCGGCGCAGGATCTCGAGGGCGCGCTGCCAGGCTCCGCGCAGATGCACCAGCAGCGGCAGACCGGCAGACCGGGCAATCCCGGCCTGCGTCTCGAACACGGCGGCCTGATGATCCAGCGCCACCTCGGCATGGACGTCGAGGCCGCACTCCCCGACCGCGACCGGTTCGTAGCCCCGGCATTTCCAGGCCGCGATGATGGACGCGGGAGTGGCGGCGGCGGCGTGAAAGGGGTGGACCCCCCAGGCAATCCGGACCATCTCGGCGGGCCAGCCCGGATTTCGCACGGCCCCGGCAATGCCCGGCACGATGATCCGGCGAACGCCGGCGTCACGGGCACGGGCGATCACCCCCGCCCCGTCGCCGGCGAGGGCGGCTGCATCCAGATGACAATGGGTATCCGTCCAACCATCCATCGTTTCATGATATCCCGGCCGGATTCGTTTTTCGATTTGCAAACCCCGCGGCGATGCAGTATAATGCCGGGATATGGTAGCGAGTCTGACGGGTTTTGGACGCGGAGAGCTGACGGATGCGACCGGGCGGGTCGCGGTCGAGCTCAAATCCGTGAACAATCGTTTCCTGCAGCTCGACGTGCATGTTCCCTGGGGTTACGGCTGGGCTGACGCGATGCTGCGCAGCCTGATCAGCGAGCGGATCTCCCGAGGCAAGGTCTCGGTCAATCTCGAGATCGTCGATTACGCCCCCACGCAACAGGCCGTCGTCAACCGCCAGCTGCTCAAGTCTTTTATAGATCTGGCTATAGATCTCGAGCGGGAAACCGACCGGCCGCTTCCATTGCGCCTGGACGGCATGCTCGGCCTGCCCGGCGTCATGAAAGTCGACTCGG
Organism: Candidatus Ozemibacteraceae bacterium; assembly: GCA_035388825.1. Lineage (GTDB taxonomy): Bacteria > Muiribacteriota > Ozemobacteria > Ozemobacterales > Ozemobacteraceae > MWAR01. Next base: position 30,953 of record DAOOQQ010000023.1, read on the forward strand.
AGAAGGCCGACCAGAACGTGATCTGGGCACGGATCAAGCCCGTCGCTGAAAAGGCGATCGCGGCGTTCATCGAGTCCCGCAAGCGCGAGGGCGCGAACCTGGCCGCCGACATCCTGCGCCGCCGCGAAAAGCTCGAAGAGTGCCGGAAAGCCATCGAGGAGCGCATTCCCCAGTTCCGGGCCGCGTTCATCGAACGGTTCACGGCGCGTATCCGGGAACTGGCCGGCCAGGCCGGCATCGAAGATTCCCGTCTCGGCGCCGAGATCGCGATCTGGACCGACCGGTCCGACATCAGCGAGGAGCTGACGCGGCTCGCCAGCCATCTGAAAGAGCTCGGCACGATCATGCAGAGCACCGAGCCGATCGGCCGCAGACTGGATTTCCTGCTCCAGGAGCTGAATCGCGAGGCGAACACGACCGGCAGCAAGGTCGGCGATCTTCTGGTCATCCAGCAGGTGCTCGACATCAAATGCGAGATCGAGAAGATCCGCGAACAGGCCCAGAACATCGAGTGAGAGAATCGAGGAGCATCGCATGAAGGTTCGTCTGCTCAACGTCGGATTCGGCAACGTCGTCGTCGCCGGCCGCATCGTTGCCATCGTCAGTCCCGGCTCGGCGCCCATCAAGCGCCTCAAGGAGGACGCGAAGGAGCGCGGCAAGCTGATCGACGCCACGTATGGGCGCAAGACCCGCGCCATCGTCGTCACCGATTCCGATCATGTGATCCTGTCCGCCATCAATCCCGAAACCGCGGCGCTTCGCCTGCTGGGTCGCAAGATCGCCGACCACAGCGACGACGAGGCCCCTGTCGAAGAGATCAACCCCACACCGGAGGTCGAATAAATGGCACTCAAGTTCCGCTCCCGCACCGACATCACGGATCGCATCCCGAACAAGTATGACGCCGTCATCGCGATTTCCCAGCGCGTGAAGATGCTGGTCGAAGGCCGCAAGCGGCTGATCGACGCGAACGACGAGAATTACGTGAAGATCGCGATGGAAGAGATCGCCTCCGGGGCTCTCGACATTGAGGTCGAAAAGTAATCCGCCTGCGGCGCGCCTGCTGATCGTCATCGGTCGGGGGCTTGCCGCGGGATTCGCCCACGATCTCGTCTGGCAGCTCCAGCAGGGCGGCTTCGAGACGCGCATTGCGCTGTCTCCCGAAGCCGACGGCTGGGCTGCTCCCGAGACGCTGCGCCACCTCAGCGGCGCGCCGATCCTGTCGGGTGACCCCCGCCCCGCGTGGGCCGACAGGAGCGAGCCGTTCGCCGCCACCGTCGGCGTCGGTCTGCCGACGTCGACCCTCGCCGATATCGCGAACGGCGCGCCGCGTTCGCCCGCCATCGAGCTTCTGCTCAGACGCGGGGGGCCGCTCATTTTCCTGCACGAGCCCTTGCCCGCCGACGCGGCCCCCACCCTGCGGGCCTGCGCGGTACGCGGCTACACCCTGCGCGAACTTCCACCGGTCCCGGGCCAGTGGCGATCGGCCTTTGAACAGATGTTCGCCGATCTCGTCCTGTTCCTGTCGCGACGCAACCGCCTGCAGTCGATGCGGGTCGTGGTATCGCGCACCGTGCCCGAGCCTCTCATCTCGCTTGCCGGCGCCCCCCCCGACTGGAAGCACCAGCTCGAACGCTGCCTCGTGAAGCTCGGCTTCCCCGCGCCGTCCCCCAACCAGGATGACGAGGCCCCGCTTCATATCGAGACGTACGAAGGCCCCTTCCCCCTGCGGAAGAAGAAAGGCCGCACCGAAACGCTCGGCATCACCCTCGATCCAACCGGACTCGAGGAGACGACGGCCGCGCCCGCCCGGCATCTGCGGGCCCGCTTCGTGCATCCCGACGCCCCCGAGACGGGGGTGCGCGCGCTTGCCGAATCCGGCTGGATCGTCGTTCGCCGCCAGCCGAACGGACACCTGATCGTCACGGAATCCTCCGGCGACAGGTTGATCCCCGATGTGACGGCCCAGTCGGCGTTCCTTCGGTTCGCCGAGTTCCTGGCCGACCGGCTCGCCCACGCCGCCGGCTGACGGCCGGCCTGGCGCGGCCCCATGAACACCGGCGCCGTCCGGCGATACGTCGAGGTTTCCTTTCCCGTCGCCATCCCCGTCGAGGGCGGCATCCTCACCTATCACCTCGACGCGGCCCCCGACGCGTTTCCCACCCCCGGCTGCCGGGTCGTCGCCCCCGTTCAGGCGCAACGCATTATAGGCTATGTTATAAAAGTTACAGATATTGCTCCTTCGTTCCGCACCCTCGCGATACACGAGGTTCTCGATCCCGTCCCCCTGCTTTCCCCCGAGCTGGTGAACCTCGCCCTCTGGATCGCCGACACCTGTCTCTGCGGCCCCGGCGAGGCATTTCACGCCATGCTCCCGGCCGGGGTGAAGCAGAAGATGACCCGCATCGCCCGCCCCGGAGCGGCCGCCCTCACGACCGGCATGGAAAGCCTCCCGGCCCCCATCGCCTGGCTGCGCGGCAAGAGCGAGGCGCCGTACAAGTCCTGGCTCGCCCGCTTCCCGCAGGTCGCGGGCAAACTGGCCGCCTGGTCCGCCGACGGCCTGGTGACGGTCGGTTTCGAGCGCCAGGAGGCGGCGGGCCCCCGGATCGTCCGTCTCGTCGCGCTGCCGACGGACAAAGCCATCGCCCTCGAAGCCCTCACGCCGAAAGAACGGCTGACGGTTGAAACCCTTCTGCGGGTCAATACCCCTCTCTCGATCCCCCGCCTCTGCAAGGAAGCCGGGGTCAGCTCGGCCCCGATCCGGCAGCTCCTCGAAAAGGGCATTCTGATCCTGCGCGAAGAACGGTTCTGGCGCGAGGTGGCCCGTGACGCCTATTACCGCACATCCGCCTCCCCCCTGCCCGCGTTGACGGCCGAGCAGGAGGCCGTGCTGACCGAGATTCGCACCTCGGCCGCCGGGGATGGGCGCCCTGTGCTCGTGCGCGGCGTGACCTGCTCGGGGAAAACCGAGGTGTATTTGCGCTGGGTGGCCGAGCGGCTGGAAAAAAACCGCGGGGTGATCGTGCTCGTTCCCGAGATTTCCCTGACCCCGCAGATGGTGAAAAGGTTTCGTGACCGGTTCGGCGAGCGC
>DAOOQQ010000023.1:34143-61371 GCA_035388825.1 Candidatus Ozemibacteraceae bacterium
GATTTCCCTGACCCCGCAGATGGTGAAAAGGTTTCGTGACCGGTTCGGCGAGCGCGTCGCCATCCTTCACAGCCGGTTGTCGGACGGGGAACGGTTCGACCAGTGGGAGCTCATCCGCTCCGGGGATGCCCCGGTCGTCGTCGGCGCCCGCTCGGCCGTCTTCGCCCCAGTGCCGCGCCTGGGCTCGATCATCATCGACGAGGAGGGGGAGCCCTCGTTCAAGCAGAGCGAATCCCCCCGCTACCACGCCCGGGAAGTCGCCGCGCGGCGATGCGAGCTCGAAGGCGCCCTGCTCGTCATGGGTTCGGCCACCCCGACGATGGAAGCCTTCCAGCGCGCCCGCGACGGCCGCTACCGCCTCGTCGAGATGACGCGGCGTGTGACGGATCGGACCCCGCCCCGCGTCGATCTCGTCGATATGCGCCAGGAGCTGGTCGCGAAGAAGAACCGGAGCATGTTTTCCGAAACGCTCGCCGGCGCGTTGCGGGAGACGCTCAAGGCCGGCAAACAGGCGATCCTGTATCTGAACCGTCGCGGGTACAGCAGCTTCGTGCTTTGCCGGGCCTGCGGCAAGGTCATCGAATGCTCGCGCTGCCAGGTCTCGCTGGTCTATCACGAGGGAAGCCGCATCCTGCGCTGCCACTACTGCGGCGAGGCCCGCCCCCTGCCGAGTGCCTGCCCCTCCTGCGGCAGCGAGGCGATCCGGTATTTCGGCGCGGGCACCCAGCGGGTCGAGTCCGAAGCGCGCCGGTATTTCCCGGGCGCGCGCATCGCACGCATGGATTCCGACACGACGGGCACGCGCGGCTCGCTCGAGACGATCCTCGACCGGTTCGGCCGGCGCGAGATCGACATTCTCATCGGCACCCAGATGGTCGCGAAAGGCCTCGATTTTCCGGATGTGACGCTCGTGGGCATTCTCGCCGCCGACAGCCTGCTCCGCATCCCGGATTTCCGGTCGTCGGAGCGAAACTTTTCGCTGCTGGCCCAGGTTGCCGGCCGTGCCGGCCGCGGGGATGCCGCCGGCCGGGTCGTCTTGCAGACCTACTTCCCGGACCATCACTCGATCCGGTTCGCCCTCACCGAGGACTACCTCGGCTTCTTCACCGAGGAAGCCGTCCATCGGCGAGCCGCGGGCTTTCCCCCCTTCCTGCATCTCGCCTCTGTCCTGTTCGTCAGCGAACTGCCGGAAAAGGCCAGGGACACGGCCGGCGTGTTCGCCGACACCCTGAAAGCCGCTCCGGGATTCGCCGGCGGAAGCCTGCTCGGCCCCGCCCCCGCCCCCATCGAACGGATCAACAACCAGTTCCGGTTCCAGCTCCTGGCCCGCGCTCCGGACCGGACCGCCCTCACGGCAGCCTTGCGAGCAACGGCCCCCGCCGCCGCGCGCTCCGGCGTGAAAATATCGATTGATATCGATTCCTGACTCCTTTCGATCGTGCGCGCCGTCATGGGTCGTGGTATAATGAGGAGGAAAAATATCGCATGAACGGGGCTCCCCAACCCCGCCTTCGAAGGAGACACCTCATGGTCAGACGCATTTTCCACCTCGGCGAGGATGAGCTTCGCAAGGCCTCCGAGCCGGTCACGACCTTCGACGACGAGCTGCGCACCCTGGTCAGGGATATGTTCGAGACGATGTACAAGAACAACGGGGTCGGGCTCGCCGCTCCCCAGGTCGGTGTGAACAAGCGCCTGTTCGTCATCGACACGGGCGACAATCCGCTCACGTTCATCAATCCCGAAATCCTCGAAGCCGCCGGCAAGGAAACCTGCAACGAAGGCTGCCTCTCCCTCCCCGGCCTCCAGGAGACCGTCACCCGGGCGAAATGGATCAAAGCCCGCGCCATGGATCTCGACGGCAACACCTTCGAGATCGAGGCCGACGGCCTGCTGGCCCGCGCGGTCCAGCACGAGAACGATCATCTCGACGGGGTCCTGTTCATCGACCGCATCTCGAAGGCCCGCCGCCTCCAGATCCGCCACGAGCTCGAGATCATCGAGGCCGGCGGCCGGATCGAGTATGAAGATGACGATGACGATTCCGATAACGGGGTCGATGCCGCATGAGCGAGGCGGCCCCGCTGCGCGTGGTGTTCATGGGCTGCCCGGACTTCGCCGTCCCGGCCCTGAAGGACCTCGCTTCGCATCCCGCGTTCCGGGTCACGTCGGTCTACTGCATGCCCGACCGGCCGAAAGGGCGCGGACACCGGGAAACGGCCACCCCCGTGAAGGCGGCCGCCCTCGAGCTCGGGCTTGCCGTGCGACAGCCCGCCTCGTTCCGGAAAGATCCGGCGGCGGTTGAAGAGTTGCGAGCCGAACAGCCCGACTTCCTGGTCGTCGTCGCTTACGGACTGATCCTGCCGCAGGACGTCCTCGACATCCCCCGGCTGGCCCCCGTCAACCTTCACGCATCGCTTCTGCCGAAGTATCGCGGTCCCTCCCCCATCCACGCGGCGCTGCTGGCCGGCGACCCCGTGACCGGCAACACCGTCATGCGCATGAACGCCAAGATGGATGAAGGGGACATGCTCGCCTCCCAGGCAACCCCCATTACCGATGCCGACACGCTTTCGACCCTCCACGACCGGCTCAGCGCGCTGGGCGCCCCGCTCCTGACCAACACCCTCCTGGCTTTCGCTCGGGGAGAGATCACCCCGGAAACCCAGAACCACACGCACGCGACCTACACCCAGAAGATCTCGAGCGAAACGGCCCATATCGACTGGAAGCGGCCCGCCCGCGATCTGTTCAACCTCATCCGCGCCATGACCCCCTGTCCCGGCGCCTGGTTCGAGACCGGCGGCGAGCGCTTCAAGGTCGGCGAGGCGGCGGTGGGCGAAGCTTCGTCCGCGGCGCCTGGCACGATTCTCGGGGCCGATGCACGGGGCGTCCGTATCGCGTGCGGCGAACTCGGTTCGCTCCGGCTGCTGCGGCTCCAGCGGCCCGGCAAGGCGATGATGCCCGCCGGGGAGTTCCTGCGCGGCTTCGCCTTCAAATCTCCGGCATTATAATATCATACCTGATATTTTTTTGGGGATTCCTTCACGATCCGCCGCGGCACCGAGGCGAACACCCGGCCGAGGTCGATTTCGAGCCCCGGGAACAGCTTGCAGGGCATGATCTCGACATCGCTGAAGATGACCGCCTCCTCGAATCGGCGGTCGGCACCGAGGGCGTAGACGATGATCCGCCGGTCGGTCGGCGAGACGATCCAGAACTCCTTCACCCCATGCCGTTCATACAGGCGCTTCTTCGTGATGTGATCCCGCGAAGAGGTGGAGGGCGACAGAATCTCGATCACCAGGTCCGGCGCACCCCGGCAGCCTTTGTCGTCCAGCTTCTTCTCGTCGCAGACGATGAGAATATCGGGTTGGACGACGGTCGTGATCTCCTCATCAGCTTCCCCCCCCTTGGGAAGCCGGACATCGAACGGCGCATGATGCATCTCACAGGGCTTGCCGCGCAGGAATTCCCGAAGGATTCCCTCGAGTTCCCCTGACACGAGTGAGTGCTGGCGCGACGGAGCCGGGGTCATGTCGAACGGCACACCGTCGATCAGTTCCCATCGTTCCTCATCGGGCCAACGGCAGTAATCCCCGTAGGTGAACGTTTGGCCGGTCATCTGATCCGGTCGTGGCATGCTCCGCTTCCTCCATACATATCGGGTGGCTGCCGGTAGGATACCATGAGAAATACACGAACGGATGAAATGCGTTGTTGCCGACGGGGCCGGGGGTATGGTAGAAAAAGGCATCGCCGCTTGTGCAGGAGCAAAATTGCACGTGGAAAAAAAGCAGATACAGCCGCCGCAGGCCACGATCAGGCGACTTTCGGCGTATCTCCGGTGTCTCAACGGATTCGATGATGAGGGTCTGACTGTCGTTTCCTCCCAGGAGCTCGCGATGCGGCTCGATCTGAACCCCGCCCAGGTCCGCAAGGATCTCGCCTATTTCGGGGAGTTCGGCAAACGGGGCGTCGGCTACACGGTCGCAAAACTGCGCGATCATCTCGTCAAGATCCTCGGCCTCGAGCGCAAGCGCATGGTCGGCATCGTCGGCGCGGGCGGCCGGCTCGGCAAGGCGCTGGCCTCGTATCGCGGTTTCGAAAGGCGCAACTTCAAGGTCGTCGCCCTGTTCGACAAGGATCCTCGGGTGATCGGCCAGGTCGTCGGGGCCAGCTCGGCCATCCGCCATGTCTCCGAGATTCCGAAGGCGGTCAAGGAGCTGAACATCGAGATTCTGATCCTGACCGTTCCCGTCGAGGCCGTCCACGAGGTGTTCGAGATCGCGCAGCTTTCGGGGGTGAAAGCCGTGCTCAATTTCGCCCCGTTCAAGTTGTTCTCGACCCCGCAGGTGACCGTCCACAATGTCGACCTGGCCATGGAACTCGAGTCGCTCAGCTACCATCTGAGCCTCGGCGAAAAGCTCCCCCAGGGCGACATTCTCTGAAGAGGTCTGCGCAAATCTGCGTTGACACGCCGTTTCCGGCGATGATATCCTATCCGCAACACGGATCCGAGAGGTTCTCATGAGTCTGACCATCGAGTGTCTGGAACGCGACAACGGCGCCGTCGTCATCGACGTGCGCGGCGAGATTACGTTCGAAAACTCCGACATCCTGCGCGACAAGCTGAACGAGCTGTGCGACCAGGGCAAGTGCCGGCTGATCATCGATCTGGCCAACCTGAAATACATGAGCTCCGCCGGGATGGGCGTGCTCGTTCACGGTCTGAAAAAGACCCGCCAGGGCAAGGGCGACCTGCGCCTGGTGAATCTCAGCGCCAAGATGCGCCGGGTGTTCCTCATCACCCAGTTCACACACCATTTTGCGGTCTATAATTCCCTCGAAGACGCCGTCAAGAGCTTCGCATCGGTCTCGGAAGGTGGTTCGCCATTTCCCTCGACGAAATCGTCACAGCAGTAAAATCCTACAACCCCGAAGCAGACTTCGAGCGCATCGCCAAGGCCTACCGGTTCGCGCAGGAGTGTCATAAGGATCAGTTCCGTGCCTCGGGCGAGTCGTATTTCATCCACCCCGAGGCCGTCGCGATGATCGTCGCGAAGGATCTCCACCTCGACTCGACCTCGATCTGCGCCGCGCTGCTCCACGACGTCGTCGAGGACACGGCCGCCACGCTCCAGGATCTCGAGGCGATGTTCGGCCCCACCCTGGCCCAGCTCGTCGAGGGCGTCACCAAGCTGAACAAGATGTTCTTCAGCTCGGCGACCGCCGCCCAGGCCGTCAACTTCCGCAAGATGCTGTTCGCGATGACAAACGATGTGCGCGTCATCCTGATCAAGCTCGCCGACCGGCTCCACAACCTGCGCACCCTCCAGTATCTCCCGCCCGTGAAGCAGAAATACGTGGCGAAGGAGACGCTCGAGATCTACGCCCCTCTGGCGCACCGCCTCGGCATCAACAAGATCAAGAGCCAGCTCGAGGAGCTTTCGTTCCAGATACTCCAGCCCGAGCAGTACAAGGAAATCTCAGACTTCCTCGTGAAGCAGGGTCTCGAGGGCGATGCGAAGCTGCAGGAAGCGCTGATGCAGATCGACAAGCATCTGCGCGAGGTCCATATCCACGCCGATCTCTCCGGCCGGCCGAAGCAGATCTTCTCGATATGGGGCAAGCTGCAGAAGCACAGCCTCACGCTCGAGGGGCTGTACGACTATCTGGGTGTCCGCATCCTGACCCGCTCGGTCAAGGACTGCTACGGCGCGCTGGGCATCGTTCACAAATTCTGGAAGCCGATTCCCGGCCGGTTCAAGGATTACATCGCCGTCCCCAAGCCAAACATGTACCAGTCGCTGCACACGACCGTCCTGTATGACGGCCGGCCGCTCGAGGTGCAGATCCGCACCGAGGAGATGCATCGCATCGCCGAGGAGGGCATCGCCGCCCACTGGGACTACAAGGAAACGAGCGGCAAGGAAGCGACGCCCGATTACAAGGAAAAGCTGTCGTGGCTGCGCAACCTGATCGACTGGTATCAGGACGCGAAAGACGCCTCCGAGTTCATGGAGACGGTCAAGGTCGAGCTGTTCCAGTATCACGTCTACGTGTTCACCCCGAAGGGCGACGTGATCGAGCTTCCGAAGGGAAGCACGCCCGTCGATTTCGGCTACTATATTCATACCGATGTCGGCCACCGGTGCATCGGGGCGAAGGTGAACGGCCACATCGTCCCGCTGGAATACTCGCTCCAGAACGGGGATATCGTCTCGATCATCACGAGCAAGACCCAGAAGGGGCCGAGCCGGGACTGGCTCAAGTTCGTCCAGAGCACGAACGCGAAAAAGAAGATCCGGGCCTGGCTGAAGAAGGAGTTCCGCGACGAGTTCGTCGGCAACGGCGAGAAGGAGCTGCTCGAAACCCTCGGCCGCATGGGCGGCTCGAAGGAGGACGAGAAGAAGATCAAGTCGCCGGCCTTCGTCGACGAGATCAAGAACATCGGCTTTCCGAACCTCGACGAGCTGTATGCGGGCATCGGCGCCGGCGAGGTACGGGCCCAACAGATCATCGGGAAGCTGTTCCCCGACCTGGTTCCCAAACAGGCTCCGCCGCCCGTGCCGTCCCAGCAGCAGCCTCAGCGCAAGCCCGACCGCGAACAGCGCCGGAAGGCCCGCAAGGGGCCGCAAATTATAGCTGGAGGTATTGAATCCGCCGAGGTCAAGATCTCGCGGTGCTGCAACCCGATTCCGGGCGACCCGATCATGGGCTACATCACGCGCGGACGCGGCGTGACGGTGCATCGCACCGACTGCCCGAACGCGAAGGATCTGTACAAGCAGCCCGAAGGGCGGCTGATCGACGTCCGCTGGGATATGGGCGTCCAGATCGAGCAGACCGAGCAGTCCTACCGCACCCGGATGCGGGTCGAGACGACGGACCGGCCGGGCATGCTCAACGCCATCACGAGCGTCATTTCGAACCAGGGCGTCAACATCCACTCGGCGAACGCGCGCACCACGAAGCAGCGCACGGGCGTGCTGGACTTCTCGATCGAGGTCGCGAACGCCCAGCAACTCCAGGCGCTGATCCGCGCTCTCACCCGGGTGAACGGCGTGACCAAGGTGTTCCGCTCCGATTCTCCGGCCACGAAGGGGGACGAGTGATGGCACGCAAGAAGAAGGAGTCGGGACCGGGGACCCCGCCGACGAGCGTCGATCTGTTCGCGGTGCTCACCCCCCCAGGTCGTGAATCGCCCTACGAGTTCGAGCTCGCCGCCCCGCCTGTCAAAAAGAGCTGGACGGAAACGTTCCTTGCCTGGGCCCGGGCCGATGCCGCGTCTGCGACTGCAGCCCCGGTCGCCGAGATGCCCGAGCCCCCGTTCCCGGCGGCGGAATTGTATACCGCCTCATATACCAATGATGCGGGCACCGGCGAAACCCGCTCCGAGGGGACGGCGGATGCAGACACCTTCGAGGCGATCGAGCGGGACATCGCAGCCTGCAAGCGATGCGAGCTCTGGAAAACCCGCACGCAGACCGTCCCTGGCGAAGGGAACCCGCATGCGAAGCTGATTTTCATCGGCGAGGCGCCGGGGGCGGACGAAGACACGACCGGCCGGCCGTTCGTCGGACGGGCCGGACAGCATCTCGACAAGATCCTCGCAGCGGCCGGGTTCAGGCGGGAAGAGGTGTTCATCGGCAACATCCTCAAGTGCCGCCCGCCGGACAACCGCACGCCGAGCCTCGAGGAGATGAAATGCTGCACGCCGTTCCTGCGCCGCCAGCTCGCTCTGATCAAACCCCACCTGATCGGCCTCCTCGGGAACACCTCGTGCAAATACGTTCTCGGCCCCGACGTCGAGGGCATCACGCGCATCCGGGGCCAGTGGTTCGATTCGATCTTCGGCATCCCCTGCATGCCGATGTACCACCCGTCGTACCTTCTGCGAAACCAGTCCCGCGAGCGCGGCAGCCCCAACTGGCAGATGTGGCAGGACATCCAGGCCCTCAAACGCCGGTACGACCAGCTCGTCTGATTTCATAGCGCCAGGGACATAAGCGCTTCGGCGTTTCCTCATGCCCGCAACGAGGGAAGACGCATTGAAATTCCCTTCGGAACCATGCTAGGGTTAGCTTCATGAGAAATGTTTTTGCCCTTCTGCTGATGGTTTGCACCTGCATTCTGATCGGCTGCCTTGGCTCGGGAGGCTCGGGATCATCCTGGTCTGGCGGAACGGGCGACATCGACACGCAAGCCCTGATTTCCGGGTGGGTCTCCATCGATCGAAACGGAAGCAAGATGTACGGGGGCATTCCGATCATCGCCCGGAATCGTATCACCTGGGCCGAAGCGGCCAAGGTCACGACGAATTCGAGCGGCTATTTTTCCTTTTCCAAGCTCGCTGCCGGCATCTACGACATCGTCATGGCCATTCCCGGAGATCGGGAAATCATCTTCGCACACGACGTGAAAACCGACGGCGTATCCCCCGGCCAGGTCCTCCCCGCCAGATCCCTCATCGGCATTCAGAACCTTCTCATCGACCGAATCGGCTCCGACTCGTTTCACCTTTCGTTCGATTCGAACACCACCTGTGTGGCCGTCGTCGAGTATCAACCCGTCGGCGGGGATGCCAAGACCGTCACACTCACGCCGGATGGAGCCAAGGAGCATGAAGGCACGCTGACGGGACTATTATATTCGACCAAATACGACGTGACCATCAAGCTGACCGACGGCGATACCGGCCAGGAGTTCGTCATGCCCGGCCTCCTCGTGTCGACGACGGGCACGGTTGGGCCGCGCAATCTTTCGGTCGTCATCAACGCAGGTTCCGTCGAGACGAACTTCCCGATCGTCACCTTGAGTCTTCATGCCGACGGATGTTCTGAAATGCTGATCAGTGAAAGCCCGGACTTTTCGGATGCCTCCTGGGTTAATTATGCCGAAACGTACACACACACGTTCAAGGATACGTCCGCCGGGCGAAAATGGATTTTCGTGAAATTCCGCGATGCAGACAGCAACGAGTCGACCGTTCAAATGGACGCCATTCTGCTCGCCCAGGTCGGGTATCAGGGCATTTCGATCAATGACGGCAGCGCTCTGACCAACTCGGCCGAGGTGGTTCTCGAGCCCGTGTATCCCGGAGCGACGTTCATGCAACTCGCCGACAACCCCGCATTTTCGTATTCCTATTGGGAGTCGTATACCGAAACCAAACGGTGGCGATTTTCTTCGGTCGACGGATTGAAGACGATTTATTGCCGTTTCAAAGGCGGCCAGGCAAATGCCGAAGAGGTGTTCACCGCATCCATCCTTCTCGACACGACCCCGCCTCTGGTCACCCTGAAGATCAACGATGGGGCGACGGTGACGGCGACGACGAGCGTCACGCTGACCATGAGCTACACGACACCTCCCCTGAAGATGCAACTGTCGAACACGACGGCTCCGGCGAGCAGCTCGACGTGGCTTCCCTTCGGCGGCATGGTCGCCTGGACGCTTCCATCGGGGGATGGAGCGAAAGAGGTGTTCGGCGTTTTCAAGGATGGGGCCGGCAATCAATATGGTCCGATATCATCCAAAATCACTCTCGATACGGTCGCCCCCCTCAATGATGCCATTTTCGTCAGAATCACCGAGAACACCACCTCCGACGTCGCGACGTATGCCCTCATCGCCAGTCTCCCCGTTTATCTGCATTTCGATGTCAAAGACGATTCGACGACCAGTGCGTATTATGCCGTCGCAAACGGAACGAGCGACAAGCCGTCCCCGGATCGATTCGTCAAGGTTCGGGCCCCCTTTTCCCCCGTTCAGTTCACCGAGGCGACGTTCAAGTCGGACCGGAACACGGCCGTCGGAACGTACACCATCTGGGTGTATTTCACGGACGATGCCGGCAACCCCAGCTTCGACAAAACCGCCAAGATGAAGATCGACGGCCCCCGTCTGGTGCTTTCGCCGGCCAGCGTCACTCTCACGTCGGGGAAAAACATCCAGTTCACGGCCGTCTTCGAAAACATCGAAGCACGATCCGTGACATGGTCTCTCGCGCCCCCTCTCGTCGGCACCATCGATCAACAGGGTCTGTATGAAGCCACGGCGCCGATCCGATTGCCTTCGGTGGCGACGGTGACGGCTCGCACGCAAGATGGCCTGCTCACGGGCGAAGCAACGGTCAACCTCGCCACGAGCGTCGAAATTCTGTTCAAGGATGGGACGGACGAAACGTACGGGCCTCTTGAATATCAACTGTCTCCTGGCAGTTCCAAAGAGGTTCAGATCCGCGTCCTGAACGACCACCAGGGCGTCGAGCTTCTCACACCTCCGTCAGCAGGCAGTCGCGTGCTTTCTTCCCCCAGTGTCTCCGGGGCGGATTCGCTCGTGACACTCACCTATACGGCACCTTCGAGCGCTCCGGCACCTTCCGGCAATCCAGTCGTCATCGGCATTTGCGCGAAAGCGAATCCTGAAGTCGTCGGCTCACTCTCGTTCCTGATTGCCGAAGGCGCGGGCATCACGCTTTCCCCGAAAAGCGGCGAAGCACAGCGCAACTCCCCCCTCCCCATCACCGCCACCGTCGTCGGAACCACCGAGACGGCCATGGTGTGGAAGATCAGCCCTACGAGCCTGGGCAGTTTCGATCCGGGATCCGTCGTTACGACCACGACGACGACCGATCCCAACCATCGGGTGACATTCTATGCGGCATCTCCCGAAAAAATCGGCCAGGCAGAGATTACGGCAAGTATAGACGGCGCTTCGGAACGGTGTCCCGTCACGGTGTATCCGCCCATCCAGTTCGTTATTGCGCCGCCGGCGACGACGGCTATGCCGCTGATCACACCGATCACCTTCAAGGCCCAGGGATTCGATTACCTCCTCGGCAATGCCACCGAGGCCGTAACCTGGCAGTTCAAAAATGCAGGAACGAGCAAGACCGATTTCAAACCCGCCGATGGAAAGACCTATTCGGATCGCGGATCGTTGACGGTCATCGACGCGACGACGGCCGAGTATCGCAGGCCCGCGGCTCTCCCCAGTCTTTCCGACCCGACGGCCAGCGACAGCGTTCTCATCAGAGCCGTCTCGAAAGCGGATTCGGCGGCATCAGCCACGGCGATCGCCACGCTCACTCCCAAAGTGGCGGTCAAGCTGTACACAGATGTCGAACGGACGGCGACGGCCATCGTTGCCGCGACCGTCGCAGAAGTTGGAAAGCTTCAGTTCTTCGCCACGGTGACGCCCCCAGACATTGGCGACACGTCCGTCGCCTGGACCGTCAACGATACGGCAGGCAATGCCCAGATCGGAACGATCGATGCGAATGGCCTCTATATCGCCCCGGATATCATCTCGATCAATCAGGTCACGATCAAAGCAGCATCGAAATACGACCCGACATCGTTCGCCACCGTGACCGTCAATCTGAGCGATTTCTGGCTACCGAAGCGGGACAACATGTTTGACAGCGTCACCGGCGAACCCATGCAGATCACGTCGCTTCTCGTCGATCCGACCACGCCGGTCGGCGACGATTTCATCGTCTACGCCGGAACCCGGGGATACGGGGTCTGGGTCGCGACCTTTTCGGATACGGCGGGAGACGTTACCGGAGGCTTCTGGCAACCGTTCGGAGCCTTGGGCAGCCGATCGAAGAAAAGTGATGGGCAATACGCCGTAAGCCATCTCGCAGTTTCATCAAACCGTGAATTTTACGCAGCAACCGCCAGCGGAATATGGCACTTAGCATATGACGGCACTCTGAACGGCAGCGAAGACAGCTTTATCGTACAAAAATTGGATAATCTCCTGACTGTTGATGCGAACTTCTTGAAGTTAGCATTCAACTCTCATGATCCTTCCGAGTTGTTCGCCTCCACACCTAACGGCGTTTACAAAATTCAAATATCCAACGATTCACAGGTTGATTCCAAGACAAAGATTCTCAATGTATTCGATCCCTACAAAACAATCGAAACACGTTTATATCAAAAGGTTACACCTACCGACCCCCCTGTCACAACAACACATGCAACTTCTGCCTATTCTTTCGATGACTCGTCAAATCCAATTGGCTCTATTCTCAACACGCTGGTTTACGATGATTATAATGACCGCCTCTATGCTGCAGGCGATTCGGGAATATTTTTGAGAATGAATGACACAGTGACAGGAAATTTACGGGAACTTTCTTCATATACTTTTCTAGCACCTGAACCAGATATCTCGATGGGAACGGGTACTTTTTTCGAACTAGGAGCACCGTTAGATATTTATTACATCACAACCGATTTCTCTGGAACGGCGCTCGACATGGCCATCGATGCGGTGAATCGCAACACCATCTGGGCGGCGACCGTGAGCGGGGTGTATCGTTCGATCAGCAACGGCATGCCCGGCAGTTGGGAGAAGAAACCCTTTGCCGCCGGCAGCTCGGTGAACACACGTGCCATTATCGTCGACTCGACGAATACCATCAACGTCCTGGCCGGCAGCGAAGACGGCCTGTACCGCAGCACGGATGCCGGCGCGACCTGGAAGCGCATCAAAAGCGGCCTGGGGAACCACAAGACGATCACGAGCCTGATCCAGGCGGCGGGTATCGCCGGCGCGCGCCGAAAAGTCTGGGCCGGCACCGCGGGCGGCGTGTTCATGGGCAGGCAATCCCTCGACCTGGAGTGATCTCACACCGCACCCGGCGGCGCAATGGCGTCACCAGGTGCCGCCGCGAATCCTCTGGATGCGGTTGTTCCCTCGTTCCACGACGTAGAGATCGTTCTGTATGACGATGATCCCCCAGGGATCGGAAAATTCACCCAGCCCCGTTCCCGATTTCCCGAACTTGTGAATCGCCGTCCCGCCGAGATCGAACATGACGATCTGGTCGTTCTGCCGATCCGTCGCATAGACCTTCGGCGTCGCGCCGGTGCCGAAGCAGAAGGAACCGCCCCGGCCTGATATATTGTATGTCGTATAATACGTATTCAAATCACTTCCGTAGACGACGATCCGCCCGCCTTCCATGATATAGACGAGGTCGTTATCCGCCCGGTATCGAACTGCGGCGGGAGCGGTGAGACCGGTCACCTGGCTGTAGCACAGGTTGTTCGTGACATCCCATTTCACCACGCGGTTGTTGTCACGATCGGCGATGAAGAACACCGAGGGATCGACAGCGCTGTCGATACTCCCCTTGATCTGGATATCCATGGGGTTCGAGAGCTGGCTGAAACCGTTCCCGATGGCGATCGTGTAACTCGAAACCGACTTGATCGCTTGCTGGGCGAGATTCGACGCAGCGAATCTCGTGATGCGACATCGCCCGTCACCATCATCCGTTTCCAGGCCGTAGATGGACGATCCATTCTGCAGGATCGAAATGAGTCTGTCCGTCAATGATGCAACTCCCGTGACATTCGGGGACGGCGCCCGCTCGAGATCGCCGCTGGCTGTCAGGATGCTCTTTCGATCGAGTTTGAGAATCTGAGCATCCGAGGCGTTCGCAACATAGACGGTATTGGCATCGGTCATGGCAATGCCCGTGGGTGCGTTCAACAGCAGATCATCATACACCTCGGCGTCCCAGACCCAGAACTGGATCTTCTTCGTCGCGATCAATCCATAGCTGTCCGCTGCCGTCAGAATGACCGTCTGAGTGCCGGGCGTTTCGATGTTCAATGCCAGGGTCGATCCGACCGAACGGATACTCCCCTCCGGATAATACCAGGTCATGCTGTTGGAAGGCAGATTACCATCCTCATGATCCGTTCCGACGGCGCTGATGACGATCGAAGTTCCCGCACTCGCAAGGAATATCGGAATATCCCCCGGTGCGACAGCATACTGAACGGGCTTCTCGATGTTCCAGGTTACCGTCGGAATCCGATTCACGAGAACCGAGACGTTCGATGAACTGACATTGCCCAGGCTGTCCGTTCCCTTGTAGGAAATCGTGTGCACCCCGGAGGGAAGGGTGTTCGCGGGTAAGGTGTTCACCGGAATCGAGTTTCCCGTTCCCAACGGCGTTGCACCGAAAAACCAGGTCATGGTGATCGGTCCTTCGGAATTCGGAACCGCCGTGAAAGTCGTCGGTGCATCCGTATCCAACCGAGTTCCATCGGCAGGATACGTGATCGATGCCAACGGATACCGAAAGCGGATCTTGTTCGTGACCGTCGAAGCAATGCCGTATTCATCGATACCCTGGAGGGTGATTTCATGCAGTTTGGAGTCAACATCACCTGGGCCGATGATTTGCGGAGATCCGGTTTTCCAGGGTTCTCCGTCGCGTTTCCAGGTCATCTTGGCGAGGTCGAGGGCTTCCCCCCCCCCATCGACTCCCGAGCCCGTCAGGGTCACCGAATTTCCCTCAAACAGGTATGTCCCGTTCCCAGGCGTGAAAGAGACGGTCGGATCATCCTGGACCAGGATTCTGGTCACACCTTTTACCTCTCGACCGAGACTGTCCGTGCCGCCATAAGACAACGTATACTCCCCTTGCAGGCTGGCCGCAGGCGTGGAGAGATCGGGACCGGTGCCCTGCTCCTTCGCACCCGACCCATCATCAAGCCACCACTTCATTTCGATCGGTTCGGCCGGGTTTGGCGTTCCGTGCGCCTCAATCGTATCCTTCTTGGTATACCTCGTATCCGCAAGCGGTGAAGTCACGACGGGCGTCGGATAGCCGAATTCGATAGTGACGGCTGTCTTGCCAACGACTCCGTCTTCATCTTCTCCGACCAGCTCGAACACATGAGAACCGGGAAGAGTGCCGGAAGCCACATCCACCGTTGCCCCCGTTCGCCAGACGGTTTCTTTGTCACCATCGAGATACCATTTCATCATGGTTCCGAGTATTGCCGCTCCGTTGTCCGCCCTCTCCCCGCTCCCCTCGAGCGTTACGTCTCCGGCAAACAGCAAGGCCCCGGTATTCGGCGTGATTTCCATCACGGGCTTGCCACGGATCAGTATCGAAATCTGATCATGGAGAATATTTCCAAATGTATCGACTCCTTGATAGCGTATCGTATGCAAACCATTTTCCATGATGCTCACATCATCAATCGACGGCCCGGTGCCGAGATTCTTTTTGAGACCGGCCTCGTCGTAATCCCTCCACCATTCCATGGGTATGAGGCTCGACGCGCCGGGCTCTCCGCGAAGGTCGAACGGCACTCCCGGTTCGAACGTGTCTCCATTGGCGGGCGACAGGATGGAAGGCAACGGATGCCCCGGAAACAGCCTCGAGGTGATGATTCCCGGCACTCCGAGAGTATCCTGCCCTTCCAGTCTCAGCTCGTTCCAGCTCCCTGCCACGAGATCGCCTTCTTTGGGAGAGTAGGTCTCGGTTGCAGCCAGGAAACTGGTTCCTCGATACCATTTCATGGTTTCGGTGACGATCTTTGTTCCGTCGCCCGCCGTTCCCGCGCCCTTCAACGTGCATGGCGCACCATCAAAAACGACTGCATCGCCGGCAGGAATGATCTCCATCGTCGGAAGATTTTGCACGATGATCCGGATCGTCGAGGAGCTAACCATCCCCTGACTATCGGTTCCGATATATACGATGGTATTCAGTCCATTCGGGAGAAGAACGTCCTTCAGGGACGAGCCTTGACCGAGAGGCTTCGTGTCGCCCAGGCGCCACCACTCCATCGGCATCATCGGGTGGGACGGAGGAACGGCCTCCAGGTCGACGGTTGTCCCCGGATTGATATACCTGCCGTCGGAAGGTGACGTGATGCTGGCAAGGGGGTAATCGATCGTCACCTCCTTGGAGATGCTTCCGATGACGCTTCCAAGTGCACTTCGCCCCTTCAGGGTGATGCGCCGAAGCCCTGCCTCCTCGACTTCAGAGGGAAGATCGAAACTGTTCATCCCGGCTTTCCAGACCGTCTCCCCGCGAGAATCGATGAACCACGTCATCCTGACGGGCGGGATGCTTCCCATGGAATCGTCTCCCTCTCCTTGAAAGGCAATGGTCGTTCCCTTGAAAAACACACTTCCGTCAGCCGGGGAAAAATCCATCACCGGCACGGCTTCGCATGTCACGGTCACCGTGCTGGAGCTCTCGAAAGCCAGCGCATCCCTTCCGATATACGTATAAGTATATTTCCCGGCATCCATCGGCATCGTATCGACGACCGATGATCCAATGCCCACCTCCTCCTGGTCGCCTTTTCCGTAATTGCGATACCACTTCATCTCGAGGATTCCCTTCAAATCCGGAATGGCCTGCAGCGTCAAATCATCGCCCGGATCGATACGACGATTGTTGGCGGGACTCGTAATGCTTGCAAGCGGAATTCCGGCAGTCAGGCTCTGTGTTACACGGCCTTCGGTCCCGAAGGGACCGGTTCCGGAAAGGGTTATCTCATACTTTTTCCCACGCGGCGCAACCTCGGGAAAATCAGTGAGAGGGGCAAGGAAATTTCCCGTAGCCGTTTTCCAGGCAGCTCCATTCAACAGCCATTTCATTTTTTCCGGCAAAATCGCCTTGTTCAGCGTATCCATTCCGGTCCCGCTGAAAGGGATGTCGTTCCGCCGGAACAGAGCAGCTCCGTCACCCGGTGTGAAGGTCATCTGAGGAACGCGTTCCGCGATGATCGTAATGGTGTTCGAACTCACGACCGGCGGGATACCGCTGTCGGTTCCGACGTAGGTAATGGCATGACGACCGGATTCAAGATTCAGGATGGCGGGTGTCCCCGTCCCGATTTGTTTAGCACCGGCCTCACCCCAGCCATTCCACCACTGCATGACCAATTTGCCTGTCGTCGGAGGAACACCCTCGAACGTGACCGGTCCCGGATCGACACGAAGCCCCTGGACTGGCCTCGTGATGGAGGCCGGCGGCAATCGAACGGTAAAGGCATGACTCACGCTACCGATGGTAGCCTGGGCCCCTTCACCTTCGAGCCTGACGACGTTCGTTTCTTTCGGGAGATCCAAATCCCGGATCGTAAAGCTGGCGATGCCAGACTGCCAGACTCCGGCCTTTCCTTCGAGGAACCAGTCGAGCGATGTCTCCGGCAAGAGGCGGTTGTCGGTATCCGTTCCCGTTCCGACGAAGGGAATCCTCTGGCCTGCAAAAAAAGCCGCACCGCTCACGGGAATGAAATCCATCGCCGGTGGCATGTTCACCCGAATGACGATACTCGCGGCACCGGTTCGCCCTTCGCCGTCCTTCACGGTCAAGGTGATGACGTGCTCCCCCGAGCGCAGATCCGTGCGCAGGAGATCCGTTCCGACACCGAGCTGCCCATCGATGCTGGAACTCCAGGTGAATGCCGAGCTCTTCGTGATCGGACCATCCTCGTAATCGATCGCATGCCCACGGAATCGAATCTCCGCATGCTCCGGGAAGCCCGCGCCATCCGCCGGAGTGTCGATGACCACGACGGGTTTGGCGTTGACGACATCGATGCGCTTCGTCGCAGTCGCCGCGACGTCATTTTCGTCCCTTGCTTCGAACAAGATACGGTATGGACCCCGGTGGAGAAATCGGTAGGCTATCGTCCTCGTTCGGCTCGCAAGGAGGGTCGTCGTATCCGTCGCGACGAACCACACCATCCGTTCGTCGGTGATGTTACGACCGGCATAATCGGAGCCAACCCCCGAGAATGTGACGGTCGAACCGGCTTCGAATGCCGTTTCGGCCGGTTCGACGATGCTCACGTTCGGGACCGCCGTGACCCTCATCAGGATAGACGCGTCGATGCGAGTTGCCGGGTCTTCCGCGACGAGGGTAATGGTCGCGAGCGCCGTCTGCCCCGGTTGGATAGGAGGGGAGGTCCAATGGAACGTACCACCTTCCGCGGCGGTCGGGCTACCTTGCGATGCCGACCAAGAAATATCCGGAGATACATCGGACGGCCAGGTGATGCTCGCGACGAAGGCGAGTCGAACCTCTCCACCGATCTGTGTCGTGGCCGTTCCGGTGATTTCAACCAGCTTGAGCGGCGTCGGGACGATCACCTCACCGGGATGCCTCACGTCATTCGAAATCACCATGCGGGTCATGCCGGAAAGCGGCGGCCTCGTCAGCGTTTCCCTCGCGGTGAAGGTGATCGAGGCGGTCGCGACATCGACCGGGGCGATCCATGAACCCGAGCAGCTCGCCGTTTGCCTGAAAGAGCCGGCAGACCACGACCAGGTCGCCATGGTGTCATCGTGCTCGGGATCCAAGACAAAGGCCGACAGCGGGATCGATCCCTGGCCGCTCACGGGATGCAAGGGTGTTTTCATCCAGACGAAGGGCGGATGGTTGTTGCTCGTGTTCTCGACGAATCTGGTTCCGATCACGACCGCCGAAGCGGCATCGAACGCATCGGCAGGAACGGATACGACGCACTGCTGCCAAATTCTCCCGAGGGGTGGGTTGATGACGATCGTGCCAACCGCGCCCGACGGCATATCAGGTGAACGATAGACTCCATTCCCCAAAAAAGTGAACGCTTCGCCCCACAGAACGGGGGAGCAGTAGGAAACGGGATTGCCATCGGGATCCGAGACCAGCAGCCGGGTTGAATACCGGGCACGGTCACCGGGGCCGAGGTTGAAATCAATTTGCTCAGCAGCTTTTGAAGACGTCAGATCGACCCGAGCGAGGGATCGGGCTTTGTATATCGTATCTCCGCCGGCGTTCCATCTCGCAATCACGTAGTATTTGCCGAACGGGATCCCCGTCATCGTATAGGTCCCGTCGGTTGCCGGAACGGCAGTGATCGATGGATTTTCCTCGAGAAACACGACGAGGCTCCCTGGCTGGACAGCGGCCAGCGCCTTCGTCAAAGAGGCGTGCAGGCTCGCGAGACCGGCCTGGAGCGTCACCTTGCCGGAAATCGTTCCGAGACTGGTCGAGGGGCCCGCGGTCCCGCCGCCTCCCCCGCCCCCGCCACCCATGCATCCGATCAGGACGACGAGGATGGCGCCAACCAAGAACGCCAACCGTTTCATCAGCGCAACCCGGCCGGCGATTGTATTTTGTTTATTTTATATTTCACACTTTATTTTTTCGCGATCGCCACCGAAACCTGCACGGCGTGGATCTCGAGGCGGCGCTTCTGATACAGGCGCAGGGCGGCCTCGGCAACGTCGGAGATGAACAGGACGTTCATGGCGGCGCCGACTCCGCCGCCGACGAGGGGGATCGCCTGGGCGGCTTTGCGCCGCGTCAGGTTGATGCAGAGCTGTTTCGCAAGGTTGCGCACCGCCGCCGTGAACGCCTCGCGGCCCAGAATCGCCCCCTGCTCGCGCGTCGAGATCGCCGTCGAGGTGCCGTCGAGAACGGCGCGGATCTCGGCGGCGCCCGCGACGGCGTCTTTCTTGTCTTCGGCCGTGTTGGCCGAACCGGCGCGAAGGGCCTGGAGGAGGAACGACCGTTCGACCTCGGCGGAGGTGTCGAACCCATAACAGGCACCAATCCGGCGAATGGTGCGGATCGCAAGCACCAGCAGGGCCGGGATGTCGGCCGTCAGGCCGACGAGGCCGGTCATACCCGTCACGGCCCCTTCGGCGGCAGCAAGCCCTTTTGCCCAATCCGAGACGGTATCCGACAGGCCGTCCGATATATGGAGAGGAGCGTTGGCGAAATCCCGGCAGGAAGCGGCTTCGAAGCCGAGCTTTTTCGACTCGGCCAGGAGATCGTCGCTGCCCGAGACGGCCGCAGCCGCATTCAGCGCGGCATCGATGGCCTTTTCCATGACCTCCTCGGGGACGACCTTCTGGGCCGCCCAGGCAAGCGGGGCGGCAAGAAATCCCATCGTGCGGGCCATGGTCGATGGCGGTTGTGCTTCCCAGGCTTCGATGGCGTCGATCTGCTGCTGCTCGTAGGCCCCCCGCATACTGTCCATGGCTTCCTCCGCCGGTAATATTGAGCTTCCCACGCCATTGTACGGCAGCCGGGGCCCGGAAACAAGCTGCCCGGCTCAGATTTCGCCTCTTGATGGCGGCGGTTCCGCACCAACAAAAACCCGGATCCTCGAGGGATCCGGGTTTTGTTTCCGAAAGAATCCGGAAGGATCGGGAGAAGAATTACTTCTTCTCTTCTTCCTTCTTCTCTTCGGTCGCCGGAGCGGCGGCCGGAGCAACGGCGGCGTCAGCCTTCTTCTCTTCGAACGACTTGATCATGAAGCCTTCGGACTTCCCGTCTTTGGCGGCGACCTTCTCACCCTCGAGAACGAAGGTCAGTTCGGCAACCTTCTCGACCTTGAGGAGCTCGGCCAGCTTGTCGCCGGGGAGGAGGGTCAGTTCGGCATCAGCGGTCTTGAAGGTGACGGTGTCCGGAGCGCCGTTCTCGCCCTTCACGACGACGACTTTACCTTCGAGCTTCACGGGAGCCGGGGTGGCGGCGGCGTCAACGGCGGGGGCCGGAGCAGCGGCGTCAGCGGCGGGGGCGACGGCGGCGTCAGCGGCGGGGGCAACAGCGGCGTCAGCGGCCGGAGCCGGAGCGGCGGCGTCCTGAGCGAAAACCGGGAGAGCGAACGAGGCAACCATCAGAGAGAGAATAAGAGCGCGTTTCATTATCTTGAAATCTCCTTTATGTGTGTTTGAGGTCGAACCTCGATCAACGATTCAGCAAGGACGATGCCAACTCGCTTGTTTTGGCTTGTACCCTCATTTTGGCGATGGGGGTCCCGGTCAATCGCGGAAGTTTCCCCAGTCTGCGCTGCGGAAAAATCCTCATTTTCACCCCTTCTGCGGATTTTTCCCCAGCCGCCTGCCCAGGGTTTCCCCCGCGTTGAAATAGGATCAGGCCCAGATGAGCCATCCGGACGGATCACGATCCGCCCCTACGCCACAGGTGTTGGTTCGACCATGAGGGTGGGGGGACGCAGAGCAATTCGCCCAAAGGGGAGTTGCGTCCTCATGCCTCGGCAAGGCCGTATTTTTTCAACCGGTATCGCAGAATATCCCGGGTCATGCCGAGCAGCTTGGCAGCCTGTGACTGGTTTCCCTTGCACCGTGCCAGAGCGTCCTGCAGATACCGGCGCTCGATCTCTTCGAGATGCCCATGCAGGTCCATTCCGCTCTCGGGAATCGGAACGACTTCCTGAAGGATCGTCCGGGAAGCGGGTGCCGGGATCTGGCCGTTCTGGCCTCCCAGCCCAAGACTCGCTGCGGTGATCTGCTCGCCGGTCTCGAGGATCACGGCCCGCTCGATACTGTTCTTGAGCTCACGGATGTTGCCGGGCCAGTGATACGTCTCGATCAGTTGAACGGCGCTCTCGGAGAACCCGCCGAGGTGGCGCTTATATTTCGATGAGTATACTTCAAGAAAATGGCTTGCAATCACCATCGCATCACCGCTCCGCTCGCGCAGCGGGGGCAGAAAGATCGGCACGACGTTCAGCCGGTAGAAGAGATCTTCACGGAACTCGCCGTCCCGGACGGCCTGGGCGAGATCGCGGTTCGTCGCCGCAATGATGTTCAGATCCACCTGGATCGGCCGGTCGCCCCCGACCCGCCGGATTTTCTGCTCCTCGAGCGCCTTGAGGAACTTCGTCTGGATGGGAAGCGGCATCTCGCCGACCTCGTCGAGAAACAGCGTTCCCCCGTCGGCCAGCTCCATCAGCCCCTTTTTCGTCTCGGTCGCTCCGGTGAATGCCCCTTTTTCGTGGCCCAGCAGCTCGGATTCGAACAGATTCTCGGGAATCGCGCCGCAGTTGATTTCGATGAACGGCCCCGTCGCGCGCGGTCCGATCTGGTGCAGAGCGTTGGCGGCAAGCCCCTTGCCGGTGCCGCTCTCCCCGCCCAGCAACACGACCCCTGCGCCCGCCTTTCCGATCCGTTCGAGCGTCTCGATCACCTCCCGCATTCGCGAGGAGTGGCCCAGAACCGCATACTTCGGTTGACGCTGCGCCCGCTCCGTCGAGAGGGAGGCGACGACCTTCTTGAGGCGAGCCGCCTCGAGGGCGTTTTGTATCGTAAGGCGTATTTTTTCCAGCGTGAACGGTTTGAGGATGAAGTCGAACGCCCCGGTGCGGATCGCCATGACGGCCGTCTCCACGTCGGCGAAAGCCGTTACCATGATCACCTGCACATCGGGATCGAGCTGCTTCAATCGCTCGAGGAACGCCGTTCCCTGCATGCCGGGCAGGCGGACATCGACGACGGCGGCATGGAACCGCTGTTTTTCGGCCACCGGCAGCGCCTCCTCGGCGCTCTCGAAAGCCCGGACGCGATACCCGCTGCGCTCCAGATCCCGTTTGAGCCCCCACAGGATCAGCTTTTCGTCATCGATCAGCAACAGGTCATACATGGGCTTCGTCTCCCCCGGTCGGTGCGGTGTTCCCGGAAACCGTCGGATTCACGCTCGTTCCGATCTGCGTGGTGGAAAAGCTCGTGGCACTGGGCGGAATGGCCGGAGCCGCCGGAGCAGCATCGATGCGCCGGGGCAGGTCGAGCTCGAACCGGGCACCGCCCAGTCTGCTCCCGGGAACGGCCCGGGCCGTTCCCCCGTGACTCTCGACGATCCCGGCCACGATGGCGAGGCCCAGCCCCGTCCCCTTGGTCTTCGTCGTGAAGAACGGATCGAATATCCGCTCCAGATTCTCTTCGGGAATGCCCTGGCCCGAGTCTTCGATCACGATCCGGATCCCCGCGAGACAGGGTTCGGCCGAAACGCGGATGGTCCCGTCGTGATCGACGGCATCGATCGCGTTCGTCAGCAGGTTCAGCAGGGCCCGATGCAGCTGATTGCGGTCGGCCACGGCATCGTTCAGTTCTTCCGGGATTTCTATGTTCAGAACTATTTTTCTTTCTTCGAACCAGGAGCGGAGAAGGATGTGCAGTTCATCGAACAACTCCGTCCACTTCATCTCTTCGGGATTCAGGGAGCGAGGCCGGGCGAAGACGAGCAGATCCGAGATGATGCCGTTGACGCGGTACACTTCCTTCAGGATCTCGGCGAAAATCTCGCGGTCGGGCCCATCGGCCGGGTATCCGCCCTGCAACGCCTGGATCGCGGTTCCGATGGCCGCGACGGGGTTGCGGACTTCATGGGCGACGGTGACGGCGAGTTGCAGCATCGAGGTCAGCCGCTTCTGCTGCTTGCCGAAGGCAACGTTCATCTGGTTGAACGAGTCGATCAGTTCCCGCATCTCGGGCGCCCCGGCCGGGTCGACGAACGGCGCCTTTCCCGGTTCCCCGGGGCTCCGCATCACGTCCATCAGGCTCCGCAAGGGGGCCATGGCCGCACGATGCAGATAAAAGGCGAACGAGAGGCCCGCCGCGAGGACGAGGCCGGCCACCCAGAGAATCGTCCCGCTCATCGCCTCGAGCTGTTCGCGCATCACGGCGTCGAGCTGCCGCCGATTCACGCTTTCCTGCCTCAGCAGATCGCGGATCTGCTCGTGAAGGCGTGTCCGGGCAGCCTTGATCCGCTGGAGCGTCGCCGGGGAGACGGCGCCGACGGGAAAGTTCTGGTTGATCGTGTAGGTCGCGTTCTGAAGCAGATCGGCCATCTCGACGCGCGTGCGGTCGAGCCGCGCGAACTCGGCTCCCTTCGCGCGGAACTGGCGGAGGTCTTTCGCCCGGTCGAGCAGGGTGCCGACCCGCTGGCTGAACTCGAAATAATGCCGCCAGGTCTGCTCGGAGAGATACTGGTCGAAGGTCTCGGAGGTCTGGAACAGGTCGAACAGATCGTTCTGCACCTGGCTTCCGACCATCAGCACATCATCCGCCACCCGCAGATGCGCGGTCGCATCGATCACGTTCGAAAACCGGCGCAGAGCCAGCCCCATGAACGCGACCATCAGCACGCACAACAGCAGCGACCCGAGAACGACACGCTGCGACAACCCGAACCGGCGCATCCGGCGCCTCCCTCGATCGAATGTCCCGCATTATACGGCGAACCGCCCCGCCCCGCCACCCCGACTGCCAACCGCCACGCGCGTCAGTCGAAGGTGTTGAACTCGTCGACGGTCGCGGTGTCGTCGCGCCAGGTGATGATGTTGAAGGCAGCCGGAGGATACGGCGGGAAGTAATCGCCTCCCCCGCGCACGAACGTCGAGTCCCACGAGCGGCGGCGCACGATCGGCTGGTCCTCCCGGAAGCGGCCATCGAGAAACACGTCGGCTTTCCGGTTCCGCAGATGGATCATGCCTCCGTGATGGCGCAGGATCACCCGGGTGTCGTCTCCCGCGTATCGGAAGCAGCGCATCGCCTCGTTGTCGATGTTGCCGAGTTCATTCGTGACTTTCCCCGCGCCGTCGAGCGCATCCCAGCGGGCGTTGAGCTCGGCGCTGTCGATCAACAGCGCGTTCACGGTCATTTCGGGCAGCCGGAACCCGGTCTTGGGATTCTTGACGGCCATCTTGAAAAGACGATCGCAGGAGTTCCAGATGCCGAGCGCCTTGTTGGGCGGATCGTCATCCATCTCTTTTTCCATCTGCTCAAGTATCATATTTATTGCGATATCACGTTCGAAGGGGGCCAGAATTCCCGTCATATAGCAGGCTCCGCCGATGGCCCCGACGATTTTCTGGCGGGCCAGGAAACCCTTGACCCCGAACCTCTGCCGGTTCACCTCGGGATTCTCGGAAATCTCGAGATACTCTCGCAGCGGTTTGAGCGCGGAGTGCACGGCCAGGCTTCCCATCGTCAGCGGGATCACCTCGGGCGGAGTTTTCGGCAGGGCAAAGAGGGTCGAGATCTTGTTGAAGTTCAGGGCGAGCATCGGCAGCCGCAAATCGCGCGCGGTGGTGCCGAACCGGGGCGGGTAGACGATCGGAATCATCGCCAGCGGGTTGAGTTCATCGCCCCCGAGCCTCATGCCGATTTCGTAGTCGAGGAGAACTTTGAGCTCTTCCCGGAGGAAATTCAGCGGATTCGAGTAGTCGAACCAGATGCGGCCCATCGAGATGATCATGACGCCGTTCTTGTCGGTGCCGTTTTCGAGCTCCTTGTCGTACTCACGCCAGCCCGTGGTCCAGTTCTGGGGGTTCTTCGGGTGCTGGTTGAAATCGCCGGCGATATACACATCTTTCTCGCAGACGATCGTGAGCGCCTTGAAGGGCGGATTTCCCCAGATGCGCAGCGGAACCATCGAGTAGATGAGGGTTTTGTCGCCGTTGTTGAAATACTTGTCGGGAAACTTCAGGTCGTAGACGATTTCCCCGGGCTTGGCCGGATTGCGCCACTTCGAAGGGTGGTAGCCCTTGAAGGAAAAGCCGGGAACGAGCACGATCGGTGCCGGGTCACCGGCTTTGAGCCAGTATTGCGGGTTCAGCTCGGGAAACCGTTCAGACTTGCCGCCCCGCATCCCGTCGAGAACGAACTGGCACAGCACCTTGCTCATCCCGGTCTCGGGGAACGTCTCGAAGCCTTCCGGAAGATCCGAATCCGCGTCGGGCTTGAGATGACCATTCTTGCCATTCCGGAACTCGACGCGCATGCCCGAGGTCGTCTTGAAATATCCGGGGGTCGATATTTTCTCCATTTCGAGCAGTTCGAGCCCGGCATCCGTGACGCCGCGTTTTCCGACCTTCAGCATCTCCTGGCCATACAGCCGGCCTCGGCGGACGACGCCGGGCACGAGGCGGTTGGGGCCGAGCGCCGCGAGATCCAGCACCTGGCCGTCGTATTCCATATAGGAGCCCGGAACGTATTTTTCGAGCACCGCCTCGACCTTGCGGCAGGCATCGCCGACGCGGCCCACGGCCTCGAGAATGAAGTAGCGATGGGCTTCATCGACGGTTTTCGTCTCGACGGCGTTCTTGGCCCCGGCAAGTTTGACGCGCACCTTGAACTCGCCGGTGATGCGGGTTTTCTTCATCGTCAGCCGGCCGGTGTAGGTCCCCTTTTCGGCGTGGTCGAGCTTGAGGCCCTCGACGTTCCCGACCAGCCAGTGCTTGTGTTTCGCCGGGCTCGTCCAGCCCTTCTGCGGGATATACGGATTGCCGTGCGTGACGAACTGGTAATCCGCCTTCATCTCGGCAAGAACGGCATGAACGCCGGCTTCGGCGACGCACAGGGCGAGATAGTCCTTGGCCCCCCGTGACAACAGGTGAATCTGGCCCCGCTGGAACTGGAACACGGCTCCCGCCAGGATGCCCAGCACGAGCGCAATCATCAGCACGACGATCAGAGCCTGCCCGAAGCGGGAACGAGCGTTCTTCCGATGCATCATGGCATGACCCCGTTCGGCCGGCCCCGCAGAGAAAAGCAGCTCCTAAACTGGAAAACCGCCGGATTCCGCCTCTGGTTCGCCACCTCACCCTGTTTCGCGAATGAAATCTGCACATGAACCAGATAGGGGCCCGTCCCATCCGTTTCGTACGGTTCGGTGACGAGAAAACTTTTCAGCGGCAGACCGGGCACCGAACCGAACCGCACGGGGCGGCGTATTTCCGTATAGACGATCATATCTTTCACACCCCCGCAGACGGTGCGGGTCGCTTTCCAGGGCGCCGGTCCGCCGGGCTTCGTCGGCACATCCGACCGGATATCGCGCACGAGATCGAACGTGCCGTCCTTTGCCTTCACCAGACGCCAGTCGATCGTTGTCAGCTTGAGGAACTCCTCATCGGGGGGCTTCACCTCGAAATCGAGCGCCTGCCCCTCGAACGTGCAGATCTTTCCCTCCCCCGTGCTGATCAGCTTGCTGACCGCTTCCCGGACGACCGGGGAAGGAAACACGACCCGGTTCGAGTTCCGGACATCGTTGGCGAATTGGGAGAAAAACAGCCGGGCGTTCTCGTTGACCCCGATGTGTTCGAGCGCAACCCGGATCGATCGCACCTCGGCGAAGAACAGCCGGTAGATGGCCAGCAGCAGAAGCAGGAACAGGCAGAAGCCGATCATGATCTCGACCAGCGTGATCCCGGCGGATGACCGCCGCAAAAGGCGTCTCAGCATCGGCTCACCACAGATCGGCCTGGGTCGTGGCCGCCTCGAAGGTCAGAGGCGTGCCGTCCTCAGAGGCCCGCCAGGTGACGGTGACACGGATGAGCTTGAGCCCTGACGAGAGGCCCGGGATACTCGACGGGCAGTCGGTCACGGTGACTTCCCGGCGAAACTCCGTCGAGCCGATCTGCACGACGGGAACGAAGCCCTCATTCCCGTCATAGGTCTCCTTTGCCGAGTTGAAATCCGCCATCAGCGTGTCCTTGCGCAGTTCACGGGCAACGCCGATCAGGCGGAAGCGGGCAGCGCGCACGGCTTCGATGGCCTGGCTCGTGAGGGCGATCGCCGTCTCGAAATCACGCGTCTTGCGGACGCCGGTGAAGCTCTGGGAGATCGTCCAGCCCATGAGGAACA
>DAOOQQ010000024.1:0-61197 GCA_035388825.1 Candidatus Ozemibacteraceae bacterium
CACTGGGTGCTCAACAACGGCGACGACCAGATCTCGCTCAGCAGCCTGACGCTCGACAGCCTCGTCAAAGGCAAGCGCGGCCTCGTCTACCTGGGCGGCGGCAAGCTCTATCTCAATCTCACGCGGGGCTGGCCTTCTCCGGGCAAGTATTCCGAGGGATTCCATCTTTTCAAGAACGGCAAGGGAGACGGCCTGTACACGATCGAATGGCTCGATGACAGCGGAGACATCGCCCTCCTCGGCTGGGACCAGGGAATGACCTTCGACACGAATTCGGCCGGGGCACGGGAATGGTGGAGCTTCATCAGTTCGTCCCCCCTCAAGTCGTTCGCCCGTTTCAACTCGGTTTTCCGGCTGTACGGCACCGACACCAAGAGATCCCCGACGCTCGTACTCGGCGAAGTGTATCGTTCTTTCATCACGGCCAAGGCCATCAAGGATCTGAAGAAGCGCTTTTCCCCCGAGTTCCTCACCCATATCCCCGGCGCCAATGCGGCTCCGCCCGACCTTTCCTATTGGCAGGAGTATCTTTCGCCCCAGCCGCTTCCCGAAAACGACAACATCTCGACGTTCACCACCTTCATCAAGAATGATCTCCGGATGGCCTGCTTCGACCCTACCTCCTCAAACTCGCTCAAAGAGTTCAACAAGCGGTTTGCAAGCGACCTGGGATACAGCCCCTACAATCTTTCGCTGGCATTCATCGTCACCAACAACAACCAGGCCTTTCCGATTCCCAGTCTGCAGGCAAGCCCTCTCACCGAGCTCATGAACGCCCAGGTCTTGCCGCCCCCCGAGAAGATGCACAAGATTCCGGCCCCGTTCGATATCGTGACTCCCGCGGAATCGCTCAAGACGATCACCCCGTTCCTCACGGCGCTCCAGGTTCCCGGACGGCGCACCACCTGGGAACTCCCGCCGTCAGCGAACTCCCAGGAATTGTGGGGCAACCTCGAGGCTCGCGGCCTCCTCAAGGATAACAAGCTCGACCTCAACGGCTGGGTCTACGCGCCAGGGAAAACCGATCTGAAGATCGATAAAAATATCGACGTGATCAGCAACGGCGGGATCGTCCTCGAGAAGGGCGACATCGTGATCAGCAACACAATCAACGGGACCACCGGCTCGGATTTCAACGTCCTTCAGCTCGTCACGCTCGACGGAGACATCAAGCTCGACATCAACGGCCCGGTCCAGGCCGGCCTCACCGCCGCCAAAGGCACCGTGACCGTGACCAACAAGGGCCGCCCCCAGATCAAGGGCGCCGTCGCGATGAAGAATTTCGATCTTTCGAGTGCCTCCCAGGGCGCAGATCTGGAATACGCCCCCTCCCTCGCCGCCCTTCCCAACATCGAGGATTCATCCCAGGAAGACAACTCGGAGAAGCCCCTTCTCACGTTCAACGTCGATCCGACCCCCTTGCAGCTGAAATGAACAGACACGCCTTCACGATCACCGAAGTCATGATCGCCGTTCTCATCGTCGCGGCCTGCCTCGCCCCGATCTTTTTCATCTTCTCGAAAGGCTCGGCCGGCACGGTCCAGACCCGGGACGAAGTCCTGGCCTACAATTACGCCACCGAACTGCTCGACTATGCGCTGCTCAAGCCATTCGACAGCCCTTTTCTCCAGCCGGGCAACGATCGTGACGCCAACGAACTCGAAGTCGCGCCGAGCGCCGGCGCGGCGTTCAAACTGCACATGGAGCCGCGATTCCAGCGGAGGCTCTCGGTGAAAACCCCTTCCGTTCCGGCTTCCGTGCCCTTCGCCTACAAAGTCCTCGTCGCCGAGGTCTCCTGGACCAACGCGAATGTGAAACGCCGGATCTCGATGACCGGCATGATGTACAGGAACCGCTGACCATGAAACGTCGCGCCTTCACCCTCGTCGAGGTCGCCGTCAGCGTCCTGCTCGCCTCGATCATCATCTACGCCGTCACCCGGCTGTTCACCAAGGGTATGGAAACCTCGACCAAAGGCGCTGCCCATCTGACGAACGTCCAGTCGACGGCTCTCCTGCTCTCCCAGATGGAAGACGACATCCAGCGCGCCGTCGATCTCTCCTCGATGCCTCCCGGCGCCGAGGAAGCCTCGGCGAAAGTCGAGATCCTCGAGGAAAGCCCTTCGGGTCTCACCGAAACTTCGATCATCTACGAGCGCGATCCTTCCGGCCGCGGCATGATTCGGAAGCGCGCACCGAAAACGGGAACGCCGGAAGAGCACACCTACTGCCGCGACCTGATGATCCTCCACCACACGTTCACCCGGCTCGACCTTCCCGAAAACCGCATGGGCTTCCGCGTCTACCTCAAGATCGGCACCTTCCCGAAAGGCACCGAGGTGTTCGAGGTGAACCGTTTCATCTCCTGTACGAACCACGCCAGCAACACGCTGATGACGGGCTGGAAGCCGTGACGGACAAACCCGTGCCCGGCACCCCGGGACTGGCCCCGGAAGACGCCGAACTCGTGAGGCAGGTGCTGAACGGCCACACCGACGCCTTCGGCGAGCTGGTCCGCCGATATCAGAGCAAGATCTACATGATGGCCCTGTACCACACCCGCCAGCCGTCGGCAGCCGAAGACGTCGTCCAGGAGGTATTCCTGGCGGTTTACAAGTCGCTCGGCCGCTTCGACCAGGCCCGTTCTTTCACGAACTGGATCCTCAAAATCGCCACCAATCACTGTTACAAAGCTATCCGGCGCCGGCCGGCCATTCCCCTCCCGGATCGCGACATCCCGGTGTTCTGCGACCCGCTCGACGATCAGCTTTTGAAAGAGCGGCAGGAAGCGGTGGGCGCGGCGTTGGCAAAGCTTCCCGAGGATTTCCGGCTCGTCGTCTGGCTGTACTATTTTTTCGAACGCTCCTACCAGCAGATCGCGGATATTCTCGAGATTCCTCTCCATCTGGTGAAAATCCGCCTGTTTCGCGCCAAACGTTCTCTGGGTCAGGCTCTCCGTCAGTCTTCGGCCATCGAGCCCGAGCTGCCGCTTCGTGAGGTGCACGAATAATTCTTGATCGTTCCTGTAACTCTCCGCCAACTCCCGGGAAGATAAGAACGACAGGAAAAAAACCATGAACATGAACCACTTCGACGAAATCACCTGCTGCGACTATCTCGACGACACGCTGCCCCCGTCCGAGCGGGCGGCGTGCGATCGACATCTCGCGGAGTGCGGAGCCTGTCGCGCCATGCTCGAGGAGGCGCGGGAAGGCCATTCCGGGCTGCACGGTCTCGAGCTGCGCCAGGGCCCCGACCTGACCCCGAAAATCATGGCCGCCGTCCGCAAACTCCCGATCCCCTCCCCCGCGACGTCCGGCGAAGCCGGGGAAACGGCCAGCGGCACCCCCTGGCTCGGCTGGCTGTCCGTTCTCACCGCAGCCGCCCTGGCCGTGGTTCTGTATCTCGCCCCCCATCGCATCGCCGCCCCGCCAACGACTCCCGCCACATCGGTACCGCTGAGCGTCAGCTCGGCCCATCAGGGTGAGGCGCTGCCCCTGAAGGTCGCCGCCGCCGAAGGCGACTGGCGCGCCTCGGTCCAGCCGGTGGAAGGTCTCTACCAGAGCCCGGTCCGGTTCACGACCGGCCCCGACGGACATCTGACTCTTTCCGGAAACCCCGGCGAATGGATCGAACTGCTCCCCGGCTCGCAGATCAGCATCGAGGGCACCGCCATCCGGGTCGAGGCGGGCTCGATCCGCGGCGCGCTTGCAGCAGGCACCTCGGGCCAATCCCGGCTGCTTTCGGCCGGCCCCGCCACGACCCGCATCCAGGCTGCCACATTCCGGCTGTGCCTGGCCTCCGGCGTCTGCACCATCGATCTGACCGCCGGCCAGATGACGTTCGACACCGTCGCCTCGGCCGCTCCGACCGTCGTGACAGCCGGCACCCGCATCCGCGCCGGCGACCGGCTCCTCACCGAACCCCTCCCCGAGCCCGACGCGAGCGCCGTTTGTGCGACCGCCACCCCTCCGCTTCCGGCATCGCCCGGCGTCACGATCGACCGGCCGGCCGACACCGCTCATCCCGTCGTGCGTCCCGCCACCGGGCCCGCCGCGATCGGCCAGGCATCGCAGCCCGCCGAGGTCGCCTCTCCGGTCGCCGTCACCGACGACCCGCTTTCAACCCTGCTCGAGCATCAGCCCGGCTCGAACTGAATCCTCCGTAAAGCACCCGCGGGGCCGGATTTCTCCGGCCCCGCGGTCTTGTTTTTCCCCCATCTCAGGCGTTCTTTTCCTCGTGTTCCGCCTCCATGTAATACAACACCGGGACGGCGATCCGGGCAAGCAGCGTACTGGCCACTTCCCCGGCCATCAGGCTGATCGCCAGGCCCTGAAAGATCGGATCGAAAAGGATGACGCCGGCCCCGACGACGACGGCGGCGGCGGTGAGCAGCATTGGCCGGAACCGGACCGCGCCGGCCTCGACGACCGCTTCCGACAGCGGAAGCCCCTCGGCACGCTTGAGCTGGATGAAGTCGACGAGGATGATCGAGTTGCGGACGATGATGCCTGCACCGGCAATGAAGCCGATCATCGACGTTGCGGTGAAGAAGGCTCCCATGGCCCAGTGCGCGGGCAGGATGCCCACGAGGGTCAGGGGAATCGGGGCCATGATCGTCAGCGGCGTCACGAAGTTCTGGAACCACGCCACGACGAGGATGTAGATCAGCAGCATCACGACCGCGAAGGCCAGGCCGAGGTCGTGGAACACCTCGTAGGTGATGTGCCACTCGCCATCCCATTTGATGGAGTAGGTCGAGGTGTCGGTGGGCACGCGGGTGTGCCACTGGGTGACGCGGCCGCCGTCGGGGGCGGTGAGGTTTCCGACATCCCGCATCAGGTTGAGGATCGGGTAGACCGGGCTTTCCTCGGAGCCGGCCACGTCGGCGAGCACGTAGACGACAGGCTTGAGGTTCTTGTGATACCGGCTTTTCGCTTCGAGGCCGGCGATCGGCCGGACAAGCTCGCTCAGAGGCACCTGGCGGCCGGTCGCCGGCGAGACGACCTGGAGGGCGAGGATGGCATCGACCCCGGTCCGTCGGCTTTTCGGCAGACGGACGAGGATCGGCACGTCCTCCTTTTCGCGGGGCAGCCGCATCAGGCTCACGGTTGCCCCGTCGACGGCCATGCGGACCATGCCGGCGATCTGCTCGGCTGAAATGCCCAGGAGCGCGGCCTTCTCGCGATCGACGTCGAAGCGCACCTTTTCGCGGTCGTCCTCCATATAGGTGTCGATATCGACGACCCCGGGCGTTTGCCGGAACTGCGCCTCGATCTGGCGGGCGAGAGCCATCGTTTTCTCCAGGTCGGGGCCGTAGACTTCTGCCACGAGGGTCTGGAGAACGGGGGGGCCCGGCGGCACCTCGGCAACCTTGACGTTCGCGCCGTAGGCTGCGGCGATCTTCTGGAGTTCGGGTCGCACGCGCACGGCGATCTGGTGGCTCTGGGCAGCGCGATGCTCCTTCCCGACGAGGTTCACCTGGAGGTCGGCGACATTCGAGCCGCTCCGGAGGAAGTAGTGGCGAACGAGGCCGTTGAAGTTGTAGGGACCGGACAACCCGATATACGACTCGATATCGATCACTTCGGGAACCGTGCGTAGATAGGCCGTCAAGGCCTGGGTCGCTTCCGCGGTGCGTTCGAGGGCGGTTCCCTCGGGCATGTCGATGATGACCTGGAACTCGCTCTTGTTGTCGAACGGCAGCATCTTCACCTTCACCAGACGCAGCGGCACCATCGCCATCGCGGCCAGCAGCAGGAGGACGATACCGGCGAGGAACCAGCGGCGGATGCGGGGATTGTCGATGAGCGGATGCATCATCTTGCGATACAGCCGGGTCGTCCAGTCGTCGGCATGGGCGTGGGGGTCTCCGCCCTGCTCCCCGGCCTTCTCGAATTTCAGGAACCGGAGGGCCGCCCAGGGGGTGACCATGAAGGCGACGATGAGCGAAAACACCATGGCCGCCGAGGCCCCGACCGGGATCGGCCGCATGTACGGCCCCATCAGGCCGCGGACGAAGGCCATGGGCAGGATGGCCGCGATGACGGTCGCGGTCGCGAGGATCGTCGGATTGCCCACCTCGTCGACCGACTCGACGGCGACGGCCGCCGGATCCCGGCCCGCGTTCTTCTTCATCGCGAAGTGCCGCACCATGTTCTCGACGACGACGATCGCGTCGTCGACGAGAATGCCGATCGAGAAGATGAGCGCGAACAGGGTTATACGATTCAATGTATAACCGCCAACATAAAACGCAAGCAATGTCAGGGCGAGGGTGACCGGAATCGCCGTGGCGACGACGCCCGACTCCCGCAACCCGAGCGAGAGCATGATCAGCAGCGCGACCGAGATCGTCGCCAGGCCCATGTGATACAGCAGCTCGTTGGACTTCTCGCTCGAGGTTTCGCCGTAGTTGCGGGTGACCTGGACGTGAACGCCCTCGGGAATCAGCTGTCCACGCAAGGCCGCGATACGCCGTTCGATCTCGTGGGTGATCGTGATCGCGTTCGTCCCCTGGCGCTTGGCGATCGAGAGCGTCACGGCCGGAGCGGCGGCCCCCTCGAGATCGGTGGCCGGAACATTCTTCACGCGGGTGGCGGCGCCGGGGCCGAAATCGATGAACACGTAGTCATCGGCTTCACCGGGTCCGTCGGTGACCGCGGCCACGTCGGCCAGATGGACCGGCCGGCCGCCGCGCACCCCGACGACGAGCGCCCGCACATCCTCGGCCGAACGATAGAACGAGCCCGTCTCGATCAGCAGATCACGATCATTGCGGGTGAGCCGGCCGGAACCGAACAGCCGGTTCCCTGCCGCCAGCTGCTGCGTCAGCTCGAAGAGGGAGAGATTGAACCCGGCAAGCCTCTCGGGGTCGAACTCGACCCGCACGGCACGGGGCCGGCCGCCGATGACGGTGAGCTCCGAGACGTCGTCGATGGCTTTGATCTCGTCGGACACCTGGGCGGCGACACGGCGGAGCTGGTAATGGTCATACTGGCGGCTCCAGAAGGTGAGCGACATGATCGGCACGTCGTCGATCGAGCGGTTCTTCACGAACGGCCCGACCGTGCCCTGGGGGGCTTTCTCCTTGTGGTGCTCGATCTTTTCGGCAATGCGGGTCAGGGCGCGTTCGAGATCCTCGCCAACCCGGAACCGGACGATGACCATCCCCTGCTCGGGGCTGGAGGTGCCGTAAAGATACTCGACGCCGGGAATCTCCCAGATCAGTTTCTCGAGCGGCCGGATCAGCCGTTCCTCGACTTCCTGGGGCGTGGCGCCGGGAAGACCGACGAAGATGTCGACCATCGGAACGACGATCTGGGGCTCCTCTTCACGCGGCGTGACGACGACCGCGAAGCTGCCGAGCAGGATCGTGAGGATGATGAACAGGGGGGTCAGTTTCGAGTTAATGAATTTGCCGGCAAACCGGCCTGCGATGCCTGATTCCATGGATGATCACTTCCCTTCGGCGGGGGGCTTCGACAGAAACTTTTCGCCGGGCCGGAGTCCCGCGAGGATCTCGATGCCCTCGGGAAGCGCGCGCCCCGTGCGGATGAGCCGGAAGACGGGCTTCCCTTCGCGCTCGACCCAGACGCCGTCAAGCTGGCCTCGCGTCTCGACCGCCTCGGAAGGCACCACCAGAACCGATTCGGAGCCGATGCCGAAGGAGCCGCGGGCGTACATGCCGCTTTTCATCCCGGGCTGGACCGTCAGGGCAATTTTCACGAGAAAGGTGTGGGAGAGCGGGTCGGCAGCGGGAAGAAGCTCGGCAACGATGCCGGAGAACGAGCGGCTGCCGAGGGCGTCGATCGTGACCTGGACCTGCTGGCCCTCGGTGATCGAGGCAATGAACCGCTCCGGCACCATGGCTTCGAACCGGAGTTGCGACGAGTCCTCGATCGTCAGCAGGGGCACGCCGGGAGCCGCAAGCATGCCGGGCTCGATGCGCCGGGCCGTGACGCGACCGCCGAAGGGGGAGGCAACTTCGGCCAGATTCCGGATCGTTTCAACCTTGCTGATTCCGGCCTGGGCCTGACTCATGCGGGCGCTCACGGTGGCCTTTTTCGCCTCGAGGGCATCGATCTGCGCCTGCGCCCCGGCCACCTGGGCCCGGGCCGAGGAGTAGGCCGCCTCGGCCTGGTCGAACTCCTGCCGACTCACGGATTTCTTCTCGAACAGCTCCCTGATCCGCTGATATGAAGCCTCGGCCAGCTTGAGACCGGCCTCGGCCTGCTGTTTCTGAGCTCCGGCAGCCTGAAGCCCGCGATCGATCTCGCTCTTCATGGCCACCGCTTCGGAGAGTCCCGCCCGGGCGCCGGCCAGATCCGATGCCACATCCCTCGCATCGATTTTCACCACGACTTCCCCGGCCGAGACGGTGTCCCCCTCACGCTTGAGCACCTCGAGCACGTTCCCCATGACCTTGCTCGAGAGGGTCGTGACGATCTTCGGCTGGATGTTCCCGACCGCTTCGTAGGTGAGGCTCCGCTCGGTCATTCCGGCCGTCTGCCAGAATTCCTGGGCCGAAATCGGACAACCAGCGAAAAGGGCGAGCGAAATTACAACACCAGATAATATATTTCTATTCATATTTATTTTGGCCTCCGAAATGTCTCGGTTCAGAGCTGTCACATGCCGGACGAGCCGGTGGCAACGGGAGTCAAAGCCTGGTCATGCAGGAGAACGCAGCGTTCGAGCGTCAGTTCGCCGAGGGCCATTTTCAGGCGGGCCCGGCTGATCGAATAGTCGTAGAGCGCCTTGACGTGGTTCATGCGGTGAGAGAGCAGGCCGGTCTCGGCCCCGAGCACATCACTCATGATCGCGAGGCCGGCAGCATACCGGTCACGAAGGATGCGAAGGGACTCGTCGCTGTGATCGATCGCCTCCCGGCTGACGCGGATGCGTTCGAGGGCATTGTTGAGGCCGGTGATGGCTTCGCGGATCTGGAGATGAATGCCGTCTTTCAGCGCCTCGGCCATGCGGCGCATCTGGTTCGCCTGGGCCCGGGCCCCGGCGGCCTTGTGCTTCGCCTCACCGCCGTCGGCGATGTTCCAGTCGACGCGGGCGAACACCATGTTGTTGCCATGGCTGTCGCCGCCGAAGCCGTCCCGGTTCTGTTCCGCCGCGGCGCCGATCGCCACGTGGGGGCGGACCGCCCCGTCATGCATCTTCGCGCTTCGTTCGAGCGCATTCACGCGCTCGAGGAGGGCGAGATAGTCCGGCCGCTGGCGCAGAGCCGTTTCCAGCAAATGGGCCGGGGCATCGCCGCAGGAGGTGCACTCCTGGTTCAGCAGCGGCATGGTCAGATCGAAATCAGTGGCGGAAGCGACTCCCATCACGGTCGCCAGAGCCTCGAGGGCCAGGGCGTGCTGATTCTTCATCCGCAGGAGGGTTTCCTCGTTCTGCGAATGGTGCACCCGGGCCTGGAGGAGATCCGAGGCGACGGCACGCTGGGCGGCAACGGCGGCTTCGGCATTCCGCAGGCTCTCGAGCGAGGCATCACAGGCTTTTTCGGCAACGGACACGCTTTCCCGCGCCAGAAGGACTCCCAGATAGGCATCGATCGCCTGGAAGATCACTTCTTCCGAGGCATGGGCCGTGTCGTGACCGGCGGCCGTTTTTCCGGAACGGGCCGCGCTCACCGCGTGTGCATCCATGCCGCCGAGATACACCGGCAGGACGACCTGTGCACCGATCTTGAGGTTGTTGACGGCGTCGGGATCGTTCAGCCGGTCGGGCTGGAAATCACTCATCGCAATACGCCCCTGGTCGAGCCTGGCTCCGAACGCCATCATCGGGCTGTTCAGGCGCGTGTCGGAAATACCGGCCGTGACGCGAACGCCGCGCATCGACCGGGCTTCGCCGATCTTTTCCCGGGCCACCGTCTCCCCTTCACGGCTTGCCTGGAGAGAAGGGCTGTGTTCCAAAGCTTTTCTGACGGCATCTCCGACCGATAACGGTTCGGCGGCCATGCCAGCGGCCGAGACCAGAGCCATCCCCAACGACAACACGATGATTCGATCGATCCGGGACATGAGGTTCCTCCTGAGGTTCCGAAGTGTTTCGGTTTCGATGCATTGCAGCTTGCATGCCATGGGCGGCCTCAGCCGATAAATCCTCTCACATGGCTCTTCTGCGTGTGTCTCCAGCATCGCACAGATCTCCGGCCCTTACAACACAGGCATATTTTGCCGGCAAATAAAGCATTTGCCGAGAATCGTCTCTCTCATCGATCACCGCCGGAAAGGCTGGAAGGAAAGTGAAAAAGATGCTTGACATTTTCGCTCCGGGGTCGTAGAATAGCCCTACGATTTGGGGCTGTGGCGCAGTTTGGGAGCGCGCCTGAATGGCATTCAGGAGGCCGTCGGTTCGAACCCGATCAGCTCCACCGAACGAAGAGACCGGAAGCAATTCCGGTCTCTTCGTGTTTTTCGGCTTGAACGAGGCTCACGGGGCCGGAGGTTTCGGGAGGGCATCAGGAGTTTCCCTGATGCGCCAGATTCCGGCGTTCGTGGCCAGGCACAATCCCCCATCGCTCATAGGAATGGACGAGAGAATGCCCGGCGACACCAGTCCGGGGCGAACATCCAGAGCCACACCAGCCCGGATCCAGGCGTGCCATTGTTCCTCCGGGACGCCTTTCGTGGCGCTGGATGGCACAGGAACGAGCCGGTGAGGGCCAGAGGCGGGAGCATGCTCAAGCCAGATGCCCTCGGAAGCACCAGGGCATATCGCCTCGATCTGTCCTTCGGGGCAAGCAGCGACCTGTCCGAAGCCGGCGTCATCCCCTTTCCAGAGCCCGCCATCGAAATCCGTTGCCCACAGATATCCGGCACGGGAACCAGGGATGAGACTCCTGAAGTGCCCATGGGCGATCACCTTCATGGTTCCGCCATTCCATCGCACCAGCTGCCGGGAAAATCCTGTCAGATGCACGGCACCATCGGGTGTCATCGCAGCATCGTAGATCCAGACCGGAGGCACTCGACGCTCGGAAGATCGGCCTCGGGAGGGGGATGCCAGCGGGGAGTTCTTCAGGTCCATGATATGCAGGGCGCTTCCCGAAAAGACGAGGATTTCGCCGGCCGTGACCAGGACAGCCGTTCCGTCAGGGCGAGCGAACAAGCGCAGCAGCTCCCGCAACCGCCCGCCTCGGGGCATGGCAAGGTGCCAGCGCTCCGACAGGCAGCCCGGCGCAAGACGGAGAAGATTGATGCCGCCCTTCCCGTCAATGCCGGCAGCCAGGAAAGCGCCCCCGGTGGCGATCGCCAGATGCGTGAGGGGGTATCCGACTGAATGCGTGGCCACCGTGCCATCGCTGCTGACCGTCCGAACTCCGTCGTCCGTCGCCACGGCAACCCTGTCTCCAGAGGGCAACAGGGCAAAAACCCTCGTGGCCCCGAGAGCCCGGATGGGGATGAACAGCGCCGGCGAAGGATGGATGCGGCCAATCCCCCAGGTATCGAGGCCTTGTTCCCTCATGAAGGAAGCCCAGATGCCGTTTCGCGCATCGAGGCCAAGGGTTCTCGCAAAGGGCGAGGGCATCCCCGGGATTTCCTCTCGTTGCCAGGCGGCCGCCTGGAAGCCCAGGCATGTAATCAGGAGGACGGTCCCCAAGAGCCGATGAAAAAGCGTGCGATTTTTGCTCACTGGAAAAACCTTCTCTGCGAAGCTCATTCGAGTGAACAGTATATGCCAATCCGGGAAAAAAAAGACCCCGGCTTGAAAGAGCCGGGGCGAAAGTGAGAGGATCTTTTGAGAGGATACTTGAATCGTAGTTAGTGCTGCGACCCACAGGAACAGATTTCCGGGCCCGGTATGACAGGGGGTGGTGGGTGGTGCGACGGTGCGCGACGGTTCAAGAACGATGCATGACATGCGATGACATCAGGAGTGAACGGCAGCAGACGGTCGGGTTACTTACGCAGCGATTGTTCTGCAACGAGTTGTGCAGCAGTAAACTGAGGGGCCCGAAAATTGTTTTCAATGAACTGCTAAGTATAAAGCAATTCTCGTGCCAAGATAAAACCAGCCCTGAATGCGGAGTTTCCCAAACAGCGTATGAGTCTTTTTCACTCACGTGTGTTTTTCACACACTCGGATCCCGCAGAAGGTAGGCTTCGACTTCCTGGGTTTTGCCTTTCACTTTGCGGAATGGCAGTTTTTCGGCAGCCGGGGGTGTTGCGCAGGCGGCCAGGAAGGCGCCGGACACGACGGTTCGGGTCCCCTCGGTCATGTGGGCAAGCAGGGCGAGGCGGGATGCGAGGTTCACGGGGTCGCCGATGACGGTGTGATCGAGACGGACCGAAGTGGCGCCGAGGATGCCGGAGATGACGAGCCCCGTATTGATGCCCATGGCCGCCTCGAGGCCCGCCTGGGCGAGGCGGTGGCGCACG
Source organism: Candidatus Ozemibacteraceae bacterium (assembly GCA_035388825.1). Classification (GTDB taxonomy): domain Bacteria; phylum Muiribacteriota; class Ozemobacteria; order Ozemobacterales; family Ozemobacteraceae; genus MWAR01. The sequence goes on from DAOOQQ010000024.1 coordinate 12,398, forward strand.
CCCCGGACGATCGCGAGAACGGCCTCAGCAGTGGCTTTGGCTCCGCCCATCCGCTCGTGATCGAACACGACGAGAATCTTGTCCCCGATCACCTTGTCGATCTCGGCGCCGCCCGGGTATGCGGCCAGTTCGGCATTGAGCGCCCCGAGATGGCTGCCGAGCGCAGCGAACACCTGGTCGGGCGATTTGCCCTGGCAGAACTGCTCGAAATGCAGGAGGCAGGAGAACAGGACGGTGACCTCCCGGCGCTCGCCGCGGCCGCTCTCGTCGGTTCGGCGGTCACGCACGGCCCGGCGCACCGAACCGGATACGAAGCGGCCCAGGATCGCCGCTTCCTGCAGGGCGCGGGCCATCGAGTTGAAGGCCGCGGCCAGGGTTCCGAACTCGTCGGACCGGTCGAGCGGAATTCGCACATCGAAGTTGCCGGCGGCGACCTCCATCATCGAGAGGCGTAACCGTTCCAGAGGCTTCAGCAGACGACCGCGCGCATACCAGGCAAGCGCGAGGGCGATCGTGACGAGGCTCACGGCAAGGATGTTTCCGCCGAGCTGGAACCGCGCAGCCCGGCGCTCGATCGAGTTCGTTTCGACCTGTCCGGCGATGACGAATCGGGAAAGACTGCTTCCGGGAAACGCCTCGAACACGGGGCGGCCGGGCGCCGAGAGGTCGCGGCCGGTCTGAAGGACGCCGGTGTTCCGGGCCCGTTCGACGGCGCGCATGAGGGTGCGCGGGGTGGGAACGGCAGGGGCGACCCATTCGCGGAACATCAGCTCGGCCATGCCGCCCACGATCCAGATCTCCGGCGCTTCGGGGGGAGCATCAGGTGTGTCGGCAGCGAAGGGCCGTTCGCTGATGGGGTCCGAGCCGGAGTGGCTCCCGAATCGTTCCCGGAACACGCGATCGACGTGCGAAAGCTCGCGCGAGTCGTCCCACATCCAGGAGAGGAGCCATTCGGTCGGGAATTTCCCTTCCCGGAACACGCGCATTTCCATCAGGAAAACGCGGATGAACGAGGTTTTCACTTCGAGCAGATCCTCGGGGAAGGTCACCTGGGCGATCATGGCATCGATCCCGATGATGCCCTGGAAGATGTCGAAGAGGATATCGGCCCGCATGCTTTCGCGGATTTTGCTTGCTTCCGAGTCCTGAGGGACCGCCGCTTCCTTCGTTTTCTTCCCGATGCGGGTGATGCCGTCGCGGACTTTGCGGGCGAGAGAGCCGAAGACTTCGAGAATCGGCCGATCTTCTGCCGGCATCGTTTCTTCATCCATGCGCTTGTAGGAGATCAATCCGATCTGGTCATCCGGGGCGACGCCGATGAGCAGTTCGGGCGAGGCCTCCCGCAGATAGGGGCCGGTGAGGGCGCTCGCCCCGAGAATGGGACGAAGCGCGGAGCGCATCCTGGAGGTCGGGCGGGACTCGAGAAGCCGATAGGTTTCCGGCTTTCTGGCGATGCGCACCAGGCCGCTGACGATGCTTGCGTGCAGGCGCATTCCGCCGTTGTCGAAGCCCGTCAGATCGTCGTGCAGCTTGTTGACGGTGGTTCGCAGTTCGACCTGGCCGTATTCGGTGACGGCGCGACGCACCAGGACCCAGGCGGCGCCGGCGGGCACGATCGCCAGGCCGAGGCAGGCCCCAAGCAGCATCCAGCCGACCGTTGCCCGGCGCGTGGCGAGGTGGGCAAGACCCAGCAGCAGGGCACCGAGCACTGCGGCGGCGGCAAGGGGGACGGCCGTTCCGGAATCTTTCCTGATGTTCGGTTCCGGGGGCCAGGGCACGGTCACGATCACCCGGCCGGGGGTTCCGGAGGGAAGCGGACCGGTCATGGCCAGCCGCCCCGCAACCCGGGCCACGGCCGGGAAGCTGCCGTTTCCCAGGGCAAGCAGCCGGGCTGCCAACTGCCTTCCCTGGCGCTTTCCATCACCCCCGGCAACGACCGGAACGCCCCGTTCATCGGTGAACATCAGCCCGCAGCCGGCTTCGCGGAATCGCGCCGCGGCGTAGCGCATGCCGAGGTGGGGATCCAGGCCCGTCAGATCGAGCCAGGCAATCAGACCGCTCTGGAACGGAACGCGCCAGTACAGACCATGGATTCCCGATCGGGAGACGAAGGTCTGCAGCTTGCCGTTCTTGTTCCCGTCCTGGTAATCCAGGGTGGCGGGGCAGTCGATCATCGAGGCGAGCAGGCGTTCAAGCCGGGATTCGTCGATCTTTCCGGCCCATCGGAAGTCGACGAACAGATCGGCGGCATTTTCGGGGAATCGGCGGCCGGCGCTCATCTCCATCCGGAGGCCGCGCTCCAGATCGAGCGCCGGTCGGGGCCGCCACAGCAGCGCATGGGCGGGAAGCCAGCGGCCGGGGCCGTTCCGGTAAGCCCGATGGATGCGGCGGCGGGCCTCTGACGCGTCGCGGGTGTTTCGCGCGATCCGTTCGGCCTGCTGTTGAAAGCTGCGCAGGAGGTGGGCGATGCTGTCCCGGGGCAGGGCCAGGGACTGGGCTTCGAGCATCAGATCGCGTGCCCGCACCCGCGCGGCGGCCCGGGCCGCGGCATGGGCCTGGGAGAACCGCTCGCCGCGCTCGATCGCGAACACGAGCAGGGGCAGGATGAGCACGAGCAGCCAGAACGCCGTCAGCCAGCGGGAGCTTTTCATGCGCCGGCCTCCGGGGGAAGCTCGGTCAGCTCCCAGGCTTCGGCCGCCGGAATGCGTTCGAACACGGGGGATGGCCCGCCGAGCAGGGCAAGCATCGCGTCTGAGAGCATGATCGCGGTATGCCGTCCCTTTTTGGAAGCGGCTTCCAGGCGCTCGGCCACGTCGCGCGGCTCGCCGAGCACGGCGCGCTCCATGCGCTCCGCCGTTCCGAACGAGCCGACGAGGAGGTTCCCCGCGTCGAGACCGGCCCCCATGCCGTATTCGAACAGACCCCGGGCCCGCCGCTCATCCCGGAGCCGGCGGTGGGCGCGCAGCATCGCCACGGCGGCATCCAGGGCCCGGGCGGCATTTTCCTCCGGCCGTTCCCCGTAGAAGGCCGCAATGACCGCGTCCCCGATGAACCGGTCGATCTTGCCCCCGGCGGCGTGAATGGCCCCGGCCATCGCATCGAGGTGGCGGTTCAGCATCTCGACGACCTCTTCGACCGGGTATGATTCGGAAATCGTGGTGAAACTGCGCAGATCCGACACCAGCACAACCCCGTCGACCACCTGGGGCGCACCGGTCACTTCGCCGGCCTGGAGCTGATGTTCAAGGGTGGCGGAGACGAACCGGCCGAGGTCGCGGCGCTCGCGGAGACCGTCGATCATGCGGTCGAAGGCCCGGGTCACCTCGCCGATCTCGTCGGGCCGGTCGATGCCGACCCTACTGTCGAGGTCGCCGGCAGCGGCGCGGCGCAGGCCGGTCTCGAGCCGCGAGAGCGGCTGCAGCAGATGGCGGCCGATGCCGAGACCGATCAGGAAGAGGATCGAGACGATCACCGCAAGAACCCCCTCGACCAGAAGCAGATTGGCGGCAGCTTCGCGGCGGATTCCCGCGGTCGAAAACTCCATGCCGACGATGAATCCCGGCATCCGCTGGCAGGGCCGGGCGATGTAGCGGCGTTCGCCCGTGCGAAGCACCTGCATCGTCCCGGCGCGCGCCGCATCGTGCAGCACGCGCGTCATGCCGGGCGAGAGGGTGCCGGCATGTTCGCCGATCGGCTCGAAACCGCCGGGCAAGGACATGCCCCAGGCGATCCGGGCGCCGGGCATCATGAGGCGCAGGCGGGCGACTTCCTCTCGCAGCAGGGACGCGAAGTGGCGCCGGGCGCGTGTTGCAAAGACCACGCCCAGGCCGAAGCCCGACGCGTCGGCAAGGAAATCGTAGGTCATGAAAAGCGGTTCGTCGGAGCCGCGGAACAGGTGGCCCCGCCGGCGCACGTCGAAGTAATGTGCACCAAAGCCGCTCGAGAAGGCCGAACGGATCCCTTCGAACGCCATCCGGTCACGGCCGGAAAGGGCTTTTATGTACTTTTCACTATTATTTTTATCGTTATAGACTACGGCCATCGACACCATACCGGTCTGGAGCTGGAACAGGCCGCGATTCGGCCGGTCGCTCACCCCGGGAAGGGTGGACACGAAGGCATCGCGGCCGGGCCGGAATACCTGCATATACTCGGCCGGCAGTCCGGACGCCGCGAGGCGCCGGTGTTCCGCCTCGATCGCCGTCTGGCCCGCCTCGCCCTCAGGCACGCGTGTCAGCCGCTCGAGCAGCGGCCGGTCGACAAGAGCCGCCGAGCAGGCGCCGGCAAACCGGTCGACCTCACGGGCGCTCATGAGATCGAGGCGCATGAACCGCTCTTCGGCCTGACGCTCGCTCTCCCCGACCCGCCGCTCGACGTTCATGGTGATCCACCAGGAGGCGAGCAGCCAGACGAGGCCGAGGGGCAGAATCCCGACGAGGGCGACGAAGCCGGCGAACCAGACACGCAGCGACATGTCGCTGCCGACGGGATTCATCATGCAGCGCGCCGTCAGCAGGGCCATGAGACCGAACAGACCGGCTCGCAGAGCCTGTTCCCAGGGGGGAACCACGTCCCGGCGGGCTTCAGGGGGAATGGGGCCGACGAGCCACAGCTCGAAGGGCAGATTACTGGCGACGATATCACGGATAGCCCAGAGACCGGGAAGCCCCCTGACGATCGTTCCGGCCGGCGCAAGATCGTTGCGTGACCGGCAGCCGGCGATAGCCGCACGAAGCCGCCGCAGGGGCCACGCCGGCACGGTATCCGAGGCTGTCCGCAGCCGGACGGCACCGTTCTCGGGAATCAGTGGTGCGAGAGCCGGCCAGAGACGGCCTCTTCCCCGGGCAGCAGCTTTCCGCAATGCCGTTTCGACGGGGCGGGAGGTGAGCACGGCATTCCGGGGAAACAGGGCGATCCAGAAGAGCGTTTCGCTCTTCGTCTCCACGGCGTTCCAGAGCATGAGCGAGTCGCCCCCGCGCCACCGTGCGCCGGTCAGCTTGCCACGCCGCAGGCGGGCGACGACATCGAGCGTGATCAGCTCACCGAACAGGCCCGCCGACTGCCGGTCGAGGGAGGCGCGGCGGGAGGCCGGAACCGCGTCGGGATCCAGTGCGGCGGCCAGCAGCCCGCCGACCATGCGTCCCATGGCCGTCTCGAGGCCCGGTCCGCTCAACGTTTCAGGCATCCCCGTGGAGTTCAGCCGAAAGGCGAACACCTGGGTGCCCGATGGACGGTGGGAGGCCGGAATCGCCTGCCGGAACAGCCGGGAAAACTCGCTGCCCGAGATGGATGCGCGGTTCCGATTGTTCAGCACCGCGGCGACGCTTCGCCGAAGCCGGTCCATGCCGGCCTCGACCTGGAGGGCATAGGTCCAGCTGCCCCGGAACCGCTCGATCTCGCCCCTCGCCCGCTCCATCCAGCGGTTCTCGGCGGCCATCTCGGCGATGCGGGCATTCTGCCAGGCCACGAGGCGGGCCAGGCAGATGACGGCGAGGCACAGCAGGAGCGGACCGAGCAGCCCGCGCAGGGCGGCTCCGCCTCTCCGTTCCCCGCCTTCCGGCGGCTTCTGACCGGCCGGAGATGTGGTTTCCATCTTCTGCGCTCCCGGGGGAGATTACCCCCGTCTGAGGCAGTATACGCCCCTCGAGGAGATCCGCGAAAAACAAATTACCCCCCTTTTGCAAGGGGGGTCGAAGGATATGAAGCTACTGGCTTGTGAAAGCCGATGCAAAAATGGCGGATCAGCTTTCCCCCTTAGCATACGGCCATGCAGGGGAATCCGGTATCGGGCAAAAGCCTGATTTTTCCTCAGGGAAATTCCCGACCCTATGGAATCCATGCGGGCGTGCAACTACCTCCGGTTCGCGGTCCGGTGCTGGATCGCGGTGCGTGAAAGCTCGCGCATCGATTTGACCCGCAGCTTCTGCTTCAGGTTGCCGCAATGCGTTTCCACCGTTTTGCGGCTCACGTGCAGCATTTCGGCGATCTCGCTGATCGAAAACCCGTCCCCGAGCAGATTATAGATATCCTGCTCCCGCTTCGAAAGCGCAGGCGGCGGCTCGGTCACGGCATCCGTCGCAATCGACTGGACGAGCCGGCCGGCGACGGATTCGCTGTAGAACTGCTGGCCGGCATGGACGGCCCGGATCGCGTCGACCAGATGGCTCGAAGCATCGTCTTTCGTGACGTAGCCGCGAGCACCGGCCGTGATGGCACGCCGGACATAGAGCGGATCATCATGCATCGAGTAGACGATGAGCCCCACATCAGGCACCGCCTGGCGAATCTTCTCGAGAAGCGCCATTCCGTCGTCACGACCGAGGGAAAGGTCCACCAGCGCCACGTCGGGGCGCACGGCCCCGATCCGCACCAGGGCATCGGCGGCGGTCTCGGCTTCCCCGCACACTTCGAATCCTCGGCGCGTCAGCAACTGCCGCAAGCCCATCCGCATCACGCCGTGGTCGTCGATGACGAACACACGTATGGCCGAACGTTCCGTCATGTTGGTTTCTCCCTTCGGTGACTGGCCCGATGCCGGCGCCCCTTCCTCATCGGTGCTGCGCAGGCGACGATCGTCCCCCCCCCGTCCCGTTCCCGGAACTGGAGCGTTCCGCTCATCGCGCGCATCCGGTATTCCATGATCTTCATGCCAAGCCCGCCGGGATTGGACGGATTGGCAGCAAGCCCGCAGCCGTCATCGGCGACAGTGAGTCGGACTTCACCGGCCACGCCCGCCAGGGTAAGCTCGATATTCCGCGCCTTTCCATGCCGGATTGCGTTGTGGATCGCCTCCTGGGCGATACGGTAAAAATTCAGCGCCAGATCCGGATCCTCGACCTCACCTCCCGGACCGGCCATAAACCGGCACGAAACGCTGAACAGCGTCGAGGTCGTCTCGACAAGCGTCTCGAGCGACGAAGCCAGGCCCTGCGGATCGGTCAGGATCGGATCAAGCCCTCGGGCCATCGCTTTCGCCTGTTTCACGGCATCGTTCAGAAGGTCACGAATGCTGCCCACTTCTTCGGTGACCATGTCATCCTGGCCAAGCAGGTTCTCCCGCACGGCATCGCAGAGAAACCGGATGCCGACCAGCTCCTGGCAAAGGCCGTCATTGAGCTCCTTGCCGATGGCAGCCCGCTCCTTCTCGGGAACATGCAGCATGAATCGTTCGATCCGGCGCCGCCGCTCGACTTCGGCATGCAGTTGGGCATTGATCGCCTCGAGCTCGGTGGTGCGCTCCCGGACACGCTGTTCGAGCTCCCGGTGCGCCTGTTTCAGCTCCTGTTCGACCTTCCGCCGCTCGGAGATGTCACGCAGCGAACCGCACAAGCCCAGAAGGCGACCGTGTTCATCGCGGTAAGCCGAAAAGATCAGCTCCCCCCAGAACCGCGAGCCGTCCCGCCGGCGATACTCATTGACCAGCCTCTGCGTCCCGATCGCCCCCGGGGAAGCCGTCTCGATCTCGATATACCGCGAAAACGCGTGTCTGTCGTCCGCGATACTGCCCGGCACGGCCAGATCCGTGATCGTCAGCCGGCCGAACTCTTCAGGGGTATATCCGAATACCGTTTCGACAGCTGAATTCACGTAGGTCAGCCGCTCATCCGTCCCGACGATCCAGATCAGGTCGGCACACAACTCGGTGAGCAACCGGTGTTTGCGTTCGTTCTCGCGCAACAAGGCCTGGGCGGCGCGTTCCTCCGTCATGTCCAGGGCCGCCCCGATCAGGGCGCTGGCACCACCGCTCTCCCCCGGCAGGAAGGTTATCATTTCGTAGATCCAGCAATACTGACCGTCACCGCATCGTCTCCGGTATTCGATCTCGTCCCGGCAGGGGGCTGAGGTTGCGCGCCGTATGCCCTCCAGGATCACGGAGCGCACACGATCCACGTCTTCAGGATATATATTTTCTTCCATTATATCAAGGGCTTTTTTCTTTTCAGCCCTGCGGAGGATCGGCAGATAGGCGAGCCCCCGACGATTGCAGTAGCTGTATCGCCCCGTCCGGAGGTCGAAGCGATACAGCAGGATGGCGGTGTGGTCGAGCAGTTCTCGGAACCGGTCGGCCTCTTCATTCGCTTCGACAAACTCGATCAGGAAGCTTCGGCCGGGCTCGAACCCCGTTGCGGCCGTCACCAGTGCCGCGTATTCCCGGGCCTCGTCGAGTTCTGCCCGGGCTGTCTCGAGTTCGTCGAGCACCGTCGCCCGTCGGGTCGGGGTCGTTTCCGATTCACTCCGTGACGGCAAGGGAAGCCTCCTTCCGGACGGCAAGAGGGGCCAGACAGCGGATCAGGGTCCCTCGCCCGCCGTCAGACCGCATCCGGACGACGCCCTCCATCGACTCCGCACGATAGGGAATCATCCCAAGCACATCGTCGGCCATCCGTGATCCCGCCGGCTCTTTTCCATTGTCCCTGATCGCGAGAAGCACCTTTCGGGACGAGCTTCTGAGCCGGATCTCGATCACCCGGGCCTTCCGGTCGAGAACCGCCCCGAGAACGGCTTCCCGGGCTATCCGATACAGGTTCAGCGCCTGCCCTGGATCGTTGATTCTCCCGCCGTGGGCAGGCAGGAACCGGCAGGAGACCCGGAACATGGCAGACGAGGTGACGGCCAGGGTTTCGAGAGAGGCGCGAAGACTGTGATCGTCGGTGAACAGCGGACTCAGCCCGCGCGCCATATACCGCGCGTATTTGAGTGCCGCTGCAAGCAGATCCTGGATGCGGCCCATCTGGATGGCGTCGATGCTGCCGATCTCCAGAAGCCGGTCGCGGGCCGCCTGACAAAGACACATGATCCCGGCGAGCTGCTGACACAGACCATCGTGAAGGTCATGGCCGATCGAACGCTGTTCGGCCTCACTCATCTCGAACAGGGCGGCTTCGACCTGCCGCCGACGTTCGATTTCCTGCTGCAGGTGCTCGTTCGCGGTGGCAAGCTCGCTCGTCCGTTCGAGCACGGCCTGCTCGAGCTCGTCACGGGATTTTTTCAGCGCCTCTTTCATCCGGTGATTCTCCGTGATGTCCCGCGTCGCACCGCAGAACCCGACGAGGTTGCCGGCCTCGTCGCGGATGACCGAGGCGACCACCTCCGTCAGGATGCTTTGGCCGCTTTTGTGCCGCTGCCATAACTCGAAACAAAACGTCGGGTCCGGCTCAACGGGGTCTTCCGGGCGCAGAAGGCCGCCTTCCAGGCTCGTGCCGGGTGACTCCCGTTCCCGTCTCTCTCGCTCCTGTTCGCCGAATCTGTGGATGAGCTCGCCGACCACCCGATACGAGTCCGGCAGCAGGGTCATCTCGGGCCCCAGGGCGATCGTTTCCTCCGGGGTGTATCCGAGCAGATCGACGATCGACGGGCTGACGTAGTTGAACCTCATGTCGAGCCCGGAACTCCAGAAGACATCGCGACTGAGCAGATGGAGCCGCCGGTATTTCTCCTCGGCGGCACGCAGCTCGAACTCCCGCTTTTTCATGTTGGTGATGTCGATCGCCGTCCCGATCAGGGCAGCAACGGCTCCATGCCCATCCGGGATGCACGTCAGGGAATCATACAGCCAGCGATATTTGCCCTGCCGGTTTCGACGCCGATAGAGAAACTGCCGGGTGATGGGAACGTCAGCCTGCGTTTTCAGCATCCCGGCCACGACAGCGCAGGCGCCTGCGCGTTCGTCGGGATGGAGCATGCCGGCATTCGACTGAACCAGGTCGTCGAACGTCGATATCTCATCATCGAACCCGAACGTGTCGAACGCCGCGCTCTTGTAGGCGAACATCTTCCCGAGAAAATCCAGCCGGTACATGATGACGAACGTGTCCCGGAGAAGCTCCCGGATCAGGCTCCCGGCTTTCGGCAGAGGATACTCCTGACACCGCGCGTTCGGACTCTCCGTGGTGACTCCCAGAAGGAGAGCCGGCCGGCCCTCTACGGTGAACCGGGTTGCCGTTCCCCGAAAACGGCAAGGGTGCCAGCCCCGACCTTCGCTCCGGATACGGATATCGAGGGCCATGCCGGGCCGCTCGCGGGTCAGCCGGGAGGCATTCCGGAAAAAATCTTCCTGATCGGCGGGATGGATCCAGGCATCGAGCGGTTCCGTTTCCCCCGGCACGTCGCTCTCCAGGTGCCTGGCAGGCAGATCGATCCTCCAGGTCCGGACACCGGCATACCGGCGGGTCTGGTCGATGAAGGCTCTGATCGTGGCGGTTTCCCCACGCATGGCATCGCGCCGGGCGACGGCATCTGCCGCGTCCGTTCCGGACTTCTTTGTTATCGATGATATATTTTTATCGATTTTATTCACGAGAAAGCAGCGGGATGCGGAATATCCGCACTTCGGATATCCTATGATACGCGAATCCGGGGGAATACGTCACCCGGAAAGCGGGAAAACTCCGGAACATTCCGGCGGGAGGGCGGATCATGGGCAGGCGGATACGGGTCGACCGGCGGGTCGTCGAACTCGGCCTCGCGGCCGACGTTCAGACGGCGGCAAGGCTGATCATGGCCGGTGAGGTGCGGATCGGCGATCGCGTGTATGACAAACCCGGCGAGCTGATACCCGCCGACACGCTCCTGGTGCGGAAAGAGAAGCGCGGCTCCTTCGTCTCCCGGGGAGCCGTCAAGCTCGACGCCGCGATCACCTCGTTCGGCATCCGGCTGGAAGGGGCCCGTTGCCTCGACATTGGGGCCTCGACGGGCGGCTTCACCCAGGTTCTGCTCAACCGCGGAGCGGCCCATGTTCATGCCCTCGACGTCGGATACGGGCTGCTCGATGCACGGCTGCGGGCTGATCCCCGCGTCACGCCCGTCGAACGGACGAACTTCCGGACCCTGCCCGAGGGCGAACTCCCGGGGCCATTCGACCTGATCGTGGCCGACGTCTCGTTCATCTCGCTGCGCGCGATCATCGGCCCGGCCGTCCGCCGGCTCGCGGAAGCGGGCAGCCTGCTCCTGCTGATCAAGCCCCAGTTCGAAGCCGCGACCGAAGACATCCGGCCCGGCGGGCTGGTCACCGATCCGGCGGTCCATCACCGGATCGTTGCGGATCTCTGCACAGCATTCCGAGAGCATGGGCTTCTCCTGTACGGCCTGAACCCCGTACCGCTCGTCAGCACCCACAAGAACATCGAGTATATTTCCTGGTGGCGCCCCGCGGCGACGCCCGGGACCCTCCCCATGGACGAGGCCGGCCAAAACGCCGTGATCGACCGGGCGTTTTCCCGATGAGCCGCAGGGGGCACGGCCAGAGCCGTGCCCCCTGCGGGTTCGGGAAACAACCGAATCTCAGCGGATCCCCTTTTTCCGGATCGCCTTGTATTCGGCAGACAATTTTTCCATCAGCTTCGGGAGCTTGTCATACAGCCGCTTCTGCTTGCGGGCCTTCACCCGGCTCAGGGCATACGTCGAGATCAGGGGCAGGGCGACGGTCGAGTCGAGATAGCAGACGACCGTGTCGGGCAGGCTGTCAGGCCGCACCTTCCCCCAGCTCACGGCTTCGGAGGGGGTCGCCCCGGAGAGGCCGCCGGTATCCGGCCGGGCATCGGTGAACTGGATGAAGTAGTCGTGGCCCTCTTCCTTGATGCCGAGCACTTCCTGGATCTGGGGCTCGGTCTGGAGCATGAAGTTCTTCGGGGAGCCGCCGCCGCAGATGAACACGGCGCTCTTGCCGACCGACCGCTTCGCGTCGAGCACGATCGCCGCCGTCTCGTTGACGTCGACGTTGGGATCGAGAACCAGCTTGCCGCCTTCGAGAGCGAGGGCGGCGATGTTCATGCCGATCGAGCTGTCGCCCGGGCTGCTCGTGTACACCGGCACGCCGGCACGGTAGGCGGCCGACAGGATGCTCACGCCCTTCAGGCCGAGGGCCTTCTCGCGCTCATGGATGAACCTGCCGACCAGGTGGTGGAAATGCGCGGTGCCCATCGGCCGCTGGAACGCCTCGGACCGCATGATCTCGCGGAAGAACGCGTCGGTGTTGAGCAGCACGTGATAATCGAACACCACGTCGTAGATGCGCACGACGCCTTTGTCGCGCAGGTCGATGTCGCTGAAGAACGGCGAACCGGCATACAGCTCCTCGCCGATGCCGAAATGCGTGTCGTGATACAGGTTCGCTCCCGTCGCGATGATCCAGTCGACGAACCCGGCCTCGATGAGGGGCACGATCGCCGACTGGCCCAGGCCCGCCGGGGTCAGGGCCCCGGCGAGGCTCATGCCGATCGTGACGTCGTTCGTCAGCATCTTGCGGGCATACAACTGGCACGCCTCGCGCAGCCGGCCGGCGTTGTAGGAGAGGAACAGGTTGTCGATCAGATCGGCGGCCTTCAGATCACGGGCGGCGGGACGCGGGTCGATCCGGGTGCCGGCAAGATACGGATTCCGGGCAGCCTTTCTGGCGGGGCTTTTCGCCGGCTTTTTCGCCTTCGCGGCCGCCGGCACGGATTTCTTCACGGTCGTTGCGGATTTCAGGGCCTTCGCTGCTTTCATGTCTCGGATTCCTTGGTATATATGTTGTTCGATATTATATCTGAAAGGTCAGGACGGGTTCAGAGGTGCCTCGCCGACGGGGTCGGCCGGTCCGGCCGCGGGCCGCTTGATGATCAGGATCACCTTCTCGACCAGCTGCGCCTGGTTCTTCACGGTCAGAATCACGTAGGGCTGCTTCCCCCCGGAGAACGATTTGTCGAGATTGCTTTCGACGAGCTTGCGCACCTCGCCCATCAGGGCCGAATACTGCGGATTGAGATCGATGAGTCGTTTTCCCTTCGCCGTCGTCAGGTTGTGACCCGGGGGAAGCTCCTCGATGGCCGGCCGGTTCAGATGCTCGACCTTTCCTTCACGGTCGAGAATGATGACCTTCTCGTCGATGTACTCGATGACATCCCGCACGTTCGCCTGCTCCTCGAGCACCTTCATGACGAGGCGGGCGTTGATGATGCCGATGCCCACGAATACGGAGAAATTCCGGAGAATGCGCTCGTCCTCGTCGTTGAAATCGCCGTCGATCTTGTTGACCGCCTGGAAGACGCCAAGCAGTTCGTCGTTCACGACGAGGGGGTGCGTGATGAGATTGCGGGTGTGAAACTTGTTCGCCTCATCGATCTTCTTGTTGAACCGCAGATCGGGGTGGATCGCGGAAAGATCGCCGTACGCATCGGGAATGATCAGCGTGCGCCGGTTCAGGGCGGCAAAACCGGCGATGGACGAGCTGTCGACCTTCAGCACGATCTGTTCCATGCGGTCGCTGAGAATGACCTGGGAGATCATCAGCTTCTCGACGGGATCGACGAGATACAGGGTCGCCCCCTCGACCTTCAGCAGCTCCTTGATATTGTTGACGACCTGAACGAGCAGCTGCTCGATGTCGAAGTTCGTCAGTAACGATTCGCCGAGATGAATCACCCTCTCGAGACTCTCTATGACCTTGTTCGTATCAGCCACGAAGGTTCCTCCCACATGAGGCTTCCGGGCAGAGCCGCGCCCTGCCCGGATCAATTCTATCAGGTCCCCGAACCAGAGTCATGCAAAAGCTTTCGGAACTCCGCCTCGAGCCGGTCGGTCATCGTTTCGCGCATGAACCGCTCCCGCACGAGATCCCGGTGCCCCGCGGCGGCTGCCGTCAGCCGGGGAAGCTCGTCCAACAGCTTCCTCAGAGCGGCGGCCAGGGAATCCGGGTCCCCGGCATCGAACGGGATGTTCCCTCCGGTCGCCGCCAGGATCTCCCGGGCCTCGCCCTGCAGGCCGAACAAAATCGGCCGGCCGGCCGCGAGATAATCGAACACCTTGGACGGGATCGTCTTGTCCATCGTCCCGTCATCCTTCAGCAGCAGCACCAGCGCCGTGGCGGACGCACAGATACGCAACGCCTCGGTTTTGGGAACGGCGCCGCGCAGCTCGACATTGTCCAGCCCGGCCTCCCGGATGCGCGCCGCGATCCTGGCCTTTTCGGCGCCCTCGCCCACCAGCAGGAACCGGACCCGCCGGTCCCCCGCCGCGTGAAGACGTGCGGCCGCCTCGACGACGATGTCGAGACTCTGGCAGTAGCCCATGTTCCCGACATAGGCGACCGTCAGAGGCCCGTCGGCGGACGAGTCTGGCCTAACCTCGCGGGACACCGCCTCGGCCGCTTCGAGATACGACCGGGGAATGGCATTGTAGACGACCGCGGGAGCCTCAACTCCATAGCTTTCGATATATCGAGCCATCGGGCCGGCCACACAGGTGATCCGGTCGGCGACACGGTACATCCACCGTTCGGCATGCTTCGCCAGTCGGTACATCAGGCTGTCCGGCCGGATCTGGCCCGTCGTGGCTGCGGAATCCGGCCAGATGTCGCGAACGTCGAGCACCAGTTTCGCTTTCTTCAGCTTCGCCACGGCCCAGCCGGCGATGCCGGTGAACATCGGCGGACTCGAGGCCCAGACGATGTCGAACCGCGAGGGGTGACTCCAGGAAGCCCAGACGGCGGCAGCCATGAATGATAGATAGTGAGCAATGTAATTCCACTTGCCCTTCCCGGCATAGGGGATGATCGGCACGCGCGAGACCCGCACGGGGCCGTCATCGATCCGTTCCCCCGCGATCTGCGCCTTGTGCGGCCGGGCGGCGATCACATGGACGCGATACCCCTTCGCGACGAGGAGGTCCACGGTTTCCTTGATGCGGAAGGCCGCAGCGGTGATGTCGGGATAGTAGAACTGCGACATCACGAGGATGCGCTCAGGGTTCCGGGGCGATGGTGCAGCTGATTTCATCGAAGTCTCCCGCGTCGAGACGCAAAGCGAAGGTTGGATGGCCGGTTCCGAAATCGGGATAATACACCGACGGCTCGATGGTGACCAGCGCATCCGCCGTCAGGCGGCAGAACGGCCGCCCGTCGCGGCAGATCCGGAACGGCTGGCCCGGCTCAGGCGTCAGCCCCGGCGCAAGGTGGAGCAGCGAGACGAACCGCCCCGGTTTCTTCCGGACGACCAGCCGGTCGACGATCGTGAGAGCGCCCTGTTCCCATGCCACGCGCCGCAGGAAGGCGTTTCCGTTCATGTCCCGCCACCCGAGTTCGAATCCGTCCGCCACCTGCCGCCGGCCCTGGACGAGGGCCCGCCGGCCCACCCGGAAATCGCCCCACATATCGCTTTGCTCGCTGCCCTCGATCATCGGCACGTTGTGTGCCCCAGTCGACCGGCACAGCCGCCGGACAACCGGATCCTGATACGAGCCTGTCCCGGTGTCCACGATCACGCGACAGCCCTGCAGGGACAGCTCGAAGGAGCCCAGATCCCCGTGGGCGTGCCCGGGCTGGTGCGGTGGCGACGGCGCATGGGCACAAAGGGCGACAAAGGCACCGTCCCGCCGCCTGCTCACGAAGTAGCCGGAGTCGGGAAGCCAGATGTCCGTGTCCGAAGAATATTCTGCGGTATTTTTTTCCACGCCCCCACCCAGCGCGGCATCATGGAACTGCGCAATCCGGCCATCGGGATGACTCAGGGTTTCCAGCCAGGCACGCATCTTCGGAAGCACCGTCCCGCACACCCCGAGAAGCCCCGCGCAGGCGTCTTCGGCAGCGGCACGGCCCGGCCCGGCCTCGAGCCGCTGCACGGCCGTGGAGGCCTCGGCGATGCCCTCCATCATTTCCCGATGGTACATCGGGCTCCGCTCCTCATGACCGCCATCGGGGAGAATCTGGGCCTGGATTTCCCGGGTCAGCGCCTCGGCATGTCCGGCGAGACTCCGGGTAAAACGCGCAACATCGCTCTCGGCCGTCTCGACCAGCCACGCCAGGGCGATCACGAGGGCGAGACGGTTCTCGAGCAGATGATTGGCCTGCAGGTGCACCTCGAGGTCCAGCTCCAGCCGCCGTATCTGTGTGATAACCGACCGCCTCACAAGCTCCAGGAACGCCCCGCCGGCAACGGAGGCGGCCTCCCTGCGCAGCCATCGCACCCAGGCCCTGAGCCGGCGCGAGACCGGATACGGCTCCCAGGGCTCGGTGAGATCGTCCGCGCAGCGCGCCATCCAGTCCAGGATCAGATACCGCGCCAGCCCCGGATCCATGGCGGACGGCTCGCGCTGCAGCCAATCGAAATACTGCAGATGGTAGCGCCACAGCTTGACCGGGACCCCCTTGCCGGTCCCGGAGGACCGGAGCGGCTCCCAATCGACGGCATCAGCCGGATACTCCCGCGTTTCGGACAGGAACGTGAACGGGATGGCTCCGCCTTCCGGCTTCTCCAGCGCATCCCGCATGATACGGGCCTCGACGGCGACCCCGCCGATGCCCGGAACGCGGACGAACCGGCGTTTCACCAGAAACGCAACCCGCCCCCAGAGCTGGACAGGCCGGAGATAAACGAGCGTCCAGAACACTCGTTCGATCCGGCGCAACATGGCGATCATCCGCGCGTCAGAGGCCGGGTGCCCGGCCCGGGATCAGGCTTCGGCCGGCTCGATACCGGCGGCCCGGAGGGTGGCCTTCGTCACTTCGATGATTTCGGAGAACGGGATCGGCGCATCGCCACCGCGTTTCACGGCCTCGACGAAGGCCTTCGCCCCTTCGGCGTGGCCCTTGTCCTGGGCCCACAGCGACTCGCCGCGGAAGCCCGGCCAGCCGTGGCCGGAAAGCGCACGGAAGTTGTCGAGCACGAGGATCTTTCCGCCCACGAACGCCTCGACGCGCTCCTTCGGGTAATCCTTGTGGCCGTTGGCGAAGTAGTTGACGACGCCGACC
Source organism: Candidatus Ozemibacteraceae bacterium (assembly GCA_035388825.1). Lineage (GTDB taxonomy): Bacteria > Muiribacteriota > Ozemobacteria > Ozemobacterales > Ozemobacteraceae > MWAR01. The sequence goes on from DAOOQQ010000024.1 coordinate 29,118, forward strand.
GATCCGTCCTCGAACGTCATCGTGACGACGACGGTATCCGCCGGATTCGAGGCATCGCCCCGGCGCATCGCCGCGGTGTGCACATCGGCGATGGGCGATCCCACGAGGAAGCGCACCAGGTCGATGAAATGGCAGCCTTCCCCGATGATGCGGCCACCGCCCGTCTCCTCGTCCTGCGTCCAGTGGTCGGCCGGAATGGCGCCGGCGTTCACGGTCATGACGATGCTCTTGGGCTCCCTGACCGTGTCGAGAAGGCGCTTGGCCGTCTTCACCAGGGGCGAGAACCGGCGGTTGAAGCCCACCATGAGCAGCCGCGGGGATTTCGCGGCCGACGCCGCATAGGCGGCCTCGACCTCGGCCAGCTCCTGCCAGGTGAGGCACAATGGCTTTTCGACGAACACGTGTTTGCCGGCCGCAAGCGCCTCACAGACGAACCGGGCATGTGTGCCATGCTGGGTGGTGATGACGACGGTGTCGATCCCGGCATCCTCGAGAATCGTGCGGTGGTCCGTGGTGCTGACGCGGAACCCGCTCTTTTTCCCGAGGTGGGTCCCCGAAACGCCGCCTGCGCTGGCGATCGTCTTCAGCTCGGCGCCGCATGCCTCGAATGCCGGCACCAGCGTCGAGGAGGCGAAGTTGCCCGCCCCGATGAAGCCTGCCACGCCCTTCGCCGGAGTTGCCGGGCCGGTCGGCGCCGGCCGCAGGGTCACGGTGCGCCGCTCCAGATCGATCTCCTGGCCGTAATCGAGCACGAGGCCCAGCACGTTCTCACCGGCCGCCACCGCCTCGTAGGCCTTCTTCGCCTCGTCCATCGAAACGACGCGCGTGATCAGCTTTTCGGTTTTGATGCCGCCCGAAGCCATCAGGTCGAGCACCGCCTCGAAGTTCCGCTGCTCGGTCCAGCGCACGTACCCGATCGGATAATCGAGCCCCTTTTTCTCGTAGGCGGGATCATACCGGCCGGGGCCGTACGAGCACGAGACCTGGAACGTGATCTCCTTCTTGTAGAAGTCGTCGCGCGACAGGTTCAGCCCGACGACGCCCACCAGCACGACGCGGCCGCGTTTGCGGCACATCTGCGGCGCCTGATGGATCGGGTCGTCACTTTTTGTAGCAGCCGTTATAAGAACAGCATCCACCCCATGGCCCCGGGAAAAGGTCGTGGCCGTGGCGACCGGGTCGACGCCATCCTTCAGGTTGTAGGCCTCGGCCCCGAACTCCTTCGCCAGCGCGACTTTCGCCGGATCGAAATCGAACCCCAGGACCCGGCACCCGTTCGCCCGCAGGATCTGCACCGTCAGCAGGCCGATCAGGCCAAGCCCCAGAACGGCGATGCTCTCCCCGAGCGATGGCTGGGCGAGCCGCACCCCCTCGAGGGCGATCGAGGCGAGCACGGTGAACGAGGCCGCGTCATCCGTCACATTCTGTGGAATCGCGGCGCACAGGTTCTCGGGAACGCAGACGACATCGGCGTGGAACCCGTTCGAAACGACCCGGTCACCGATAGAGAACCCCGTCACGCCCTTTCCGACCGCGATCACGCGACCCGCGTTCGAATACCCGAGCGCGAGCGGCTGATCGAGCTTGCGCATCACCGTTTCCGCCGTCGCCAGCAGGCCATCCGTCCGGATTTTCTGGAACACCTGGCGCACCTTGTCGGGCTGCTGCCGGGCCTTGTCGATCCAGCCGGCGCGGCCGAAATCGAGGAGCATCCGCTCGGTACCCACCGAGATCAGGCTCCGGGAGCTGCGGATCAGCAGATGGCCGGCCTTCACCATCGGCACGGGAATGTCGGCGACCTCGAGTTCGCCGGTTTTGAGGCTTTGCAGGATCTGTCGCATGGGAGGTCCTTTCGGTCAGGAGTGTGACCCGAGCAGTCCGAAGCCGGAACGGATCATGTCCCATGCCTTGGACAGGTCGCGCCAGAGCAGCGACGGGTCGGCCATGTAGGTCCGGCGCCGCGCGAAGCCGCGCCGGATCATGCTGAAGGGGTTCGTGTTGTGGGTGTGGAACACCCGGGTCGCCTCGGCGACAAGCTGTTCGAACTTTTCATGGGTGAGGGCGACGACCCGTTTTTTCGGGTCCCGGAAGAACAGGTCCTTGGGGTTCGTCGTGAGGAAATGCTCGAGCGGCGGGTCGGGATCGAGCAGTCCGAGCTCGACGCCCTGGTCGAACAGCTTCGTGCGCGGGAACGGGTTGTAGACCCCCAGGCCGCCGTAATACGGCCGCACCTTGCGCAGATATTCCATCGTGAGGCGTATATCTTCCTCGGTCTCGGTCGGCAGGCCGATCATGAAATACCCGCTCCAGAAGATGCGGTGCTTGTTCAGCATGCGTGCCGCACGCTCGATCTGGGCGTGGGTGATGCCCTTGTCGGTCTCCTGCAGAATCCGCGCCGAGCCGGTCTCGATGCCGACGCTCACCTGGACGCAGCCGGCCGCCTTCATGATCTCGAGGATCTCGTCCTCGATCAGATCGACGCGGGTGGTGCAGGACCAGCTGATTCTGAACGGCAGCTTCCGGATCGCCTCGCACAGGGCCCGCACGTGGCTTTTCTTCACAGTGAACGAGTCGTCCTTGATCGAAAACTGCGTCGTGCCGTAGGCCTGGTGCACCTGGACGATCTCCTCGATGATGCTCGGGATCGACCGGTACCGCACCCGCCGCTCCCACATGTGGAAGCAGTAGCTGCACGCGAACGGGCAGCCGCGGGAGGTGAGGATGACGCCCATATCCTCGGACGAGTAGTTCTCGGGGTTGAGCAGGGCATCGCGGGCGGGAAGCGCGAGCGTGTCGAGATTCTGGGCAAACGCACGGTCGGGGTTGTGGACCACGCGGCCGTCTTTCCGGAAACTCAGGCCGCGGATCGTCGCCGGGTTGCCACCGTCGCGGATCGCGCACAGCAGCTCAGGCAGGCTCTCGTCGGCCTCGCCGCGCAGCACGTAGTCGACCTCGGGCATGCGCATCGTCAGTTCCGGCATCGTGGAGGCATGCGGCCCGCCGACGATGATCGGAACGTGCGGCAGCACCTCGCGGCAGAACCGGATCGTCTGCATCGTCGTCCCGAACTTCGTCGTCATCGCGGAGATGCCGATCACATCCGGTTTCTGACCGACCACGAGCGTGCGGAGCAGCTCCCAGGTCGGGTGACGCGGATCGTTCACCGCCTTGATGTAATGCTGGTAGCGCTCGTACTCGTGGGTGAAATCCAGCGTGCCCGTTTTGGGCTCGGCGGCATCCATGTCGAGGATCGAACAGTCGAAGCCGGCCTTCTTCGCGGCGCCGGCCAGATAGGCCAGCCCGAGGGGGAAGTAGAAGCCGAAGATACCGGTGAAGCTCTTGAAGGGCGGATCGATGAGCAGCAGCTTCATGTGTGAGGAGCCTCCCGCGGCCCGGCGAACGGGGAATTCACCAGATGCCGCATGTGTCGATGACGACCTTGGGCTTGAGCAGCTCACGGTCGATGTTGCGGAACAGGGTATGGGGCACGAGCAGGACGAGGATGTCGGCCCGGCGCATCGTCTCGTCGAGCGGCGTCAGAGCGAACTCGGGGTGCGCCGTGACGAACGGCTCGCAGACGAGCAGTTCTATATCATTCGCTTTTTTTATCTCCCGGGCGATTTCGACGGCCGGCGATTCGCGCAGATCGTCGATATCCTGCTTGTAGGAAAGGCCCAGCAGGCCGATGACCGGTTTCCGGAACCGGGCGGCCGCTTCGCGCACCCGCGCGACGACATGGTGCGGCTTGGCATCGTTGACCTCGCGGGCGGCGCGGATCAGTCGGGCCTCGTCGGGGCACGTGTCGACGATGAACCACGGATCGACCGCGATGCAGTGGCCGCCGACCCCGCAGCCGGGCCGCAGGATCTTCACGCGCGGATGGCGGTTGGCAAGCCGGATCAGTTCCCAGACATCGAGACCCAGTTTCCCGCAGATCATCGAAAGCTCGTTGGCGAACGCGATGTTCACGTCGCGGAACGAGTTCTCGACCAGCTTGACCATCTCGGCCGTCGTCGCGTCGGTCAGGAAGATCTCGCCTTTCACGAACACCGCGTACAGGTCTTTCGCCTTCTGGGCCGAGGCCGGGTTGATGCCGCCGATGACGCGGTCGTTCTCGACGACCTCGCGCATGATCTGGCCAGGCAGGACGCGCTCGGGGCAGTGGGCGATGAACACGTCGGTGCCGATCTCGAGCCCCGACTCGGCGAGGATCGGGGCGATGATGCCCTCGCAGGTGCGCGGCGGCGAGGTCGACTCGAGAATGACCAGGTTGCCGCGCCGCAGCACCGGCAGGATCGACCGGGTCGCGGCCTCGACATACCGCATGTCGGGCTTGTGGCCATCCATGAACGGCGTGGGAACGGCGATGATGAAGGCATCCGCCGGCTCGGGCCGGAGGGCGGCGCGCAGCTTTCCCGAGCCGACGGCGGCCCGGACGAAGGCGTCGAGATCCGGCTCGGTGATGTGGATGCGACCCTCGTTGATCGTGGCGACGACCGACGGGTTCACGTCGACGCCGAGCACCGAAACGCCTTTCGCGGCGAGGATGCTGCACGTGGGCAGCCCGATGTAGCCGAGGCCGATGACGCAGACCTGTTTCATGGCCGGATCAGCGCTGGAGCTTGAACCCCACGAGCGAGAGGGGCGGGAGGTTGATGTTGGCGCCGAAGCTCTTGCCCTGCCAGCCGTGCGGCTCGGCCCAGAAACCGCCGTAGTTGCCGATATTCGACCCGAAATACATCGTCGAGTCGGTGTTCAGCACCTCGCGGTAGTAGCCTCCGGTGGGCAGGCCGATGCGGTAGTTCATCCGCGGCACCGGCGTCAGGTTGGCGGCCAGCACGATCAGGTCGTCGGGGTTGTCCCCCTTGCGGGCCCAGCTGATGATGCAGGAGTCGGCATCCTGGAAATCGATCCATTCGAAGCCGCGGTCTTCGCAGTCATTCTGGTGCAGGGCCGGCTCGGTGCGGTACAGGTGGTTCAGGTGCGACATCAGCCGGTTGAGGCCGGCATGCGACTCGAAGCCGAGCAGGTGCCAGTCGAGGCTCTGGTTGCAGTTCCACTCGTTCCACTGGCCGATGTCACAACCCATGAACAGCAGCTTCTTGCCCGGCATCGTCCACATGAAAGCCAGCAGCAGGCGCAGGTTCGCGAACTTCTGCCAGAAGTCGCCGGGCATCTTGCCGATCAGCGAGCCTTTCCCGTGCACGACCTCGTCGTGCGACAGCACCGAGATGAAGTTCTCGTGGAACGCGTAGATCAGCGGGAAGGTGAGATTGTTGTGGTGATACCGGCGGTAGATCGGGTCTTTCGAGTAGTAGGCCAGCGTATCGTGCATCCAGCCCATGTTCCACTTGAAGCCGAAGCCCAGGCCGCCCTGGTCGCACGGCTTGCTGACGCCCGCGAACGCGGTCGACTCCTCGGCGATCATCATGATGCCGGGGAACCGCTGGTAGGTGATGCTGTTGAGATACTTCAAAAACTCGATCGCCTCGAGGTTCTCCCGGCCGCCGAACTTGTTGGGAACCCATTCGCCGGCCTTGCGGGAGTAGTCGAGATACAGCATCGAGGCGACGGCGTCGACCCGCAGGCCGTCGATGTGATACTTGTCGAGCCAGAACAGGGCGCTGCTGATCAGGAAGTTCTTCACCTCGCTGCGGCCGAAGTTGAAGATCAGCGTCGACCAGTCCTTGTGCTCGCCCTGGCGCGGGTCTTCGTGCTCGTACAACGCCGTGCCGTCGAACTGGGCGAGGCCGTGCCAGTCCTTCGGGAAGTGCGCCGGCACCCAGTCGAGGATGATGCCGATGCCCTGCTGGTGCAGATAGTCGACGAAATACATGAAATCCTTCGGACTGCCGAAGCGGCTGGTCGGGGCGAAGAACCCCGTCACCTGGTAGCCCCACGAGATGTCAAGCGGGTGCTCGGTGACCGGCAGCAGTTCGATGTGCGTGTAGCCGGCCTTCTTGACGTAATCGGCCAGCTTGTGGGCGAGCTCGCGGTAGGTGAGGAACCGGTTGCCCTCCTCGCAGACACGCATGAACGAGCCCAGATGCACCTCGTAGACCGAGACCGCCTCCTTGCGCCAGTTGCGGTTCGGGCGGCGGGTCATCCAGTCATGGTCGTTCCAGTTATAGCCATCGATATTGTAAATCTTGCTCGCCGTCTTCGGCCGCACCTCGGCGTAGAACGCGTAGGGATCGGCCTTCTCGACGAGACTGCCATTCTTGACCTTGATCTCGAACTTGTAGTTCTGGCCGGCCTGGAGGCCGGGAATGAAGATCTCCCAGATGCCCGAGCTGCCCAGCGACCGCATGAGGTGCCGCCGGCCGTCCCAGTGGTTGAAATCCCCGATGACGCTGACGCGGCGCGCGTTGGGGGCCCAGACGGCGAAGCTCACGCCGCCGACCGACTGGTCGTGGTATTTCATGACGCGGTCGTGCGCACCCAGCTTTTCGTAGACCGAGTGGTGGTTGCCCTCGTTGTAGAGATACAGGTCCATCTCGCCGAGCGTCGGCAGGAACGCATACGAGTCGTGGAACTCGGCCGAGGCGCCGCTGGGATACTGCGTCGAGAGACGGTAAGGGAACACCTCCTGGCGGCCGGGAATGACGACCTCGAAAAATCCCTTCTCGTGCAGCTTCTTCATCACGAACCGGTCGCCGTTCCGTGCATCGACGACATGGGCCTCGACGGCGTCGGGCAGGAACCCGCGAACCGCGATCGCCTTCTTCCCCTTTTCCTCGACGATGTGCATCCCGAGAACCTGGAACGGGTCGTGGTGGTCCGTCCGGATGATGGCTTCGATCGCGTCTCTGGTGATGGGCTTCTGCATGATCCCCTCCCGGCGTTCAGGCGAATGGATTGAGAGCGCCGGTATGATACCACAATCGCCCGGGACGGCGAACTGGCATTTCCCCGGAGGGTGACGTATACTCGCCAGTGCCGGATCGCCCTCTCCAAAGCGGGGCGACGGCAATCCGAATCTCCCGGGAGGCCCTTCCCGCATGTGCGGCATCGTCGGCTGTCTCAGCTTCAACGACTCGGCGTTTCGTATCACCCCAGAACGGCTGGATGCGATGCGCGACACGATGGTCCACCGCGGCCCCGACGGCGGCGCCACCTGGATCGGCCCCGACGGCCGGATCGGCCTCGCCCACCGCCGCCTCTCGATCATCGACCTGTCCGCCACGGCCGACCAGCCGATGCATCTCGCCTCCGAGGGGCTCCACATCATTTTCAACGGCGAGATATATAATCATGCAGATATCCGGCGCGAGCTGACGGAGCGGGGACGCACCCGCTGGCAGACGGACCACTCCGACACCGAGATGGTCCTGCAGGCATGGGCGGAATGGGGCCCCGAGTGTCTCCACCGGTTCCGCGGCATGTTCGCCATCGCGCTGTGGGACGACCGGAAGCGCGAGCTCTGGCTGATCCGGGACCGGATCGGCATCAAGCCCCTCTATTACAGTTTTCACCACGGCCGTCTCACGTTCGGCTCCGAGATCAAGGCGCTGCTCGCCGACCCCGAGCAGCCCCGCGCCGTCGACGAGGAGGCGCTCTACCACTACCTCTCGTTCCTCACGACGCCGGCGCCGATGACGCTGTTCGCCGGCATCCGGAAGCTGCCGGGCGGATGCCTGATGCGCGTCAGGCCCGACGGAACACACGAAGAACACCGCTGGTACGAGATCTGGGATCACACGAAGCCCCTGACCGGCCTTTCCGACGACGAGATCGCCCGCCGCATCCTCGAGGAACTGCGCACCTCGGTGCGCCTGCGCAAGGTCAGCGACGTGCCGGTCGGCGTCTTTCTCTCGGGCGGGATCGACTCGAGCACCAACACGGCCCTGTTTTCGGAAGGCGAGCAGAGCCGGGTCAAAACCTTCACCATTGGATATAAAGGCGAATACAAAACCTACCGGAACGAGACGCACTACGCGCGGCGTATGGCCGAGCTCGCCGGCACCGACCACCACGAGCGGCTGCTCGACGTCGACGACCTGATCTCGTTCCTGCCGCGCATGGTCGAGCTGCAGGACGAGCCGATCGCCGACCCGGTCTGCGTGCCGGTCTACTACGTCTCGGAGCTGGCGCGCCGGAACGGCGTCATCGTCTGCCAGGTCGGCGAGGGCGCCGACGAGCTGTTCTGGGGGTATCCGCGCTGGAAGGCGATGCTGCAGCTGCAAAAGCTCGCCGGGCCGGGGCTGCCCCGGTTCCTGCCCGCCCTGGGCCGGACGGCGATGAGCCTGATCGGCCAGGGGGACAGCCTGCCGGCCGAGCTGCTCCGGCGGGCCGCCGAGGGCGTGCCCCTGTTCTGGGGCGGCGCCGAGGCGTTCACCGAAGCCGAAAAGCGCCGGATTCTCTCCCCGCGGCTGCGCGAGAAATTCCGCGGGTTCACGTCATGGAACGCCCTCCAGCCCATCCGGGCCGATTTCGAGGCCAAGGCCTGGGACACCTCCCCCCTCTCCTGGATGAGCTATCTCGACCTGCGGCTCCGCCTTCCCGAACTGCTGCTGATGCGGGTGGACAAGATGAGCATGGGCGTCAGCCTCGAGGGCCGCGTGCCGTTCCTCGACCACAAGTTCGTCGAACTGGCGATGAGCATCCCGCCCGACGTCAAAACCCGCGGCGGCACCCTCAAGCATATCCTCAAGAAAGCCGTGCGCGGGGTGATTCCCGACGAGCTGATCGACCGCCAGAAGCAGGGGTTCAACGTGCCCGTCCACGAGTGGTTTTTCGACAGGCTGGGTGAAAAGGCCCGCGCCGACGTGGCCGACGTATGCCGCCAGACCGATCTTCTCGACCCGGCCGCCGCCGACGCCTATCTGCGGCCCGGCAGGGGCAAACAGGGCTGGTATCTCCTCAACTTCGCCCTCTGGTGGAAACACTGGTTCGGAAGGTAGAACCCTCGCCGCACGGCCGGGACCATCCTCCGATGCCGCCGATGACGACGATGTCGCGGCTGCATCGGCGCACGCCGGGTGAAACGTCGAGCGGGGCGCCAGAGGCGCCCCGCTCGTTATATTAAACCAAATATATCAGAGGCCGAAGTGGTGCTTGAGCTGGTTCTCGAGATCGGCTTCGGTGGTCGCGCCCAGGTGGGTGTGAACGACCTTGCCGCCCTTGAAGAACATCAGGCTCGGGATCGACATCACGTTGAACTGGCCGGCGAGCGACTGGTTGTCGTCGACGTTGATCTTGGCGATCTTCACCTTGCCCTCATACTTTTTCGCCAGGTTGTCCACGATCGGTCCCATGATCCGGCAGGGGCCACACCAGGGGGCCCAGAAGTCCACCAGGGCTGCGCCCGGAAAATCCGTGATCTCGGTCTTGAAATTCGATTCGTTCAGTTCCTTGGCCATTTCGACCCTCCTGTAGATTGCATGCCGTATATGCGGCGCTCGTGCTGCTACGCAGTGTACACACTCACCGGCCGGATGACAAGATCAGGCCGATCAGAAGCCCGTAGATCGTGCTTCCGACCGGACTCGACGTAATGGGGCAGGCTCCGCTGGAGCAGCCGACGAACTTGTAGAACAGAAAGCCCGCCACGGCCCCAATGGCCGGATACGCGATCTTCAACAGAATCGATGTCATCCCGATCACCCCTTGATCACGGCAGTCTGCGCCGCCGAATTCTGACAACAGGACTCGAATCCCCGCCAGCGGAGTATATCTTCGAGCAGGCACCACCGCGTGATGCCGGACTGGAACAGATTGGCGCCCACGAACAGGGTCACCAGCAGCCACCAGGGGCTGTGAAGCTGCGATAGCGCCACGCTTGTCATGATGAATGTTCCCGCAACGATGCGCACGATTCGCTCGATGACCATCGGTATCCTCCTCAACTCAGGGTTCACCATTCAATAAAGCATTTCCCGTGCCACCGTCGGGAATTTCTCGTGTAATTTCCGGAGATCGCCTGTTGAAGGCCATCTGGCAGGAGCCTTTCGTCGGCGCGGGTTCGGACTGCTCGTTCCGGGCATCCCCTTTCCGGACAGAACACAGCAATTTTTGCCGACTCACTCGCATGATTTGCGTGTTTTTCATCCACCGACCGCAGGGAGAACAATCGGCCCAGGCGAGACGAAAACCACCATCATCCTCTCTCCAAGCCCCTTCCACCTCGATTGCGGGCTGATCAAACGGCACCAGACCCGCACAGCGCAGATAAAACCGCCATGCATGCGTTTTCCCCGGGCCGGGCACGGGAGTCAGAAGAAGCGCGACGCGCCAGGAACCGGCTTGCGCGCTGTCGATCCAGCCGGGCAGATACCAGCAGTTCTCCACCGGATCGAACACCGCCGACTGCCAGATCCCGTCGCCCACCCCTCCGGCAATCATTTCCACCAGGCGTTCGAGCCCGATCCCGCCCACGGCGCCCCGGCCAAGTTCCGCCGCAAACGAACGTGCGACCCATTCCCGCCGGGCGTATTCCGGTTCGACCGTGGGAGACCCCGGGAACGTCAGAAGGAGAATTCCGACCAGGAACATCGCTCCCCACACAACCGCGTATCCGCTTCTTCCCGTCATGATAAAGCCTCCATGGTTTACGTTCCATGAAGGCTTCGGATGGGAACCGGGATTGGGGAAAAAAATCAGCGCACGGGCTTCAACTCCGCTTTCCAGGCGGCTCCGCGCTTGACGGCGATCCATTTCATGCCGTGCGGCGGGGCGATGTCGATGCGCTCCTTTACCGTGATCCAGCCCGAAAGAACCCACTGATCGATGTCAAGCGCCCCGCCACGGATAACAGCGGCATGGGCGGCCATGATCTCCTCGATGCGCGCCTGTTTGCGGGGCGAGGCGACCGCGCCGGAGAGGTCGATGTCCCGGTCGGGAGCGGCGGATTTCGCAAAGGATTTCGGCGGCGGCGGGGCAAAGCCGGGCTCGGAAGGCGGTGTCAGGTCATCGGCTGCCTGTTCCCGTTCATCTGCCGTCGTGGTTTCGCGCAGCAGCACTCCGTCGGATTCGGCGAACGCCTCACTCGGAACGCGGGCCCGGACCGTGAAGGCTTTCGAGGCCGCAACCGCAGGCGTCACCTTCTTCTCGGGAAGTGCGTCACCAGGCTTGGGGGAAGTCGGCGCCGGCTTTGCGGCGGCAAGCTGCATGTCCGGTTTCACGGAACGCTTTTTGGAGCCGCCCGTGAGAGGCTCGCCGACGACGACCGGCGGCCGGTTCTTGGCAGTTTCCAGCTTTTCTTCGGAGACCGCCGCAACGGCCGGAATCTCATTCTGCGCTGCCGGGCGCTCCAGGACGGGCTCGGGGGCCGGAGCAGCCTTCGAAACGGCTTCTGCACCTTCGGGAGGCGCGGCCGTCTCGACCCGGAACACCGGGGGCGGAGGCGGAGGCGTCACGGGAGCCGCGGGAGCCGCCGCCATCGTCATCGTCTGGGCGGGCGGCTGCATTCCGGTATCGGCTCCCGCCGCCACCTCGGGCACCGGAGGTGTCACCGCGACCGGGGCCGCCGGAATCTCGGGCTGACCGCCGGGCTGCGGCTCTGAACTTCCCGCAGGGGCCGGCACAGCAGAGGGGGCCGTCTGGACGTCGGCAGAGCGGGCAAGCTCGGTGCGCTTGTCGGCCATCCCCGACTCACCGGTCATCAGGTGGCTGACGCCCACCGCGAGCAGGAAGCCAGCCGCCGCGAACGAGAGGCCGGCCCGGAACCAGAACGTTTGCCACCAGGCCGGCTCGCGTGAAACGGGCTCCTGCGCTGCGGCACGGGGGCGTTCGACGACCGGAGCCTCGATCGGCAGCCGGGCTGGGGCTTCCGCGATCACATTCCGGGGCTCGGCAGCCGTATCAGGGGCTTCGGCAGCGGCTGAGCGGCCGGGAATATCGAGAACGCGCGCGGCCAGTTCCGACGGGGGCTCCTGGCCGACGACGGTGGCGAATCCGGCTGCCAGACGGCGCTCGAACTCGAGCCGCTCGCGGCATGTCGGGCATCCGGCGAGATGGGACGCAGCCTCGGGCTCGGCCACGCTCTGCTCGAGCAGCGCGTGATCGAGGATCTTTTCGATGAATTCGTTGCAGTTCATAGCGCCTCGCCTACCGATCTTCCTTGCATCTGTTCACGCATGTGCGACTCGAGCCGGAGTCGCGCCTGCCGCACCCGGGTCTTGGCCGTCCCGAGCGGGATCTCCATCACCTCGGCGAGCTCCGGGAATGAGAGTCCGCCCAGGTAGACCAGGCCGATGACGAGCCGGTCGTCTTCCGACAGCTTCGACAGCGTCGCATCGATCAGTTGCGCCGCGTCTTCCCGGGCGAGCCGGTCGAGCACCGTCGCCTCGACCCGCGAGGACGGATCGGGGGTTTCCGGCACTTCATCCACCAGCACTTCGCTGCGGCCCTTCCGGCGCCACTCGTCGATCAGGAGGTTCCGCGCGATGCGGAATATCCAGGTCTGGAGTTTGCCGGTCTGGAAATCCGTGCGATGCCGCCAGATCCGCTCGAAGACCTCCTGGGCCATGTCCATGGCCTGCCCGGGCCGGCCGGTGTTCTTCAGAAAGAACTGGTATAACCGGCCACCGAACAGGCGATACACTTCCGCCCAGGCTTTCTGGGAACCGTGAGCCGCCTCCTGCCAGATTTCTTCCGGAGTCATCCTCCACCCTCTGAAACGGCGGACGAGCCGCCGGGATTTAGCCCAAACCGGGCGCCTTCACCCTACACGTTCCCGCCGCTGCTTACAAGGGGGCGGCGCTTCAGGCAGACGAGCGTGATATCGTCTCCCGCGGGCTGGCTGCCGATGAAGGTATCGAACTGCCGGAACAGCTCCTCGACCACATCCCGGGCCGTCCGGTCGGGGTGGCCCGCGGCCTCGGCGACCCAGGCCGCCGCCCGCTCATATCCGACGACCGCATCCGCCCCGTTTCGCGACTCGATCACCCCGTCGGTGTAGAGAACCAGCGCGTCGCCCGGCTGAAGAGCGAACTCGCCCCGCTCGGCCAGCACCTTCCGACGAACGCCGAGCGGATGGCCGATCAGTTCGATCTCCTCGGCGCGGCCGGTCGATGCCCGGTACAGCAGCGGGAAGTTGTGACCTCCGTTCAACACGGTCAGAACGCCGCTCTCCAGGTCGAGAATGAAGCAGAACACCGTCATCATGTGCTTGCGCCGTGTCCCCTGCGCCACGAGAAGCTCGTTGAACGCCGTCATGAACTGCTCGAGCGGCCGATCCGGCCCCGTGAGCAGGGAAAACGCGCTCTTCGCCATCCCCATGATCAGCGCGGCCGGAACCCCGTGGCCGGCCACGTCGCCGATCAGGCCGATGAGATGCCGGCCGCCGACCACCCGGTAGTCGAAGTAATCCCCGCCGATATCGGTCATGGCGCGGCTCACGCCGTAAATCCCGTATTCCCGCACCTCCAGGCCGCCGCCCGGGAACAGGCTCTCCTGGACGACGCGCGCGACTTCGAGATCGTGCATGCCTTCGGTGACGCGGTTCAGAAGGCCGGCGATCTCGCCCAGCTCGTCGTTGGCCCGGACCGGCACCCGGTGCCGGAAGTCGCGCCGGGCGATCGCCTCGATCCCCGTGGCCACATCCCGGAGCGGCAGCAGCACCTGCTCCGTCAGCAGCCAGGCCATCAGCGCGCCCGAACAGAGCAGCATTCCCGCGAGCAACCAGAGCTGCCGCCACAGCCCATCAATAGCAACTGCTACGCTTCCAAGCGGAGCCTTCGCCACCAACGTGTAGCTGTCGAGCATACGGCAGGGAAAGCCAATCCAGAGCATTTCCTCGCCCCGCTCGTTCCGGACCTCGCGGGCGATGACCCGGCGTAGCTCGGCCAGTCGGGCGATTTCCCGCGTCACCCTTTCGTCCATTCCCTCGTCGATGATCGTGCGGAACGGGTGCACCCCGTGGACGGCGCTCAACCGGATCGGCAGATCCCCTGCCCGGCGGAGGCTCCGGTACTCCCGCAGGCAGTATTTGTTCTGGAAGGCATTCCGGTCGATGCCGATGTGCACCAGCCACTCGGGCTTTCCGTCTGCCCCCAGAAGGGTGTTCTCGTAAAACATGCCATTCCCGGAGCCGAACCGGATCGTCTGGAACCGCTTCATGCCCTGGATGAGCACTTCCGCGTTCAGAACCCCTTTTCCCATGATGCCGCCGGCGAAATCCGAGACCGCGTCGGCCGACAGCGTCGCCGCATCGATCTCGGACGAGCCGCGCAGCTTCCGCACGACTTCCGTCCCGACCGCACTCACCAGCTTCTTCTGCACCTCGGGAACGGCGCTGCCCTGGATGAAATGCTCGACGAGGCACCGCCCCTTCTCGTCGATCACGAGCATCTGGTCCGTCACCTCGGTGTTCCGGAGCGGCTCGAACACCGCCGCCCGGCCGGCATCCGTCTCCTGCCGCTGCGCCTTCTCCACGAGACGCGCGAGCGCCACTTCGAACGCGGTGACCCGCTCTTCGGATCGCTCGTCGAAGTTGCGCACACGCGAAACGACGAAATCCTCGATCATCTGACGCCGCACATGCGCGTGGTCCCGCAGGGCATACGAGCCGCTGATCACCAGCAGGAGCGACGGGACACCGGCGGCCGTCAGGAACAGCGCGCCGAGCTTGAGGGGAAGGCGGGCGCCGAAGCCGGTTCCGATGCGGTCGCGCCGGAGGAAGATCAGCACCACCCAGCCGACCCCGATCACCCGAAGGAAGAGACCGGCCTCGTCGGACAACAACCGGGGCCGCTTCGAAACGGCGATCAGATGCCCATTCTCCCGACGCGGCGCCAGGGAGGCGAAGGACTCCTCCGTCTGGATCTGCCGATCGAACCGGGAAAAGGCGGCCAGCGTTTCGCGCATGACGCCCGGGTCCCGGGCTATGGAATTCGGAGTTATATATATCTGGCCACTTGCATCCTGCCGGCACCATCCCAGCGCGATGTCTTTCCGAAGCCGGTTCACACGCCGCAGCAGCAGCCGAAGCGGGCGGTCCGGATCCGCGGCCCCGTCGTGAAACACGGCGATGAAGCCCCGGACCGCGGTTTTGCAGTTCGGGTGGCCGTCCCAGATGACCCCGGAGTCCCGGGGACGGGGAATGAGGGGCTGATACCGGCCACGCGCCGAAGGAAGGGTCTCGGCCGAACTGACCTGGAACAGTGCGCAGAGCAGCCCGTGCTCGGCTGCCGGCATTTTCTTCCGTTCGACGGCATCGACCAGCGCCCGGAACCCTCGCACCAGGGCGCCTTTTCCCCGCGGCCCGCTGCTCAGCTCCGGAATGATCCCGCTTTCCCCGAACACGTAGAATTCAAGCTGATCCGGAAAGAACCGGTGCACGCGGTCGACAAGGGCCCGGGCCGCCGCGGGCGGCTCCAGGGCGGCGGCACGATCCGGCATCAGCCGCTTCAGCCGCTCGAACACGCGGCCGATGACCCTGGTCCGGAGAGCCGACTCGTCATCAAGCGTCTGAACGCGCGTCAACAGCCGCCCCTGCTCGACGGTCAGTTTCGCCGTTGCCCGCTCCTCTTCGAGGAGGGCGATCTGGCGCAATCCATAAGCCCCCGTCAGAACGGGAAAAAGGCCGAACACGAGAACGATGAAGAAGCCTCTCAAGGCACGCCCAGCGCCGGGAAAAAACTCCGTCATGAACGCCCGCAGCTCCTCCGCATCGCGGCTCAGCCCCGCCCGGAACCGAATTTCGCGATCAATTCCTTCCGCAGCGACCCCGCCCCGCTCTTGTGAATGAGCAGAAGGGCCTGGTCCGGCTTGATGCAGGCCCGTGTCTGGAACAGGTGCAGATGGCCGGCATACGCCGTCACCACGACCACCACATCGCTCCGGCCCACGATCTCGCAGGTGCGCGACAACGGAATCGTGTGATACCCGTCATACCACTCGTAGTCGCCCTCGATCACGCCCGCCTCGCGCAGGACAGGCCAGTAATGGTCGACGCCGACCCCGCCGAAAATCGCCACCCGCTTGCCTTTCAGCAGCCCTTCGACGGATTTCGCATTCTCGTCGGGCAGGGCGTGCAGCTCGCGCAGTTGCCGGGTGAGCTCCTGATTCTCCTCGTCCATCTCGCGGAGCGCCTTCCGGATCTCGGCCTCCTCCTCGAGCGTCGCCTGCATTTCGCGCTGGGTCTGGTTCATCTTCGCCTCGATCGCCCGCATCTGGCGTTCGACCTCGACGGGGTCGAGCTTCTTCAGCTTCTGCTGGGCGTCCTCGGCCTGCTGGCGGGCCGCGCGCGCATCGGCCAGCGCCGCATCGGCCTCGGCACGCAGCCGGCGGCACTCCTCGCGCAGGGCTGCGCCTTCCTGACGCTGGGCATCGATGCGCCCCTGGAGGTCCCGCTTCATCGCCTCCACCTCGCCCCGGGAAAAGCTGGGCCGGGTCTGGTGGTAATGCTTCAGAACGAAGTGATGGTGCGTGTACACCTCGAGCAGGTCTTGCAGCGAGTCCATGATCGCCTCCTGCTTCGAGGCATCGGGTGGGAACGCCGTTTCGAACTCGGCGATCACCTGCTTCAGCCGTTTCTTCGCCTCGCGGTAGGCCGCGTCGAGATCGCCGTAATACGTCGGCCGGACCAGGCTCACCGAGCGGGTCTCGAGAAACGCATCCTCGAGAGCGGCAAACTCGTCGGCGGCCAGGAGATCCCAGGCAAGCAGCACATCCGCCTGGGTGATCTCGTCGCGCAGTCGGGCCAGGCACTCGCGCAGCGCGGTGGCTCGCGTTTCGCGCGTGGCCGGAAGGGATTCGCCCCCGGCCCGCTCGGTGCGGCACACCTGCTCGACCTGGCGCAGGAGCTTGCGAAACCCAGGATACTCGTCGGGGTCCAGGAACAGGGTCGCCAGCAGCGTCTTGCGCCGCAGGTAATGCTTCGGATGCTGGTAGGGCTCGCCCCCCAGCAGGACCTCCTCGCGGTTTTTCGAGCCGCTGAACGGCACCCCGGTCGAGGTCGCCCGGTACTGCCGCGGCCCGCTCCGGCGCCGCATGCGCGCGAAGCTGTCCTCGAGCACCTCGCGGACCAGCCGCGTCTGGAGCGTGCCGCTCAGCACGATGTCCAGAAGATCGCCTAGGAAGCGGAGGAAGGGCCGTCCGTGGCGTTCGTGCAGCTCGGCGAACACCTTGTGGATCCGCCAGTCACGGTCGCTCTCGGGGTCGACAGGCTCCTCGGCAGGAACCGGCCCCTCTGGTTTTTTCGCCGGCCCGCCCAGGTTCCGCGCGATCTTCGAGGCGAGATCCTCCGACGGCTTGCCGCCCGTGGGAAGCCCCGCGAGCCGGTCGAGCTCCTCGTCGTTCTTCCAGAGCCGCGAGGGAAGGTCGAAACCACCGGGCTTCTTCATGCGCCGCGCTCTCCGGCCGCAGCCGCGCGCCGGCGTGTCTCGGCAGCCGCCATCACGCGGTTTCCGCCGCTTTCCCGCGCCCGGTTCATGGCCTGCTCGGCCGCCGTGAACAAATCCATCGGTTTGGTGATGCCGGTCTTCACGGTCGCGATCCCGAGACTGGCCGTCACGTTGATCGTCCGCTTGCCCGACCGGAACGACGTGGCCTCGATCATGCCGCGCAGCTTCTCGGCGACGATCATCGCCCCCTCGGCAGGCGTCTGGGGCAGCAGCAGCGCGAACTCGTCGTTCCCATACCGCGAAACGAGGTCATGGATCCGCATTCCGCCCCGGAACATGCGGCCAACCCGCTTCAACACCTGGTCCGCGGCAGTGTCGCCGTACCGTTCGTTGATCTCCCGGAACCGGTCGATGTCGAGCAGCACCAGGGAAAGCGGCTCCTTGTGGCGCTGGGCACGGCAGAACTCTTCCAGAAGCCGCTGGTGGAAATGCTTCTGGTTCGACATGCCCGTCAGCCCGTCCGTCGTCGCGAGGTAGAACAGCCGCGCGCGATGGATCGCCAGCGACGCCTGGGCCGCGAACACCTTCAACAGCTCCTGGGTGTGGTCGTTGAACACGACGCCGGGCTGTTTCGAGTCGAGATACAGGACGCCGATCGAGGTGTTCTCGTTCCGCAGCGGCGTCACCGCGATCGCCCGGATGCCCCGCTCGGCGGCCTTGCGCGCCTCGGCCGAGCTCTTCTCGTTGCCTTCGTGCTCGACCAGCGTCTTCGCGGTGCGGAAACTCTGCATCACGAGCGACGAGGTCGCAAGCATATCTTTCGCTATTTCTCTCGGCCCCATCTGGCGCTGGACGACCGTCTCGAGCCGGTCGAGCTCCTCGTTGAACAGCATGATGAAGCCGCGGCCGGCCCCGGTGACCCTCATCGCCATCTCGATCGTGAACTCGAGCAGCTTCTGGAAATTGAAGATCGAGTTGAGCGCCATGCTCACCTCGAGAATGCCCGACAGCTCACGCACCTTTTCGGCCACCTCGACCTCGGTCGCCCGGGCCGCCGGATGGAACTGGGACGGCAGCTTGCCCTTGAGATCGCTGAAGATGCGCTGCACCGCCCGCTCGTTCTGGGTCAGGAAGAACGGGAAGATCACCGGGAGCGACTCGTCGAGCCCCGGAAACGCCGCTTCCCCGCCCTGCTTGCCGTCGAGAATCAGGAACACGTCATCGCTCAGTTTGACGCGGTTCCCCGGTGCGATCGTCACCAGAAACCCCGGCGGGATGCGCCGGTCATCGACCCACGTGCCGAACGGGCTCTGCAAGTCCTGGACCGTCACCTCGCCGCGCCGGTTCACCTGGAGCTGGATGTGTTCGACGGCAATACCCCGGGCCTTCACCCGCACGTCGCACAACTCGCTGCTGCCGATCGTGACCCCGTTCGAGTCGGGTGACAACTGGCCTGAATACAGGGTTTTGCCGGCTAGGTCGATGATGCGGAAAAACATGGATGCGTTCCTCGACAACGAAGTAGTGGTGTAATCCGAAAATTATACCCCACGGGCCGGCCTTCAGGCCAATCCCATTTCGCGTTCAGACAAACGCCCCGGCGTTATCGGCCGGGGCGTCGGAACGAAACGAGCGGACAACTCTCACTTGAACAGCATTTTTTCGATCTTGAACTCACCCTTGGGGGCCTCATCGAAATTTCCCGCCGCCAGATACCAGGTCGCATCGCGGTCCATCGCGAGGAAGCGGTTCATCACCAGCGGCGGCTTCACGCGTCCCGTGGAAGACGGCTTGCCATACACATCACAGATGGCCCACGGGAATTCGCCCTGGAAACCCTCGGCCGGAACATACGTCACGAGACTCTCCCCCTTCTCGCCGACCCACCAGAGCTTCGGGTTCGTGTGCTCGGGAAGCTGGAGCGGAATATCCTTCACGGCGTTCCCCTCGGGAGTCTCGAGAATCAGGTGGCCGAGCTTCGCGTCTTCATCCCATTTGAGCCGGGCAAGATTGCCGGCCGGATCGAGCGCCATGCCGGACCATTCCCAGTGAAGCTCACGAACGAGCTTGCCGGCGGCATCGAACACGACGATCGCCTCGCGGCCGATGTCGGCAACGAACACGTGGCCGGTCGGCCCGACCTCGACAAACGCCGCCTGGAGAAGTTTCCCGGGCTCATCCCCTTGGCTGCCGAAGGTCGCGAGGAGTTTTCCGTCGAGGCCCAGCAGAAGAACCTCCTGGGTATCCGACCGGATGGCGAACACCCCTTCGACGGTGCCGGCAGCGCCGGTTTTGAGGGCGATATCCTCGATCAGGGCGCTGGCCGTTCCGACGACGATCTCGTGGAGCAGCTTCCCGTCATCGGCCAGGTGCATCACGCGGCCGCCCACGCTGTCGGCGACCCAGAATTCGCCGTTCGACACCCGGAACGAGCGAGGCCCCCAGGGATGCGGCTCTTCCTGGTTGGGGTGGGTGGTCTGATTGATCACGCCGACCTGCGTTTTCTCGGAGCCATAGGTGAGGGTGAGAGCCGAAACGTCGAGAGCCGGAACGAGCGCAAACGCAACCGCAGCGAGACAGACGGTGGAAAGTTTCATCGTTCGGAAATCCCTGCCTTTATGCTTGATGAGCCCCGGCGAAGCACGACTTCGGCGATGCCGGGGGGTTCTGCCGGTGACATCTTATCCGAAAACGGAACGGCCTTCCATGATTACAGACCCCCACCGGCCCGAACAACAGGTCAGCGTCCGCCAGCGCGGCACCCGACACACGGAACCCGCGCCGGCTGGCGCCGGGGGTGGATGGATACGACTCAGGCCTTGCGGAGAACGATCTCGATCGGGCGGTACTCGATGGCGCTGAAGATCGGATGGCGCTTCGAAGAGGAGTTGTTCATGGCCATCAGCGAGTTGCCGTTCTTGGCCACGATCCCGATGTGCTTGTGCCGGCCACCCGAGGGGGCCTTCCAGATGACGACGTCTCCGGCCTGGTATGGGGGCGGGCTGACGCGCTTCCAGGCGTTGCCGCCCTTGAGGCCGAGGAGGGCGTTCTTCACGCCGTCGCAGTTGAGGATCATGCCGATCGGCACGCCGGCCTCGCGCAGGGCCGCCGAAACGACGTTCGCGCAGCCGAGATTGCCGCCCTCGGTGCCGGGGGCATACTTGAACGACTGGGCCGTCGCATACCGTCTGGGGAAGTTCGCGGCAACCTGGGCGACCTTTCCGGCAACGCCGCTCACGTTCGCGCCCGCATTGCTGCTCGAACTGCTGGAGGGCTTGGCAGAGGCCGCAGGAGCGGCATTTTTTGCCGGGGAAACCGCGATCGTCTGCTTCGCCTTCGCCTTGGCAAGGCGGTCCATCAGTTCATTGACGCGCGAAGCCAGGCTGTTCAGCTTCGCGAACAGGGCGTTGATGCGCTCGAAGAACTTGTCGATGACGCTCTTGGAGGCATCGCTGCCCGCCGAAGCCGTGGCGCTCGCCGAAATCGTCTTCGTCGCGGCCGCCGCCTTGCCGTCGTTCGCCACGTCATGTTCCTGAAGCGTCTCGAGAGGATTCTGGGCGACAGCCGGGCCGGCAGCAACCAGGCAGATGCACATCAGAAAAGCAATCAGGGACCATCGCAGTCCGTTCAGCATAATGTCGGCTCTCCCTTCGATGATGAGGTTCTGCCCCCTATCTTACCGGAGAGGAACGACAAGTTACACCGAAACGAACATGCGCCTGAATCTTCGGCCGTCAGCCGATCATCGAGAGAATGCGCCGCCGATCTTCGCGCAGCACCTCGAGTCGCTCGAGTTCGGCCCTCCACCGTTCGGCTTCTTGCTCCGAGATGCGGAGGCTGCCCCGGGAAAGCGCCAGATCGAGTTCGGCCTGCGTCAGCCCGAAACCTTCTTCGATCGAAGCGATGCGCCGGCCACAGGCTCGGATCTGCGCTTCGACCGCTTCGAGCTTCAGCAGGAGCGCCTCATGAATCAGCCGCGCCGTCGCAACCGCCTCGCGGGGCGGAAGAGAGGAACGATCGCTGCGATGCGGAATCACGGGTTTCACCTCGGCAGAGGAATACCAGGGAAGAAACGCGGCTAGACAGGCAAACATGGCTCACTCCTTTGCTACATCGGCCGGTACCGGCGCAGAACTCCGATGACGACGCCCTTGATGGTCACGTCGCCCCCTTCGACCAGGATCGGCGGCATCGCCGGATTCGACGGCTGAAGCCGCACCCGCGGCCCCTCGCGGTATAGCCGCTTCAGCGTCACCTGCTCGTGATCGAGGCAGGCGATCACCATCTCGCCGTTCGGGGCCGAATCACGCTTCTCGACAACGACGAGATCCCCGTCGCGGATTGCCTCGTCGATCATCGATTCGCCCCGCACCTTCAGCACGAACGTCTCGCCCCGGCCGACCATGCATTCGGGAAGCGTGATCGTCTCGTTCCAGTCGGACATCTCGATCGGCCGGCCCGCCGTGACGGTGCCCAGCAGCGGAACATCGACCCCGCCACCGGAAGGGGCCTGCGATGCCTTCACCTGCAGCCCCCGCGACCGCCGCGGCAGCGCGTCGATATGCCCCTTCTCGACGAGCATGCGCAGATGCTTGTGAACCGTCGCCGATGAGGACAGCCCCAGCCCCTCGCAGATCTCGACGATCGTCGGCGCATACCCGTGCGCGGCGAAAAAAGAGCGAACGAACTGCAAGACCTGCTGTTGTCTCGGCGTCAATGGATCCGGGGTCATAAAGCACCTCCGCGTTGTTTCACTTCCCTAACCATAGGCGAATGAAAGGCGAATGTCAAGCGAACGTCAGACAAAAATTCTGTTCTTTCCCCATCCCCTGCTATAATTTCCAGAACAACGTCCTGTTCTTCCTCCGATTCGCAGATCACCAACAAGGCACATAGACAAAAAGCGTGTTGCGGGCGCATCGCGATGCGCCCCTACACGTTTATAGATTGTCATATACATCGTAGGGGCGGATCGTGATCCGCCCAAATCGCCGGCGCCAAAGCCCTTCCTGTATCTTCGTGGTACATCGATCTTCGGTCTCTGTGTCTCCGCGGTGAACCGTTCTTCGTGTCTTCGTGCCTTTCGTGGTGATACCAGAGATTTTCAGCATTCCAGGTGAAGAGGAGCATCCCCGATGAACCGAACCCGTTCCGCGTTTTCGCTTGCCTTGATCCCGCTGGCCGCCATCGCCTGGTCCGCCGAGACTCCCGCCCCTTTCACCTACACGGTCCCCCCGGGCGGCCTCTCCCGCACGATCCGCATCATGCACGTCTCCGGGGGCACCCCGCGGCTTGTCCACATGGGCCTCCACAAGGGCGGAGAGACGATCCGCCTGAGCCTGCCCGCCGGCTCCGGCGACCGCATCCAGATCATGATCAACGGCATTCTCAAAGAAGATCTGCCGTTCGAACCCCCGGCCCCAAAACCCGCATCAACAGCGGCTACTCTTCCCCTCCCTCCGGCGGCCACGAGCACCATCAGCTTCCCCCTGCTTCCCCTCATCGTGGCCACCCCCACGACGGCGCTCCCGGCCCGGGAAGCTTCGGCGACGCCTGCGCCACCTCTCCCGGCCAGGCCCCAGCGCATCGTTTCAGCCGCCGCCGTCCGTCTCCGCGCTTCCCCATCCGTCTCCGCGAAGGAAGTGGCCCTGCTCGCCCTTGGAACCATCCTCGACGAACGCGAAGCCGGTGCAAGCGAAGAGACGATCGGCAAACGCACCGCGAAATGGTACCGGGTCGCCCTTCCCGACGGCCGGGAAGGCTGGCTGTTCGGTGCCTTCACCCTTCCGCTGCCTGCCGGGAACCGCGAGGAAACGTTCCTGCGCCTCGCAACCGAGCGGCTCGCTCTCGAAAAGCAAAGCCCGAACGATCTTCTCGAACTGTATCGGTTCCTGGCCTCCGCCGCCCCCACCGGAGCTTCCGACCCGGCCCGCGCCGAGCTCGAGTTCCACGCCCTGCTGGCCCTCAACCGGTATCTCGCTGCCCTCCCCGGGCCGGCGAAGCCCGACGTCGTCCCGGCTGCCATCGCTTCCGAAGCCTCCCGGCTGGCGTATTCCGAGCCCGCCGCACAGTATATGTGCAACTATGATACATTCTGGGAACTGGTCGAACGCGCCAAAACCCGGCCCAACGCCGACGAGCTCGCATGGAAAGCCGCGCACCAGCCGATACCCGGCGAGACCGAAGGCTTCTTCGATCTCATGATCGGCCAGGCGGATCGCACCTCCGGCCGCTATCTCCGGGCGCAGCCCGCCGGAGCACACGCCGGCGAAGCCATGAACAATATTACAGAATATTTATTTTCCGCCGGCGACGGCGGGGCGATCCGCGAGCCGGCCGGCATCCCCGCGGATGAGCTTTCCGAACGCATTCCCCAAGAGAGCCGGAAGGACGCCCTCGACGCGCTCATCCCGCTCAGGGCCGCGGTCGCCGCGGCCGCCCATTCGGGCCGGGATGCCCTGCTCGGCCGGCTGGACGCCCTCGCCGAGCGCATCCGGAGTCTGCCGGAATGAACGCGCTCCGCAGGTCTTTTTTCATTGTATTCGCTATTCTCTTTCTCTCCCGGCCCGGGGCGGCCGCCCCGGCCTGGATGCCGCTCGAACCGCCTTCTCCCGAAGTGAAACGGGCCCTGTGCGCCCTGATCGACGGGGACGACGTCTGGGTCGGCTACGAGAACGGCGGGCTGGTCCGGTGCGACGAGTGGGGCCGCGTGAAGCTCCGCCTCACGACCGCCGAAAAGCTGCCGGGCAACTCCGTCACGGCGCTGGCGAAGCGCGAAAAGGATCTGCTGATCGGCACCTCCGACGGACTCGCCCGGCGCGACGAGTTCGGCGCGATGAAGGTCTACACCACCGACAACGGGCTGCCCGACAACGGCATCACCTGTCTCGCCGCCCATGACGGCGCCGTCTTCGCCGGCACGATGAAAGGCCTCGTCCGGCTGCGTGGAGAGGCATTCGACGTGCTGACCGAGGAGCGCGGCCTCCCCTCGAACCATGTGACGGCGCTGTGCAGCTCCCCGCTCGGCCTTCTCGCGGGAACGACGAAAGGCTGGGCCGTCATCCGCGGCGATGCGATCGAGGCGCACACGCCCGAACGCGACGGACTGGCCTTCGAATGGATCTCGGCGATCGCCTACTACCGGCAGCGGCCCTCAAAAGCCGGCCTGAGCTCGACCCTCGAGGACTGGATCGTTCTCGGAACGGCCGGCGGCGGCCTCCTTCGCTGGAGCGGCGGCTCCTACATTCCCTACACCGCCGACGAGGGAGGCCCCGGTTCGAGCTGGGTCACCGCCCTCGTCTGGCAATCCAACACCTCCCAGCTCTGGGTCGGCACCCGGGAAGGCGCGGCCGTGCTGCACCTGCTCCCCGACCTGGGCGGCAATGCCTGGCAGAGCATCTCGGCACGCGACTCGGGCCTGCCTTCCGACGAAATCACCGCCCTCGCCGTCGAGGGCCGTGACGAGGCAATCCACGACTACGAGCTGATGAATGCCTCGGGTCTTCCCCAACTGCGCGGCTCGGGAAGCTGCCCCTGCGCGACCTGCACCGCGCTGATCGCGGCGGGCGGCAAAAAGGCCTGCCCCGACTGCCACGCGCAGCCCCCCGTCATCTCCCCTCGCACCATCCAACGCGAAATGACCTGGGCCGCCTTCTGCACCCCAGAAGGGGCCGCCCGGTACACGCACAAGGAGATCCCGCACATCGGCCAGGGCAATTTTTACGCCTATCTCGTCAACCAGGGCAGCGAGGTCGTGGGCATGGCCGACGCCAGCTCCATCTGGGCGGGAATCCGCCCTCCGGCCGTCGGAGGTTGTTTCCTCCACGCATTCAGCCGCACTGCCGCCCGGTTCGACCCCTGGCCCAATCTCCCTGGCGATCTCACCTTCAACAAGGAGATCAACACGCTCGGCGTCTCCCCGGAGGGTTTTCCCGTCGCCGGCAGCTCGGGCCTGGGCGGCGGGCTTGCGCTGCTCGACTCCCAGAGCGATGTCTGGTATTTCTTCCGGGCGAAGCACGGCTTGTCCGACACGAACGTCACGGCGACATTCCGCGACGGAACGGGCCTCCTGGTCGGAACCGGCGGCCCGGCCGGCATGAGCGGCTCCATCTTCCGGCTCCGGGAGGGGAAGTTCGAGCGGCTGCCGTCCGACGGACTGCCCTCGACCGCGATGGCGGCGGGCAACGCCCTGTTCCCCTCGCCGGTCACGGTCATCCGCGCCGAGGCCGACCGGATCTACGTCGGAACCAAAGCGAGCGGCCTCTACATCTGGAACGGAGCTGCCTGGACGCGGATGAACTCTCTGGCCACGAAAGCCCTTTCCGATGATGCGATCCAGGCGCTGGCCGTGAAACGCGGCGTCCTGTATGTCGGCACGAAGAAGGGCCTCGACGTGTTCGCGGGCGACCAGACCCAGCATGTCGACGTCACTTATTACGGAAGCTATAGTAACGACGTGCAGGCGCTGCTGCTCGACGAGACCCAGAACGACACCGACCAGCTCGTGTTCTGGATCGGCACGGCCAACGGCATCACCCGGCTGAGCATGTTCCAGGGCGTGATGAAGCACGGGGGCAAATCCCCGGTCATCGTGGACAGCGTGATGAAGCCGATGTTCTGGCCGTCCGAACCGCCCCAGGCCGTTCCCGTCGCCGCCTGGTCCTGGCCGGGCAACCCGAACGTCGGCGCGCTCGACGTCTGCCCCTTCGACGGGCTGCCGGGAAACCGCGTGAACGGGCTCGCCATCGACGATCTCAACCTCTGGATCCCGACCGACAACGGCCTCGCGCGCCTGCGCAAGTGATCGGCGTCCTGCCGCATCCGGCATGCTATACTCATGGGTGAGAGGTGATTCATGGCACCGTTCGCGCAGCCGACAAGACGGAGTCATACAGAGAGAACACACCGCCCCCAACCGATGAGCCGCCCCGCAGGATGCGGAACGTGGTCCGGCGACGCCCGGATGGCGCAGCCCGGCCTTGGATGGCACATGACCGCGCTGCTCGTTCTTCTCCTGTTCGCGTTCGCCGTCGCCGCTTCTGCCGACGGCTCCATCGCCTCGCTGTCCGGCAGCGGGTTCGCGCTGACGAGCGAGGAACGCGCCTGGCTGGCCTCGCACAGCGAGATCCGCATCGGCATCTCGACCGACTGGCCCCCGTTCGAGTTCATCGACGAAAACGGCGTCTACGCGGGCCTCGCGGCCGACTACCTGAAGATCGCGACGGCGCGGCTGGGCCTCACGGCGCGCCTCGACGGGACGATCCTCCCCTGGGACAAAGTCCTCGAACGCGTGCGCAACAAGGAGGTGGACGTCCTTCCGGCCGTTGCGGTCGCGGATGAGCGGCGTTCATTCCTCCAGTTCACCAAGCCGTACATCGTGATCCCGAGCGTCGTCTTCCAGCGGCGCGACGCGGCGGCGGTCAAATCGATGGCGGATCTGAAAGGGAAGCGGCTTGCCTGCATGCGCGGCTGGATCGTGCACGACCAGTTGATGCGCGACCATCCGGAGATCCGGCTTTCCCCGAACGAGCATGTCGAGGGGCTGCTGGGCCAGGTCATGATGGGCACGGTCGATGCCGGCATCATCGACCTCGCGACGCTGAGCCACTACTCCCGGCGGCACCACCTGTCGGACCTCACGATCTCGTTCCGATCGCCCTATGCGATGTATCTCGGCATGGGCTTCCGGCAGGACTGGCCGGTCATGGCGGGGCTGTTCCAGAAGGTGTTCGACGGCATCTCACAGGAACAGGCCGCGGGATTGTACGACACCTGGATCGTGCCCGCGACCGGCACCGACGAGCTGTTCCGGACGGCCCTGCGCTGGACGCTGGTGCTCGTCGTGATCGCCCTGGGCATCGCGGTCTGGAACCTCCAGCTCAGGCGGCTCGTGACGGCCCGGACGGCCGAGCTCGAACACGGGATGGAGCTGAACCGGCGGCAGGCGGCGGCCCTGGCCGAGAGCGAGCGGAAATTGCGCGCCCTGTTCGACCAGTCGTTCCAGTACACCGGCCTGCTCGCGACGGACGGCAGGCTCCTTCAGGCCAACCGCTCCTCGTTCGACCGGCACGCCCTCCCCGAGAACCACATGATCGGCCGGCCCTTCTGGGAAACCCCCTGGTGGAGCGGGGATCCCGAGGCCCAGGAACGGCTCCGGCAGGCGATCGGCCGGGCCGCGGCCGGGGAGTTCGTCCGGTTTGAAACCACCCACCAGTCCGACCTCGACGGGCTGACCCACTACATCGATTTTTCCCTCAAGCCCTTCACGGACGGCGCCGGGAACGTCGTCTACCTGATCGCCGAAGGCCGCGACGTGACCGAGCAGCGCCAGGCCCGCGAAGCCCGGGACAAGATGGAACTCCAGTTCCTGCAGGCCCAGAAGCTGGAATCCGTCGGCCGGCTGGCGGGCGGCATCGCCCACGACTTCAATAATATTCTTACGGCTATCAATGGCTTCGCCGAACTGGCGCTGCAGGACCCAACGGTGCCGCCGGGGCTCCGGCCGACGCTGGAGGAAATCATGAAAGCCGGGAAAAGCGCCGCGACGCTCACCCAGCAACTGCTGGCCTTTTCCCGGAAACAGGTGATCGAGCCCCGGGTGATCGATCTGAACGAGCACCTCACGCAGATGCGGAACATGCTGGCACGGATCATCGGCGAGGACATCGTCTTCGAGCTGAGCCCGGCCCCGGATCTCGGCCGGATCCGGGCCGACCCGAACCAGATCGAGCAGATCCTCGTGAACCTGGCCGTCAACGCGAAGGATGCGATGCCCCACGGCGGCACGCTGCTCGTCCGGACGGCAAACGTCGAGCTGGAAGATATCGGCAGGCATATCCAGCTCGAGGTGATCGACACGGGCACCGGCATGACACCGGAGGTTCGGGAGAAGCTGTTCGAGCCGTTCTTCACGACGAAGCCGCGCCACGAGGGGACCGGCCTCGGCCTCGCGACGGTGTATGGCATCGTGCGTCAGAACGACGGGCGGATCGAGGTCGAGTCGAGCCCGGGCAAGGGGACGCGGTTCCGCATCCAGTTCCCGGCAGCGTCGGGCCCGCTCAGCCGTGAGAAGAAAACCCCGCCCGCCCGGGCCGCTTCCGGGAACGGCGCGCTGGTGCTGGTGGTGGAGGACGAGTCGCTGATCAGAGATCTGATCGAGCAGGGGCTGCCCGTGTTCGGCTACCGCGTGACGACGTTTGCGACGGGCCGGGAGGCGCTCGACTGGCTCGCCGCAACTCCCGAAAAGCCGGCGGTGCTGGTGACCGACGTGGTGATGCCGGGCATGAGCGGCCGCGAACTGGCCGACCACATCCACGAGCGCGACCCGAAGCTGCCGGTGCTGTTCACGTCGGGGTATGCCGAGAACGTGGTGGCTCATCACGGCATCGTCGAGGAGGGGATCCGGTTCCTGATGAAGCCGTACACGATCCAGGCCCTGGCCGCCAAGATCGCCGAGATCATCACGGTCGTCGGGAACGAGCCCGCCGCGCCATCTGACGTTCCTGGTCCGTCGTGATTCCCTCGATCACGGCGCGAGGCAGGATCGGGCGGAGCCGCCGGTTCCCATCACCGGTCGGGGATTCGTCGAAGGATGCTCTTTTTGAACCGGTCGTTTTGTGATACATTTATGGGTAGGGACGGTTGCCAGCCTGCAGCCGGGTTCGCCGAGGCGGACCGCCCATCGTTCTTTGGACTGCCCTTCCCGGGGGTGACCTGGTTTCGACGGGGAGTGCGATCGATCGCTTGCCATTCGAGGTTGGTCGAACGGCCTCGTTAAAATTCGACCGCAAAAACAAAGGCCAACGAAAACGTTGCGCTCGCGGCCTAATTAGGCTGCGCGGTTCCCGGTAGATTCCGCCGGTAAGCTACCGAAGAACCGTCGAATAAACTGGCTGGGAGTGGCGTGGGGCCCCTGGCGTGCCGCTTCGAGACAAACCAGACGGATCGGGTGAGTAGAGACCCCCCTGTGGGTTACGAAAACCTTAAACAATAAAACGCAGGGAATAATGGTAGCATGGCGCTCGTGACCCTCTTCGGACGCGGGTTCGATTCCCGCCACCTCCACCGATGGACAATATCATATTGTCCGAATTTATCCGATAACCCGCCTAAACAGCGGGTTTTTTTATTCTCACCGCCTTATATCGTCCGTTTTGAACCCTTGTCATCCGGGGGTAAGCGGGGGTAACTTTGGGGGTAGCAGGACATTCTACGAAAGGGGTTACCCCCAGATGGCACTAAGCGATGTTCTGATCCGCACGGCGAAGGCAACCGACAAGGTTTTGAAATTGTTCGACGGCGGCGGGCTGTTCCTTCAAGTTACCCCCGCCGGGGGTAAATGGTGGCGACTGAAATACCGTTTTGCCGGCAAGGAAAAACTTATTTCCCTCGGCACTTACCCCGACACAAGCCTGAAGGAAGCGCGGGAACGTCGAGACGCGGCAAGGAAGCTGCTCGAGGCCGGCGTGGATCCAGGCGAAGAACGGAAGGCGGTGAAAACGGCAGCGATCGAGAACGCGGCCAACACCTTCGAGGCAGTAACCCGCGAATGGTTCGCCAAATTCGGCCCCGCTATGTCCCGGGGTCACGCCGTCAGGGTGATGCGAATGTTCGAGCGCGATATCTTCCCATGGATCGGCGGCAAGCCGATAGCCGAACTCGCGACACAACCCTGTGAAGTCCTCCAGGTGCTGCGGCGGATCGAAGACCGTGGCGCGATCGAGACGGCGCACCGGGCACGGTCGAAATGCAGTGAGGTTTTCCTATATGCCATCCCGACGGGCCGGGCCGATCGTGACCCGTGCGCCGATCTTCGGAAGGCTATACCGCCGGCGGACGAGAAAAACCTTGCGGCCATCACTGAACCGGACAAGGTGGGTGCGCTTCTCCGGGCCATGGACGGCTATAACGGCGGGCTGATCGTCCGTTGTGCGCTCCGTCTTGCACCTCTCGTTTTCGTGCGCCCTGGGGAGCTGCGACACGCCGAATGGAAGGATATCGACCTCGAGGCGGCCGAATGGAAGTATCTCGTCACCAAGACGAAAACCCCTCATATCGTGCCGCTGTCGCGTCAGGCCGTCGATATCCTTCGTGAACTTCACCCCGTGACCGGCACCGGGCGATACGTCTTTCCGAGTCCTCTCTCGGTGGATCGACCGATGAGCGATAACGCCATCCTCACCGCGCTGCGGCGGATGGGCATACCGAAGGACGAAATGTGTGGGCATGGCTTCCGGGCCATGGCTCGAACCCTGCTTGACGAGGTTTTACACTTCCCTGCCGATATCATCGAGCATCAGCTTGCCCACAAGGTCAAGGATCCGCTGGGCCGGGCGTATAACAGAACCACCAAGCTGGACGACCGCCGGCGCATGATGCAGGAATGGGCGGACTATCTCGACGGCCTGAAAACCGGGAATATCCGACTCGGCAAGGTGGCGTGACCCGGTAAGGTGCTCAAGGGGCTCAAGGTGCTCACGTTTTTGGGGTGAGCAACTTACCCGTCAGGGATGAGCACCTTCCCCCGCCGGCGTGAAAATCTGGAAATGCCCAAGTGACCTACTGCCAATACTGACGTTAGAAAATTCAACCAGGAGGAAAACCATGGAACATCAAATTCCTGTCCTGCTTCACCCTGCCGAACGCGCGGCCGGCTGGTTCGCGATACAGGCGCCGGATAACACCCTGGAACCGGCGATAAAGGCCGGGGATATCTGCTACTTCGATCCGACAGCCGCACCGGAAGCGGGTGATATTGTCGCCATGGGTGACGCGGCCGGCGTCGTGTCGATCCGCCACGCAGGCAACCATGCCGGGCCGGTGCTGGGTGTTCTGAGCCGACGGGAACGATACTTCGATCGGGCGGCAAGGCGGCGGTGATCTCGCGATGAAAGCGAAGATGAACCCGTTCGATCCGTGGACGGCAACATGGGAAGAAGCCGAACGGCTGGGGGGCGACGGCGGCGGGTGTGACCCGTGGCAACACAACCCCGTATTCCAGAAGCAAGCCGCCGTTCGTGTTCTAAGTCGGGAAAAGGCCGTCCAGGCCGGCGACGGTGGCGCCCTGCTTGCCTGTGTTCGCGACTGTCTGGAATACGGGCTGTCCGTGCCCGGCTGGGTGACGGCCGCGTTTATTGCTTGTCATGATCGGGTGGCGGGGCTTCACGTCTCAAGCTGGGACGAAGCCTTCGGGCCGCCGTTCCCCAAGAGCACGAACGTTGCGGCAGCGAAAAAACGCCGGGAACTATCGGTGGTCGTGTATCTCGACGTGGAAGACTTGCGACGGAAGCGCAGGGGGGCGCGCGCGCTAAGAGGGGAAGACGTGTTCGAGCGAGTAGGAGAGAAGCACGGGATAAGCGGCGGGGCGGCAAAAAGGCTTCACGAGAGCATTAGAAGGCTTATGGCTCGAAAGGATAAACCGAGGTCAAAATAATAAAATATTTGACCCTGTAGTGCCTTTATATTCGCGGTGAAATACCCCTTGTCCGGTCACGTTCAAAGCGGGCCGGCAAAATACGACAGGGGGTATTTTTTATGTCTGATCTTCCCACGACCGGCTTCCTGCGGATCCGGCAGGTGTTGCAGTTCATCCCGGTATCGCGTTCGACATGGTGGGCGGGGTGTGCGTCGGGCCGTTATCCGAAGCCTTGCAAGCTGGGGCCGCGCACGACCGTATGGAAGGCCGAAGATATCCGCGCATTGATCGAGACGGCGGGGGCGGCAAAATGAGCAAAAAGAAAAGCCGCGCGCCGAAGCGCACGACTCACCATACCGAAAAGTATTCTACCCGATAT
>DAOOQQ010000025.1:0-60974 GCA_035388825.1 Candidatus Ozemibacteraceae bacterium
CCGCCATCATCCGGCCCGTTCTCTGTCCTCGGGAAGGCGGCGGGGGGGGCGGGGGCGGGGGCGAAA
This sequence comes from Candidatus Ozemibacteraceae bacterium, assembly GCA_035388825.1. Lineage (GTDB taxonomy): Bacteria > Muiribacteriota > Ozemobacteria > Ozemobacterales > Ozemobacteraceae > MWAR01. Next base: position 67 of record DAOOQQ010000025.1, read on the forward strand.
CGACATCTCCGAAATTGGCCATGGCGGTCACCTCGTCAACTATTATATCGTTTGATATAAGCATCCCCCTCCGTCGCCGAAGGGGGAAGCGATCGATTGGCTCGGAGGATCAGAAGTCGTACACCAGCCCGGCGTAGAAGTCGGTGATGGTGACCGGGCGGGCGAAATCCCACAACAGCTCCTGGGCATCCGGATCGAAGTATTTATAGAAGGTCTTTTCGTGCGACGCGGATAACTGGAGCTTCAGGTCGTCCCGCAGGACGAAGTTGGCTTTCGCCAGGACCATCGGCTGGGCCGATTCGTTCCAGCCGCCCGTGGTGGCTTTTTCATGGGAGAACGCGCGGTACCCGGTCTCGAACTGCCAGTCGTATTTCTTGGGGCGGGCGTAGGTTGCCACGACCGAGGAGCCCCAATACCGGAAATCGGGCTTGACGGCGGCCGCGTAGACACGCTCGAGGAGTTCGTTGCGCCAGGTGAGTTCGATCTTCGAGGGTAATCTCCAGGAGGCCTTTGCAACGATTCCGTTTTCCTTGAAATCCATCTGGTCGGAGGTCAGGCCGTTGCGTCGGTGGAAGGTGTCTTCGAGGCGAAGCTTGAAGGTATCGGTGAACTTCCGCTCCCACATCGCAGCGAACTGGTGGTTCTTGTGGGTTTTGGAACGGGTGTTCTCGAAGTTCCCGGTATACTGGTGGCTGAACCGCCCCTTCGTCTGCTTGTCGATGAAGATGTTTGCGGTCGTCTTCAGCTTCAATTGTGCATATCCGCGGGGATCGTCGCTCGCATACAGCCGCTTCTGCCACTCGTCCTCGAACGTCCAGCTGAAGGTTTTGCTGACGGGAAGGTCATACCGGAACCGGAAGTAGTTGTCCCAGTAGTTAGCCCGATACAGGTTGACGGCCTCATTTCCATAGTGCCTGGTATCATACGTATTCGAAACCGAGAGGTCACTCTTGTTGCCGGCATACGAACGGCTGAATTCGCCATAATAGGTGGAGTTGATGTAGTCGAGATTGGGCGATTCCTCGTAGCTGCGCCAGTTGTGCGTGCCCTCGTAGAACAGCGTTCCATTCGGCAGGAAATAGGTCGTCTGGGAGTTGTAGTTCAACTGGGTGAAGTCCGAGCGGGAATACCGCGGATACACGCGGGTGTTCCAGCCGAGATTCTGCAGATACTCGTATTTCCCCTGCTTGCTGTTCCAGAACACCTCGGCGAGATTGTCCCGGTAATTCTTCGTGACGGTGTCGGGATACCAGAGGTGGTGCAGGGTGTCCTTCACGGTGAAGGCCGTGTTCTTCGAATGCTGATGCAGCCAGCCCAGCGACAGGATGTTCTCCTTCACCAGCTCGTTCCGGCGCCGCTGCAGCATCTTCTCGTCGAGAGAGATCTTGTTGCGCGCATCGCGCTCGTACATCAACGACAACCGCATCTGGGAGAGATTATTCGGAATCGCGGTGTCGGTATTGGGATACATCTCGTTGCGGTTGCGCGCCTCGAGTTTCAGCGTACCGGTCACGGCGACTTTTTTCGACTCGGCCGTCTCGGACTCCGCCGTCGTTGCCGACTCCACTGGGGTGGTCGGAACGGCTTCGATCTTCGCAGGCGCCGTCACATCGGCCGCCTGCGAGGCGGCCGGAACGAGCTGGTCGGGCTGGGCATCAGCCTCGGTCTTCGCGGTCTCGATCGCGGAGGAAGCCGGAGCGGCACCGGCCGCGCGTTCGACGAACCGGGCGTGGTGGAAATCCCGGACCTTCCGGTACAGATCGTCGATTCTCTGGAATCCTTCCATCAGACTGCCCTGATCGGCCGGATTGTCGCCGGAAACACCCTTATACAGATCATCGAGAAGGTCATACCGCTTCTGGACGAACTCGAAGATGTCATCAGCCTCATCACGGATGGCGGCGAAGCCCTCGTCTTTCGGTACCAGCCCCTGGTTCGAGGCCTTTCGGTCCAGTTCCTGGAGGCGGTAATACGCGTTCAGAAAATCCGGCTCGTACCGCCGGAAGGCATCGAGAGCCTTCGAGCTGACGGGGGCGAGGCCGAATGCCTGGAGGCTCAGGAACAGCATGGCGAAGACGGTCAGAACGGCTATGACATTGTTGCGCATCGTTGGCATCCTCTCCAGTCGTGTGCTCATCTCAGGATCTCGTTGATCTGGTTTTCGAGATTGTTCAATTCCGTTTCCAACTGTTCCGCGACGATTCCCAGCTCGCTGAACTTGTTCGAGATGCGCTCGAACTGATTCGCCAGCTCCTCCTGCTCCGCGGTTCGGTATTTCTGCGACGCAGCGGCGCGCATCGTCGAGTCATACAGGCGTTGGGAGCTGAGGTAACTCCGACGAGTGGTCGAAAAATTGTTGAGGATATGGAGCGACTCGGCAAGCTGCCGTTTCTGCACATCGAGGCTTTCGCCGCTGATCGCATTGTAGCTGCTGATGCGCGACTGGAGCTGGAGGATCGAGTCACTGACGGTGTCTTCGAGGTTCTGCATCTCGATGGTCGTCGAGGGATCGACCTCCACGACGGCAAGGTCCTTGAGCAGCAGACTGATACGCAGCCGCTCCGAATTGATCCGCTTTTGGAGAGAGATCGCGCTCACATCCGTAGGACTCTTGTCGAGGGCAAGGGCAACCTGCTCCGAAAGCTCGTCGAGCGCCGCAAGAGCCTCGACGCATTCCGCCTGGGCCGCTGCAAACCAGTCCTGTCCCATGCCCGTCGGGTTCGCCGAAAGCTCCTGCAAAACCCCCGTGATCGGCTCCATAACTGCATTGAGCGACTCCTGAACCGGTATGAGCTCCGTTTCCAGCGAGGTGATCGCCTTTTTGAATGAGGTTTTCATCATTTTCGATACCTCACTCTGGTAACTCGCCATGGTAGCACGCACATCTGCAACCATCTTCATATATCCGGCGAGACTCACCCGTGTTGCAGAATCGAGATTCGGGGATTGCAGAGCAAGATCGATCTTGTTCTGGATCGAACGCATGATGGCTGAATCTTCCAACAGCACCCCGATAAATCGTTCGGCGTCCTTGCGGAACTGCAGAACCAGATCTTCCGGTACGCCATCCATGGCAAGGAGGCTCTTATAAGAGTCTTGGAGCACCTTGAAGGTTTCGCCTTCGCTCTGGCGGATCTCTCGCAGAACGTCGGGCACTTCATTCAGCTGAATCTGTTCACCCAGTTTATTGAGCTCTTCTTCCCATTTTTTCTGTTCCCGCTGGATGTCTATTTCAACCTTCTCGGTCTTGCCGCCCGCTTTTACAACAAGCTCTTCACCCTCACTCACGGTAACCCGTTCCTGAGTCTCCCGGATCATCACCTCGGCTAAACCACGAAGAACCTGGATCCGGTCCTCATTTTGGCTGGTGCTGCACGTGATGTTCGTTCCCTTGATGCCGGCGACGGCCTGGCTCATCTCGATGTCCATCGAGCCGTCCTTCACCATCTTCTTCACGTTCACCCAGATATTGCCGGCGGCGAGAATGACCTTGCTCTCCTTCTTCGTGGGAGAGCTGAGGATGATCTCGGTGCTCGGCTTCATGACGAACGTGGACATGTCGGCGAAACTCAGGATGGCGCTCGAATCGAGCCCCGTCTTGACGTGGTCGTCGGTGTACAGCTTGCGTTCCATCTTCGCGAATTCCCAGGCTTCTTCGTCGTCTCCGGGGCGGACTTCGACCTGGCCCGAGAGATCGGAGAACACGACGCCGGCTTCTTCCAGCGCGATCGCGGTCACACACAAGCTGAGCAGGAAAGCGAAAACGACAAACCACAAACGTCTCATGACACGCTCCTCCAGGAGATTCCCTCTTGTTTGAAGACTCTCAAACTCGCACTCTCTCACGATTCGCAGGCAGGTGTTCAAAACGATGTTTCCCGACTGCCGCCCGATGGGCTGCCTTTTTGGGCTATCTTTCGGCCAGTAACGAGGAAGAATCTTATCATGGGGTATCCATCGAGTCAACGTTCTGTGTCGAACCCGCAACGAAAGCCCTTTTCCGTGCCCGACCTTCGTCCGGAAATTCCGGAATTCCCGATTTGTGCAACGGAGGGTACCTGTGCTATAGTTTCCTTCCGTCGGAAGTCATTTTATGACCCGGCGAGGCAATGGCGCCCAAAACAAAGAGAATCACACAACGGCGCCCGAGAGGCTTGTTCGATTTCTTCCGCAGAACACGAGGAGGATCTATTGTGTACACTCTCCCCTGTTACGCCAGGAACGGTGTGTTCCTGTTTCTGATGCTCTGCCTGGCGCTTCTGCCAGGCTGCCTTGGCGGGGGAACGGGGATGAGGCCATCGGCCGAATCCACATCTCCCGAGATTGCCGTCCGACAGGCGCTGGCCGACTGGAGCGCGAGTAAACGGCCTCTGATCGCGCAGATCGCAGGGCAGGTCGCGTCCCCCACCTTGTTTTTCAACGATCTCAGCGGCTCCCGTTGGGAGTTTACGGTGTATGAGATCCTGTATCCGAGCTCGATACAGGCCATCGTCAAAACGACCCTGAACGACACGAAGCTTCCGGATGGCAGCGTCAAACTCGATTTTCAGATGGTTCTTTCGAGCGGTCGGTGGATCATCGAGAACATCCTGATCGCCGAGATTCCGGATATCCCCGCGAACGGTATTTCCGGCTATATCAAAGACGCTTCCGGGAATCCGATCCCGGGAGCGACGGTCGCGCTCACGCTGGATGGCGTTGCGGCCGGTTCGACGACCACGAACGCCAGCGGTTTCTATACGCTGTCGACCAGTTCTCCGGGCACCTATACGGTGACCGTGACGAAGGACTCTTCCGTCCTACTGACCCAGGTCGTCATCATCGACCAGTTCGTATCCACCCCGTTGATCGTCACGGCAACAGGCATCCAGGGGTACATCCGCGATACGGCGACCAACCAGCCCGTTCCCAACGCGGCCGTCGCACTGTATCAGGGAACCACCCGCGTGAACGAGACCCTGACGGATTCGACCGGCTATTATTTCATGACCACGCCCGTATCCGGCACCTATACGATCGTCGCGACCAAGGATGGCTACGAATTCCTGTCGCAGACCGTCGTCATCAACTAGAGAACTGTCTGAGAGGGAGAAAAAAATCATGCGTAACATTCTCGGAACTCTTTTTTTGCTGTCCCTGATGCTCGTCGTCGTTCTATCCGTCGGCTGCGGCGGAGGAGGAGGCGGTGGTGCGAGCCCGGTCGCTCCGACGACCACCGGCAGTCTCGCCGATCTGCGCGGCACCGTCACCTATCTCGGCAAGGCGGTTCCCAATGCTTCCGTCTTCCTGCTGAAGCCCACCGAGAATGTCGAGTCGCTGAAAATGCGCGCCTCGGTGCTCGCCCAGCCCAAGCCCGATTTTTCCGTGCTGATGGCAAACGGAAGCGGCTACCAGACGCTCGCCAACGAGAAGGGCGAGTATCTGTTCTCGCAGGTTCCGGTCGGCACTTATACCTTGACGGCACAGGCCGGCGAAAACACCCAGATCTCCCAGTCCGTCATCCTGGGCGCCATCTCGAGTCTCGATCTGGCCCTGGCACCCACCGGTGATCTGACCGGCACGATCGTCTACGGCTTCACCGACACGTACAATGCCACGGTCGGCCAGCCCGTCATCGGTGAATTCTTCGGCCTGGCAGGCACCCCGTATGTAAGCTGGACCCAGAACGACGGCACGATCATCTTCAAGAACATCCCGGTCCGCGCCACTCCCTACACGATCATTCCCGTCTATCAGAGCTGGCTCGCCTTCAAGGGAACCGTCACGGCTTCCCCCGTTGCAGGCACCAGCACGCCCTTCGGGACGAAAGAGGTCATCCTTGCCGAGGCCACGATCAAAGGCGTGGCAAAGCTTCCCTCCGGCCCCGTCTCAGGCATCACCGTGTCGACGAATCGCGGAGACACGGCTCAGACCGACGCGAACGGCAACTACGAGCTTCTCGGCGTCAGCCTCGGAAAAAGCCTCCTGACCTACTCGTACTATTCCGGTGAATCCTACACCGCCCAGCAGGAGGTCACTCTCACCTCGGTTGCGACGATGACGCTTCCGGATGTCATCCTTCAGCCGGCGAGCGCCAATCAGGCACGGGTCGACGTCGGTCTCGACGGCCTCATCAGCGGCGGGGGAACCGTCTACTTCTACCTCTGGAAGGAAGGCGAATCCAGTTACTATAGTTACAATTACAGCTCCAATCCCGCAACGTTCCCGTATCTCGTCGGGCCGGGCACCTGGTATGTCGAAGTCGCCCCCGGTCCGAACTACAATTTCCTGAACCCCGCACCGGGCAGCACCAATCTCCTTGCCTCGATCACGCTTTCCCCGGCTGGAAACGCAAGTTTCGTGGCCAGACTGCAATATAACAAGGCAAATCTGACCGGCACGGTCTCGGGGGTCGATCCCAACTTTCCCCTGAGTTATGCCTACCTGTATCCGAACGGCAACTCGTCGTATTTCGGCGGCGGCAACAGCTTCTCCTTCACCGGCATCAACCCCGGGGTCCACTCGATCTACATCAGCGCTCCCGGGTACCGGGTTTCTTCCACGGCTGTCACACTCACGGCGGGTGCGAACACCCGGGCGGTCACCCTCACCCCGATCTTCCCGACCGTCACCGGCGGGACGTTCACCGATCCGACGCTCACCGTCACGGGAACCCGGTTCGATGTCAGCACGGCCTCGATCTGGCTGGAATTGGGTGCGCTTCCCGTCGGGACCGTGCAAGTCACCCCGACGACGCGGACGGCAACCCAGATGACCTGTGACACCTCTTCCCTGCCGCCCGGACAGTATTACGCCTATGCCCGGGGACAGGATTACGCGATGTCGACGGGGTTCTACCCGTTCTCCAAGCCGTTCACCGCCGACGTCGCCATCACGAGCACCGAGTCCGACGTCACGAGCAGCACCTTCCTGCTCCGGTGGAACTCGTATCCCGGCACGGCCAACTACGTCGTCTCCCAGACGGGCGGTCCGAGCTATACCGTCAGCAACACCACCTACAGCCAGTTGTTCACCAACCTCCAGCCGAACACCAGCTACACGTTCACGATCTATGCCACCGGCTATGGAATTTCCAACAGCATGACCATGTCCACGACCTTCACCACGAAAAAGGTGTATCAGACCCCCGTCGCCCTCGACACGGGTATCGCCTACACGAGCTTCTACGGCTCCCAGACGAAGAATGGCGCCGTCTTCTCGGTGATCCAGGACACCGCGACGTGGAAGTTGGTGAAACTCGACCTGAACACGCAGGCCGTGACCACGGCCACCCTCACGCCTCCGGGCGGACAGTCGATCCAGACATTCTATGTCAATACGAGCCCCTATAATTCCGACATTTATGTCGTCTGGGCAGGCGGAACCGGCGTCACCGTCCAGCAGTTCATGTTCCTCACGCTTTCCGAATCGACCAACCTCTTCACCTCGACCTTCCCCGGGACTTATGGGGCAGCCCAGGGCGCCCAGATCCTCACCCCGGCCGACGATCCCTACGCTCTCAGAATCCTGACTTGGGGCACTTATGGGGATCTCAGCCCGACCTTCATCGCGTCCTACAGCGTGGTGAACACGAACCTCGCCGGTGCCGTGGAAACTCCGGCTCCTCTCACCTATGTCAACCCGACGAACAACGGCATGATGTGGACGCCCATCAAGGGCAGCGACGGTGCGGATTACTACGCCATGGTTTACAGCGGCAGTGTTTCGCCAGAATACGACTTGTATGCCTCGGACTCCACGACCCTCGAAGATACGGCATCTCTGAGCGGGAAGTATGATCTCACCGCATCCCCCCTCGGCGGTGTCGTACTGTGTGACGGCAACCGGTCGTATTACATGAAACCGCCCAGCGCGTTCGGCGGCTTCAGCTTCTCGACGAGTGGTCCCCAGGCGGTTGTCGACAATGCCGGCAGGTTCTACTTCTACCAGGCTGGGGTGCAATCGACCCTCCAACGCTACTCATCGACGGGCGCCCTGCTCGATGCAAGCGACTTCAAGGATGGCCTCACCCCGTCCTTCGGGAAAAAGTGCATCGTCTACGACGCCAGCACGAACCAGGTTCTCGTCGCCCAGGACACGGATACGAGCACGCTCGGCTTCGCGGCCTTCAGCACCGCCGAGTAACCAACCATCTGCAGGCCATCAAGCCTGCACCTGAAACAAACCCCGGGGACCATCTGGCCCCCGGGGTTTTCTCTTGCGCCTTTCTCACGCTTGGCAAACGAAAAGTACAACGCACCACAGAGACACCGAGACACAGAGTCACACCATTCGAATGGAACGCTCTTTGGAGGTCAAAAACAGGAAGACGAGAAACACGATCATCACAGAGGACACGAAGGCCACAGAGGGCACACAGAGAAAGCTCCGATCCTCCGTGATTTCTCTGTGTTCGCTGTGTTCTCTGTGATGAAGCTGTTTTCCGGGACCTTTCTTCATGCGTTTTCCATCGCTCTTCGTGCCTTCGTGTCTGGTATGTGGGTTTCGTCAAAAGAACCGATCCACAGATGACACAGATGGCGCAGATGAAATCCTGAGCGTCTTCAACCATGAAGTTTGCAGCGCATACTGGCAACAAAGGGGGGCTAGGCGTTCGTTCATCTCTGGTTTTTCATCTGCGTTCATCTGCCCTCCATCTGCGGATGCGTTCTTGAATCCGAGGGAAATTTCAACGGAGTATCTTTGTGATGAAAGAGTCTCTGTGCCTCTGTGTCTCTGTGGTTCGTCTCTTATATATTGAGGCCTCTCTATCAGCGCTTCGCGTCGAGGGTGCGCGTGTTTCCGGCCTTGTCCGAGACACGCAGGATGACACGCTTTTTCGCCTTTCCGGAGCCGAGGGGAACGTAGATCTCATCCTTGTCGGGATCCGAATCGGGGTCGACGGCGGTCCCGTCGACGGTCGCCCGGGCCGACTCGTAATCGACGCCTTCGCCGGTGTCATCGACGCCGTAGACGGCGCACAGCCCCAGTCGCTTGATCGTCCGGCGGGGTTTCATCGTGAGAGCCGGCGCCAGCGTGTCTTCGAGAATGACCATGGGCCTCAGGCAGCGTGACGACACGGCGATGACTTTTCCGGCACACTCGCCTCCGGCATGGCTTTTCGCGTTCCCATCCACTTCGTACACGCCGAGAGTTCTCGCCGGGGGCAGGCTCCCCAGGTCGATCTCGAGTTTGATCGGCTTGGCCGTCACGAGCCACGGCGGGGAAAAGCTCCAGACCGGGCTTTTCGCCGGAAGGAGGCCCTTCTTCGGGGATCCACCCGGCCTGGGCGCCGTATCGGTGATTTCAAGCCGTGCCAGCACCGGGAAGTTCAACGCCCCTGCCGGAACGATCACACGGGCCCCCTGTCCCTCGACACGACCACCGTCGACCGGCACGAAGACATGTGGCGGCAGCAGATCGATCTCATCGCAGGATGCGCCTCCCGCCCACCGTTCCTCGAAGGGGAAAGAGATCTGCACCCGGCCGCCGGCACCGAACGCCGCCGGCAGCTCTTCCGCACGGCCGGCCGCATCGACGCACCGCACAGCCATATAGCTTTTGCTATCTTTAGTATCACGACGTTCCGCCTCGACGACGAGGCCGAACGTGTTGTAGTGACAACGGAGAAACCGGAGGCTGCCGTCGAAAACCGCACCCTTCGGGCGTGTGCCCCGAAGATCGACGGGGCCGCGGGCGAGAATCCTGTTCCCCCCGAAGTCCACCGCCTCGACCGAAAGCTCCTCCGCGCTCCCCGCGACGTCCCCGATGACGCCGCTCCAGGGACCGAAGCCCGGGGAGAACTGCAGCGTCTCGAACGGCCAGCGGAACATCGTGTAGACATACCCCGCCCCCGGCCGGCTCGTCCTCGGATAATCGTAGATCCAGGAGGCCTGGTCGTTCTCGTCATACCCGTATCGTGTGAAATGGCGCTCCAGCAGCGGTTTTTCCCCGAGAGCGAGGGTGAGATGCTCCACGCCGAACTTGTTCCCGCCCTCCCCGTTGTCGACGAGGCCGACCGAGAACCCGCACTTCCCCTCGAGAACCGGCGCCGTTTCCCAACTCCAGATGCCGTCGGAACGACGTTTCAGCGGAATGGTCACCGGCAGGAACCCGCCGTTGATCCTGGCGTCGACAGACAATGGATCGATATATAACGATAGGAATACCGGAGCGAGACGATCCGGCACCCGGAGGCCAACGGCGGCAGGGGAAATCGGGTCGTCATCAAACCGGCGAAGCTCGAAATGGAGATGAGGCGGGCCCATGCCCGTTTCCCCGGTGTAGCCGATGACCTGGCCCTTCTTCACGGGAAACCGGTCGGGGCCGAAACTGTCGTCGATCCCGTACCGTGCCCCCATCTTTTTCAGCTTGTTCCGGACATGATCGGCGACGGGGCCGGCGAAATCATCGAGGTGACCATAGACCGACCGGACACCTTCCGCGGGATGATCGAGATACAATCCGTATCCGAATCCGCGCCATTGGACCTTCACACGGGACACGAATCCGTCTGCCGGTGCCCTGACCGCGAACCCCGTCTGCAGGCGGGTCCGGATATCGACCCCGCCGTGAAACCGCCAACCACGGGACTCGCAGAAGCTCGAACTGGGACTGATCTCGATGTCGAGGGGCCAGCGAAAACCCTCTCCATGGGCCGCCCCCATGACGGCAAGAATCGTCAGAAACGTGATGAACAAGGTTTTCCGCATCGGTTTCGCCTCCCGTTTTCCGGCATCATACCCTCCGCCGTGCCCCCGGTCAATGCGCCCCCAAGCCGCTCCGCCCTTGCCGTTTCACCGTTCAGCCCCAAGATTCAGTCCGACGACGGAAGACCGGTTCACCGCAGAGACGCTGAGGCACGGAGATACGGAAGTTTCACCACGAAGACACGAAGGCACAAAGGGACGAAAGGCGGTTCACCGCAGAATTACTCCGTTGAATATGGCCCTCGGTTTCAGGAACACATCCGCAGATGGAGGACAGATGTACGCAGATGAAAAAACAGAGAGGAACGAACACCTGGTAACGCCTGATTCTCTGTATGCCCCAAAACTCCATGGAGGAAGAAGCTCAGGATTCCATCTACGCCATCTGCGGATCGGGTCTTTGACGAACTCCACAATTGCAGACACCGAGGCACGGAGGTGCACAGAGGCACGGTCCTTCATAATCTTGAAGGCGGGCGCATCGCATGGGCCCATATTTTTCTGTCAGAATTTTTCTTCTCTATGAACTCCTTGTTGAGCCTCATTTCTCGTCACCTCTGTGTCTCTGAGCCTCTGTGGTGCGTTGTTTCCGCGGGCCGGGATTTCTGGGTGGCGGGCGGGTGACCGATTTTTTCTTTCGAAAAAATTTGGGGCTAAAGGTTCGGGAGAAAAATGACGATACGGATTATGGGGAAGTGTTACCTGCCCCAAATCTCGAGAAAGGAGGTGATTCATCGACATGAAAACAGGTATTGATCCACGGGAAACCGTCGTTTCCTTTTCGCCGTTCATGGAAACATCTGCAACCAGTGTGGCTTCAGAATCCGGGTTGTTTGCCAGTCTTCTCTCGACCCATATCGAAAGCCAGAGTCATTTTGGCGCCAATTCTTCCAATTCTATCCGCGGTTCATCGAAGAATCAGAATGATTTCATGGCTCGAATGAAATCCAGAGATAATCGTTTTGATCTGCATGCTGTTTCACGGGAAGCAAGTAAACGCTCCTCAGAATCAACATTCAGAACGGAACATTCCAATAACACAGCAGAGCAAAAATCGATTCAGGATTCGTCCAGCAGCTCCGGAAGGGACGTCGAACGAACGGATGTCCCCCCTTCCCAGTCACATCATTCGGCAGAGCACGTGGTGCATAAAAGCGCGGCCGTGCTCCGCAAGCTGGCGAAGGGAGAAGGTGTGACGGAAGAACAGCAGCTCTCGGCGCTGAGGGAAGACGGAACCGTCGGACAATTCTGGCAGTCGCTCGACGATGAAACAGCTTCGGAGTTGATCGACGCGCTGAACTCGATGACACCCGAGGAGCTGGCGGCAACCCTGATGCTCGCCCGCATGCCTCAAACCGTTCCTCAGGAGGAGGAACTTCCTGCCGATGGCGAAGAGACGGAGCTGATCGAAGCCATCGACGCAATTTCCCGCGATGACACCCAGGCGGAGGTCGATGAGGAAGAGGATGGCGAGAACGAGGAAGTTGTGGAAGCCGACCAGGCAGAGAATTCCACGGCTGTCTCCTCCGCCGTTCTCACGAATTCCCCGGAAAAAGCCGTCTCGGCGCAGGATGCTTCATCCGACGCCCAGGCCGCCGCAGCCAGCGCCCTCCGCACAGGTGACACGACCGGGGAACCCCCGGTATCTCCCGAGCAGGAACGGCTTCTGACCGCTCTCCGGCAGAATCCCGAAACGGGGGAATTCTGGAAGAACCTCGATGACCGGATCGCCCACAAGCTTCTCTCGGCCATGAAACGGCTCGATGTCGAAACTCCGGCCCAGCCGTCCGAGCTTTCTTCCGGCATGTCTCCCGAATCGGCTCCGTCGGTCCAGGACGGTATCGCCACGGTGATCCAGACCGAGCTAGCAGCAACCTCCAGGCAGGGTGAGAAGCGGACGGGCAGAACCTCCGGATCGTCACCGGAGAAGGAGCAGCTGGCCTCAACAGGTGATTCTGCCGAACGCTCCGCCGATGTCGGAAGGCTTTCCGCGGCTCCGGCCGACGAAACGTCGCTCCGGCAGAAGTTCAAAGAGGCGCGTCATCACGAAGCGCCTGCCAATGGCAGCAACCAGAGCACATCCCAGGGGAGTTCGACCGCGAACACCCTCCTCACTCCCGCTTCGACGAGTCAGGCGGTGAGCGCGGACGAGGCGGCGGATCTCTCGGACCTCGTAAACCGGCTCATCACCCGGGGAGACGGGGAAAAGCAGGCCGTGCACGAAACCGTGACCGCGGCTTCCCAGCAGGCGGTCAAGAAGGTGAGCATGGCGGGTCGCGAAGCCTCGCGGGACTTCTCGTTCACCCGTGATCCCTCCCCCTCGGCGGCAGCGGTGCGTGCCGAAGCCTCGCAGGGGAAAAGCGATCCCGTCCGTTCGGCTCTGTTCTCCCAGATCATCGAGAAAGCCGAGTTCTTCAAGGGGCCCCAGCAGGTCAAGGTCATGACCCTGCAGTTGAAGCCGGAAGCGCTCGGGAAACTGGAAATGCAGCTCGCGACGAAGGACGGCGCGGTGACGGCCCGGATCTCGGCCGAAAGCGCGGCGGTGAAGGACAAGATCGAGCAGTTGGTTCCGCAGATCCGCGAGCATCTGTCGCAGCAGGGAGTGAATATCCTGCAAATATCCGTGGACGTTTCCCGCAAGGATTCCGATGGAAATGAGAGAGGAATGGCCGACGGCGATGGCAGGCCAGGTCTGCGCATCGGCTCGAAGCGTTCCTCGCGGGTGTCCGGAGCGGACGAGGGGGATTCCACCTCCTCCATGCTCATCAACCCGGAGATCAGAAAAATGGCACTCCATATAAAAGCAGTGGATGTCACCGTCTAGGAGGCAGGCAACATGGCTCTCGAGATCGTAGACACAGCAACCTCGGGCACCAGCGGTGCATCGCGGGTCGCGAAGAAGCAGCTTGGGAAAGACGACTTCCTGCTGCTGCTCACCAAGCAGCTCCAGAACCAGGATCCTCTTAGCCCGATGGACAACATGGAGTTCGTGGCCCAGATGTCGTCGTTCTCGACGCTCGAACAGATCACGAACATGAACACCTCGCTGCAGAACTTCGTGTCGAATGCCAACCAGAGTTACAAGACCGAAGCGATGGGCTATCTCGGCATGAAGGTCACGGCGACGCCGGCCAGTCTCGGGGAAACGCTGACCGGACAGGTCACGTCGATCCGGTTCGAGGAAGGCGAGGCCGTGTTCACGGTGAACGACCAGGACGTGAGGCTCGAAGAGATCTCGAAGGTCGAGTTCCCTACCTGATCGGCCCCCGAAGTCACACAGGAGTACAGGCAGAACCAGATGGACCCACGATTCAACATCTCTCCCCTCGGCCAGGTCCGGCCCGTCGCACGGCCCGGAACGTCGAAACCGTCTTCCGTTCAGGGAAGCACGTTCGATCTGGCTCTGCGGGAAGCCCTGTCCCGGTCTTCCGGCACGGGCGGAGATCTCACGGTGACGGCGCATGCCGAAAAACGGCTCCAGGAGCGGGGAATCCGGTTCGATCCGGAGATGAAGCAGCTGCTTGGCCAGGCCCTGGACGAGTTGCAGGCGAAAGGAGCCCGCGATTCCCTCGTTCTGACGGGAAATGCGGCATTCGTCGTGAACGTGCCGACACGCACCCTGGTGACGGCGATGGACCCCGCGGATCTTCGCGATCGTATAGTAACACAAATAGATAGCGTGAGCATCAAGCACCACGCATAAGGAGCGCAACATCATCCGATCCGACCGCAACGAAAGGCAGGTGAGTGTCACGAGACAGGAACGCACATGACGCAGGACCACGACTGATCCACCACCGGGAAAGACGAACCGGAGCGCACGAGGCAACGAAACCAGAGAAACGCCGGCCGGACCCGCAAGGGAAGCCAGCATCACCGCCCGATCGACAGAGGGCGGCACAGACGAAGCGCACGTCGTCACCCGGAAGTGACCGCCGGCCTGAAGGCACCACAGGAAGTGTCTGTCTTCAGGCCGGCCCCAGACCCTCCAGCGAGGGTCCCGCCCGGTCGGAAGGTATGGATGCCTTCCGGGGCGTTCGGGCACAGATGGCCGTAAGAGACAAGGACAACGTGCTATGATGCGATCACTCTTTACGGGAGTTACGGGTCTCAAACAACACCAGACCCGGATGGACGTCCTGAGCAACAACATCGCCAACGTCAACACGACGGGCTTCAAGCGCGGCAGAGCGATGTTCCAGGACCTGTTCAGCGAAACCCTCCGCAACGCCCAGCAGGCGTTCGGCAGCTACGGCGGCCTCAACCCCATGCAGGTCGGCCTGGGCACCAAGCTCGGGGCGATCGACACTCTCATGGAGCAGGGCACGACCGAAACGACGGGCAAGAACACCGACCTCGCGATCGAGGGCAACGGCTTCTTCGTCGTCCAGGGGACTGACGGCAACAGCTACTACACCCGCGACGGCAACCTGAACCTGAATCCGAACTACGACCTGGTCATGGCCAACACCGGCTTCGCGGTGGAAGGCTGGATGGCGACGCAGAATCCCCAGACCGGCAACCTGGAGCTGAACGACACCGGGACGATGCCGGAAAAGATCAATACCGTCAAGTATCTGAAAAAGCACGCCCATCAGACCAACAACATCGTCTACGCGTCGAACCTCGACAGCGGCTCGGACGAGCGTGACATCAAGATGGGTATGAACACCCTGACCTTCCAGGACACGGCGGGCAACTACCAGAACCTGACCTTCAAGTTCAAGAAGCTCGACGCCCAGAACTGGCTCTGGTCGGCCGTCGACGACACCGAAGGCAACGTGGCGACGGGCACCATCAAGACGGACCAGGACGGCAACGTCATTGCAAGCACCGTCGAACCGGCCGGCCCCACCAGCTCGGTATCCGAGCCCTACTTCGTCTACGACCCCGACGGCACTCCGGCTCCCGCCACCTCGACGACCCCCAACAACGCCGTCACGAACACGGGAAACGGCACCAGTTCGGGCGTCGTGGCCTCGGGCAATCTCGTCAAGGATGAGACCGTCAGCATCGTGTTCGACGGCGGCGATCCCACCCGGGCCTCGTCGTTCCGCGTGGTCGGCTCGGAGCGCGGTTTCATCGGCGCCGGCACCCTGGGCGGCACCCAGGCCTCGATCAAGGGCGGCGCGGTGAACTTCGGCGCCACCTGGACCTCGGCGGGCGTTTCCTTCAATGTCACCGACAATCAGTTGAACCGGATCGCCTCGGTGGACTTCCCGGCCGGAACGTATTCCACCTCCCAGATCGTCGACACGATCAACACGGCCCTCAAGTCCAACGGGCTGCGGGCGACGGCGTTCTACGACTCGGTCACGCGCCAGTTCAGCATCGTCAGCAACGACGTGGGCGAGAACAGGAGCCTGACCCTGACGGGAACGAGCGGCGATATCAGCGAGCTCGGCTTCGCCGACACCACGATGACCGGAACCGGCGGCGCGAAGCCCGAGATTTTCGCCGATGCGGCCCAGGCGACCGCGAGCAGCACCGAGTTCGACATGCTGAACGACCGCTGGGATCCTTCGGGTGACGTGGCGTTCACGGTCACCGACCGGCAGGGCAACACCGCCCTGGTCACCTTCAGCGATCAGATCGCGGGCAACAATCACATCTACAATCGTGGCGAGATCCTCGCCGAAATCAACGCGAAGCTCGCCGAGAACAACGTGTCGGCCACCGCCCAGTTCGTCGACACGAACAACGACACAGTTCCTGACCAGCTGATGATCACCGGCAGCCGAACCGGCTCGGGAGAACTGATCACCCTTTCCGACTCCCAGAACATGGATCAGCTTGGCCTTTCCGGCGTCACGGTTCATGGGACCGCCGCCGTCGGCGCGTTCGACATGGGTGGACTGCAGTTTTCGTTGACGGAAGGCACCAATGCCTGGATCCCGAACGATGCGATGACGATGCAGACGACGTCGGAAAAGGGCCAGTCGAATGCCGTCACGATCTACGTGCCCCAGCCGTCCGCCGAAACCCTCGTGTTCAAATCGGTCGTGAACGGTGAAGAAACGAAGATCACGGGTGCCGTCAATCTCGGCGCCCGGCATGAAACCAGTATCACTGTCTATGACTCCCTGGGTGCTTCTCACGAGCTGACCACGACTTGGGAGCACACGAACAAGGACACCAAGGAGTGGGCCTACAAGGTGTCGTATGCGAAGGATGACCCCGAGATTGTCGCCTGGCTGAAGGATCCCGCCAACGGGATCACCGACCCCGACAACCCGACGGAAGCGGATCTCGAGCGCGCCAACGACCGTCTCCTGACGAATCGCGAGGGTGTCCTGTATTTCTTCAACAACGGCAAGATCGACGCCGGCAAATCGATCATCCGGGAAGTCGAGTGCACCCCCATCGGCAGCAACCCGCTCAAGGTCAAGCTCGACATGGCTCTCGCGACCCAATTCGACTCGCCCTTCACGACCAAAGCCCGTGACCAGGACGGCTACGAGATGGGGCTTCTCGAAAGCATCTATTTCGAGGAGGATGGAACGATCCGGGGCGTGTATTCGAACGGTCAGAAGCAGCCGATCGGCCAGGTCGCGCTCGCGACCTTCAACAACCCGGGCGGCCTCGAGAAGACGGGAAACAACCTGTATGCGTTTTCCCCGAACTCGGGACATCCGGTCATCGGCAAGCCGAACGAGGGCGATCGCGGCCAGATTCTGCCGGGAACTCTCGAGATGAGCAACGTGGACATCGCCGAGGAGTTCACGAATATGATCGTGACCCAGCGTGCGTTCCAGGCCAACTCGCGGGTCATCACGACCTCGGATGAAATTCTTCAGGAAGTCGTGAACCTCAAGCGTTAGGCCCTGACAGCCGATAACTAAGGTATGACCGGCACGGGATGAAGCAAGAAGGAGGTCCGGAAATCGACCGGTGATAACCGCCAAACGGCGGCCAAATCACCCTCAGAATCCAGACCAACTCTTCTTCACCCGTGCCTCGTCCTATCCGGGGCACCACACCAGAGAGGAGGGCGTATGATCCGCCTGACACGCATCAATGGCCGGCCGTTCGTCCTCAACGCCGATCTGATAGAAAATCTTGAGTCGACGCCGGACACGGTGATCACGCTGATGAACGGAAGAACCTACATGGTGAGGGAGTCTCTGGACGCTGTTCTCGAGCTTGTGATCCGGTATCGCCGGTCGGTGTTCCGGCGGCTGCCGCGGACCGGCAGAGGGCCGGCACCGGAAAATCCATCCGCCTGACCCCGGGCACCGCGTGCGCGGTTCCCGGCAAGCGGCATTGACGGCCGAATTCCACCATGATAGGATCTTGTAATTATGTCGCCAAAAACCAAATGGATTCTCATCGGGGTTGCAGTTCTCGCCCTGATTCTCATCGTCGTCGGCATCTCCTGGATGTCCGGCAAGAAGGCGAGCACGGGCCCCAACCAGGAGCCGCCGCCTCCGAACCAGGAGGAGATCCAGGCCGCGCCGAAGATGGGCCGGTTCTCGCTGGGTGAGTTCACGGCCACGACGCGTGACGAAGAGCTTCACTACATCAAGATCGAGGTCGAGATCGGGTATGTGGGCAATCTCGAGAAAGAACTCGAGGAACGCAAAGGCGAGTTGCGTGATGCGGTCACGACGATCCTGATGAAGCTGACGACCCAGCGCGCCAAGGAAGACTACATCGATCATTTCCTGCACAAAGACATCGAGAAACAGCTCAACACGATTCTCGGAAAATCCTCTTCCGAAAGCCGCATCGTGAAGGTGTTCATCCCTGTCTTCCTGATCAACTGAGGACAGGCACCACGCATGGTCGATACCCTTTCCCAGAATGAGATCGACGCTCTGCTTTCCGCGCTGAACACCGGCGGCGGAGGCGGCGCGGCGGCTGACAAGCCCGCACCGGCAGCGGGTGCGGCAGCTCCTTCCGGAGGCGGCGAAGAGCCGGCCAAGCCGGCGAAGGGCGAGCGCGACAAGCAGAAAAAGGGAAAGGTCTACGATTTCAAGCGTCAGACGAAGTTCTCGAAAGAACAGCTCGGAACGATTCAGATGATCCACGAGACGTTCGCGCGTCTCATCGGCACGGATCTGTCGACCCAGCTTCGCGCCTACGCGCAGGCGACGATCATTTCGGTCGACCAGCTCACGTTCGAGGAGCTGATCCGGTCGATTTATTCACCCACGTTTATAACGGCATTCAAGTCCGAGCGGCTTGACGGGAAAGGCCTGATCGACATCAACCTGAACGTCGTGTTCACGATTCTCGACCGTCTGCTCGGCGGCAACGGCACGCCGCTGGGCACGCTCCGGCAGCTGACGGACGTCGAGAAGCAGATCATGCACAAGCTGATGAACCGCATCATTCTCGAGCGGCTTCGAGAGGCCTGGATCAACGTCATCGATCTCTCCCCGTCGATCGAGCTGATCGAGTCGAACCCTCAGTTTGCGCAGATCGTGCCGCCGAACGACATGGTGCTGTCGGTCGTGATCGAGATCAAGATCCATGACGTGACGGGCATCATGACTCTGTGCATTCCCTACAACACCGTCGAGTCGATCGCCGCGAAGTTCAACGCCGCCTCCTGGTTCGCAGCCGTGCGCAAGGAGCCGCTGACGACGAACTACGATGCGATCACCAGCCAGGTCAAGGCCGTCAATCTGCCGTTCGTGGCTGAGCTGGGCACGCAGACGGTGACGCTGCAGGACATCCTGACGCTCCAGGTCGGAGACCTTCTCGTACTGGACCAGCTCGTCAAAGAAGATCTCAACGTCCGGGTCGGAAACCGTGTGAAATTTCGTGGTCGCCCAGGCATCGTGGGAAAAAAGATGGCTGTCTCGATCACCCAGTTGCTGAGTAGCCACGAGGAGGACGAATTGTGACAGACCTGCTCTCCCAGGAAGAAATCGACGCCCTGCTTCGGGGCGGCGGCGGTGGCGGGGTTGCACCCGCTGCGCCGCCCGAGCCTCCCGCCAGTGGCAGTGGCGGCGGCAAGAATACCGCCGATCAGCTTTCCCAGGAAGCGATCGAGCAGCTTTCGGAAGTTGCGAAACTGTCTCTCGGAGCGACCTCCTCCGTCGTGCAGATGCTTCTCAACAAGCCGGTCGAGTTCAATCTCGAGCAGCTTCGCGTCGTCGACTACTCGACGCTTTCATCCGAAGGCGGCAGTGACGAGTTCATCATCGCGAAGATCGCCTACGTGGAAGGCTTCGACGGGAACTCGTATCTGATGCTGAAGAAGCAGATCGCGGCGATCATCGGCGATCTGATGATGGGCCAGGACGGTTCGAACGCCCAGTTCCAGGACATGCACAAGTCGGCCGTCGGCGAGATGATGAACCAGATGATGGGGAAGACGACGACGACGCTATCGGAAGTCTTCAAGAAGCGTGTCGACATCGCGCCGCCCCAGGTCGAGCTGGTGACCTTTTCGGTCGCCCCGCCCCCGATGCCGGACTTCTCACCCGATGCCGTGTTTCTGCGGATCGGCTTCCGCATCAAAATCGGCGACATTGCCGAGACCGAGATGGTCCAGCTTCAACCGATCGAATTCGCCAAGCTGATGGCCTCCCAGCTTGCGAAGCCCCAGAAAGCCGAGCCGAAGAAAGCGCCGCCCCCTCCCCCGCCGCCGGGGCCGCTTCCCGGTGGAGCCCCCGGCATGGGAGCCCCGATGCCAGGGATGCCGATGCCAGGGATGCCGATGCCGGGAATGCCGATGCCGGGAATGGCAATGCCGGGAGCCATGCCCTCCGGGATGCCGGGAATGCCGCAAATGCAAGGGATGCCAGGAATGGGAATGCCGGGAATGCAGGGAATGCCAGGAATGGGTATGCCAGGAATGGGAATGCCGGGAATGCCTCCGATGCAGGGAAACCCCGCCGAGTTCGGCATGCTGCAGATGCCGATGGGAATGGGTCTCCAGTCGAACATCGATCTGCTTCTCGATGTTCCCCTCCAGATTACGGTCGAACTCGGAAGAACCCGCATGCTCATCAAAGATGTGCTTGAATTGGGGATAGGGTCTGTAGTAGAGTTGAACAAACTTGCGGGCGAGGCCGTTGAGGTGTTCGTGAACAACAAGCTGATCGCCAAGGGAGAGGTCGTCGTCATCGACGAAAACTTCGCCGTCCGGATCACGAACATCGTGAACCCGCAGGATCGGCTCCAGGCACTCTAAGGAGGCTCTCAGACCAATGTCGAAGACCGTTCTGATCGTTGACGATGCGGCCTTCATGCGCATGATGATCAAGGATATCCTGAGCAAGAACGGATATCAGGTCCTTGGGGAAGCCCAGACAGGGAAAGAAGCTGTCGAGCTGTATCAGAAGCTGAAGCCCGATCTGGTCACCATGGACATCACCATGCCCGAAATGAACGGCATCGACGCCGTGCGGGCCATCAAGGGGATCGATCCGACCGCACGTATCATCATGTGCAGCGCCATGGGCCAGCAGGCCATGGTCATCGACGCGATCCAGGCCGGGGCCCGCGATTTCATCGTCAAGCCCTTCCAACCGAACCGCGTTCTCGAAGCGGTACAGAAAGCTCTGCGCTGAGCGACGACCAGCCATGATCGTGCAGCTCCGGCATGCCGGGCTTTTTTTATTTTCCCTGATATTCTTTGTCGCCGCGGGGGCGGCGTTGTCCGCCGCCCCCTCCACGCTTCCGGCTTCGACCGGCCGGCCGTTGGCGACCGCGGCCGCAGCCGTACCGGCAAGCGCTCCCGCGCCGGTCTCCACCGAGTCGCTGTTGTTCCTCCCGACCGAAGCCGATCCGGCCTCCTCCCCGTTCCTCGCGGCTCCGGATCCGTTCTCCACCTCCCTGAGCATTCTCACGTCGCTGGCCCTCGTCATCGCCCTCATCTTCGCCCTTTCCTGGTTTCTCCAGAAACGGCACGGACTGAACGGTTCGCTGTGCGGCCGCACCCTCGGGGTGCTTCCCATCGACGGGCGTCGGTTCATCTACATCATTGACGTGCTCGGCAAGGTGCTGGTGCTGGGCGTGACCGAGCACCATATCTCCCTGCTTGCCGAGATCACCGACAAGCCGCTGATCGACTCGCTGCGCATTCAGCCGGGTGGCGCGCCGACCATTCCGGGGATCGAGCGGGTCCTGGCCTTCCTCAAGCAGAAGCGCACCGTTCCGGCCACGGCCGACGGGCAGGATGACCGGACAACCCCCGATGAACCCTCCTTCGCAGAACACGCCGAAAAAGCCCAGCAGCAGATCCGGCGCATGGAAAGTCTGATCATCCGGCGCGATCCTCCTCCCGAGGAGTGAGGCGCCCAGAGAGCGCGCGCCTCCCAGCCACCATCCCCCTTCCCGTTCCGTGCCGACGGGGGCTTGTCACTCCGCCTCCGGATCGTGTATAACTTTCCGGACAGGGATTCGTGCCCTTTTTTCCACCCCAGCGCACAGGAGACCACCGCCGTCATGTCATGGCGTGCCCTTCGCACCAACCGGGTATCCATCAGAATGTGCCTTTTCGAGGCCGTCTTTCTGGGTGTTCTCCTTCTCGTTGCGGGGGCGTTCCCGGTTCACGCACAGACCAATTCTCTCGCGAATCCGCGTGCACGGGTCAGCATCGAGGATCCCACGAAGGTGCAGAAGATCGAGCCGGCCGACACGCCGTTCCCGATCCCAAGGATACGCGTTGATATAGATCCGGCGCGGGAGCGGGGTCAGATCGGAACGGGCCTCCAGATTCTCCTGTTGCTCACCATTCTCAGTCTTGCGCCGTCGATCCTGATCATGCTGACGAGCTTCACGCGGATCCTGATCGTCCTCAACTTCGTGCGTCGCGCACTGACGACGCAGCAGGAGCCCAGCAACCAGATCCTGATCGGTCTCGCTCTGTTCATCACCTTCTTCACGATGTCGCCGGTCATAGACCAGGTTTACCGGGAAGCCGTCGTTCCATTTTCCAACAAGGACATCGATTATATGGAGGCATATAATCGCGGCATCAAGCCGGTCCGGAACTTCATGTTTCAGCATGCCCGCAAAGCCGACCTCACCCTGTTCGCCGGCATGGAGGGCGGCGCGAAGCCGAAGACGAAGGATGAATTCAGCACGATGGCGCTGATCCCCGCCTTCATCACGAGCGAGCTGCGAACCGCGTTCCAGATGGGGGTCGTGATCTATCTGCCGTTCCTCGTCATCGACCTGGTCGTTGCCAGCGTCCTGATGTCGATGGGCATGATCATGCTGCCCCCCGTCATGATCTCAATGCCGTTCAAGATCCTCCTGTTCGTGATGGTCGACGGCTGGAACCTGGTCATCAAATCGCTCGTGGTGAGCTTTGGAGGCAACGCATGAACGAATACACCCTTCTGGCACTCATGAAGGAAACGATCTACCTTTCGTTCATCGTCGCGATGCCGATGCTGGTCGTGGGAACCCTCGTCGGCGTCGTGATCAGCATCATCCAGACCGCGACATCGATCCAGGACCAGAGTCTGTCCTTCATCCCGAAGCTGCTTGCGACGATCGCCACCCTGGTTGCCTTCGGCCCCTGGATGCTGCGGGTGATGATGGAATTCGCCAACCGGCTTCTCGGCAGTCTCCAGATCTACGCCCGATAGCCGGCCGCACCACATGACGGAGGCGGAATTTCTCAACACCGTCGGATTGTTCCTGATCGGGATGGTCCGGTTTTCCGGCTTTTTCATCAACATGCCCGTCTTCGGGGAAAGCATCATCCCGATGCGCGTCAAGGCGGGGCTATCGGCTTTGTGCGCCGGGCTGCTGCTCCCTCACCTGCGCGCGACCCAGACCCTCCCGATGCTGTCCATTCCCGGATACGGGATGATGATCATCCGCGAGCTTGTCCTGGGCTTCACGATCGGGTATGTCGTGGTTCTCTCGATCGATGGCCTGCGCTTCGCCGGCGAGCTGATCGGCATGCAGATCGGTTTTTCCTTCGTCCAGGTGATGGATCCCGAATCCTCCCGCAGTCTGTCGATCATCAGCGAGTTTCTCCAGATTTTCACGACCCTGTTGTTCCTCATTTTCGGGGGGCATCTGTTGCTCCTCGGTGCCTTTGCCCGGAGCTTCGAAATCGTTCCCCTCGCCGGGCTCCAACTGGGGGCATCCGAAATCTCGGAGATCGTTCGTATCTCGGCACTGATTTTCTGGACGGGGCTCCAGGTTTCCCTGCCGTTGATCGGCGTCATTCTGGTGAGCGACGTGGCGTTGGGCATCATCGCACGCACCGTGCCCCGGCTCAATATTTTCCAGGTGGGATTCGCGATCAAGATCGCCATCGGACTCTACGTCCTCGCCTCGCTGCTTCGCCTCATCATGGATCTTGTCATCCGGCTTCTCTCCACGGCCCTCGAACAGGTCACCCATCTGATGGGAATGATGGCCGGATGAGCTGGAACCGCCTTCGCTTTTCGGCACTCCCCTTTGACATCCAGATGTTCGCGGGAGAGAAAACCGAACCTGCAACCGAAAAACGGCGCGAGGAAGCACGAGAACGGGGAAACATTCCCAAATCCCAGGATCTCGAGTCCGTCGCCGTCCTGCTTGTGGCCTTTCTCACCCTCAAATCCTTCGGTCCCGACATGATCGCGGTCTGGAGCCAGTATATGCGGTATACGCTGACAAGCATGATGGGGATCGACATCACGCTTCCCCATGCCCTTCTGCTGATGAACCAGCTTCTGATAGTCACGCTCAAATCTCTTGCACCGGTGCTGATCGCCGTTGCGGTCACCGCGACGTCCGTGAACCTGATGCAAGTGGGATTTCTGTTCACCCTCGAACCGTTCACCCCGGATATCGACCGTCTCAATCCGATCTCGGGCCTATCGAACATTTTTTCCTGGAAAATGATCGCCGAGCTGGTGAAATCGATCCTGAAAATCCTCGTCGTGGCGTATATCCCCTACTCCACCATGAGGGATCATCTTCCCGAAATGATGCGGTTCATCTCGCTCGAACCGATGCCTTCAGTGATCATCCTAATGCGGCTGCTGTTCTCGATGTCGATCCGGATCATCCTGTTGCTGCTCGCTCTGGCCGTCGGAGACTGGTTTTTCCAGCGGTGGCGGTATGAAGAGAACCTCAAGATGTCCAAGGAAGACATCAAGGAAGAATTCAAACAGCGCGAAGGCGATCCCAAGGTCAAATCGAAGATCCGGGAGCGGCAGCGCCGGATGGCTGCCCGCAAGATGATGGAAGAGGTGCCCAAGGCCACGGTCGTCGTGACGAACCCGACGCACATCGCCGTGGCTCTCAAATACAATGTCGAGGAAGGGATGAAGGCCCCGGTCGTCGTTGCGATCGGAACGGATCTCATTGCCCAGCGCATCAAGGAGATCGCCACCGAGCACGGCGTGCCCATCATCGAAAACAAGCCTCTTGCCCGTTCCCTCTTCAAGGTGGTAGATGTAGGGGATGAGATTCCGTCGGAACTTTTCAATGCGGTCGCCGAGATCCTCGCCCAGGTGTATGCCATGCGACAGCAGAACGCCGCCTGAACGCGGTTCTGCCGGGCTGAGGAACGGCGTGCCCTTTTTGCTCCACCACGGAATGAGATAGAGAGATGGCAGACAACAAACCGAACAGGCTCCTCGACAATGTGGCTCTCGTCGAAGTGCTGAAGAACCGCGACGTGCTGTTCGCGGTCGGGCTCGTCTCGGTCATCATCATGATGTTCGTGCCCCTGCCGGCCATTTTTCTCGACATCATGCTCGCCGTGAACATTGCCCTGGCCCTGACGATTCTGCTCGTGTCGATCTACACGAAGGACGCGCTGGAGTTTTCGGTTTTTCCAAGTCTTCTGCTGATCGCCACGGTGTTCCGCCTCGGGCTCAACGTCAGCACCACGCGCCTGATCCTGATGGGGGAAGGGGCGAAGATCGGCATCGTCAGTGCCTTCGGCAACTTCGTCGTCGGCGGCAACTACGTCGTGGGCTTCGTCATGTTCCTGATCATCGTCATCTTCCTGTTCGTGGTCATCACGAAGGGCGCCGAGCGCGTCGCCGAAGTCGCGGCCCGGTTCACCCTCGATGCGATGCCGATGAAACACATGGCGATCGATGCCGAGGTGAACGCCGGTTCGATCGATGCCGACGAGGCGCGCCGACGCAGGCGCAACGTCGAGCGGGAAGCGGATTTTTACGGAGCCATGGACGGCGCCAGCAAATTCGTCAAGGGCGATGCCATAGCAGGCATTATTATTCTCGTCATCAACATTCTCGGCGGGTTCGCGATCGGCGTGCTGATGCGCGGCGAGACGATGGCCGAAGCGATCCAGGCCTATACCCTGTTCACGGTGGGCGACGGACTGGTGACGCAGATTCCGGCCTTCCTGATCGCGACCGCCTCCGGCCTCGTCGTGACGCGGGCCGGCTCCGAGTCGAACCTCGGCACGGAACTGACGCAGCAGCTGGTCTCGAACCCGAAGGTTCTCTCCATCGCGGCCGCGATGATGCTGTTTCTCGGGATGATCCCCGGACTTCCGAAGATCAGCTTCCTCTTCCTCGGCACGCTGTTCGGAACCGTCGCCTACATCATGCACCAGTCGGCCGAGCAGGAAATCCAGGCAAAAGCGGATGAGAAGGAAAAAGAGGCCGCCGCCGCCCCCGCCAAGCCGGAAGACGTCACCTCCCTTCTCTCGATCGATCAGCTCGAGCTGGAGATCGGCTACAACCTGATCCCCCTCGTCGACACGAACCAGGGGGGCGATCTGCTGAACCGCATCACTCTCATCCGGCGGCAGATCGCGATCGATCTCGGCCTGGTGGTCCCCCCGATTCGTATACGCGACAATATACAACTCCCCCCTTCCGTCTATGTCGTCAAGATCAAGGGGGTCGAGATCGACCGGTATGAGATCATACCGGATCAGCTCCTGGCGATGAATCCCGGCACCGTCACCTCGCCACTGAGCGGCATCGAGGTGATCGAGCCGGCCTTCGGCCTGCCGGCGATCTGGATCCCCCAGGCGATGCGCGAGCGGGCCGAGATGGCCGGCTACACCGTCGTCGACCCCTCGACGGTGATCGCGACGCACCTGACCGAGATGGTGCGCAAGAACGCCCACGAGATCCTCGGACGGCAGGAACTCCAGTCGCTGCTCGACACGGTCCGCAACCAGTATCCGCTGATCGTCGATGAGGTGGTCCCCAAGGTCATTTCCCACCCGCTTCTGCTGAAGGTTCTCCAGAACCTGCTGCGGGAGGGCGTCTCGATTCGGAACATGGTGACGATTCTCGAAGCCCTCGCCGACTGCGGCGGCGTCAACGAGGTCGACACCCTGACCGAGATCGTCCGTCAGGCCTTGTCACGGCACATCTGCAAAAACCTGGCCGACGAGACCGGGGTCCTGAACGTGGTCTCTCTCGATCCGCGGCTCGAGCAGCTGCTCACCCAGTCGCTGCAGAAGATCGAAGGGTCGGTCCAGCTCGCGCTCGATCCCAAGATCGCCACGGATCTCCTGGGAAAAATCAAGACAAAGATCGAGGAAGTCATGCAGGAGGGGCGCACCCCGATCCTGCTCTGCAGCGGGATGCTCCGGCTCAGCCTGAAACGCCTGACCGAGCGGATGGCCCCCCGCCTGACGGTCCTCTCCTACAACGAGATTCCGACGACGGTCCAGCTCCAGTCGACGGGGCTGGTCAGCCTCGGATGAGCCCGACGATGATCGAGGAGTTCCATGCCTGATCAAGCGGCGTCCCTGCGAGAACTCAAGCGCTTCATCGACACGGTCGCCCCCGAGCCGCTTCCCGGGCCGGAGGCGTTCCTCGCCGCCCTCCCCACGCCCACGCCGTTTTTCACGGTTGCCGTCGTGGTGCCGGATAATATAGCCCCATCGATTCTTCCTCTCCAGAAATGGATCCGTGTGATCCCCGGTCGCGGCCGACGCCTCCCCACGGTCTGGGACCAGGGCGGAACATTGTCCGCTTCCATTGTATTGCCCGATGCCGGGGCCGGCGTTCCTCAGGTCGTGCGGGTCGAGTCTCCGGTCGGAGCCGTGACGGTCCTGCCGCGGCAGATCCAGCCCACGACGCTTCAGAGACGCCCCATTCCCGACCGCATCCGCTTCCTGAGGCATCTCCAGAAACTGTTCGGGCACACCGAGGAGTTGTGGATCTCGATTCCCATGACGGAGTTCCGCAGCCATCTGCCCCTCCTTCATGCCACCGATGCGGCCGCCGTGCTCGTGCCCCAGCACCCGGACGCGGTTCTGCGCTGTTACGAAGCCGTGAAAGCCGTGCATCTGTCGGGATATTTTTCCCCGATCTGCCTGGCCGAAGTGCCTGACGAACAGGCTCCGGAAGCGGATCGCCCGGC
The DNA here is from genome assembly GCA_035388825.1 of Candidatus Ozemibacteraceae bacterium. Taxonomy (GTDB): domain Bacteria; phylum Muiribacteriota; class Ozemobacteria; order Ozemobacterales; family Ozemobacteraceae; genus MWAR01. The sequence goes on from DAOOQQ010000025.1 coordinate 28,029, forward strand.
CGATCGGATCCGGCTCGTCGCAAAACGTTTTTTGTCTCTTGACCTGGCCCCCCCGGGAATGGTACTTTCTGGCGTCACCTCTCGTTTCCCGCACAACCGGGAAGGGCACCCCGCTCCAACCCCCGGCATCGTCCATGCGTACGATTTCCTCCGCGTTGTATCCGATCGAATATTATATCCCGCACCGGAAGACCGCCCATGACGGATTCAGTGAAAAAACCGATCGACAGTATCATCGCCGAGACAAAGCGGCAGATTCAGCCGTACGTCTTCAAACGGCTCGAATCCCGTCGGCCGCGCCAGGCGGGGCGGAAGATCGCGCGCACGATCACGATCGCCAGCGGCAAGGGGGGCGTGGGAAAAACGAACATCGTCGCCAACCTCGCGATCAGCCTGGCCCAGGCCGGCAGGCGTGTCATCATCCTGGATGCGGACCTCGGGCTGGCGAACATCGACGTAGTGTTCGGCATCCGTCCGAAATACAACCTGACCGACGTCGTCACGGGGGATCTGTCCCTCGACCAGATCATGGTTCCCGGCCCTCGGGGCATCCAGATCATCGCCGGCGGTTCGGGCATCAGCGAGCTGGCCCACCTGCCCCCCGACCGTGCGCGCCGTCTGTTCGAACAGCTCCGGTTCCTCGAAGACAAGGCAGACTACCTGCTGATCGACACCGGGGCCGGGATCGGCGAAAACGTGATCTCCTTCTGTCTCGCGGCCGACCAGATCTTCGTCGTCACGACCCCCGAGCCGACGGCAATGGCCGATGCCTACGGGATCATCAAGGTCATCAGCCAGTCACGCCCCGAGGCCCATCTCTCGGTCCTGGTGAATCGCGTTGCCGATGATCAGGAGGGCGTGTTCGTCCATGACCGGCTCGCGAAAGTCGCCGAGGAGTATCTGCGCTTCCCCGTCCGGTGGCTCGGCGCCATCCCCCAGGATCCGCAGATGTATCTTGCCGTGCGCCAGCAGACCCCCCTTCTGCTGTTTTCCCCGATGTCGCCGGCCGCGCAGCGGATCCGGAAACTGGTCACCGAAGTGTTCCATGAAACTCTCGAGGAGCAGATCGAGAGCGAGGGCATGGAAGGCTTCCTGACCCGGCTCTCGAAGTTCTTCGGCGGGGGGGTGCGGGCATGATGATCCAGAAGTTCGTCGCCGATTCGTATCACGAGGCGCACCTGAAAGCCCGCATGGAACTTGGCGACGACGTGCTGGTCCTCAAGACAAAGACGTATCCCCAGAAAGCCTGGGGCGGCATCTACTCGAGGGAAGTCGTCGAACTGACCGTTGCGGCAGCCCGCAGCAAGGCGGAGCCCCCGAGCATCTCGGCCCCCGTCAAGCCCGTGGCTTCCGAGGAAATCGTGCGTCCCCCGGCGCCCGCCGCATCACCGTCATCCGCTCGGGCAGCATATCTCGGACAACTCCGCCAGGCGGCCGGGGCCGCGTCCCGTGCACCCGACGACCAGGTTACGGTGAAATCGCACCATAGCGGGCCTCAGGGGCTTCGCCGGGTGCACGGCATGCGCTCCAATCAGGAAGGGAGCGACGAACCGCATTCCCAGCGCATCGAGGAAGATGCGCTGCAGACGAAAAAAATGCTCGAGGTTCTCGGGGCCATCCAGAAGTTCCGCACGGGTAAACAGCCCGATACCGCCCCGGCCTCGACCGGCCCCCGGCGCGAACCACCCCCGCAGCATCGGATACCGACAGAGCCCGACACCGAGCAGACCTCTCCGGAATCCGGCTCGTATACCTTTCTCGAACAGCGCATCAACGAAATCTTCTCCCTGATCCAGGACATGAAGACCTCGGCCGGACAAACGCTCGAAATGCCGACCCCGGCCGTGCCCCCGGGATTGTTCTATCTCCGCAAGCAGTTCCAGAACCAGGAGTTCCCGGCCGAGATCATCGACGAGTTGATCGACCGCCTGGGCAAGGAGCTGCCGCCGGCATCGATTCACAACGAAAAACGGGTGTTCGACGAAACGTCGAAGTGGCTTTCCCGGATGCTTCATTTCAATCCCAATCCGGTGCCGACCCGCCCCGGTCCGCAGATTTTCGCCCTGATCGGTCCGACCGGGGTCGGCAAGACGACGACGATCGCGAAACTCGCTGCCAGATATGCCCTGAACGTGGAAGACCGCAAATCCGTGGCGCTGTTCACCCTCGACACCTATCGCATCGGGGGCACGCAGCAGATGGAACAGTATGCGAAGATCATCGACACGACCATGGAGGTCCTGTATGAGCCGAGCGACGTTCTTCCCGCTCTGGAACGTCATCAGGACAAGGATATCATCCTCGTGGACACGGCCGGGCGGTGCCCCAAGAATGCCGATGAACTGGGCAGCCTGAGGAACTTCATCAACCTGTTCGGGGCCATCCGGACGTATCTCGTGCTTTCGGCGACGACGAAATACTCCGACATGCTTGACACCGTGCGCCGGTTCCAGCAGGTCGGGTTCGACGAACTGATCTTCACCAAAGTCGACGAAACCGATACGGTCGGGCCGCTCGTTTCCCTGCTGTACAAAACCTCGCTTCCCCTCGCGTATCTGACGGACGGCCAGTCGGTCCCCAACGATTTCAGGCCGGCGGCGGCGGAGTATTTCGTTTCCCGATTCACCAGCTGATATTCGGAAACGCCTTCTTTTCGCCGATTTTTACTCCGCCGGGCAACCGGAACTCGCACAAACGTTCCATTTCCTGTATACTGTGAGGTCTGACCAAGCTTTACTGGTCAGATGGCCGAGCAACGTCACGCCGAGGTAAAGGGAGCTTTCTCACCGGTGGATATCGACCTTTCCCAATACATGGGCATGTATATCGATGGTTCGAAAGAGAACCTCGATATGATGGACAAGATGCTCCTGAATCTGGAGCAGAATCCCAACGACATCGACTCCGTGGGCGAGATTTTCCGTGCAGCCCACACGTTGAAGGGGATGTCGGCCACCATGGGATTCGAGAAGGTCGCCCATCTCACGCACGAGATGGAAAACATCCTCGACAAGCTGCGCAACCGACAGATCTCCGTCACGACGAACGTGATCGACGTTCTCTTCGAGACCTTCGATGTGCTGCGGATCCTCGTGAACGACAGCATCTCGGCAACGGATTCGAACGTGAATCTCGAGGCGATTTCCCAGAAGCTGACCGAAACCGCCTCGACGGGAAGCTCCGCGAAGAAGGCGGAAGTCCAACAGGTCCAGCCGACGCCGGCCAAGCCGACGCCTGTTGCAGTCCCTGCCGCCCCTGCACCGGTCGGAGGCGGCACGCCGTCCGCCGCAGGGATGGCGGAGTTGTCGGATATCGTCATGAACGAGTTCGAGCTGCAGGTGCTTCTCGAGGCACAGCAGCGCGAATCCCACATTTTCCTGCTCCAGGTCAAGCTGGTTCCGGACTGTCTCCTCAAAGCGCCGCGGGCCTTCATGGTCGTGCGGGCTCTCGAGGAGCTGAAATGCGAGATCATCAAGGCGGTTCCCGAGACCAAGGACCTCGAAGAGGAGAAGTTCGATCTCTCGTTCAAGATGATCCTGGTCACTCCGGCCAGTGCCGATGACGTGAAGAGCGGCATCGAGGCGATCACGGAGATCGAGTCGGCGGGCGTCATGGCCCTGGTTCCCGAAGATTTCAAGATTTCTTCCGGGGGAACGGCGGCCGCCCAGAAACCCGCACCGGCCCCTGTCGCCGCGGCAGCTCCGCCGCCGCCACCACCCGCCGCCCCTGTGACCGTCCATTCGCGGGCGACGGCGTCTGCCGCACCTCGTGCGGCCGCCTCCGCACCGCCTCCAACTCCGCAACCCGCTCCGGTGGCGCCATCCGCCCCGGCGGCCCAGCCCGCCCCACCGCCACCGCCGGCGCCTCCCGCACCTCCGGCCAAACCGCCGGCCCCTCCCGCAGCGGGCGGCAAGCCCCCGGCAGGCCCGGCCAAGCCCGGTACGGGGGGTGCGGACAAACGAGGAAGCCAGACGGTGCGTGTCGACATGCACCGGCTGGATGACCTGATGAATCTCGTCGGCGAACTGGTCATCAACCGCACGCGCCTGGCGGATATCGGCGCTGCGCACAAGCTGAAAGATCTGAACGAGACGCTCACCCGCGTCTCGCAGATCAGCAGTTCGCTCCAGAACGTCGTAATGCAGGTCCGCATGGTGCCGATCGAGCAGGTGTTCGACCGGTTCCCCCGCATGGTCCGGGATCTTTCGAAAAAGCTCAACAAGAAGATCGACCTGATCGTCGAGGGGAAAGAGACGGAAATGGACCGCACGGTCATCGACGAGATCGGCGATCCGATGGTCCATATCATCCGAAATTCCATAGACCACGGTATTGAAATGCCCGCCGACCGGCTCGCGCAGGGGAAGAACGAGACGGGCTCGATCCATCTGATCGCCCGCCACGAGGGCAATCACGTGATCATCGAGGTCCGGGATGACGGCCGGGGGATCGACCCCTCGATCGTCGGGCCGCTCGCCGTGAAGCGCGGTCTTTTCACGCAGGAGCAGATCGACAAGATGCCGCCAGAGGAGATCGTGAAAATCGTGTTCCTGCCAGGCTTCTCGACGGCCCAGGTGGTGACGGACATTTCGGGACGCGGCGTGGGCATGGATGCGGTCAAGGCCAAACTCGACGAACTGAACGGCTCGCTCGAGGTCGAATCGAAGGTCGGCGAGGGAACCCGCGTCATCATCAAGCTGCCGCTGACCCTGGCGATTCTGCCCGCCCTCATGGTCAAACTGGGCAGCGAGACGTATGCGATCCCGCTCGGATCGGTCCAGGAGACGATGGACATCACCAAGAACGACGTGAACATCGTCCAACACCAGGAAGTGACTCTGCTGCGCGGGGAGGTCATGCCGATCATCCGGCTCCGCAACGTGCTGAACGTGCCCAAGTTGGCCGACGAGAAGGAGAAGGAAGACGAGTTGTCGATCGTCGTCTGCTCGTCGGGCGAAAAACGGGCCGGCTTCATGGTGGACGAGCTTCTCGGCCAGCAGGAAATCGTCATCAAATCGCTCGGCAACCTGCTGAGCAGCCTCCCGGGAATCATGGGTGCGACGATGCGCGGTGATGGAAGCATCGCGCTGATTCTGGATATCCCCTCGTTCTTCCAGATGAAGGGCCAGTCCCTGAGTTAGTCGATTCAGTTCAAGGAGTCCACGGTGGATCTCGATCTTCAACAATATATGGGTGCCTATATCGACGGTGCGAAAGAGAACCTCGATACCATGGACCGCATGCTGCTCGCGATGGAGCAGAACCCAGGAAACATCGAGATCATCGAGGAGATCTTCCGCGCCGCCCACACCCTCAAGGGCATGTCGGCCACGATGGGCTTCGAGAAGATCGCCCACCTCACTCATGAGATGGAGGGCGTGCTGGACAAGCTCCGCAGCCGCCAGATCAGCGTCACGCCGCAAATCATCGACATCATCTTCGAAACGTTCGACGTCCTGCGGACGCTGGTGAACGACAGTATCAACCAGAGCGACTCGGGCGTCGACCTTTCGGGCATCTCCGGCAAGCTGAACAGCATCATCACGGGGCAGCTCCCCGCGGCGACGCCCCAGGCCGCACCCGCAGCGCAACCTGCCGGGCAGCCGGCCCCCGCCGCCGAACCACCGGCAGCGCCCGGCGGTGGAGAGGCCTCGAACATCGCGGCCGAACTCGCGCAGTTCAACCTTTCGGAGTTCGAGCAGGGCGGCCTCGTGGACGCTCACCAGCGCGGAACGCCTCCGTATCTGCTGAAGGTCAATCTCGTTGCCGACTGTCTGTTGAAGGGGCCCCGCATCTTCATGGTGCTTCGGACCCTGGATTCGCTTCACTGCGAGATCTTCAAGTCGGTCCCGGAAGTGAAGGACCTCGAAAACGAAAAATTCGACCGTTCCTTCACGATGATCGTCATCTCGGACCACCAGCCCAAGGAGATCGGGGATGCAATCGAAACCATCTCCGAGATCGAACGGACCGAGATGCACCTCATCCCCCCGGATCTCGGCGCCTCGGGCGAAATGCCGGCACCCGAACCTCCTCCCCCGCCGCCGCCAGCCGCACCGCCGCCTCCCCCCCAGGCGCAGGCACCTGCCCGGCCAGCCGCTCCTCCGCCTCCTCCCCCGCCGCCGGCCGCAGCCCCGCCCGTCGCGGCGGCGCCGAAACCCTCCCCGGCTTCCGCGCCCCCGGCCCCGCCGACGCAGCCGCCCTCGGGAGGCGACGATGCCCCGGAAGGTGACGAGCCTCAGAAGGAAGTCATCGAACTGGTCCAACTGGTCAGTTTCCAGATGGCCGGAGAAACGTATGCCCTCGAAATCAAACAGGTCGAGGGCATCATCAACATGCTGCCGATGACCCGGGTTCCCAAATCTCCGCCGCACATCGAGGGCGTCATCAACCTGCGCGGCGAGATCCTGCCGGTCATCAATCTCCGCCGGCGACTCAAGCAGGCGGAAAAAGTTCGCACCAACGAGGATCAGATCATCATCCTCTCGTTCGAGCGGGAAAAGGTGAAAGTCGGGCTCCTCGTCGACCGCGTTCAGGAGGTTCTGCGACTGCCCCAGAGCGCGATCGAACCTCCCTCGCACGTCAGCGAAGGGGTGAACGTCGAGCATCTGCGCGGCGTTGGAAAGATGGGGAACCGCATCATCATCCTGCTGAACGCCGAAAAGATCGTCTTCGGCTGAGTCAGGCCCGGGCCGTCTTCGCCATGATCCGTCGCGCGGAGTTGCGAACCATGTCGTTTTCGTCTTCCAGGAGCCGTTCCGCGATCGCGTACAGATTCGGCAGAGGCAGCTTTCCCAGCGCCTCGATGGCGTTCAGGCGGTTGAACCACTCCTTGTCCGTGAGAAAGCGCTCGATCGGTCCGGCAGCCTCGGCGAACCCCAGGTCTCCGAGGGCATCGAGCGAGAAGACGAGCATCGAGCGGTCGGCAAGGGTCCGGACCATGGGTTCGAGAAGCCGCCGGTCACGCACCTGGCCCATCACGCGGATGAGATGAACCTTCAGATCGCGATCGCCTTTTTCGAGACGGTCGATCAGAAGCGGAATGTCGAGATGGCCGACCTTGGACAGCGCCTCGATGGCACCGCTGCGCACCTGCACCGAAGGATCGGCGAGAGCCCGCACGAGCGAGGCAACGGCGTTGGGCGCCTTCGCCTGGCCCAGGGCCTCGACGATCCGCTTGCGCAGAAACCATTCCGGATGGGCCAGATGCTTGTCGAGGACGGCGATCGCCTCGGCCGTCCCGACGCAGCCCAATCCCTTCACCCCGTAGAGGCCGACGCCCAGGGGATCCTGTTCGAGGGCCGCGACGAACCTCGGCAGGGCCTGGACGGCCCCCGCCTCGGCCAGGAATTTGAGGATCCAGGCCTTCCGTGCGGTGTCGAGAGCGTCGTATCGTTTCAATAGTTCAGGCGATAGAATATCCGCCGCGGGGGCAAGAACCCGTTCTGCGGCCGCCAGCTTCACCTCGTCGGGGCAGGTGAGGAGCAGCTCGGTGAGTGCCTGGAACGCGGCGGGCGTCGCGAAGGTCATCAGGGCCTTGAGGGAGGCCACGGCGACGGGAATCGCCCGGGCCGAGAGCGCCCGGATGAGGGGCTCGACGGCCGGTGCATGCCGGAGATCGGCAAGGATCTGGGCGGCCTGGATGAAGCGGTCGGGATGCCGCTCGTCGAGCTGGCCGAGCAGGGCGCCGGGGGCGAACTCTTTCAGGGGGCCCCGGAAGAGATCTGCCACGAGCCCCTTTGCCACGGCATTCGAGCCGTCGAACGCCGACAACAGCACGGGAACGGCTTCGGGAACGTTCTGCCGGATGCGCGGCAGCACCTGGTCGGCGAATGTCGCTGGGGTTGCATAGGCTTTTTCGAGCAGTTCGGCCAATGCGCGGCCGTTGGACTGGGGCTCAGCCATGGATCAGTTCGTCACCTGGGGGGCGGGCTCGAATTTCTCGAGCGTGAAATGTTCGCTGCCTATGGCTTTTCCGTTCGCCGTGAACTCGAACTTGTAGGCTCCGGCTTCGGGGAACTCGAAATTTTCGAGAACGATCATCGAGCGGGCGGTCAGACCGGGCTGGCCCTCGATGCTGGCGGCAAGCGGTTTGGGAAGCAGGGGGAGGCCGGAGGGCTTGACGATATTGATGCCGACATCCCACTTCCCGACGACCTCTTCCCATTCGATGAAGAGACAGAGTTTGAGGAATTTGAAGGGGAACCGCGTCACGAACAGCTTCGCGGCAAGGACGCCCATCAGGCTCACCCGGCCGTTGATCTCCTGCCGGATATCCTCGCAGATCAAGACGCTTCGGTATTTCAGCTCGTTCATCTCGCTTCGCATCCCTTCAAGTCATGATGGCCGGCGATATGCACCGGGCGCCGGTATCCTACCACACCCCCACCCCGACGACAACGGCGAACTCCCTCGAGGCTGCTCAGGCGGCAGGGGGGGAAGAAGCCCGGCGACGGTCGAGAAAGGATTTGAGAATCAGGGCTGCCGAGACGGCGTCGCGCACATCGCGGCGCTTTTCACGGCGCATGCCGGATTCGATCAGGCTGTTCACGGCCATGTTCGTGGTGAAGCGCTCGTCGACGAATTCGAGGGGCACCCGGATCAGCGGCTGCAGCCGCTCGACGAAGGCGCGGACGATGCGCGAAGCCTCTCCGTGCTCACCGCCGTCGAGCGAGAGAGGCAGGCCGACGACGAGGCCGTCCGCCTCCTCGGTTTCGATCAGCTTCGCAACCGCCGCCGGGGCTTCCTTGCCCGCCGGGATCACCGAGTGCGGGGAAGCGGCGATTTCGAGACGATCGCAGCTCGCCACGCCGATGCGCTTGCTGCCGACATCGAGTGCGATGAATTTCATGGTTCCCCCTCCCCTTCGCCGGCCGCGTCCGTCTTCCGGGCAATTACAAAATATCATACATTATATATTGTAGGGGCGGGTTTGAAACCCGCCCCACACCATCACAACGATGATTCGTGCATATCTACGGACAACAGGTCAGGCGGTGGCTCCGAGCGAGGAACCGAGCACGGACTCGGCGAGTTTGAGGGCCTCGTCGATCTTCTCGGGCTCCTTGCCGCCGGCCGTGGCCATGTCGGGCCGGCCGCCGCCGCTGCCGCCGGCGACCTTGGCGATCTCCTTGATCAGCTTGCCTGCGTGAAGTCCCTTGCCGACGAGATCCTTCGAGATCTTGAGGACGAAGGTCGCCTTCTCGCCGCCGCCGGCAAGCAGGCACAGCATGTTCTGGCGGGTACCGACGAGCTCATCGGTCATCTCCTGGAGCTCGGGGGCACCGAGGCCGTCGATCCGGGCGATGATCGCCTGGGCCCCGCCGATCGGGCGGATCGCCTGGCGGGCCTTCTCGATCTGGCCCTTCGCATCGTTCTTGCGGGCTGTCTCGAGCTCCTTTTCGAGGTCACTCACGCGCGAGACGAGCTTCTCGGCCTTCTGCATGAGGCTCTTGGGATCACAGTCGAGGACCCTGGCCAGCTCGCGGGTCTCCTGGCGCATGGCCTGGAGGCGCGCATAGGCGCCGGCGCCGGTGACCGCCTCGATGCGGCGCACCCCCGAAGCGATCGATGCTTCGGAAAGAATCGCGAACAGGCCGATTTCGGAGGAGTTTGAGATGTGCGTTCCACCGCACAGCTCCTTCGAGTAGTCCCCGACCCGCACGAGCCGGACGACGTCGCCGTATTTCTCTCCGAACAGGGCCATCGCGCCCAGCTTCACCGCCTCGTCGTAACTCGTTTCGACGGTGGTCACGGGCAGGCTTTCGAGCACGTGCTGGTTCACCCGCTGTTCAATATCACCCAATGTATTATGATCGATCGCCTGGAAGTGGGTGAAGTCGAACCGCAGCCGATCGGGATCGACGGCCGATCCGGCCTGTTTCACGTGGCCGCCGAGGGTTTCCTGGAGGGCCTTGTGCAGCAGGTGGGTGGCGGTGTGGTTGCGCATCGTGGCACGGCGCGAAGCCACATCGACGATCAGTTCGACCCGGTCTCCCTTGCCGAACCGGGCCGCACCGGCCCACGTTCCGCGATGGATGAACACGTCCTCGACCTTGTCGGTCGTCTGGACGGCGAACTCGGCGCCTTTTCCGCGAATGACGCCGTGGTCGCCGATCTGGCCGCCCGAAGCGGCGTAGAACGGGGTGCGGTCGGTGATCACGAGCAGCTCGTCGCCGGCCTGGACGACATTGAGAACGGTCGCCTCATCGTGCAGCTTCGTATAGCCGGTGAACTCGGTCTTTCCATACTCGGCCGGATTGATCGCGCTGAAGTTCACGAACGCCGAAACGACGTTGGCGCGGCCGCGTTCCCGCTGCTTCTCGAGCTCGGTATTGAAGCCGGCCTCGTCGACGAGAAGCTGTTCTTCCTTACAGATCTCGCGGGTCAGGTCGAGCGGGAAGCCGTAGGTGTCGTGGAGCAGGAAGGCGCGATTGCCCTCGAGCTGGTTCTTCCCGGCTTTCTTCAGATCGGCGATGTAGCCGTTGAGCATCTCGCTGCCGGTCTTGAGGGTCTGGAGGAACCGCTCCTCCTCGCTCTGCACGACCCGCGTGACCAGCTCGAGGCTCTGGCCGACTTCGGGATACGCATCCATCACGCGGGCAACGGTCGGAACGAGAGTGTGCAGAAAGGGCTCTTCCTGGCCGAGATACTTGTAGCCGAACCGGGAAGCGCGGCGCAGGATCTTGCGCAGCACGTAGCCTCGGCCTTCGTTGCCAGGCAGGGCGCCGTCGGCGATCGCGAAGGAAAGGGCGCGGATGTGGTCGGCTACGACCTTGAGAGCCGTGCGGATCTTGCCGCCTTCGGCGAACTGCCGGCCGGTGTGCTTCTCGACGGCCCCGACGATCCCCGAGAAGACGTCGTTCTCGAAGTTGTCGAACTTGCCCTGGAGAATGGCGGAAAGGCGTTCGAGGCCCATGCCGGTGTCGATGTTTTTCTTTTTGAGCGGAGTGAGGGCTCCGTCTTCGGCGCGGTTGTACTGGGTGAAGACGAGGTTCCAGAACTCGAGATACCGGGGACAGTCGCAGCCGGGCGCGCAGTCGGGCGAGCCGCAGCCGATGCCGGGGCCCTGGTCGATGTAGATCTCGGAGCAGGGGCCCGAAGGGCCGACGCCGATCGTCCAGAAGTTGTCCTTGTCCCCGAGCTTCACGATGTGGTCGAGGGGAACGCCGATGCTCTTGTTCCAGATCTCGAGCGCCTCGTCATCGCTGTGGTGAACAGAGACGTACAGCTTCTTCGTGTCGAGGTTCACGACCTTGGTGATGAACTCCCAGGCCCAGGCGATCGCGTCTTTCTTGAAGTAGTCGCCGAAGCTGAAGTTGCCGAGCATCTCGAAGAAGGTGTGGTGTCGGGCGGTGTAGCCGACGTTCTCGATGTCGGTGGTGCGGAAGCACTTCTGGCACGTGGCGGCGCGCTTGATATCGGTTTTCAGGCCGAGAAAGTAGGGTTTGAACGGCGCCATGCCGGCGCTGTTGAACAGAAGCGTCGGGTCGTCCTGCGGGATCAGGGAGAAGGAGCCGCGCACATAATGCTCGTGGCCCTTGAAAAAATCGAGAAATTTGGATCGGACGGTTGCGGTGTTCATGCGGTCGCTCCTCACAGGTTGGACAAAAGAATAACAGCAATCAGAATTATATTCCGAAGTATTTCATTCGAACTTGGCGTTCAGGATGCGCGAATAGATGCGGGTGACGAAAACCCGGGTCTTGACGGGAACGCCCTTGGTGTCATACAGCTCGTTCATCGACAGCTGCACCTCGACGCCGCGCACCTTCGACAGGTCGCTGAGACCGCCGGCATGGGTCGGGTGGTAGTAATGCGGGCCGAGATACTGCTGGTAGGCCGAGAGGCTTTCCCCGTCCTGGCGGTTGCGGAAGATGACGCCGTCGGTTCCCCAGACTTTCAGGTAATCGAGCTGCTTCGTCACGATCGCGCGCTTGATCATGCCTTTTTCCTGGCGGTAGATGATCTTTTCGGCGCCGGGCAGATCCTTGTATTGATTCGGCCCCTCGTAGGACCAGGTCACGGTCGTCGTGCCCGAGCCGACCCGGCGGGGAACCTCGAGGGTCATCGAAAAGAACAGGGCATTGTCCTCGGCGAAGAGGGTGTCGCGAAACACGGTGTCGAGGCTGACGAGCTTCGTCATTTCGCGCAGGTCGCGCTCGATCAGCATCAGGAACTCCCGGGCCTCGTGCAGCGTATCGAGCGACTGGCGCTGACGTTCGAGGCTGACGAAGGTGCGGTTGAGGAAGAGATACCCGGTCACGAGCACGATGCCGAACAGCAGCAGCGAGATCATGACTTCGACGAGGGTGACGGCACGGCGGGCGGAGCGGTTATTATATGACATGCTGTTCATCATCCATCTCATGGGTTCGAGGTCGGCAGGGAGGGCGTGAACGAGGAGTTCAGGCCGGCGCCGAGGGTTTCGTCCGAGAGGATCGTGGAGAGTTCGAACGTTTTGTGGAGGGGCTGCTTGTTGACGTTCTGGACCAGTTCGAGGAAGTAGACGATCACGCGGATGCGGATGCGGCGTTTCTGGAGCTCATAATCGGGTGAGCTGGTGTCGGGATCGACGTTGGGATAGAACGACAGCTTGGCTTCGCGGGCATACTGGACCCCCGGGGAGTTCCAGACGCCGTTGGCCTCCTTGGGGAGGGTGATTTCGCGGAAGGGGCCGTCCGCCGGATCGGCCGCATCGAGCTCGATCAGCTGGCGCAGTTCGACGAACGGCCGGCTGCGCAGCTCCTCGATCTTCTGCAGGGCGAGGTTTGCAGCCACGACCTCGTTGATGCTCTTGTAGGTGACCTTTTCGGAGATGCCGAACAGCAGGATGATGGGCAGCATCACCAGCGAGGCAATCGAGAGGGCCACGAGGATTTCCACGAGCGTGATGCCGCTTCCCGGGCGGCGCGAAGCCGGTTCAGGAAGGTCAGGCAAAAATCGTGCCGTGGACGCTAAGGTCGGGCGTCGAACGTGCCGATGAGTTTCGTGGAATACCAGAGAACGCAGCGAGGAAACAAACATGAAGATAGACCGTAAGCACATGGGCCTGATCCTGGCCTCCTTCATAGCCTTGTCATTCAACAGCCATTTCGCGCAGGCTGCCAAAAAGACGCAGGAGATCATGCAGCCGGCGAAAGTGTATGCCTTCAAGAAGACCTCGTCGGCGCTCGTCCCTCTCGCGGAGGTCAAGGGCGCTCCCGTGGTCGTCAAGAAGACGGGTGTCCGGATCGACCGGAAGAATTTGTATATCGGCGGGTATGTGGTCAACACGTCGGAAAAGACGGTGCCGCACGTGCGGATTTTCCCCACGTTCGTCAGCAAGCCGAAGAACTCGGCCCATCTTTCCGATCAGCTCAACCACGATGAACTCAACCTTTCTCCGAAAGAAACCCGGCGCTTCGTGATCATGCGCCCCATTGCCGATGTGAAGCCTCTGCTCGAAAACAACGTTCCCGTCTCCGACAACTGCGTTCTCAATTGCCGGCTTCTTTAGCCTCGAGGCGCTGCACCTCGGATATCACGCGGTCCCACTCAGGCCCCTGCTCAGCAGGGGCCTGTTCCTTCATCAGTTGAAACGCCGACAGATACGACTCCTTGGCTTTTTTCTTCATGTTCTTGCGGGCATACACATCGCCCAGGTTCTGAAAGGCGTACACGAGGATGTCGAGGTTCTCGCGTTTGCCGCCGGTCTTGAGAAGCTGTTCCTGGAGCAGCCCCTCGAGCTTGAGCACGCCCAGGTTATCGGATGCGTCGAGAGCCGTGATGGCGTCTTTCAGTTCGAGGGCGACGGGGGATGAGCGCTGACGCTGGAACTCCTCGCGCTCTTTCATGTGTTCATCGGCAAGGCGTCGGCCGCCTTCGTATTTCTCGATGGCGAAGCGACGCCGCTGGTCGCGGTAGTTGTCGACCTTGCCCGCGGTCGCGAAGGTGCGTGCCGTGGCCGTCGAGAGGCCGAGGTCGGCGAGCTCTTCCTCGTGCATGTCGATCGAGGTGGACGTTTTCTTCCAGAGGTTCGAGCCCTTCAGGAAGGAGAAGTAGCCGCCGCGGGACCCGGAAGGGGTTTTATCGCTGATGGTATTCGACGAGGGGAGCCCCGGGATGCCGGCGGAGCCGCCGAAATGATAGAGGGTCACGCCGCCGACGGCGAGAACGCACAGGCCGGCAAGAATGATCTGGGGGCTTTTCCACCAGGGGGCTGCCGGGGGCTCTTCGTGTCCGGGCTTGCGGCGGGGCGGGTACAACGGTCTGACCATGCGGCTCGACGACTCCTGCAAAGACTCGAGGACCGGGAGACCCCGGTCAACCGGGAGTATAGCAGAGGGCCGGGGCGGTGTCCATTCCTTCCGCATCCTGCCGCAGGGGTGAAAGGTTGCACGGCGAAGCAAGGGTGTGCTATAGTTTTTTCATCGGCCGCCCCCGAGAGCGGCCACACCTTGGAGTGAGCACGTTTTGCACAACGCCAGCGCGATCCAGCAGGCCTACGACCGGTACAGTTCCTTTTACGATCTGTTTTTCAAGCCTTGGCTCGAAGACGGTCATCGTATCGCCATGGAGCAACTCGACCTCGAGGCCGGCCAGTCGGTTCTCGAGGTCGGCATCGGCACGGGGCTGAGCCTCGAGTATTACCCTTCCGACGCTACCGTCATCGGGTTCGATTACAGCCACGGCATGCTTTGCCAGTCCCGGAAGCGCGCCGAGGAGTATCCCTGCTCGACCCACCTGCTGCAGATGGACATTTCATGCATGGCGTTCGCCGGCCAGTCGTTCGACCGCATTCTTGCGGCGTATGTGCTGACCGTCGTTCCCGATACCCGTCGTGCCATCCGGGAGATCCTGCGGGTCGCGAAGCCGGGGGCCAAGGTGGTTCTGATCAATCATCTGCGCAGCCGGAATCCGGCGCTCGCCTGGATCGAAGACCGGTTCCACCCTGTTTTTTCCAAGCTCGGGCTGTTCACGCTCGACCGCGACCTGCTGTCGATCCTGGAGTCCTGTGGAATCCGGGAATACCAACTGACCCCGACCACGTTCCTGGGCCTGCATCACGTCATTTCATTCACCGTTCCGGAGCACATCTGATGCATTGACCGCCCGGCTCCAATGCCGGGAACCCGCGATGAGGATCGCCTGGCGCCGCGTTTTCACCGCAGGCGCCGACCGGCCGGATTCGCATTCTCCTCCCAGATGCGGAGATCAAATTTCCGGGTTCGTCCCTTTTCAAGCGCACCCGGCACAAAGAAATCGGAGACATTCATTCGTGAGACGTAATCGCCGTTCTACCACCGTACAGCCTTCCCCCGAGGATCTCGAGCGCGAGTTTCAGACCATCCGTCAGGCGCTGCTGCAGAACATGGACACCATTGTCGAGGCCATCCAGCGCAAGTTTTCGAGCCCCAAGCCCTGGAAGTTCCTCAAAGCCGGCCACGCCCTTCCCGAGACGGGAGACGTGATCGATCTGGTGTTCGAGCACTCGGCCCCTGAAGACAAACGGTTCGTCATCGTCGACATCTGCGTGCCCTATCTCGGCCGCGGGCAGAAATACACGCTCGACGTCAAAGGCCGCCAGTTCCAGAAGGAGCAGGAAGTGGCCGTCACCCGGATCAAAAAGGCGCTGCTGATGATGAAGCGGCCGGGGGAAACCCTGGCCCCGCCCCCCGCGAAGCTGAGCAGCAAGATCATCGAGCTCACGATCCCCACCCTCGCCGCTCCTGCGGCCGCCCCAGCAGCCCCTGCCTCCCCCTCCAAGCCCGCGGCTCCTGCCGCCCAGCCCCCGGTCGAGCAGAAAAAGCCGGCGGCCCCGGCTTTCACCCCCGAGCTGCTCGAGGCTCTCAAGCGCACGATCGTTCACGAATGCCTCGGAACGATGTACAAGCGCCGGAACAAGTATATCCGCAAAGGCCTGTGGCGCTGGATCGAGCGCGAGATCATGGACCCGAACGTCCACTTTTTCCTGATCATCCTCTCGAGCATCTACCAGGGCAAGACGAGCGACGTGCTCAGTCGTCAGTTCAAAAATATTGAAGAATATACGAATGGCGCG
This sequence comes from Candidatus Ozemibacteraceae bacterium, assembly GCA_035388825.1. GTDB lineage: Bacteria > Muiribacteriota > Ozemobacteria > Ozemobacterales > Ozemobacteraceae > MWAR01. The sequence goes on from DAOOQQ010000025.1 coordinate 44,071, forward strand.
GAAAAGGTGATCGAGGCATTGTTCTCGAACGAGACCGGCCTCGCCCCCGAGATCCTCAAGAGCTCGGAGCGGCACAAGCAGGGACTGCGCAAGTTCCTCGCCTGCTTCTACCAGACCCCGCCCTTCGAGTATCTGCGCACGCTGTTCCTGAAAGAGTTCCGGACGACGCGGGACAGCAACCGCGCCCGCATCGCGGTGTTCGACACCCTCAAGGAGCTTCTGACCCGGTGCGGCTTCGAGGGGGAGAAAGAGGTGCAGTACCCCCTCGAGATTCTCGACGAGCTGTCGATTTTCCCCGGCTTCATCATGGGCAACTATGCCCAACTGCGCGTCGAGAACGCCGCGAAGAAGCTCCAGAAGCTCGTCCCCGAGCATTCCTGGAGTTCCGCCGAGATCTACCGGCTGCGCGACGAACTCGCCCGCACGCTCGGCCTCCCGCCGGAAGAGTTCAACCTGAACGCCTTCCTGCCCCAGGCCTTCCTGCGCGACAACGTTCCCGCCCCGACGGCCCAGCCGCAGGGCGCCGCCGCTCCAGGCCCCATGCCGGCCGCCACCGGCCGTCCCCAGGGACAGCAGGGAATGCGCCCCCAGCGCGACCGGCAGCCTCAGCCGTCGCAGCGCCGCCCCGAGCCCGTTCAGGAGCCCGCCACGCCCCCGTTGGAAGACGCGGGCCAGCCCGCCCTGCCGTTCGAAGCCCCGGCCGAGCCGCCCGCCTCTGTCGAACCGCCCCGGCAGACGTTGCCGCAGCGGCCTCCGCGCGGCCCCTACCGCAACACGGCGGATCTGCCGGTCCAGACATCGATATCCCAGAGCCAGGAGCAGGCGGCCACTCCGGCGCTTCCCACCGAAGCAACCGCGATGCCGGTTCCCGAAGCGGGCCTCAAACCCCAGCCGCAGCCACAGCGGCAGCTCCCCCCGCAGGGCCAGAGGCCGGCGGGCAGCCAGGGCCCCCAACAGCGGCCCCCGCAGCAGCAGCAGCAGCAACAACAGCGCCCGCCCAGTCAGGGCTTCAACCGCTCCCCGGAGCTCGACGAGGCCCGGCACCGGTATTTCGAGAACTTCGGCGGCCACCCCACCGAGGATCCCGAGGCGATCCGGTTCATGCTCGAGATGGAACGCGTCGTCGCCGATGCGGCCCGAGCGCCGGTCCGGGCTCCCGAGCCCGAGATGGGCAATCCGTTTGACGACCGCCCCCCGTCGAAGAACGGCCGTCCGCCCGTCCGGCAGCAATCGCAGCAGGGCATGCCCAGAGAGCCCCGCCGCCCCCAGAATCCCCAGATGGCCGGCCAGAACCAGGGCGACCCGAACAGGCGGCGGCGCGGCAAACGCCGGCACCACCGCAGCGGCAATCGGCCCCCGATGCCCCGCATGCCCCAGTAAGAGGCCCGCACCGACATGCAACCCTACGAGAAAAAACGCATGGTGTTCGTCGGCTGCGTCCTGTTCGGGCTGTTGATGGCCATGCAGTATCTCGGCTACGACTCGGTGTATGTCACCGCGATCCTGGCCGGCATCGTCAGTGGCGTTTCCGTCATCCTGTATCCCCGGGACGGCGGCGGGGCATCCTGAGTGGCGCTGATTCTCGGACTCGACCTCGCCGAGCGCCTCGGCGTCTGCCTGCTCGATGACGGTGGCCCCCGGGTCGTCTGGAGCGCGAGCATCGTTCTCGCCCATCGCGACCCTGCGGGCCGCCTGCTTCGGCTACGCGACCTGCTCGTCGAGCTGATCCGCCGGTTCCGGCCTGCCGAGGTGGCCATCGAGGACGTATTCCTCCCCGAACGCACCTCCCGGAAGACGCCGATCGCGCTCGGGGAGCTGCGCGGCGTTGCCCGTCTCTGCGCCGCCGAAGCGGACCTGCCGGTCTCGTTCTATCCCCCGGCGCGGGTCAAACTCGCGATCACGGGCTCGGGACGGGCCTCGAAGGAAGACGTGATCCGCATGATCTCCTCGGAGTTCAAGATCACGCCGAAGGACGACAACGAGGCTGACGCCGTCAGCATCGCCTACACCCATCTGCTGATGCGCCGGTTCCAGAGCCTGCCGCAGACGAATCCCTGACGCCCCGGCTTCATGTCGACCGCCACGAGACTCCGAGGCATCGTCCAGGTGATGCTTGCCGCCACGATCTGGGGCGCCGCGTATCCGCTGACGAAGGACGTGCTCGCGCAGGTGCCGCCGATCACGTTCGGATTCGCCCGGTTCGCCATAGCCGGCCTGCTCCTGATGGCCTGGACGCGCACCGCGCCGCTCCAGGGCATCGCGACGGCCGACCGGCCGCGCATGTGGCAGATGGCCTTCTGGGGCACGTTCGTGCTGGTCATCTTCATGAATCTCGGCCTCGGCCGGGCCCCCGGCATCGTCTCGTCGGTGATTTCGGGCATCACCCCGCTGTTCACGGTTATTCTCGCGGCGTTCTGGCGCATCGAGCCATTGCGGTTACGCCATCTCGCCGCGGCCGCCCTCGCCTTCACCGGACTGGTGCTGTTGTGCGGCGACATGCGCGGCGCCTCGACGACCGGCCTGACCGCCCTCGTCGGCACGGTGCTGGTCACGATCCCGCAGATCTCCTGGTCGGTCTACAGCATCCTCGGGAAAGAAGTCACGGCGCGGTATCCCTGGCAGACCGCCTGCCGCGACACGTTCGCTCTCGGTGCGCTGATGCTCGCCCCGGTCGCGATGGTCGAAACCGCAGTCGCGGGGTTCGGGACCTGGGATCTCAAGGCCTGCCTGACGCTCGGCTTCCTGGGGTTTCTGAACTCGGTCGTCACTTACGGCCTCTGGAACAGCGCTCTCAGCCTGATCCCCGTCTCGACCGCCAGCTTCGTGCTGTATCTGCAGCCGGTCTCGGGCGTCGTCCTCTCGATGCTCATGTTCGGGGAACGCACCGGCCCCGCCGGCCTCGCCGGCACCGGCCTGATCTTCGCCGCCCTCCTCATCGCTCTCCGAGAAGAGCCCAGTGCTGCCGGCCAATAGAGGAGCTGATTGGGAAAACTTTTTTTTAGGGATCACAGCCCGCAGGTCTTCATCGAAGCTGTCGTCTTGGGCATGGTGTTATCCGTTTCGCCTGCAACGAACCAGACGGAGAGCCCTCAGAACCACCTCTGTCAGCGATATCTATATACTTTTTAAAATATCACGAACAATCAATTGATGGATTACGACGAAGCCATGAGCAATCTCATTATCTGGCTTATTTCGTCGAACAAGCTGCCATTTCAACGAAAAATTAATCAGGTTGCCTGATTACGTCAAGAATTCAACCTATTCTCAATATTGGTAATCAGCTTTTCCACTCTGGGGATTAATGATTGTAGCGTCTCACACTCGTTTCGAAAAAGAATCTTATCTGTAATGAGCCGTTCCATTTCACTTTTCATGGAATCAATCTGCTTTCTGAATTTCTTGCAATCTTCTTGTGAAAAACCACCTTTTGGGGTGTCTATTATTTTTTTGGATATCCTCATTATTGTGTTGCTGCTTTTGGAGAGAAATGATTTAGATTTATAAATTCTGCTGTTTTTTAAATTCTCGACCCTTTCTTTCATCTCTTCCATCTTTTTCATATCAATCATCTGTGTTTGAACCTCCTGCTCAATTTAAGCATTCTAAATGAAATATAGCAATATTTATTCTACTCCCAACGCTTTGAACACGGCATCCACGGGGTCGGCGTAGAAGCTGGTCTGGAACTTCGCGAAGAGTTCACCGGGGATGGTGGGGATGTCTCTGACGCTGCACATCGGGAGAAGAACTTTTCTCGCGCCCGAGTCGAACGCCATTTGCAGACAGGCATCGAGGTTCTCGCCGGGGATGATCGAGCCGCCGAGACTCATGTTGCCGAGCACGACCATGCTGCTCTGAACCGGTTTCCCCAGAATCCCTGAGCACAGCGAGATGAAGCTGACGAGGGTCATCGCGGCTGCCGCTCCGGTGTGGTGCAGTTCGACGATGTGCTGGTGGTAATCATGATCCAGCGGTTTTCCGGCGGAGGAGACGCGGTTCATGTTCGCTTTGAAGTAGTCGAAAGCGACCTTGATGGCTTCCTTCGTCTTCGAGCTGGAATCCACCCCTGAGATCGAGAGTTTGCCGCTTCCCGAGATGACCTGAAGCTCCAACCGATACAGCCCAAGGAAGCCGTTCGAGCCTGCGGTGATCGTATGAAGCGTTCCCGGCTTCAAGGGAGTGTCAGGAATCAGCGTGCCGCCACCCTGTTCGGGCACTCCGACAAAGTGCTCCTCATGGGTCTCGACGTCGATGTAACTGAAATGGACATCGTAGAACTCCATGCCACCGATCTTCTTCAACTGCTCCTTCACCCGCCGCCGCACTTCGAGGGCATACCTCAGGCATCTCTCGACCGCGCCCTTGTCGTAATCACCGGAAGGGTAGAGAAGTTTCAGCAGCCCCGACACCGTTTTGCGTACCGCAATTGTGTCACGCTGGTTGAGATTGTTCCCGAGCTTGTAATACTTGTCGATGGCATCCGAGAACGTTCGCTTCCGCATCTCCCGGAACCATTCCGCGAGATAATCGACGATCAATCCGAACTGGTTCGTGAAGAACTCGGGCCGCATCTTCGGGATTTCCCACCCCGGCACGTAACAATGCATCCGGTCGAAGAACGCGGAGTCGATCATCACCTCGGGGAACGGCGCAAACAGGTGCCCCGTCTTTACGAGCAGATCGACGCTCTGATTGATGTTGCCGACGAACACCATCGAGGCATCCGCACTGACGGCATCGCGACCACGAGCAAACGAGCCTGATGCCATGAAATCCTTCATGATCTGAACGCCGTCTTTGTCCTTGAAGGAGATCCCGCCGACCTCGTCGAACGCGACGACATCCCACAGGCCAACCAGACCGACCTTCCTCGAACTCATGTTGTAGAACAGGTTGGCGACGGTGGTCTGTCCGCCCGAGATGAGGATGCTGTTCGGGCTGATTTCCTTGTAAATATGGCTCTTGCCCGTGCCGCGTGGGCCGAGTTCGCAGAGATTGAAGTTGTTCTCGACCAGCGGAATCATTCGCGCCAGCAGATGTTTCTTCACCCGCTCGTCGAACAGGGTCGGCTCCATGCCGGTCGAGCGAAGAAGCACGTCGATCCATTGCGTCTCCGTGAACCCCTTCCTTCCCTCGAAGAAAGCCTCCAGATCCATATTTGGCATCTGAATGGGCTTGAGCTCATCGATTTGGAACGGTGAGCCGCGCTGATTTTCTTCGTAGAGATAGGAGAGCGTCAGGATGCACCAGATACCGCCAGCCAGCAGTTTTTCATACTGTTTGATATAGGTGCTCGATACTTCGATGCCCTTCACCCCGAGATTCGAGAGTTGCGCTTCGTACACATCCCGCTTCTCGTTCAGGGTGACCGTGACCTTATCGATGACCTTGTACTGCCGCTGTTCCTTGATCTTCGACTTGACCTTCTCGGCTTCGTCGGGCCGCACGTAGTTCTGCGCGAGAATGTCCTTGACGTTCTTCAGCCCTTCGTTGATGACATCCTCGTCGTTGCTGGCGCAATACATGCCGAGGAGATATTCGAGAACGTAGACCGGCACGTTCGCGCCTTCCTTGATGAGCTTCGTCAGGTCTTTCCGAACGACCCGCCCGTCAAAGCATTTGTTCAGAAGGGAATCGATGCTCTCGTTGCTCTGTGCCATTTGCGCGGTGTTTTCCATGTCTGTGCTCCGGTCAGAAGTCGTTCTGGATAGCGAGGTCGATAGAGAAGCCGATTCGTTCCTGTTCGATCTCGGTTTCGGCATCGCGAACAACCAGATGATATTCCTTCTTCTTGTCGTAAGTGCCTTTCTTCAGGACTATCTTAGCAACCCGCTTTCGCTCTTCCATGCTGTCTGACTCGCTGTTGAAGGTTAAGGTGACCTCATTGCTTATCACCGCTTCCCCGTCGCGAAGGGAAACCGTGACCGTGAGAGGCAGGCACCGCTCCGAAACCTTCTCGGTCTGAATGAACTCGAACTTCTGGACGTTGTTGACCACGCGACGGCTCGAACCCAACAGCGAGATCCCGACCTTTTTCACGGTTGCCTTCTCTGCGGTTTTGCCTTCGAGCTCTCTGACCGTGACAAGAGGCACCACGATCTCCTGAAGCATGGCACCACCATGAACGAACTGGGCACCCCCGACAAAGTGGAAGCGGTTGTTGCCCTTGGGAATCCAGAACTCGGCTTCATCGCCTGTTCCGGCGGTGTTCTTCGTGAACCCATGCCAAGCCTTGGCGTGCTTTTTCAGTCCGTGACCGAGGATGAACCGCTTCTTTGCAAGGAACGCGTTCTCGGGCTTTATCGACAGTTCGCTTTTGTCGGTCTCCGAAAGCGGCTTTTCCTGGAAGAGGAAACCGTGATCGGCGGTAATGAAGAGATGCGAGCCGTTCAGAACATTGATGACGTAGCGAACGAGGGCAGACAGCTCCTCGATGGCGGCTTCGACAGCTCTCGGGGTCTGATTTTCCGTCTGGGCTTTGTCACCAACGGCATCTATTTTATTGTGATAGATATATATGACGCGGAATCCCTGAACGGTTTCCCGACCCTGCTGTTGATTCATCGCCAGCAGGTCGTCCGCTTTGAGGGCTATCCCTTCTTTCTTCCTGAGAATCTGGTCTCGATCCGCGAAGGAGGAACAAGGCATTCCGTCTATTTCAAGGCTTCCTGATTCGGAATACGTCATCGTCGAGTGCGGAAGCAGTGCCGCCATTCCAAGGCCGGTGAAGCTCGGAACAACCCCCAGCATCGGTGAAACGGAAGCCCGAAATCGCGTCTGGTGATTGATCTGTGCAGACAACTCCATCGCCGCTTCATACCTGAAGGCATCGCTGATGATGACGAACACCCTGTGCCGGGGACTCTTTTTCAGGATGGGCTGGAGTTCCCGCTGATAGAAGTCCTGCTGATTCGTGATGTTCTCGATCTTCCAATGCTGGAAAAACGACGTTTCTCCGGTGCCTTCGAGGATGTTTCCCCAACTCGAAGCAAGCTGATCGAGGAACCAGCCCTCGTAGCAGTCACTGATGGCTTCCCGGAGATCCTTCAGGATATCCCATCCGACCAGTTCGATCTGGTCTGCCGCCGCAAGGAAACGGCGGTGGTATGTGTCGAATCGATGGAGTTCGGAGGTGTATGCCTCGAACATCTCGGGAACACCGGGAAAGCTGAAGCCTCCCGCGTGATCCTCTTTCAGGAGAAAGAGTTCATGGGCATCTTCCAGAGCTTGGTACGCGAGAGCGTAGGGGTTCTCGTCCGTTGTGCCGATTTTCATGTGTCCCCAGACGCCATCCCGACGTTGACTGATCAAATCCCGAAAATCGTCGTGGTTGAAGTGTTCTTTTGACAATAGAACATCCCGCAGTGTCGAAAGAACCTGCTGTTCGACATGTTCAAAGGTGAACGTGTCAGCGAAAGCCTCGCCGGGGATCTTGCTCAGGAGTTCCCTTATTTTCAGTTCCTTCTCGATGGCACCGGCAAGGGTTCGGAATGTCGGAAACTGCTGAATGTCACGACTCCACTGCGACACAAAGACCGAGCAGTTCGACTTCTCGGGCAGGACGAGGTGCTGAAGGGACTTCGGAGTTTCGCCGTGGATGTGCACTGCCAGATCGGTTGTCAGAATCCGCAAGAGAAGGTCGTGGAGGGGGTTCTTGGCACCATCGCTCGGATGGAACCCGAAGGTCGCTGTAATCCCATCCCAGAAGGCGGTATCCAGTCCAAACTTCTCGATCTCAGCCCACGTTTTTGGAGGCTGGTGAAGATCGACCGGCGATGAATCCGTAAACTCGCTAAAAAGGTGGCTCAGAATGGCAAATGGGGTGTGCTGTGAAGACCTTGCAAGTACGGCAAGCATCTTCCAATCGAGGGCTTCTTCGAGGTCGGTCGGCTGAATCAGCTTCTTAAGTTTGTTGGTGCGATCCCCGCTCTTGAAGAAGGCTTTGCGCTTTGCAAGGTGAACGCGGAGAGTCTGATGTGTCAGCCCCAACTCGCTCAGCAGAAGCGAAGCCCGATCAGCCCGGAACGTGCGACTATAGAGCCGAATATCGAGAAGCCAGTCGTGTTCGACGGGTGGTTCAGGGGTAGGAGCGTATAGAAGGAACTTGGCGTTAGGCTCGGTGATCTCCAGCCGGGTCTTGAGTTCGAGGAACCCAATTTGATCTACATGAATGGTGGTGACATTCGGCAGGGTAAGCTCTGGGATCGTTTCGGCAAACTCTCCTTCGGGATCGTGCCAGAAGACGATGCGCTGGGCCTCCGTTTGGAAAATTTCATTCAGGGTTGCTGTGATTTCTTCGGTCTTCATAGACTACCTCATCAAGAGGTAAGAATGGCTGTAATACCATTCTTGAACGCTTGAAAGCTCTGTGAGGTGTTTCTTTCAGGCTCCATCCAACGTGAAATTTCTCGGGCCGTGATAATTTTTGCGATCCCTGCCGGGAAGTATCCGGCTCGCTGAAGAACTCGCTCCAATGCCTCCCATGTTCCTCCCGTGATTGCGTCGGGGTAGCGATACTTTTTTTTGGATCCGATCTTTGGTGCCACTCGGGGAAAAGCCTTCGCGACGGCTTCCATATCACCAAAAAACCAAGCTTCGAGTTCCTCGACGACAATTCGATTGAGAACTGTAAAGCGGCCATTCTTTGCCAGAGATTTCGTTGTAAACCCTGCGCTTAATGCTGCTTCTTCGAGCTGTTGCTTCAGTTGACGGCAATCGGAGCGGTCTTCGTCGAGAAGAACCACGATCCGGTAGTCTTCTGGGAGCCATTTTCGATATCCCTTCAGACGCTTCGGCAATTCGCGAAGAAGTTCGGGTTTTCCGTTGAAATGATGAATTTGAAATGTCACATCGGAAGGAAGCATTTTGGGGAGGAGATTTTCCAGTGCTGCCCGAGCAGAGCTTTCTTCGACCAAGCATTCAATATGCACTGGGGTTACTCCCGCTCTTTCGGGTTGCAGCACCAGTATTTATAATTGGGTCGCCAATGCCGAAACACCCTTCCATCCAAAGCTGACCCAGCAAGGCGCCTTCGCTCATGAAAGCCGTAATGCCGGGCACTTGAGCGGCGTTTTGGGCTTGAGTAAACCCGAATTCATCTCGATATAAAATCCACACTTCTTTGGGACGGAGACCGTTGACGAAGTATGGAGAATGCGTGGTTACCAGCAGTTGCGATTGTGAAGACGCTCCACGACACTCTTCGGCAAGCTCTGGAAGAAGTCGAGGATGGAGTTGGTTCTCCGGTTCTTCGATGCCGATCAATTGTGGTGGTTCAGGGTCATACAAGAGGGTAAGGTATGACAACATCTTCAGGGTGCCATCTGATGCAAATTTGGCCAAAATAGGCTCTTCGAAGGGAGCGTCTTTTATTTGAAGCAACAATCTCCCGTCACGAAGAGGCTCCGCCATGACTCTCTCAAGTCTTGGGACACGCTGCGCTAACACGTCGAGAATGTTGTTCAGCCTGTCCTCGTGCTGCTCCTTGAGGTATTGGATGACATTGGGAAGATTGTCTCCATTCATGGACAATCGCTCCTGAGGGCCGGCCTCAGGAATAGAACGGGCATTATCAGAGGAAAGATATGAGAGATACCATCCTGAAATAAACCGGCGAAGGGCATTAACTCGCGGGTGTTTGGCAAGTTGGCCAAGGGTGTTGACTGCAAGCATGTCGGGGCTGGAAAGTTGTTCTGGAATTCTCTCGTCTTTCTCGTCAGGGAGGTCGCCAGAAACCACTTCGCCCTGACCTTTCTGGAATCGGAGAAATTTGAATGGCTGACCGACCCTTTTCCCGCGTCGCCATTGAAGCCATTCGTCTTGAATGAAAGGCCCTTTCGCATCTTCGTTGATGGAAAGATGGTAGGTGATTGGCGGAAGTTCGGGCTTTTCCCGATACTTCAGCTCAACTACGATAGGGCCGCTTTCACCGCGAGTACGAAGTTCCTTGAAACGTCCTCGCTTGTCCCATGCGCGTCTAAGACCGGAATTGAAGCATTCTGAAAGGAACGCAAAGACGTCAAAAAACGTCGATTTTCCGCTCCCATTGGGGCCGAGGAAAACGGTGAAGGGTGTGATCTCCTTCAACTCTAGTTCCTTCAAGGCTCGATAATTCATCACCTTGAGGTATTCAATTCTTGGAATATGTACTTTCGCTGCCATTATTCGTTCCTTCTTGTTGTCACTCCTCATCCCCGCCGGTGATGTTTTTCACCTCGGCAAGGAGGTTGCCGAATTTCCCATAGTTTACTCGGACACCGTCGTCAAGGTCGAGTTTGATGCGTTTGTCGGCATAGTGGCGGAGTTCTTCGTCGAATTTGGCGAGTTCGGTCTGCTTCTTCGTGAGGGTTTCGATCTCTTTGCGGAGCTTGGTCTTCATGGATGCAGAACCGGCACCGTCGATCTCGCGGCGGAGGTGTTCGATGCGAGCGTTAATCTTTCCTTGAAGGGGGGTGACATACTGTGCCCGCATGCGGGAGAGGGTGGATTCGTTGTAGCGATGGAGGTAAACGAGGGCTTCAAACGCTTTCTGCTTGCCGCTGGAGAAGAGCCAATAGATCGGACGCTTTTTATACATCTGCATATGGCTTTTGAAGAACTGCGTGCTGAAGTAGCGTCTGATCGTATCTATCGAGGCTTCCCCCTTCTTGTGGTCGAAGCTCTCCGCAATCCACGCAAGGTTTTCATCGAGGTGCTCTGGCCCGAAAACGACCCGGATGAACTCGACAAGCCGCAAGGTCGCATCATCGGTAAACCAGTCGATATCTGAAATAGGGATAATGCCGTCATCATCTGCTGGGAATGTTTTATATTGAGAGTGATCGAACCCTTCATTTCCGGCATTGGCGTAGATGAGACCGGGCCTATCGAGAGAATATCGCCCCATCATGCATCCAACCGAATAAGAGAGCAATTCCTTCGTCGAGTCGTAGCGGAACCGGTGCTGATACTCGTCTTGGGTCAGGCCTGTCCCGTAACGGTATTTTGGATTAACAGTAAGAGTAATCTGCTCCTCGGGAACTTCCGGGGTCATCGCATTCTGAAGTCCATAGGCTTCGATGAACAGACGATTGTTCTCAGTTTCTAGTCCCCGCATTTTTTGGACTAATAGGTTGTTCCCATCAACCCAATTATAAAATCTTGCATCGAGAGTTTCGCCAAGGGATGTGTCTTGCAACGGGTTTCCTTGAAAGTCCCATGAGGTCTCGAATGCATCCCAGTCCCCTTTAGATAAACAAACAGCTTCCTTCTCACGAGATCCGATTTCCGAAGTTGGAAGGGAGCCCGTAAAAAGTGGCAGAGCCATCACATCCGCAATTTGGGTGTTCATGGTCGGGTTTATTGCGAATAGGAAATACTGTGCAACTGGTGAATTGAGAAAGCTCAGCGCTACATAATCGCAACAGAACGACTCGTTATAAATTGTTGGAGATGCTGAATCATATTCGGTTTGAGCTCTCTTTATCCGAAAACTCTGACATGAGGAGGTAATCTTTGACCAGCAAATTCCTTCCTTTTCCATAAATTTTAGCGGATAGAGTCCACCATGATTCTCGTAGAATGAAACTGACTCCGGCGACCAATCAACAAGGAAATCCTCATTTCCAAAGTGCCTTCTGAACTCCCCGCCCTTTATTAGGCGCTTCCATCGGTTACTCTCCCTACCCACTTCCCAATGGTAACGAATGAACCTCGATCCATCATGTGTCTTAATTCTTCCCCCGGAGAACCATGAATCAGCGAACTTCTCTCGTTCAAAAATCGAAATTCCTTTGACCCAATACGCGATGGGGGAGCCGGGTATTTTCTTGAAGTCGTCGGGGTGGGCGGTGAAACCATGTGATTTATCCTTAAGGGCTTGCTGCTTTTCTGGCTCATCAAGATCTATAAGACGGAAGAATCTGGAATTAAAGTTCTGTATATAGATGTTTGTAAAAACAAAAGCCGTGGTTTGAACAACTTCTCCAGAAATTTCTGAAAATGCTCTTGCGCCCAAATGAGCCATATTGAAGAGACTACTCTCCCCAAGAAACTTACTTCGGGCCTCTTCAAAAGACGACAAGAACATCCAGCTCTGCATTGTAACCATGCCGTTGTAACCGGTTCTTTGCTTGGAATAGCCGAATCCCCGCTCAATGAACATTGCGAATAGATCCGACTTTGTGTCGGCATAGTTTTTCTTGGCAAAGTCCTTCAACGCCACATTCATTCCTTTGTTGCCCATATACGGAGGGTTTGCGACAACATTGTCGTAGGTGTCGTTCAACAAACGGGCTTGCCTTACGAAAGGGCGCAAAGCTTCGGCAGCAGTATGTCCGGCCAGATCCCGACCAATTGATGGATCGACAAGCTTTTCCAATGATGGCAATATCTTTACAAGATTTTCCGGTACTCTGAGTAACGAGCCAAACGTCTTCGCGTCCTTGAACAATGCCAGTAGTGAGGCAATAGCTGCCTTCTCAACGTCTGGCTTGAGGGAAACCGTCAGAACAGGTTGCACTGGCTTACCATCTGAAATCCCTGCAATGTTCTCTTGATCGGGCTTCCCAGTATCGACCAGCTTCTCGACCTTTTCCCGTGTCAGAACAGAGGCTATTTCATCGGCATCCAAACCATTACTCTCTTGGATCGCCAACACGTTTGGTCGAATCGGTGGTTCCGACTTGAAGATGCCACGCTCGTCGGCACGCGCCTTCATCATCAGCGCGAAGCTTGCCAGTTGGGCTGCACGCTCGTCGATATCGAGGCCGTAAAGGTTCTTTTCGAGGATCAGACGCGGAATATCGCGAGTTCTATACCCGCGTTCGAGGTAGATCTCCTTGAACAGATTGTATGCCTCGACCAGGATATGCCCTGAACCGCATGCGGGGTCGAAGAACGTGATCGTTTCCGGGTTCAGTTCCGAGGGGGTTATCTCCCGGAGCTTTGCCTTGACCTCGTCGGTCTGCTCGGCAGGCTCGATGTAAAACTCCATCCTGGCTCGCAGGCCCGATTGTGGATACGTCGCCAACCATTGGCGTCCGAGCGTGTTCTGCACGAGATACTTCACGATCCAGTTCGGGGTGAAAAGCTGGGTTGCCGCCGGGATGTCTTCGCTCTTCACGACCTTCCCGATGACGGCATCTTTCTTTTCGCTGATGTAGAACTGGTAGAGCCAGCCGATGATCTCGACTTCGGCCCAGTCCCCTTCGTCGATCTCGCTCACCAGCTTGCGAATCGGAGAGTCGGTATGCAGAAGATTGTCGGGAAGGAGAAGTTCCGTCTCGTCGTTGGTTTTCTCGAACAAAAACGGTAGAGCCGGATGCAGGGTGTTGCACTGGGCAATCAATAGCATTCGGTATAGTTCTGCGTCTTTGTGTCCTGCCAGCCGTAACTCGGTGACCTTTTCCTTGTCGAGACCGATCAATTCTACGTCTGTGGCATGCTCAAGAATCTCAGGAACTGCCCCACCCTTCGGATGACTCAGAACGCGGTACCCGTGATCGAGAAATCCATGAACTTCCATGTATCGGAGAGCGGAGAAACGGTTAAACCACGTGAAGGCAATCCGTTCCATAACCGCCCCAAACCCTTCACGGTTGATCGACGCTTCAAGATTTCGCCGCTGTCCGGCCACTGGCCGTGGAAAAGGACGACCGGCAATGAGCGCAAGATCTCCCTTGACCTCGACGGGTTCAATCCTCTCAGCCGAAAGACCCAGCACCTGAGCTTTCGCCGTAACCGCCGCAATCAGTTCCTTCCGGGCTTGTGGTGCATACGCTTTGATCTTGTTTTTATCCATGACGGTTCTCTTTGTCAGATGATCTTAACGCGGGTCTTGTTCTGGACGGCATCGAGCATTTCCGCCTTCAGACCGTTGATGAAGTCATTCACATCGTCCTCGGTTTCGAGATACGGCTTCTTGGAACGACCGGCGACTTTCACCGTCTTGATGGGTTTCTCCGTCGTCTTGCCGCTCTCCGGCCCCTTCTGCGGTGTTGCAACGATCTTGAACCCCTGTTCGACGAGGTCGTCAAGGCCGGATAGATCATGTGATATATAGGGGATACTCGTTTCCCCGACGACCTTCTCTTTCAGCTTCTGGAGCGGTTCAACGGCCTTGGGATAATTCGGGGATGCTTTCTGGTCTCCGAACAGAGCGATCTTTTCGTCGATTTTGGCAAGGGCTTGCTTTCGCTTCTCCTCGATCAGGGCATCATTCGCCGCACGAACGGTCTGAATGAGAGCTTCAACTTCCTTGAGCAGCCCGTAAGGCGCGGGGGCTTTCAGAATCTCCTGCATGCGGCTGTAAGCAGGCCCGGCTTCTGCATTTCCCTTCAGCATTTCCCCGTTGTCGTCGAACTCGTCGAGGGCTTTCCGGAGTTTTTCCCACGTGGGCTTCTGCTTGGTATAAAAGTCGGTCAGGTCGTGAAGATCGCGTTCGAGGTCGAGGAGTTCCGATCGTTTCTGGTTGAACTGGGTGATGAACTCGAAGGTGTCCTTGATCTTCACCAGCCCGTCCAGCAATTTCAATCCGCCCTTGATCTCCTTCTCGCCGGGATAATCGCCTGTTTCTGCAAGGGACGCCCACGACCGTAGCGAGGAATCCCACTTCTCCAGTCCGGTCTGGAGACTTGCTTTCAGCTCCTCCGCGCCGGGCGGCTGGAGGCTTGCGAACAGATCCTTCCCGAGTTTCTGCGCTTTCTCGATCTCTTCCTTCGAGGGGGTCTTCTTTTTGATGAGCTTGACCGTCTTCCACTGGCCTGTCTTCTGGAAGGGAGCACAGGCGTCTTCGGGAGAAACGGTGCCGCCGTCGATGATGGCACTGATCTCACCGGTCTTCAGAAGCTTGGCAACGAGAAGAACGGTTTCCCACTCGGGCCAACCATACGATTTCTTCCCAAAGTGGCTTACCAATTCAGAAAGAATGACCGCCTGATTTTTCTTGCCCATCAGATCGAGATAATCCCGAACATCTTTCAGGGCAGAAACATTGGCTTCCCCTGAATCCATCGGGAGTTTCGCAAGGTCGTCGGCAAGAAGAACGGCTTTGACCTCGGCTTGCGGGTTCTCACAAAGATACTGGAGATAGGAAAACTTGGTGTAGAGGTTCTTTACGAGGTATTCCAGCCCATCTTCGACGATGGCACGGGCATTGATGCTTTTCAAGGTCAGCTTCTGCCCCATGGCGTAGACTTCGGCATCCCGCAACGCATCTTCGAGCATCGTTTTCAGCCGTTCCCGGCGGCCCCGATTCTCGTCGGCGCGTTCGTTCAGGATCTTCTTGAGTGTCGGGGTAATCCCCCCGTCACTGCGCTGAAGGATATATTTTTGAGTCTGTATGAAAATGCGCAGTTCTTTTTCCCAGTCGAGGGTATCGCCGATCTTCAGGATGAGCCGCCCCTGATGTTCGTTTGTCAGCATGACGCACTTGGCATCGGTACATGCAGTGTATTCATCATGGATGGGGCTGATGATCTCAACGGACAGTTCGGCATCAACTTTCGAGGTGAAGGGGTGACCGTCACAAAGTCTTGTCAGGTCGAAGTCCCGGCGGAAGGGCTTGTATTTGAACTTGCTGAAGTCCCCGAGGACCTCTGCAAACACGAGTTCCGACAGCGTCTTGGTTTGATCATTCGAGGTTAAATCGATGGCCTTGATTTTCTGCCCGACTTCCTGCTCCTCGTTCGTGAGGAAGAAATACAGATCGCCATTCCGGTTGATGAGCGTTTCTTTTTCGAGCCGCTGGAGGCTGGCTTCGATCTCTCTCTTGAGCTTGAGCCGGTCGGTATCGACCTCTTGGACACAAAGGGTCGTCAGATTATCGATATTGGGCTTCAGGAGATCGATGTACCGAATCAGGAACAGCACTTGAAGAACCTTGGAATCAAAGGGGTTCTTCAGGCCAATGTGCTCCTGAGCCTGCGCGATGGTGCGCTTTACCGAGGTATCGAGAAAACTCTCGATGGAAGGATAAAACTCGTACAGCGGCACCAATGCTCCGAGAGGTTTTCCCGCAACGCTCTTGGCAGCGTTCTGAAACGCATCGAGCATCGAGCGTTCGCCACGGCTCAGATGGAGCCCTGTCGCACCGGCCTTTCGTATAGCTTCAAATATCTTTTGAACGAGAGGAAAGTGGAAGGGCGCGAAGGGGTAGTTGTGGATGAAATCCTCGTGGGTCTTGAAGCCTCGAAGGGTTGCGCTGTCGGATGTGAAGCTGAGCTGGTTTCGGAGAATGTCTCCCTTTGCCTCGAAGAGATTCTTCAGTTCCTTTGCGGCATCAGCGGTCTTTTCCAGCAGGCGGGTCTGGATGACCTCGTCGGTGTTGGCGGAGCTTAGCGACAGGCGGGTCGTGAACCGCCCCTGAATCTTCGAGAAATCGTTTGCCTTTGCGGCCTTGATTTCGCCGAGAATCGAATCGATGTCCTCCTGCGAGGTGACGACGACCCATGCCTGGCCCTGACAAATGCGGCCCAGATCCTCGGTGATGGTTTGGAGGTTCAGCATCAGTTGGGTATCAGAGCCGATGAACTGTCCGACCTCATCGACGAGGAAGATGACACGGGCATTGTTGCCGCGCCCATCGAGATACTCTTTCACACGCTTGGCGAAGGCTTCGGGAGACAGGGTGATGTTCTTCTCGCTCTTGTCGAACCAGTCCTTCGCAGCATCCAGGGACATTCCCGTGGCTTTTGCAAGGGATTCAGTGATCTCGTCACCGTTCAACGCCCATGCATCGCGTTCTTTCTTCCATTCACTTCCAGAGCGTTCTCTGAATGCGGCATGGAACGCGTCGAGTTTGCCTTTGCTCTGGAGATACCGCTCCAGCTCAGCAATGTGGGGCGCTTCGCCGCAGAATCCCTGAAGCTCGTAAAAGACCTTCCAGAACACCTTCATCAGCCGTTCCTGCCCGTCACGGGGGT
>DAOOQQ010000026.1:0-60828 GCA_035388825.1 Candidatus Ozemibacteraceae bacterium
ACCATGATGCCCCCGATAATGCATCAGCGGAAGATGGGGCTAATTATCCGCTTACATCAAAACGGCTACCGTTGCCGATATCGTGAACTCGATCCGTTCTGACGATCACAAGATCACGATCGAACGCTTACAGGGCTTTCTTGCGGCTGGGCAGAAGGATATATACGACCGCGAGAAGAAGGAACGCCCTGGGGTCACGTGGTCGGGCACGTTCGATACACGTTGTAATGCTGGGCTGTTGAACCATTCGGGGCTGATCGTGATCGACCTGGACAAGCTGGGCGAAAGGCTTCCCGCCGTCCGGGCTGCGCTCGTAGCTGATCCAGCCGTTGCCGTGCTGTTCGTCAGTCCATCAGGCGCCGGGCTAAAGATCGTTTTCGCGGTCGATAATGCGGCTGATCACGGGTGGGCGTGGCGGGCCGTGGCCGATCGGGTGAAGGATATCGCGGGTGTCGGTGCCGACGAGTCAGGGAAGGACATACCCAGGCTGTGCTACATGAGCTATGATCCTGACTGTTATTTCAACCCTGATCCTGTGCCGGTCGTGATACCGGCAAAACCGGAACCGCCGAAGATCGAGCGGGTGAAGCCGGCGACGACGACGAGCGGAACCAGGACGGAAAAGTATTGCCGTGCCGCTCTTGAAAGGGCCTGCGAGGCGATACGGGCGACAGCTTACGCCGGCGGTGCTCACGATACGCTTTTGAAAGAGTCACACGCGATCGGCGGCTTGCTTCACCTTGGTGCTTACTCTTTCGACGAAGCGCACAACGCGATCATTGAAGCCGCGTTGCCGGTCGGGTTTCCTGAAGGCGAAGCCGCACGGGTGGCGAGGGACGGCCTTACCGTGGGTCAGACGAAGCCACGCGCAATTCCCGATGATGCTGTGGATGCAAACAAGACGATACGCGACTTGGCGAAGCTGGGCAGCGTTGAGTATGAGCAGCAGCGGCAGGCAGCGGCGGCGGCGCTCAACGTCCGGGTATCTGCTCTCGACAAGATGGTCGAGGGCACTCGAAAAGCGGCTGATGAAGCGAAGAAATGTTCACTGTTCAAAGAGGTTGATCCATGGCCCGAGGTGGTGAACGGGGTCGATGTTCTCGATGAGCTGTTGTCGATCTTCCGGCGATATGTAATAGCCGATATCGAAACGCTTCATGCCGGTGTTTTGTGGGCAGCGTTCACGTGGTTCATCGATCACGCGACCGTTGCGCCGATGTTCCTGATCACTGCACCGGAAAAGGGGTGCGGCAAGTCGGTTTTCCTGTCCGCGATCGGGAAGGTAGTTCGAAAGCCGCTTCCCAGCTCCAACATATCCCCTGCGGCAGTGTTTCGGGCGATCGAAAAATGGGGGCCTACTCTTCTCGTCGATGAGTGCGACACGTTCGTAAGAGACAATGAGCCGCTTCGTGGGCTGCTGAACTCTGGACATATTCGGGATATCGCCTTTGTTCTTCGCACAGAGGGCGAAGCCTTTGAACCAACACGGTTCTCGACCTGGGGCTGTAAAGCACTTGCAGGCATCGGAGGCATGCCCGAAACGATCATGTCACGCTCGATCATTGCGACAATGCGCCGAAAGGCGGCAGGTGAACGGGTGGAAAGCCTGCGCCGTGCGGATCCAGAAGTATTCGAGGGCGTGACTCGTCGCCTTGCCCGCTGGGCCGCCGATGCCGGCGTGACGTTCGAGAAACATCGACCTCTGAACGACGAACTGACGAACCGGGCGGCCGACAATTGGGAACCGCTGTATAGCGTTGCCGATATTGCCGGCGGTGAATGGCCGATGCTGGCACGAGCGGCAGCCCGGCGGCTGGCAGGGATCGAGAATGACGCGCCAAGTCTGAACGAGGAACTGTTACAGGACATCCGTGAGGTGTTCGAGGAAAGGCAAGCTGTCAGACTGTCCACAAAGGACTTGTTGAACGCGCTGAATGCTGACGATATGCGACCGTGGGGAACGCACAACCGCGGTCTGCCGATGAAGCCGCGCCAATTGGCGAAACGTCTTGAGGGCTTCGGGATCCATCCAAAAATGTTACGAATTGGCGGCAGCGCCCCGGCTCGTGGCTACGACATCCAAGACTTCCGCGACACCTTCACGCGTTATCTCTCGAACAAGGGTAAAATATCCGTAACAACGATACAACCCAGTGCTGAAGCCTGTTCCGGCGGGTTTTCAAACGTAACAGCCGCCGAAGGTGTTACAGACAAAAAAGCACCGGAACCAGCTTCCATTCTCGATTGTAACAGTGTTACGGATAAAACAGGTGTTTTCGGGGAAGAGGGGGTATCGGCAGCGGAAGACGGCGGGTGTTTCGTATGACGTTTGCCGAACTGCTTGCCAAGATCCAGGACGCAGGGATCACGATCGCCATCGACAACCTGCGGCTGCGGCTCGATCCGACACCATGCGTCGAACTGCTCGAACTGATCCGGGCACACAAGCTGGAGCTGATGGCGTATTCCGTCGCCACACTGACGGCGAACCTCCCCGAAGATCCGGCGCTCCGGTCGGAAGTGCATCGACTTCTGGACACGGCGGATGAACTCGACCGGGCCGGCGATGAGCCGGGCATGGTTCGCATACTGGACGATATAGCACGACTCGTCAGGAACTCGACGGCCGCACGGGAAGCCGGGGAAGCCCCTCGAACTGGTCGGGTAGGCAAAGATGAGGCGACGGCCGGCACGACCTCACCACGGGCATCTAATGCGAAAAGCTGACACGACGGCGGAAAGCCTGATCCTGTGCGGCTGTGCGCCGTCCGATCATGCCGAACTCGTGACCGAACGCGCGGCAATTCTCGAATATGACGGCGGCATGACCAGGGCGACGGCGGTACGTGAAGCTGTGGCAGAGGTGGGGCCGTGTTTCGTGTGCGGCGGCGGTCGGTTCTGGGTAAGCCGCTGGGGCGTGATCGTGTGCGAACGGTGCCATCCGCCGGCCGATCCGAAGCTGATCGAAAGGAACATCACGGCGAATGTATAACGATGAGGAACTGATGATCTTGTTCTGGGGCTTGTTTCCCTTGGTAGCACTATGGTTTCGGCTGGGATAATTGCGCCCTATAAAAAGAGAGGACGGTATGACATGGCAAGACCGAGGCGGGAATTTACTGACCAGGAACGCGAACAGGTAGAACGGCTTGCATCATTCGCGTTGACCGACGACAAGATAGCGGCGGTGCTGGGATGCAGCGAACGGACGTTGCAGAACAGGTGCAAGCGCGAACTCGCGAAAGGCCGGTTGACCTCGAACATCAACGTGATGAAGACGCTGTATGAACTCGCCATGAAGGGCAACACGGCGGCGTGCATCTTCTGGTTGAAGTGCCGGGCAGGGTGGCGCGAAAACGGCGAACCTGAAAAGGCTGATCTTCCTACCATCAAGATCGAGATCGAACGTATCGCGCAACAGCTCTACCACGAACGATAACCCGATCGGGCCGAAGCGCTCACACCATCCGCGTGTGGGTGCTTTTGCTATACAGCGGCCGCCATCCTCATTCATTCTCTCGTTGATCTCCACCGCCGGGCCGGTCGGCTCTATCGCGCCGTCCGATCCGGCTTGTGTCTGCTTGTGCGGAACCTCTCGAGCTGATCGACGCGAGGAACCCGGACGGGGCCGGGGCGGACGTGCGGAACCCGTCAGGGTGAAGCCGTGCCGACTCGGAGCCGGTAGGGGTGAATGGGCCGCGATGCCGGCGGCTGATCCGGTGCCGGCCGGTTCCTGTCCGCCGTCGTGGTAAGCCGATGCTGCTCTTTGAGAAGTAAAGGAATGGCGGCCGTCGTGTGTGGTATCCTCGTCTTGGTGATGCTTTGCGCCGTTCGCTCGAAGGCGGCACCGTTGCTTTTTGGGGGTAACTTTGGGGGTAACTGATCGAGACCCGAAAAATATTTCCCTGTGCCGATGCTGGTTTGAGGGGCCGAATGTGTTAGACGCCCTGCGCATCGGAGAGTCGCATCACAAGCGGCTCTCCGATTTTGTTTTCCGGCATTGTATCAGAAATATATCAAATTTCCGGACATGGGAGGCTGCGCCCGGCCTGAACGGGATCCGGCTTCGGGGGCTGGAGAAAATCCGCGGTAACTTTTTGCCGGAACCCGGGTAATATCTTTGCGAAGTCTGAATTTCGAGGATTCGGGGAGGGTGTCATGAACGTTCATGCGCTGTTGAGGGGCGGTCTCGCTGCCCTGGCGGTTCTCGTTCTGTGTACGGGGGCGTTTGCCCAGGCGGATATGCTCTCGACACTCGAGAGCCACGAGCCGGTCAAGACGCAGGCCGCGGCGCCGTCGCAGAGCGCGAGCAGCGTCGCCACCGGGACGGCGAAGGCGGCCGTTTCCAGTGACGTGTTCGCGAAGTTCTTCGAGCGCATCAATGCGCTGTTTGCCAAGCTCAACTCGCTTGCCGGCCGTGTCAACGAGCTGATGGACCGCCTCGCCAAGGCGAAGGCGCGTAACGCGGTTCCCGTCAAGGCTGCAAGCAGCTCCACATCGGGATCCAAGGCGTCGAGCTCTTCGTCTGCCTCCTCGTCCGGCAGCGGCGAGTCTGCGGCGCTGAACGCCTGGAAGGGCGGCAAGCTGTCCCCGGAAAAATTCTGCGCCCTGCTCGGCCCCGTCGCTGCCGCCTCGTTCCGCGCCACCGGCGTTCCGGCCTCGGTCACGCTTGCCCAGGCCGCTCTCGAGACCGGCTGGGGCTCCTCGACGATCGGCAGCGCCAAGAACCTGTTCGGCATCAAGGGAACCGGCCCCGCCGGCTCCGTGACCGTTCCGACCAAGGAGTGCTACAACGGCAGATGGGTGACGATCAATGACAAGTTCCGCAAATACAACACCTGGAAGGAATCCATCGACGATCACGCCCGTTTGATCAGCGGAAACGCCCGGTACAAGAACTGCATGAAATACAGCAACAACCCCGACCAGTTCGCCCGCGAAGTGCATAAGGCCGGCTACGCGACCGATCCGGGGTATGCCAGCAAGCTGATCTCGATCATGAAGGCCAACAACCTGTACAAATACGACAAGTGATCGTCCGAAACGCAGGAGAACGACGATGAAAAACCTGTTGAATGCGGTGTGTGTGTGTCTGCTCTGCTCCCTTCTTTCGACGGCGAGCTACGGCGTCGAGCTGGCGAACGCGACCGGAAAACTCATCCCGGCATCGCCGGACGTGAAAGTCCTCAAGACCCGCGATGCCGATGCGATCCGCCTGACGATCCAGGATGCCGCCGGAACGAATCTGTTTCAGAGCGAGGTGCTCGGTTCCGAGGAAAAGCTGTTCACGCTCGATGGAAAGCCGACCTCGCTCGCCCTGCGCGACCTGACCGGTGACGGCGTGCCCGAGGTCGTCACTTCGGCCTTCTACGGCCCTCGCGCCAGCGGTCTCTACGTCTTCACCTGGGATGCCGCCGCGAAGAAGTTCGTGCCGGTGCCCTGCACCTATCCGAAATTCGATCTGACGCGCGATCTGCTCGTTTCCGACGTCCAGCGGGACGACGGTTCGGATATGGTGATCGGTGCCGACAATGCCGTGACGATGCTCGGCCTCGTTTACCCGGAAAAGGAAGGCGATGAGCCGACGAAGGCCGCCTACACCTTCACGTTCGAAAAGGACCGGTTCGTCCATCGCAACACCGAGCCCATTCCCACGAAATAGCGCCTTCTGTACGATGCGCGGGGCGAACGGCGTGCCGTTCGCCCCGCTGTATTTATGCGAGTATTGTCTTCGACGGTGTTTGTCGTGACGACGCGTCGGAATCAGGCCTGGAGATGGTCGAACAGGACCGTCGAGAGATACCGCTCGCCCGAGTCGGGAAGAATGACGACGATCGTCTTGCCGGTGAACGCTTCTTCCCGGGCCAGGCGAAGCGCCGCGACCACGGCGGCCCCGCACGAGATGCCGGACAGGATGCCCTCTTCCCGCGCCAGGCGTCGCGCCATCTCGATCGACTCGTCTCCCGTGACCCGCTCGACGCGGTCGATGAGCGACAGATCGAGGATCTCGGGAAGGAAGCCGGCGCCGATGCCCTGGATCTTGTGTGGGGAGGGCTTCAGGGGCTCCCCGGCGAGGTGTTGCGTCAGAATTGGGCTTTCGGCGGGCTCGACCGCCACCGAGAAGAGTTGATGTTCGAGGCGTTTCTTGAAATACCGGGAGATCCCCGTGATGGTGCCGCCCGTGCCGACGCCGGCCACCACCGCGTCGATGACGCCGTCGGTGTCGGTCCAGATTTCGGGCCCGGTCGTGTGCTCGTGGACGAGCGGATTCGCGGGATTGCGGAACTGCTGGGGCAGGAACCACCGGCCGGGGTCCGAGGCGGCGATCGTCTCGGCTTTCTTCACGGCTCCGGTCATGCCCTCTGCTCCCGGGGTCAGCACGATCGTCGCGCCGAAAGCTGCCAGCACCTTGCGTCGCTCGATGCTCATCGTGTCCGGCATCGTCAGGGTGAGCTTGTAGCCGCGCGCGGCGGCGGTGTAGGCGAGAGCGATGCCGGTGTTGCCGCTCGTGGGCTCGACGATCTCGATCCCAGGGCGGAGAACGCCGCTCTGCTCGGCCTCGACCACCATCGCGGCGCCCACCCGGCATTTGACCGAATACGCCGGGTTCCGGCCCTCGATCTTCGCCAGCACCGTGGCCCTGCAGCCCGCCGTCACGCGGTTTAGCCGCACCAGCGGCGTGTTTCCGATCGACTGGGAGTTTTCCAGGTAGATACGAGGCATGATCCCTTCTCCTCTCGGGAATGACCCGGCAACGGGCCTGTTTTGCGAAAAATATAGCACGAATCGCCCCGCCGTGTGACACCCCTGTCTTCCGCCGATCGCCGCGGGCAGCCGCCGGAAACACGACCGCGAAAAACAGCTTCATCACAGAGAATACAGTGGACTCAGAGAATGCACGGTGGACCGGAATATTCACTGTGCGGCCTTTGTGGTTTTCGCCTCCTCTGTTGTGAGGAGCGTTTTCTTCCGTCTTCTCTTCTGAAATTCATGTGGTTTTCAACGGAGGATCTCTGTGGCCCGTGACCTATCTCGTGTCCTTCGCGGGGGATACGGTTTTCGTGCTTCTGCCTCTCCGGGAGCTTGCCGGACGGCTTGCCTCGGCTGCGAGATCCATGTATGCTGGGCTGCGTGAGACTCTCTGAGTCGTGCCATCCGGACGTCGGTGAAAATGATGTGAATATAAAATATGCAGATATAATACTAATAAATATGATGACGTGGGCGGGCCGCGGCTTCGACGGGCCACGACCGGGGATGTCCGTCGCGATCGCCGCGGACCGGATCGTCCGGATCGGTGAGCCGATCGACGTTCTTGCCCTGCGGGGGCCCGCGACCGAGGTGATCGATCTGCGGGGCGGCCTGCTGCTGCCGGGCTTCCGGGATGCGCACCTGCACCCGATGATGGGGGCGATCGACCTCGTCGAGTGCCGGCTGTCGGGGCCTCCCGGCCCTGTCGGATACCAGAGTCAGGTGCGCGCCTACGCCGTCGCCCATCCCGGGAGGCCGTTCATCCGGGGAAGCGGCTGGCTGTATGCCGCGTTCCCGAAAGAGGGGCCGAGCCGGAATCTGCTCGATGCCGTCGTTCCCGACCGGCCCGTCTTTCTCAAGGCGATCGACGGCCACTCCGGCTGGGTGAACACGGCCGCGTTGAGGCTGGCCGGCATCACGCGCGATACGCCGGAGCCCGTCGGCGGCTCGATCCAGCGCGATCCGGAAACGGGCGAGCCGACCGGCTTCCTCCGCGAGTGGCCGGCGATGGGCATGGTGACCAGTCAGCTCCCGAAGCCCGGCCTGGATGAGTATCTCGAAGGGGCCCGGATGTTCCTGGCCCAGGCGGCCCGGTTCGGCATCACGGCCGTTCACGACGCGATGGGCAAGCCGCCGTTCCTCGCGACCTGGGAGCGGCTCGACCAGCTCGGCGAGCTGACGCTCCACGTGACCGCCTCCCAGTTCGGCAACCCCGAGCTCGGCCCGGAGCACATCGAAGAGCTGCTCGAAATCCGCCGGACCTGGAAATCACCGCTGCGCCGCATCGGCCCAGCAAAGATCTCGCTCGACGGCGTCGTCGAAGGCCGGACGGCACTGCTGCTGGAGCCGTATGCCGATGCCCCGGAAACCTGTGGCGAGGCGATGTGGGATGCCTCCGACGTGAAGCGGCTCGTCTCGGGGCTCGATGCGGCCGGCTTCCAGACGCATTTTCATGCCGTCGGGGATGCGGCGGTGCGGCTGGCACTCGATGCCCTCGAGGCCGCCCGTGCGGCGAATGGCGCGCGTGATGCCCGGCACATGATCGCCCATGCCGACCTCGTCGATGAACGGGATCTGGCCCGCTTCGCGGCGCTCGGCGTGATTGCCAATCTCCAGCCTGCCTGGTACTACCGCGACTCCAACTATGAAGGCGTCGCCCTGCCGTGTCTCGGCCGGGTGCGCGCCGAACGCCAGTTTGCCCTCCGCGCGCTGCGCGATGCCGGCGCGCCTCTGGCGTTTTCCAGCGACTGGCCGTTCGGGGGCGACATGCTGACCTTCAACCCTCTCGACGGCATCGAAACCGCCATCACGCGCCGCGGCATCGGCCGGCAGACGGACGAGCCGTTCGTCCCGGAGCAGGCGGTGGATCTCGAGACGATGCTCGACGGCTTCACGCGCGGCGCGGCGTTTGCCGATTTCGACGACGAGGCCGGGGTGATCGCGGAAGGGAAGCGGGCCGATCTGGCGGTGCTGGATCGCGATCTGTTCGCGGTGCCGGCCGAGCGGATCCACGAGGCCCGCTGTCTGCTGACCGTCGCCGCGGGCCGCATCACGTGGCGCGGCGCGGCTCTGTAAGTATTTCAGGAGGTATGGTGCCATGACGAGCGGCTATAGAAATCGGGATGACGATCCCGTCGAGTTCGTCCTCATTCGCCACGGGGAGACCCGGTGGAACCTCGAAAACCGCATGCAGGGCCACAGCGACAGCCCGCTCACCGACAAGGGGCTCCGCCAGGCGAACGCCATCGCCGACCGCCTTTCCCGGGAAAAGTTGGATGCCCTCTACAGCAGCGACCTCGGCCGCGCCTGGCAGACGGTGCAGCCGATCGCCATAGGCACCGGCCTCCAGCCCATCGCGGCCCCGGGCTGGCGCGAACGGAACCTCGGCATTTTCGAGGGAATCGAGGCGGCCGAGCTGCCGAACCGGTATCCAGACGAATGGGCGCGGTTCATGACCTGGGACCCGGTCTACCGGATGCCTGACGGCGAAAGCAGCGAGGATCTGCGCGACCGGATCGAGGCGACGGCCAACGAGTTCGGCCGCCGGCATGGGGGCATGCGGATCGGCATCGTCACCCATGGCGGGGTGCTCGACATGGTCATGCGCATCGCCCTCGGCCTGCCGCTCGATCAGAAGCGCTCCTACTCGCTGTTCAACGCCAGCCTCAACTCCTTCACCTGGCGCAACGGAAGCTGGCGGCTGAACACCTGGGGCGATATCCGCCACCTCGCCGACGCCGGCACCGGCGACAACGAATCGGTGGCCGCAAAAAGCCTCTGACCCAAGGCAAGCCTGAGCGTTCATCGAGCGGGAGTCTCTCCCGCCAGCCCAAGGAGTTGCCGCTTGTTCTGCCTCGTTCCAGACGGCTGCTGCCCCCGGGCTCGGACCGTGTATAATGTACAAACATGCCGGTTGACGGCCGGAATTTTCTTTTGCAGGGGAATACGATGAACAGACTCTGTGGCTCTCTTGTTGCGCTCGTTTTCGCCGCGGCGCCTGTCTTTGCCGGCGCACCATCGCATCCGCCCGCTTCGGCACCCAAGCCGCCGGCACAGGAAACGCCCGCGCCGAACCCGCTTCCCGCGCCCGTGATCGACCTGACGGCGGTGGGCCGCGACCGGCTCGCGCTGCCCGGCGTTTCCGACGCGCTGCTGGGCGCTCTCGCGTATCTCGAGAACACCCAGATCCGCAACCGGCCGGGCAAGGGCCATGCCGCCGTCGACGCCTCGGACGAAGGCGACGGCTGCCGCGACGAGATCATGCTGAATCTGCCGTTCGCCGAGTTGAAGGTGTTCGATGCCCCGCCCGTGATCAAGGCCCGCAACAGGGCGGGGGAGTGGGCGAGCTACGTGCATTTCCTGCCGAAGAAAACCGGCCTGATGGGCCGCACGCTCGTCTCGGTGCAGGATTCGAACCTGTTCATGACGGCGTTCGTCGGCTATCCGCTGTTCCTGTTCGACGAGAGTTTCCTGCCGGCCGAACGCCGATCGATCGCGCCGATGCTTGAGCTCGCCCTCCAGAACGTGCTGAGTTTCAAGCGCGGCGATGCCTACAACTTCTGGGCCGTGCTGCCCGGCGTCGACGGGGCCGCGCCCCGGACGGGGCCATTCAATATACCTGTTGCTCTTGTTCGCACGATGGGAAAGATGTTCCTCAACCCGAACTATGCGAACTTTTTCGCGATGCTGACCAAGGGCCAGAAGGCTCCGCCGCCCCACTGGGTCGCTGCCTGCCTCGACCGGGCGCAGAACCCGACCGGTGCCGATGCGTTGTTCAATATCCCCAACGACGCCGACGACACCTCGGTGGCGGTCTGTTTCCAGGCCATGTATGCGAAGCGATATCCGGAAAAGGCCCTCCAGCCTGATTTTGCGGCGCTGGCAAAGGTGGCCTCGTTCCGGGATGCCGGCCGCGACCGCGATGACGGCCGCGATGTCTGGCGCGGCAAGGACACCGGCGCATTTCTGACCTGGCTGAAAGATGAGCGACAGCCCGCGTTCGCAACTCCCGAGACGGGCGTCATGCCGCTGGCCGTGAACAACGTCGATGCCGTGGTGAACGCGAACGCCGCCTTCGCCCTCGCGATGACGAAGCACCGCCGCACCGCCGGCTACCGCGCCGCCGTGAACCTGCTGGCGAAGGCCATCGAGGCGAAGGCCTGGCCGGATGCAGGCCTCTACTACCCGCAGAACATGATCTTCCCGTATGCCGCGACGCGGGCCTGGCGCGACGGCGGAGCCCGGTCGCCGGCTCTCGATGCGGCGATGCCGACGCTGCTGCGCCAGCTCCTCGACGAGCAGGATGCCTGGGCCCGCATGCAGCCGCTCCACCCGGGCGCCTTCCCGGGCGGGGAAGACCGCAGTTGCGAGCTCTCGACAGCGCTCGGCCTGACCGCGCTGCTCAACATCGGCCGCTCGACCGCCGAACAGGCCGGCCTCGCCGGCCGGTACGATGCCGCCGTGCTCAAGGCCGTCTCTTATCTGCTGCGCCAGCGCCGTCAGGCCCCGGAGGTCTACCCGACCACGGCGGCGCGGTTCCCCGGCGTCATTCCGAACTACTGGGAGTCGGGCCTCTTCTTCGCCGCCTCCTTCTGGGACCTCGCCCACTGGCGTTCCCAGGCCTTCACTGTCTCGATGGTTGCCGAGGCCCTCGCGAAGTATGTCCTGGCCTATGACCACGCCCAGACTGGGTTCGGCACCCGCCGCCTGTATCTGGAAGACGCTGCCGGCCGCCTGCGCATCTCCCTGACCGAGCCGCAGGCGTCCTCCCTGCCGTCGTCCCCGAAACCGAAGCAGAGCGGCAAGGGAAAGACGCCGGCGCAGGATCCCGGGGACGGCGGCATGATTCCTTCCACGGATGCCTATTGAACATGTTTCTGTAGGGGCGGGTTTCAAACCCGCCCGAGGCACGCAATTTATATATATGGAGATATAGCATGCCGACCCGTGAACCCGTCCTTCCCGTTGCCGCAGCCGTGAACCTCGTCGAGTTCGTCGATTACGCCGGCGGATCGGTGGTCAGCAAGACCCTCGTCGACAAGAAGATCGGCACCGTGACCCTCTTCTCGTTCGACCAGGGCCAGGGTCTGTCCGAGCATACCGCCCCGTTCGACGCGATCGTCCAGATCATCGACGGGGAGGCCCTGATCATGATCGACGGCACCCCGCACGCCGTGCGGGCCGGGGAGATGATCCTCATGCCGGCGAATCGTCCCCACGCGCTGCGGGCCGAGAAACGGTTCAAGATGCTTCTGACCATGATCCGGTCGAACTGAAGCACCGATCTGCGGGGCGCCAGGCAACGCGATGACGGAAACTCTGTGGACCTTTCTGATCGTCGATTATGTGCTTCTTGCGCTGTTTTCCTGGGTCGCCACCGACCATATCGACCTGCTTCGGCAGCCCGGCGTGGTCCGGCTCTATCAGCCGGGCATTTCCGAGCTGACCACATCGGAAAATATTCTCCTGTTCATGGCCCTCGCGGGCGCCGCGGCGATGTTCTGGATCGGCCCGCGGAACGAGGAACGCGAGATTCCCCCCGTCACGAGGCATCTGGCGGCCCTTTTCTCGGTGCTGGCCGTGCCCGTGCGGCTGATGACGGACGGGCTGATCGACCTCGATACAGCCTTCCCTGCGTTCATCCTTTTTTTCAGCATCCTGATCCTCTACTCGCTCGGCCGAAGCTGCATTTCGGGGATATCAGCACCGGGGTGGCGCGACACGGCCGCTGTCGCCGCCCTTTTGGCCATGGGTTTCTGGATGACCGAACCCTGGACCAGCCCCTCGAGAAAGCTGCGGCACGCCATCGCTGCGGGGGATGCCGCGCGGTTTGCGACCCTGGCCCGGACCTTTCCGACCCATCTCCAGTCTGGCACGGGGCTCCTTGACGATGCCCTTCGCCGGCCCGATCGCGGGATCATCGAAACGATCGTCGCGGCAGGGCACCGCACGATTCCGACCACCATCGGGGAACGCGCGATCTTCCGTTCGGAGCATCTCGGGATTCTCGAGTTCCTGCACGCCCGCGGGGTGAAACTGACCAGCGACGAACTGTTCCGCGAAGCGATCCGCCTTGCCGCCCGCTCCGGCCCGATGGAAACAGTCGGGAGCTATCCCGTGCTGGCCTGGATGATACGGATTCGCCGCGATGTCCCGGCGGAGTCCCGCAAACCTGCGAGCCCGTTTTCCCGGGACGGCTGGCAGAATCCGGTCGCCATCGCCGCCGCGGCAGGCAACGCCGATCTCATGGCATTCCTCGTCGGCCAGGGCTTTGCCATCGACGAGGAGGTGTTTCAGGCCCTCGCCCGGAACCAGCATGCGAACGAGCCGGAAATTCAGCCTCTGCTGATCACCTCGGGGTTCGTTTCCGCCCCGGCCACCGGAACGGCGGCGTCGGCGGGAGCCACCCTTCCGACGCCCGTTCCGGCCCCGGACGGACTCGATCTCATTCTTTGGAGCGGGTCGGACGTGAAGGAATGGCGCGAACGGCAGAACAATATCTTTCACTATCTCGCCCGGGAATGGCGGGCCCGTGATCCCAGAAACTCCTTTCCACAGGTGGATTTCGAGAGGGTGTTCGCCGATGCCGTAGCCCGCAGGATCGATCTCGAGGTGAAGAACCTCGATGGCCTGACCCCTCTCTGGGTGGCCGTCCGCTCGAACAACTTCCGGGCGGCCGTCCGGCTTCTCGGGGCGGGGGCGGATCCGACCGTCCGGGACGCCGACGGGATGACGATGCGGGAGTTCTGTCTGAAGAACGACCTCCGCCTCCTGGCCGACCTCGTCGGGAAGCCTCGACAGCCGAGGGAATGATATATATGAAAGCGTATAAAATACTCGTCATTCTTGCGGGGTTCTTCCTGGCTGCCGCGGCGGTTCATGCTCTGAGGCCCACCCAAAGTGAAACGGCCGAGCGCCGCTGCCAGGATCTCGTGTGGGAGCTTGGCCGCCGGCTCGAAAAACTGGGAGACTCCGAACTGGAACGCCTGGCCGGGGCGCGTCGGGGGGCGCTTCCCATCGATGCAAAGGTGCTGACCCACCTCATGGCGCGGGACTCCTCGCCCCAGGACGAAACGCTCTACGACGAGATTCCGCGGATGGAGGCGGGGATCTCCCACTGCCGGTATTTCTGTGTCTTCAACCTCGACCTGCCGAAAGACGAGTCGCGGCTCTTCCTGCTGGACACGAGCCATGGGGTGCATTACGACGCTCTCCGGACCAGGTTCGACACGAAGAGCCCGCGGGTCCTGTTCCGCAACGTGTGCAAGCTGATGGAAACTCCCGAAGCCTACGAAACCGCCTCCGCCAGCTTCCTTGCCGAGACGGAGCGGGAGAAAAAGCGCACCCTCGCCCGCGCCCAGGATACCGGGATCATCTGGTATCTGGCCCGCTTCTGGTATCTCCTTCTGTTGGCCGGGGTTCTCGACTTCCTGGTGTTCGATCTCGGGGCGATGAAAAACGAGAGGACCGCGGTGAAACTCTATCTGCTGGGGCTGTATCTGGCGGGCATCGCCATCTCCCTTTCCATCGTGATGATTCATTTCACGGGGGTGCCGCTGCCCGATGTGCGTTCCTACATCCTCGCAGGCCCGGACGCCTGCCCCAAAGAGATCCGCCTGCTGGGCGATGTCATCCTGGCCATCTCGTTCGCGTGGTGGCCGGTTTCCGTCGTGGCCGTGTTTCTCGCCGGAAAATACGGCAGCTCCCCGCTGATTCCGCTTGCCTACGTGATCGCCGCGCCCATGGGCCTGGCCATGTCCGAAAGCCCGTTCGGCGGCACGCAGAAAGTCGCGTTTCCGGTCGTGGGAATCGGGCTCGTATTCTTCTACGGCATCTATATCAAACTGGCCTACAAAAGCGGCGGCAAGAAGGACGACTCGCCATCCCCGGAAGCGAAGGGCCTCGATTGACAATTCCTGTGGTATTCCGTATCCTGTCGCACCGGTTTTCGGAAGGTGCCTGCCGGTGTCATCCGGAAAGCGAGTTCGGTGCAAACAAGAGTACAGAAGGTGACAACCCTTTCGGTATCCTGTGTGCGAATGGCAAAACAAGCCTTTCTGCTTGTTCTGGCCTGCGGATTCAGCCTCGAAAGCCGGGCCCTCGACCTCGCGGGCCTGCTCGATGCGGCGGACCAGCGGAACCTGGGGCTGCGCATATCCCGGCTCGCCGCCGAAGAACAGGCCCTCGATGAGAAACGGGCGGCAAACCTCCTCGTTCCGGATGTGACGGGCCAGGTTGCGCATCAGCGCCAGGTCTACGTCGACTCGACACCCTCGGCGTTTTTCGGGGCCCAGTATCACGCGAACCTGCTTTCGCTGCTGGTGGCCCAGGCATACCCGGGTCTCGGAAAGATGCCGGCGCTGCAGAAGGAGATTGCCGCACTCCGGAGCCGCCTCCGCCGCCTCGATGTCGACCGGGCCTCCTCGGCTTTGCGCGGCCGGATCGTCACGCTGTTCTTCGATCTGCTCGAGGAACAACAGCTCGCACAGGTCGACGAGATCAATATTTTCCTGCTCGGCAAGCTGCTCGAGGTGGCCCGGATCAACCAGGAGGTCGGTCTCGCGCTTCCCAACGACATTCTGCGCATCGAGACCCAGAAGGCGAATATCGAATCCTCGCTCACCAGCCGGAAAGCGCAGCAGGAACGGTACCGGCTCGATCTGGCCTACCTGCTCGACCTGCCTCCTGCCTCCCTGACGGTCGATCTACCTCCCGGTATCATCTTCCCGCTCGAAACTCCCGCCCTGGAAGCGTTCGAGCGGGCCATGTTCGAGAAGGATGCCGACCTGGAGCTCGCGCGGCTCGACACCGACCTGTTCCGTCGCCTCCGGCGCTCGGCAGGCCTTGCGGAACAGCCCACGATTTCCGTGGGTGGCAAATATAATGTGACGAATACCAGCATCGGGACGACGAACCTCGCCCGCGACTACGCCGTCCAGGTGGCGGTCGATTTCCCCGTGTTCGATGCCGGGGATCTGAAAAACGAGACGAAGCGGGCCGAGAAGGCCGTCGACCGGGCGGATCTCGCCCTGGCGGATCTGTCGCGTGCCAAGCGGACGGCCCTGCTGAAGGCTCTGACCGAGTACGGCGAGATGGCCCCGAAACTCCAGTTTGCCGCGAAAGCGCTCGAACAGAGCCGCGAGAACATGCGGATGGTCATGACGCGGTATCAGCACGGGGATGCCGCGATCGTCGAGCTGATCGACGCCCAGATCACGATGAGCGAGGCGGCCCAGAACTCGGTCCGCATCCACCGGGACGAGCGGGTGCGACTCGCGGCTCTCTACGAGCTCGCTCGCGATCTCGACCGGCAGCGGCACCTCGACCGGGGTGCCGAGAATACCCGGGTGCTCGAGCTCCCCGACGGCATCGATCTCGGGGAGACCGCCGCAACAGCAGCCCAGGCCCTTCCGCGCGGCAATCCGCTCGAGTCATTTGAAGAGACCCTTTCCGAGGCGCTTCGGTTCGGCGACGTGACACCCGCCGCCGTCATCCGGAAACTGACCGATCTTGCCGGCCGGCTCGATCGCGTCGGCTCCGGCGGATTCTGAACGGGGGAACAGATGAATCAGATGCTTCGCCGACTGCTGTTCGTGCTTGTCATGAGCGGTAGTGCGTTTCCGGTGTTCGCGCTGGCGCCGGTCACGGTTGCCACGTCCCTCGTCAAAACCGGTCCGATCCGCGAGTCCATCGCGTTTTCGGGGCAGGTGAAGCCGTTCGAGGAGGCCTGGATCACCACCGACGTGACCGGGCGGGTGGCGAAGATCCTCGTCGAGAACGGCCAGCCGGTCAAGGCCGGCGCCCCGGTGGTTCTGCTCGATGCCGACCGGCTGCGGATTGCCGTGCGGATGTCCGAAGCCGGGCTCGGACGGGCCGAGGCCGAACTGAAGGAAAAGAAGAAGGATTTCGAACGCCGCTCGATCCTGATGGAAAAGAAAGTGCTCAACGAGAAGGCGTTCGACGAGGCCGAAGCCGAGGCAGCGAAAGCCGGGATCACCGTGCAGAGCCAGAAAGCGGCTCTCGATCTCGACCGGCTGAACCTGGAGCGGGCGACGATCCGGGCCCCGATCGGCGGCTTCTTCGCCAGTCGCGACGTGTTCCTCAACCAGAGTGTCTCCCCGGGCATGCGGCTGGGAAAAGTGATCGACATCGGTCGCGTGTATATCGACGTCAAGGTTCCGGAAAACCAGATCAATCGCATCACCATCGGCCAGAAGGCGTCGGTCAACGGCTCCCACACCGGCTCGGTCGCCTTCATCGATCCCTACGGAGACGAGTCGCGCTCGTTCCTCGTCCGCATCCTCGTCGATAATGCCGATCTGAAGCTGAAGCCGAACATGTTCGTGACCGGCCAGATCGTCCTGAAGGAGCTGGCGGATGTCCCGCTGATTCCGATCGATGCGCTGACCGGCCCCGCCGACGCGCCCGTGATCTATATCATTAGAAATAACAAGGCGGTCCGCCTGCCGGTCACCCCGATCGCCCGCGAGAAGGACTGGTGCGCCGCCCGGGAGGTCGAACCCGGTGAGACGATCGTGACGGTCGGGGCCGAAAACCTCGCGGATGGCACCCCGGTGACGGTGGCGGCTTCCCCCGAGGCGCCTTCTGCCGGGGTCGCGACGGCGGCGGCAACCCCCGCTGCGGCCCGCTGAGCGCCGGGAGCGGCTTCCTATGGATCTTCCGCGCTTCTCCGTCGAACGCCCCATCACGGTCAGCATGGTTATGGTCTGCGCCATGCTCCTCGGCCTCGGTGCCCTGTACGGCCTGAGCGTCGATCTGTTCCCGAACATCGATTTCCCCCTCGCGTTCATCGAAACCCCCTATCCGGGCGTCGATCCGGCCGAGATGGAGAACATCGTCACGCGCAAGATCGAAGAGGAGGTGAACACGGTCGAGAACATCAAGCGTGTCACTTCCTACTCGTTCGAGGGCTACTCCTGGATCATGATCGAGTTCAACTGGGGAACCGACATCGATCTTGCCGCCGTCGACCTGCGCGAGAAAGTGGATATCGCCAAGCGCAAGCTGCCCCGCGACATCGAGCAGGTGACGGTCGCCAAGCTGGATATCAACGCCCAGGCCGTGTTGAACGTCTCGATGGGCGGCGAATTCGATCTGAAGACCCTGCGTCGCATCGCTGACAAGGAGGTCAAGCCGGCGTTCGAGCGTGTTCCTGGCGTGGCCAACGTCGAGGTGTTCGGCGGTCTCGAACGCGAGATCCGGGTGAAGGTGAACCCTGACCGCCTGAAGGCTTTCCGGCTCACGATCAACGACGTGATCGGCGCCGTCACGCGCGACAACCAGAACACCCCGGTCGGCAACATCACCGAGGGCAACTTCAAGTATCTCGTCCGCTCCGAGGGCGAGGTGCGCACCCCGCGCGACCTCGGCGGCATCGTCGTCAAAAACGTCGATGGCCGGCCCGTCTACCTGTCCGAGATCGCCCGCGTCGAGGACGGGTACAAGGAAATCGAGTCGATCTCCCGGTTGAACGGGAAACCGGCCGTCACGCTGTCGCTCAAAAAAGAGGCCGGGGCGAACCCCGTCGAGATCTCGGATGCCGTCAAGAAACTGCTGCCGAAGCTCGAGGAGCAATACAAAAATAAAATAAAATTATCTATAGGAAACGACAGTTCCGAGTTCATCCGCGACTCGATCCAGATGGTCAAGGACAACGCGACGACCGGTGCCGTGCTTGCGATCATCGTGCTGTTCCTGTTTCTCAAGAATGTGCGCTCGACCTTCATCATCGGTATCGGCATCCCCCTGGCCGTCGTCAGCACCTTCGCGATGATGATGCTCAAGAAGGGCATGACCCTCAACCTGATGACCCTTGGCGGCCTGGCGCTGGGCATCGGCATGATCGTCGACAACTCGGTCGTCGTTCTCGAAAACATCTACCGTCTGCTCGTCGAACGCGGCGAGAAGGACCGCAAGGAGATCGCGATCGAAGGCGCGAACGAGATGTATCTTGCCATCCTGGCCTCGACGCTCACCACGGTCGTCGTGTTCGTCCCGATCGCGTTCGTCCCCGGCGTCGTCGGAGAGATCTTCGCCAACATGTCTGCGACCATCGTCTATTCGCTGCTGGCATCGCTCGTCGTGGCCATCACGGTCGTGCCTCTGCTGTGCGCCTACGGATTGAAGATCGGGAAGAAGCCGCGGGAGCCGCTGATGGATCTGCTCAAGCGGTTCTACGCCGCTTTGTTGGGCTGGATCCTCGCCCGGGCCTGGCGGCGGTGGGCCTACTTCTTCCTGATGTTCTTCGTGTTCTGGAAATCCTTCGCCTTCATGCCGCCGCTCGAGTTCTTCCCGAAGATGGACCGGGGCACGTTCGTGCTGCATTTCGAGGCCCCCGAGGGCACCTCGGTCGAGAAGATCGATGGTATTGCAAAAGCTATGGAAGATAAGCTCCGGCCCGTCCCCGAGATCGAGAAGCTCATCACCAACCTGAAGCTCGGCGAGGGGGACATCACCGTCGTGCTCCTGCCCAAGGAGAAGCGCACCCGCACCACCAACGACGTCGTCCGTGAGCTGCGGCCGGTGATCGCCGGCATTCCCGGGCCGCGCACGTTTGCTTTCAACGAGCCGAAGATGGGCGGCCCGGAAGGCGGCAAGGCCGTTCAGATCGAGGTCAGCGGCGACGAGTTTCGCGTCGTCGAGGCGCTTTGCCTCGAGATCGCCGAGAAGATCAAGGGCGTTCCCGGCCTCAAGGATCTCGACAGCGGTGTCAAGGCCGGCCGGCCCGAGATCAAGGTCGAGTTCGACCGCACCCGCCTCGGCGATCTCAAGCTCGATCTCGGCACCGTCGCCGGCATGGTCCGTTCCTATGTCTACGGCACGATCGCCGGCCAGTATAAGGAAGACAACGAGGAATACGATATCCGCGTCGAAGCCGCCGACGACGTGAAGAACCGCATCGACGCCTTCCGTCGTCTCGAAGTGAACGTGGACGAGTCGACGAGCATCAACCTGGCCCAGGTCGCGACCGTCTATGAGGGACGCGGCTACACACGCATCGAACGCAAAAATCTCAAACGCATCGTCAAGGTCCAGGCGGACATCGAGAACCGGCCCCTCCAGGCCGTCATCCAGGACGTCGCGAAGATCCTGAAGGAGGTGAAGCTGCCGCCGGGCTGCGAGATCTCCTTCGGCGGCGACGAGGAGGAGCGCGTTGAGGCGTTCCGCAACCTCGGCATTGCCCTCTTCGCCTCGGTGCTGCTCGTCTACATGATCATGGCCAGCCAGTTCGAGTCGCTTGCCTACCCGTTCATCATCATGTTCACGATCCCGCTCTCAATCATCGGCGTCATCCTCTTCCTCAACCTCTACGGCTTCGCGTTCTCGATCACGGCCATGATCGGCGTCATCATGCTCGCGGGGATCGCCGTCAACAACGGCATCATCCTGATCGACAACATCATCGAACGCCGAAAGGCGCACGAGATCAGCCGGGAACAGGCCGCGCTCGAGTCCGGCATCGTCCGCATCCGCCCGATCCTGATGACGGTTCTCACGACGATTCTCGGCATGCTGCCCCTTTCATTCGGCATCGGGGCCGGTGCCGACTTCTACCAGCCGCTTGCGATCACGGTCATCGGCGGCTTCCTCGTCTCGACGGTGTTGACCCTGACCTACGTTCCCGTCGTGTACTGTATCGTGGACGGGATCGTCACGTCGGTGAAATCCTTCCTGGGCCGGTTCGTCTGACCCCAGCCGGTCGTGCTGCCAGGGGAGGATCCTTCTGAAGCTGCCTTGAGACGCGGATCTTGCAAATGACGGGGATGCCAGGATATAATCCGGGCATCATGCATATCCCGGATGGATTTCTCGATCTGAAAACGGCGGCGGCGACCGGCGCTCTCGCCGCGATCGGCCTGTATGCAGGGCGGCGCGCCACGACGCCGGCCGGTTCGGACACCGGAGCGCGGCGCGCCTCCCTGCTTGGCATGGCTGCGGCGTTCGTCTTCGCGGCCCAGATGATCAACTTCCCCGTCGTGGGCGGAACGAGCGGCCATCTGATCGGCGGCGTGCTGATCGCGATCCTGCTCGGCCCTCTGGCGGCCGTCACGGTGATGACCGCGGTGGTTCTCGTCCAGTGCCTGCTGTTCGCCGACGGCGGCATCACGGCGCTCGGAGCGAACCTGTTCAACATGGCACTCGTCGCACCGCTGGGCGGTCACCTCGTCTGGGTGCTGCTGCAGCGGATCGGCTCCATCGCCCGGAACGATGCGGCATCGGCCGTCGCGGCCGGAATCGCCGGTTGGGCGGGAACGATGCTCGCGGCACTCACGTGCGCCGGCCAACTCGCCGTTTCCGGCATGGCTCCCTGGGGCCTCGTCGTGCCGGCAATGGCCGGAATCCATGCTTTTATCGGGTTGGGAGAGGGGATTGTCACCGGCCTCGTCGTCCACTCGATCCGGCGCCGGAAGATGCTGGCTCCGGCAGCGGCCGGATTCGATAAGGGCCGCGCGTCGGGGTTGCTCGGCGTCGGGTTCGTCACTCTGGCCGGTGTTGCCCTGTTCGCTTCCCCCTGGGCCTGTGCCTGGCCGGACGGCCTCGAGGCCGTTGCGGGCCGTCTCGGGTTCGAGGCGCGCGCGCTCGAGCCCGTGGTGGCCGGGATCTGCCCCGATTATGCGGTTCCCGCACTCGGTTCAGCCTGGGGAACGATTGCTGCCGGGGTGTTCGGTGCCGTGACCACGGCGCTGCTCGTTCTCGGGGTGGGGCGGCTGACGACCCGCATGCGCTCCGTTGCTGCACCCGACGCCTGATTCCGGGCCGGCTTCCGCGATGAGCGTCGGCACCGTTTGGGTCGGACTCCGTCTGGCAGCCGCTGCTCTTGCGATCCTCCTGCTGTTCCTCATTCCCGGGCCGGTTTCGCCAGGTCATGCCATATATGCAGTAATATTGTTTGTCGGCTTCCGCGGTTCGGATGCCGCGCTTGCAAGACGCTCGAGAGGCGGCTGGATCGCTCTCGTGATTCTCACCGGCGCCGTGATGCGCGGCTGGATCGCCGGGGATTTCTCCGCCGGCCTCGAAACGGCCGTTCGCGGCCTGCTTGCCCTCGGCACCCTTCTGCTGCTCGCGGCGCATCTCCCGCCCGCCGAACTCGCCCGCTGGATGCGCGATCGGGGCGCGCCGGCGGATCTCGTCGGCACGATGCTGCTGCTGCTCCGGTATGGGGACCTCCTGCGCCAGGAGGCATACCGGCTCGAGCGGGCCCGCGGAGCCCGGAGTTTTTCAGCGGCTGCCGAAACCTCGTGGACGGCGAAAAGCAGCCTGGTCGGCGCCCTGTTCGCGCGAGCCGTCGCGCGGGCCGAGCGGGTCTACCGGGCCATGCTGGCAAGGGGCTGGCAATGAGCGGTGGAACGCTGACCCTCCGGAATCTCCGGTTTGCCTGGCCCTGCGGCCGCCGGGTGCTGGATGATATCACGTTTGATATACATCCTGGCGAGCGGGTGGCCCTCATCGGCCCGAACGGGGCCGGCAAATCCACGCTTCTGCTGCATCTGAACGGTCTCCTGCCCGATGGGAAGCCAGCCGACGGGACGATCGAGGTTGACGGTCTCCCCGTGGCGTCGCCCCATCTCGGCGAGATCCGACGCCGCGTCGGAATCGTCTTCCAGGATCCCGACGACCAGCTGTTCTGCGAAACGGTCGGCGAGGATGTCGCCTACGGTCCGCGCCAGCTTGGGCAAACCGGAGCCCCTCCGGATGTGTCGGGGGCCGTGGACCGGGCGCTGGCTGCCGTTGGCCTCGAAGCCCTGATCGACCGGCCCGTGAACGAGCTGAGCCGCGGGGAAAAGCGTCGTGTCGCCATCGCCGGGGTGCTCGCCTGCGATCCGTCGATCCTGCTGCTGGACGAACCCACGGGTGATCTCGATCCGCGGGGCCGCCGGCAACTCACAGGGATTCTCAACACCCTCTCTCAGACCCTGGTGATCGTCACCCACGAGCTGGAATGGGTGAGCAGCCTGTGTTCCCGGGCCATCCTGATCGACGACGGTCGCATCATCGCCGACGGCCCGATCGGCTCCCTCCTCGCCGACGAGCCCCTGATGCTCGCCCACGGCCTCGAACGCTCCGCCTCATTCAGGCGATAGAACCCCCGGAAAAAAGCTGCCTGCCAGCGTTTGAGGTGTTTCACCCCAAGGATCGGATCATCGGATCCTTTTGTCGAAGGTGAAGCGGAGGCGGCGGTGGAATTTCGTGTCCAGCTCCCCTTTGAGTCCGGTTTTGGTGACCAGCAGACTCACGATGGTGTCGGCGAACTCGGGAATACCGATGACGTGCAGATCTTCGACGCCCTGGATGGTGTCGGATTTCTGGACGAGGACCAGGTCGGTAAGAGGCGAGCTTCGGAATAGCTCTTCGTATACTTCGCGGACTTCGGAAACCGTCGACGTGCAGAAATCGACGGGCAGCTCGAGGGTCGCAGCGCAAGCCAGGGCGCCGTTCCGGCGGTGGTGATACTGGCGCATGTGCAGACGGGCATCGAAGGTCCGGCCGCCGACGGAAAACTGAAGCACGGCCGGCGGGCTGTAAGGCCAGAACTCGAGAAGGCGGGCAGGCAGTTTCCGGTCGCCGAGTTTCAGACAGCCGGTGTAATCCCGCGTCTTCGCGGGTGCGCGGAGACTTGCCGGGGAAGCATTTCGCGACACCGGCCGACCCTGGAGAGGGAGGCCGGTGTCGACGAAGCTCCAGGCATCGGCATAGATGTCTTTCCGATAATAGCCGGTATGACCTTCCGCATCCTGTCCCTCGACCCGCAGTTCAAAGGAGCCGTTTCCCTCACCGGTCTGCAGGATCGTGATCAGATCCGTGATCATGCCGGGAACATCGGGCTGGCGACGCCAGTCTTCCGGGGGGAGACTTCGCGTGCGGTTCCGCCGGGTCTCCCTGCGCTGTTCGCGCTTGTAGGAGTAGGGAAGGACGGGGTTCTGGCCGGAAGTGTCGAAATCATAGAGCCTGGTGTACATTTCGCCTGCCTCGCTGATGAGGAACAGCGTCGAGCCGCTCACGCTCATGTTCGAAGCGATGAACGTGCCCTTCCCGGGCGTGTCGACCATGTGTGTGAATGCAGGCGGAAGCCACGGGTCGGCATACCAGATCGTATGGCCGTCCCGGTCCAGCAGATACAGGGTGGTCACGCCCGCGCTGACACTGTGCTGGTTCCCGTCGATGTCGGCATAGTATTTCATGGCGTTGCCGCG
The DNA here is from genome assembly GCA_035388825.1 of Candidatus Ozemibacteraceae bacterium. GTDB lineage: Bacteria > Muiribacteriota > Ozemobacteria > Ozemobacterales > Ozemobacteraceae > MWAR01. Next base: position 23,964 of record DAOOQQ010000026.1, read on the forward strand.
ATGGGAGATCCCGAACGCGCGGGCATCAGCAGGCATGAGAAGAGGCTTCGTGAACGGAAGGGCGGAAAAGTGGTCCTTCCATTTCCAGTTGTATGTCTTTGTATAGTATATGATGTTTCTATCGGAGACGGCGATGAGATTGTCGCCGTCGGCCGATACCGCCGAGATCCTGCCGACGTCCCGGAACGGGGCTTTGCCCGGCGCTTCCGAAGGGAGGCCGGTGCCGTTCAGGGGCTGCCAGCTGCCGTCTTCCGCACCGGCCGAGGTCGATCGGGTCCAGATCAGACCATCCCGCACCGCGAATTCGAACTTGTGGGTGAACGTCTGGGACGGGGTTTTCAGGAATATCCCGCTCCCAGAATCCGGGGCCGATGCTCCGGCGGCGGCAATCTGCACGGTGGCCAGGAAAAAACCGCAGATCACGAGAAAAACAATGAGCCGGCAGGCGGGGGCCTGGATCTTCCGCACCTTCATCCCGGGTTCTCCCTTCAGGGGCAAGATTTTGCCTGTTTTCCATCCTATCATGGCCGGACCAGACAGCCTATTCCTTCGCATGCTCTGAAGAAGATCCGGAAGGGGCTGCCGAAGCAGATCTAGGAACTACCGACCTTGATGGGGAAGGGCGAGGTGAACTCGTCCATGTCTTTTGCGATGAGGGCGCGGGCTTCGAGCTGGCTCAGGTCGTGGTGGTGCATGTATCCGACGGGAGTCTCCACGCTGTCCTCCGGCAGGTCTTTCATCATGCGCGGCAGCATGGCGCACAGGCGCAGCAGATCCTGCGTGCTGCGGATACGCTTCCGGGCAATCCCGAATATTCTCGGTATCAGAGCCTGCATGTCCAACTGGCGGTCACTGTACCCGAACGAATGGCTATAGAGGGTGCCGAGTGCGAACAGGGTGGCCTGGAGCTCCGTTTCCGTCGTCACCACCGGGCTGATGAACTCGAGGAGATCTTTGTACCGCCCGAGGCGCTCTGCCAGGCCGGGGAGGGGCTGCCTGGAGGCGACTTCCGGAAGCGTCCTCTTCGGACTCATCCGGATCGTGCTCATGATCTCCTCGTAAACATCCCGTTCCGTCTGCATTTCCCAGCTTTTCTGTTTCTGGCTGAAAAGATGCGCAAGAAGCTCCTCATCGGTTTCGAACGAACTGCTGCTCTGGCCGCCGAGATCGTCGATCTCCATCGTATAGCAGGGAGGATTCCGATCCGGTGACCAGAAAATGATCGAGGAACCTTCGCGATTTCCTGTTGCAAACGTGTGGCCGGCCCTGAGCTGTTCGATGATCGTCTTCCGCATCTGCCGGACCTTAGCGGCATCGGGGCTTGCCGCGTAGGCGGCTGCGGCATCCGCCTCCGGATCGATGAGCTTCGCGATGGCGAGCGCCTGTTTCGCCAGGGCGATCTGGTAGGCTGTCCGCCCGGAACCATCGGGGGTCGCGAGAGCGGCGCCATGCTTCACCAGAGCCTCGACCACGTCGACTTTCTCGGACTGGACGGCAAGATGCAGCGGTGTGTCGCCTTTTTCGTTTCTGAGATCCGGGTTCGCCCCATGTCCGAGCAGGCATGCGGCAGAGGCGCCGTTTCCGCAGCCCATCGACCCGGCGACGATGTGCAGCGGGGTGTTGCCTTCCTTGTTCCGCGCGTTCGCGTCGGCTTTGCGGTCGAGCAGCAGCGGCATCATCCTGGCGGCGTCCGGGAATTTTGCAAGAGCGTGCAGTGCCGTGTTCCCCTGTTCATCCGCCGGAGTTGGGTCTGCCCCACGTTCGAGCAACAGGGCGACGCCCTCGGGCTTCGGGCTGCCCGAGCAGTATTCCATGAGGGCCGACGAGCCCCAGGCCGTGCGGGCATCGGCACGTGCTCCATGGTCGAGCATCTGCCGCAGATCCTCGGGATCGAGCCAGCGGATGGCATTGAGCCAGACCGTTTTCACGGGTCGACCCTCCGAGAGATACGGCTCGTTGGGATCCGCCCCGTGTTCGAGAAGGAGCCGCAACAGCTCGCCCCGGGCTTTCGGCATCAGCATCATGAACGCCGAGCAGTCGTTGTCGTCGCGCGCCTTCACGTCGGCACCCCTCCGGATGAGCTCGGGGATGGTTCCGAACAAGGGGGCGCCTTCCTCGGCGTAGCAGGCATCGAGCAGGGATTCGTTCAGCTCCTGCTGGGAACGGGTGGCGAAGGAATGGGTTTCATGATACTTCAGAATATATGAAACGAGCTCGTCGCGGGCTCGCAACCTCATCTGGGCGCGTTCTTCAGGGGATGCCGCTCCGTCGCGGAAATACCGCATCACCTGCCGGATCGATTCGACGTCGTGCTGGATACCGTTCGCGCGAAGCAGGTTCCGGCAGGCATCGTACCGCTGGAGAAAATTGTCGTCCAGCATCCGTTCGAAATCCGTGGGGGATCCCATGATCTCCATGATTTTCTCCCTGTGCGACCCATTTTTCCACACGATATCATACCGCCCGATGTCTCAACCATTCCGCGCGATGGCGGACGATACGGAGCTTTCGATGGCCTTGCCGTATGGTGGGGAAATCTATGCGGACGGCTCATGACCGGGTATACTGTCCATGAAATCGGGCCGATTACGGCCGCGAAACTCCTCTGGCCGACACGGCAGAGTCTGGGAGACGAATCGTGGTGCCGGAATGGAAGAACGACGTCCCGTGTAGGGCGGGCAGCAGGGAAGAGGACCCCGGGTGGTGCCGGTGGGCCGGAATCGCCATCCTTGCTGTGTCGGTGGCCCTGGCGGCGGGAGGGTCGCGATTGGCCGCTCAGGACCGTGCCTTCCCGCCCGCCTGGATCGAAAAACGGGCGCCGGCGCAGACGTTCGTCGAGTATGACCTGACCGATCTCCAGGGCCAGCGCTGGAACAGCCGCGAGCTTCGCGGGAAACCCGTCGTCATCCTGACGGGACATCGGGATATCCGGCATGATATAAAAACATGGGCGCTCCGGCTGAAGGGCGAGTTCGCCGATACCGGCAGCATCGCGCTGTTCTACGCCGTCAATCTCTCGCAGTTCCCCTGGACGACGGAGCACGAAGACGCCGAGGCCTGGTGGATCGAGCAACGATTCCCGATCCCCGTCGTGCTCGACTGGCACGCCCTGATCGGGCGGGCGCTGAAGATCACCTATACCACCCCGAATATCATTCTCCTCGATCGCGACAACCGCCTCGTCCATCACGCGACGGGCCCGTGCGAACCCGCCTCCTGGGAGTATGTCCGGAATATGATCCGCAGGCTTCTCGCCGATGGCGGCGCGAAGCCGAATCTCGGCCCCGGCAAGCCGCCGGCGGCTCCATGAACGGAGGGAGAGGACGATGAATGTCGGCGAACGCGCCCCGGAGTTCACGCTGAACGATCAGGACGGCAGGCCAGTTTCCCTCGCGGATTTCCGGGGAAAACAGGCGGTCGTTGTGTTTTTCTACCCGAAGGACGAGTCGCCGGTCTGCACGATCGAGGCCTGCGGGTTCCGCGACATGACGCCCTCGTTCGCCGATGTCGGTGCCGCCGTGCTCGGTATCAGCTCCGACGATGCGGCGAACCACAAGCGGTTCGCAGAGCAATACCGGCTCACCTTCCCCCTGCTGGCCGACACGGACGGCGCGGTGCGACGGGCGTTCGGGGTGCCTGCGACCCTGTGGCTGATTCCGGGGCGGGTGACCTACGTCATCGACCGCGACGGGATCGTGCGCATGATCTACGACTCCCAGATGCGCGCCCAGCAGCACGTCGAGCGCGCCCTCGAAGCCGCCCGCTCCCTCGCCGACAAAACCGGGGGATAAAAAACGGGGCCGTTCGGTGGAACGGCCCCGAGGTGGATCAGACCGGGATCAGGAGAGGGCTTTGACCATCAGTTCGGCGACGCGGCGGCTGAAGCCGGCGGGGTCGGGGAGCTTGCCGCCCTCGGCGAGCAGGGCCTGGCCGTAGAGCAGCTCGGCGTAGTCGCCGATGCGCGCGTCGCCCTTGTCGGTGGCGTAGATGCCGTTCAGCTTCTCGAGCAGGGGGTGCGTCGCGTTCAGCTCGAGGATGCGCTTCACGGTCGGCACGTCCTTGCCGGTGGCTTTCAGAAGCGCTTCGAGCTGCGGGGTCATGTCATACTCGTTGCCGACGATGCAGGCGGGCGAGGTCGTGAGGCGGCTCGAGAGGCGCACTTCCTTCACGTGCTCGGAGAGCTTGCCCTGCAGGGTTTCGAGAAGCGGCTTCCAGGCCGTTTCCTTCTCCTTGCGGGTCTCCTCTTCCTTCTTGCGCTCCTCCTCGCTGCCGAGGTCGGCGACGCCCTTGGCGGCCGACTGGAACGTCTTGCCCTTGAATTCGTGCGCGAACTGGACCCACACTTCGTCGACGGGGTCGGTGAGCAGCAGCACCTCGTAGCCCTTGGCCCGGAACGCCTCGAGATGCGGCGACGACTCGGCCATGGCACGGGTCTCGCCGGTCAGATAGTAGATGCTCTTCTGCTCGGGCTTCATGCGGCTCACGTACTCGTCCATCGTGAACCAGTCGCTCGGCGAGAAGGTGCTCTGGAACAGGCAGGCGTCGAACAGCCGGTCGCGGTCCTCGGGGACCTTGAACAGGCCCTCCTTCACGACGCGGCCGAACTCCTTCCAGAACTCGATGAACTTGTCGCGCTGCTCGGTGCGCATCGTCTTGAACGCGTCGAGCACCTTGCGGGTGATCGTCTTGCGGATGCCGGTGATGCGCCGGTCGTGCTGAAGTATTTCGCGAGATATATTGAGCGGCAGATCCTCGGCATCGACGACGCCGCGCACGAACCGCAGATACTCGGGCACGAGATCCTTGCAGTCGTGCATGATGAAGACACGCTTGATGTACAGGTTCACGCCCCGCTCGGCCTCGGGCATATACAGGTCGTGGCCGGCCTTGGTCGGGATGTAGAGCAGCGAGCGGAACTCGTTCGTCGTCCCCTCGGCCCGGAACATGACCCACTTGAGCGGGTCGTTCCAGTCGCGGCTGAGGTGCTTGTAGAACTCCTTGTGCTCGTCCTCGGTGATCTCTTTCTCGGGCCGCATCCAGATGGCCTTCATCGAGTTGAGCGTCGCGTCCTCGATCGTCGTCTCGTCCTTCGCGTCCTTTCCCTCGCCGACGCGCTTGTGGCGCTCGACCTGCATTTTGATGGGGTAGGCGACGAAGTCGGAATACTTGCGCACGATGTCGCGAATCGTCCACTCGGTGGTGAAATCCTGCACCTCGTGGTGCTCTTCATCCTCGCCGTCCTTCTCGTCCTTCGTCTCGACCTTCAGGTGCAGCGTGACCGAGGTGCCCGGGTGCTCCCGGGAAGCCTCGTCGATGCTGTAGGTGCCGTCGCCGGTCGATTCCCACCGCCAGGCCTTCTCCTCGCCCGCCTTGCGGCTGACGACGGTGACCCGGTCGGCGACCATGAAACTCGAGTAGAAGCCGACGCCGAACTGGCCGATCAGCTCGGGGGGAAGCGCCTTGTCCTTTGCTTCCTGCGCCAGCCGCAGGAACTCCTTCGTGCCCGACCGCGCGATCGTGCCCAGATACTCGACCAGCTCTTCTCGGTTCATGCCGACGCCGTTGTCGTGGATCGTGAGCGTGTTCTTCTCCTTGTCGGGCTCGAGGCGGATATGCAGATCCCCGGTCAGGCCGCGGAGCGCGTCCTTCGTGAGGGCTTCGAAACGCAGCTTGTCGAGCGCGTCGGACGCGTTCGAGATCAGCTCGCGCAGGAAGATCTCCCGGTGGGAATACACCGAGTGGATCATCAGGTCGAGCAGTTGTCTGGCTTCGGTCTTGAATTCGTAGGTCTGTGCGGTTGCCATTCTGGATTCCTCCGGAACTGTGTAACTGAAGATATTGTATGCCAGGCAATGGAAGTGCCGGGCCGAAAGCCTGTTTCAGCCGATCCTGACCTCGATCTGCCGGGGTTGCTCCGCGGCGGCCCGGGGAAGCAGGAGGTGCAGGATGCCGTCCCTGATCTCGGCCTTGATGGCCGTCGACTCGACCATGCCGGGAAGCTCGAACATCCGGCTGAACCGGCCGGTCCGGCGTTCGTGGCGGTGCCAGGACGTCTGGCCGGGCTGTGCGACGGGGCGCCGGCCCGAGATCGTCAACAGATTCCCCTCCACCTGCACGTTCAGATCGGCGGGGTTCACCCCCGGAACCGGCGCCTCGACGAGGAACGCCGTCTCGGTCTGGGACAGGTTGATCTGGGGGAACACGCGCGCCGTCCGGGATTTCCACTCGAGCCCCGTCGGGCCGCGGGTCTGCGAGGCAGAGCCCGGTTCGTTCCCCTGCTCGTCGGGGTGTTTCGGCGTTTCACTCACGAATTTCCAGTTGTTCATGCATTGACTCCTAGGGGTGCGACACGATCACCCCATGTTATTGCAAATCCTATGCCAGGCAATGAAAAGCCGCATTCAACACGCATTGCCGGAGTTCCTGTGGCGGGGGTGCGACGTCGCACCGGCCGCTACTTGAACTCGATCTCGAAGGCGAGGCTGTTCGACCGGTACCCGTCGATCAGCATCCAGAGCAGCATCTGATGCTTGCCCAGCGGGGCGTTCGAGACCGTTGCGACGGGGAACGGAAGCTGGACGCGCCAGGTGCCTTTCGTCGTCGCGCTTCCCACGCTGGTCGGGATCTCGATCGGCAGATTGAACTCCTCGAGGAAGCTTGCGCCGCGCAGATCGTCCCGGATGCTTGCCGTCGCCGTCCCCGAACTGACGATGCCGATCGGGCCGGGGTCGGCGACCGTGCTCGCGAGCGCCACGATTCCCGTGGCGAGGTGGATCGGGGTCGCGGTCATCCACTGGCAGGAAAGCGTCAGGATGCCCCCGTCGGCCCGCTTGATCGCGTTGCCCGAGACGGTCAGGCTTGCAATCGTCGGATAGAACCAGGTTGAAGTGATTACCCCCGTCGAAGCCGAGATGGGCGAACCCTCGTCGTCGCAGCCCGTCGAAAACAGCGTGGCGATGAGGCTGCACGCGATGAACAGCACGGGAAGCATCAATGGAATGGGATGGCGGTTCATGGTGAGGTATCTTACCGCATCAAGGCCCTTGGTGTATAGCCACTCCGGGGATTGCTCTCCCTGGAATCCAAACATTTCATCTGTAACTTTGAGGAGAATTCCGGAAAGGTATATGATGAATTCATCAAACGGGAGGTAGGTATGAACAGGAAATTCATCATCATGCTTTCGCTGACATGCGTTGCCCTGCTCGTCGTGGCCATGTCCGGCGCAGTTCGGGCCGAGACGCCGCTGACGACGCTCGAAAACCACGAACTTTCCAATCCGGACAAGCCGGCATCCGACAATGCCGCCGGCACCGGCGTCTCTCCCCAGACCGCCGAGCAGATGGAGAAGACCGTCAGCGGTCTCGAAGCTCTCGTCAAGAAATACGAGGAGCTCATCAAGAAGCTCGAGGGTCAGGTGAAGGATGCCGAGAGCGAGATCGCCGGGGAAGAGGGCACCGTCGAGGTCAACACCAGCCTCAACGTGCGCTCGGGGCCCTGGGGCTCGGTCATCGGCGGTCTGACCAACGGCATGAAGGTCAAGATCATCGGCAAGGAAGACCCGTGGTACAAGATTTCCTACCAGGGTCAGACGGCCTATGTCCATCAGAACTATGTCTCCACCGCGAAGCAGCCTGCCGGCCAGGTGCCCGTCGTGTATCCGGCCGACTATGCGGGGGCGATCGTCGATGGAACCCGGGCCAGCAGTTCCAGCTCAAGTTCGAGCTCGAGCTCGAGCACCAGCACCAGTGCCGCTCCGCCCACCGGTGATCTTCAGACGCGCATCGTGAATGCGGCCCGGGCCCTCGTCGGGATGCGCAACTTCCCGTATGATCCGCTGACCCAGGGCGGCACCCTCGGCTGCGCCCAGGTCGTCTCCACCGCCCTCAAGAATGCCGGCGTGATGAGCAAAATCGTGCTCAACTGCCATGGGGTCATGAGCGACCTGACGGGCAAGGGTTGGAAGTACGTGCAGGTTCCGCCGTATCGTGCCGGCGACGTCGTCACCTGGAAAACCTACGACGCCACGGGGGACGGGGTGATGGATGACGATTCGCATATCGGTATCGCCGTCGAGAGCGGGAACAACGTCCAGGTCATGAACAACTCCAGCTCCCAGAAGATGCCCCGGTTGTGTGCCGCCAACGCCATGACCCTCAGTCACGTTCTCCGCAAGGTCTGATCTCTTCTTATATCCAGGAGTATAAAATACTATGCGTCAGTTCATCGCTCTGATGTTCGCTGCACTGGTCGCTCTGCCTGCCTTCGGTCAGACCGAGCTTGCGCTGCCCTTCGGGAACGAACCCGGCAAGGTCGCCTACCTCAACTACAAGAACAACCCGGGCGTCGAGGAGCCTCATCCCTGGGGACCGCTTTCCTTCCGGAACGCCGGCTCGGAGTTCTGGGTCGCCGACACCGTGGCCGGCCGGGTGTACCGGGTTGATGCCGCGGGCAAGGTGCTCGCCACGATCGTCACCCAGAAGACCGGGAAAAACGCGGTCCTCGAGGATATCGCCCTCGCGCGTGACGCGAACGGTGCCGTGTCCGGCGTCTGGGTCGCGGACGGCATGGAGCAGCAGGTCGTTCTGTACGGAACGGACGGCACGAAACAGAAGACGCTGGGCGGCCCCGGAAACGAGCCCGGCCTGTTCGCCCAGATCGCCCGCATCGAAGCCGGCCCATCGGGACGGGTGTACGTCACCGACAAGGGCCGGCAGCGGATCATCGTCTTCGGCCCTGACGGCAAGCTCGTTCGCGAACTGCCCTGGCAGTGGTCCGGTCTCTGCCTCGACAAGGATGAGAATCTCTACCATCTCGCATGGAACGACCAGGAGCGGCTCGTCCATCTGGTCGCCGAAACGTTCGATGGGAAGCCCCTGCTGAACAAGGTTCTCGATCTTCCCCCGCACACGAACTCGGAACTCTGGTTCATCACGCCCGCCGGCGAGGCGATCATCACCTACTCGCCCGACAAGGCCCCCCTCCAGGCGCTGAAGATGGCCCGCTGCACGCTCGATGGCAAGCTGGTCGCCATCCTCGACATCAAGCTGCCGATCGTCATGAACCGGTATCTCGAGCCGCTCGACGCCGAAAGCGTCTGGCTTGGCCAGGTCGATTACGAGAAGGCCCCCGAAGGCGCCTTCCGCGTCATCCCGTTCAAATACGGCACCAAGCCCGAAGGCTGATCGACGCGCACGGAAAAACCCCGGGGCAAGGAATCGCCCCGGGGTTTTTTCATCTTCGGCTGTTGCCGCGAATGGGTCAGAAGTTCAGTTCCATGCCCAGAAGGGCCTTTCTGCCGCTCATGTACGTGATCGGATCCATGAGAAGGCCGGTCTTGTTCTTGGAATCGGATGCCTGGCTCAGCACGATCTCGTCCTTGTCCGCCAGGTTCTCGACGCTCAGATAGAGGGAACAATCGTCCGACACCCGACGGCGAAGGGTGAGATTGAGGCAGGTCGATGCGTCGACACCTTCATACCGCGTCGCTTTTCCGGCGGAATCCAGGGTCTGGGTCGCCGGAATCTTGCCCTGGTGCTCGAAACTCAGCATGCCGCTGTTCTTGTTCCGATGAAACAGGACGCCGCCCGTCATGCGGAACCCCGGTTTGGAAACGAGCCGAAGATCGTTCTTCGTGTCTTCCGCCTTGTCCAGCCGGGTATAGCTCAGCCAGCCGTCGACCGTCTCGTTGAACTTCCCCTCGAGACCGAGTTCCCAACCGTTGATCTCGGCTTCATCGATGTTGATATAATAGGAATCCTTCTTCTTCACGGCACCGACACCGGGGACAGTGATATCGGCGGCAGCGATGATCGACGTGATCTTGTCGGCGATATCGGAAGTAAAGCGTGTGATATTGAAACCCCAGTTGTCGTTGAGCTGATGAGACAGCCGCAACTCGCGGTTGTTCGCCGTCTCGGCTTCGAGGTTCTCGTTGCCGAACACCTTGCTTCCGCGATACAGCTCCTGGAAGTTGGGGAACCGAAGCGTGTGGCTGAAGCCCAGGCCGATACTCGACTTGCTGAAAATCCTGTAATCCGCCGCCGCCGACCAGGTGCTTTCCTTGTCCGAAGCGAACGACTCGTCGCTTCTGGCGACCAGATGCATGTCGAGCTTGTCGGTGGCATTGATCGAGTCGCTGATGAAGTAGCCCTTCGTTTCGAGCCAGGTGTTGGCGACGTTCGCTTTGACCGTGTGACCGACATCCTTGATTTCCTGCTTCTGCCCGCCGATGGTCAGGTGATGCTTCTCGCCGATCGGGAAATTGTACAGCGCTTCCGTCGTCTTCATGCGGACCGTGACATCTTCGGCGGGATTGATCGTCCCCGAGGCCATCGTCAGATTATAGTCGAAGAAATACTGTGTGCTGCTGAAATCCATGTAGGTGGCATGCCGCAGAATCAGGTTGCGGTCGTTACCGAAATCCTTCTCGACGACGAAGTCGCGGTGCGACATGCGCCACGGCTCGAACTGCTCCTTGTAATTGGGAACGCTCAGCGTCCCGTCGCTGTCCATGACCGTCGCCTTGAATACCCAGCCGTTGTCGGTTTCGACCCGGCCCCGGTACATGAACATCTGGTTGTCCCACTTCGTTTCGCCGGTCCCATAGCTCTTGTAGCGCCTGGTGCCGTTGAAATCATCCATGAACAGCCCCAGGAGGTGTTCGTTGTTGTGGGAAACACGACCATACGTGTATTCCTGATGGCGTGTACCTTCGGAGCCGGCTTCCTGGGTGAACGTGACGCCCTCGAGGTCCTTCGCGGCGGGCAGCGTCAGGTTGATCGCGCCGCCCATGCCATTCGGTCCGTAGACCAGCGAGGAGCCGCCGGGAATGATCGATGCTTTCTGAAGCCGCCGGAGCGGGAACCCGGAGAGGGAGCTTGCGCCGTTCCAGGGCGTGTTGACGGGGCAGCCGTCGACGAGCACCTTGGTCTGGTTGCTCTCGAATCCGCGCAACTGCGGAGTGAAGATGGCGCCGAGAAGGCCGTTCCCCGGCGTGACGGAGGAATTGAGCGAGCGGAGGAGCTCCACCGGGTTGCTCGTCGGCCTGTGGATGATGACATCCTGGGAGATCTCGTCCTGGGGACGCGTGATCAACCCCTGATACGTGGCCTTTTCAGCGTCGATCGTCAGGACCGGAAGTTTGTATGTCCCGTCGCCGGTCGTGCCGGCTGGCAGGTTGGCAGCGATCGTTGACGAAGTCGCGATGGGAGAAGCGTCGGCGGGTGTCGGTCCGTCGCCGGCCGATGCCGCGAAGCCGATCGCGGAAAGACCGATGCAGATACCCGTCAGAATGGCGCGAATCCGGGTGACGTGTGCCGTGCGATTCAGGGGAAGGGCCCGTCTGATACTCATGAGAGACTCCTTTGATCTGCGATGTGAACGGAGACGATGGCGTCAGGATAACCGTGCGTTGTGAAACGTAGGAGGTTATGTCGAGAAAGATACTACTAAGTGTTACATAATGCTACTATTGCATTCGCAACAAGATTTTTCCACGTCCGATTCCCGCTCGGGGACGATGCCGGATGCCTCGCCTTTCAGGACTTCATGATGACGAAGGGACGACGAAAACTGTGGCCAGAAAAGGTGAAACAGGCCATTCCGAACATGTTTCGAACAGAAGGTATGTGAAAAGTGGAATGTAGTTGCTGTTGGTTGTATACTCAGGAGTGGTGGCTGTGGCGAAGGAAGGGGACGGCGCGATGACGAGATGGGACGGATTCCAGGCGATCGTTGCACAAAAGCCGATGCTTTTGGCCTTGAGTTCGGCATGTGTTCTTTTGGCCCTTCTCCCTCTTTTTGTCGTGGCGGGTGAATTGGGAAATACATCCCCGGCGGTCTCCGAACATGGCCTCGTCGTGACGGATGCGCGGGGAAAGGAGATACGGCTGCCGGCCCCCCCCCGACGGATCGTGATCACGGGGAAAGCGTCGTTCATGGTGCTCGATGCCGTCTATCTCTTTCCCGAGGCCTGGCCCCGCGTGATCGGGCTGGGCAGGGAAGGCCAGGGAATGGACACCTTCCTCTCCGCCGTCGATCCGGGATATGCGAGCAAGACGACGCTCGGCCGCGAGGCCGGTCCCGAACAGATCGCCGCAGCGAAGCCCGATGTGGTGCTGATGAAGAAGGCGAGCACGGAAAATCTCGGACGCTCGCTCGAAGTAATCGGTATTCCGGTCGTGTGCGTCGATTTCGAAACCCCGGCCCACTACGACCGCGATCTCGCCATCCTCGGCCGCCTTCTGGGACAGGAAGAAAGAGCGAAAGAGCTGAGCGGGCTGATGCGTGGAATCGTGTCCGGCATCGACGCCAAGGTTGCCGGCCTGGATGAAGCCGGAAAACCGAAGGTTCTGCTGTTGTATTATAGCAATCGCGATGGATCTGTCGCCTACAACGTCCCGCCGACATCCTGGATGCAGACGCTGCTCGTCGAAATGGCCGGCGGCCATCCCCTTTGGAAGGGCGTCGAACTCGGCCAGGGCTGGACGAAAGTGGGGATCGAACAGATCGCCGCCTGGGATCCCGACCAGATATTCATCGTGTCATATTTCACAGAGTATAATACGGTCGAAAGGGAGCTGCTGGCCGACGAACGCTGGAATGCGCTCCGGGCCGTGCGGTCGAAGAATCTGTGGTTTTTCCCCGGCGACCTTCTCAGCTGGGACCAGCCCGATCCTCGCTGGGTTCTTGGCCTGACATGGCTGGCGACGAAGATCCATCCGGAGCTGTTCCCCGGTCTCGACATGAAGGCCGAGGCGAGATCGTTTTTCAAAAACTTCTACGGGATCGAAGGGGAGGCTGTGGAAAAAACCATTCTGCCGGCTCTTCATGGTGACCTGTGATGGACAGGCCAGTCGCTGGCGCCGTTGAGCCAGGATCGATGCCGAACACGTCGTCGACCCGCACGATCCTCCTGCTCGGCGGCGGCCTTCTGCTCCTTCTCGTCTGTTCCCTGTTTCTCGGACGGTATCCGACACTCTCTCTCATGTCGCCCGAACTCCTGCGGACCGACGAGATGGCCTGGCGCCTCGTCTGGGGCTTGCGACTTCCCCGCCTGATCGCGGCCGCCCTCGTCGGGATGACGCTTGCGGCGGCGGGAACGGTGTTCCAGACGATTTTCGCCAACCCGCTCGTCGAACCGGGGTTCCTTGGGGTGTCGCCTGGCGCGGCTTTCGGCGCTGCCTTCTGCATCGTCTTTCTTGGGAATCAGGCGTTTCTGGTGCAGGGCTTCGCGGCGTTTTTTGCCGTGGCGGGCCTGCTGTTCTCCTACGCGCTCGCCATCCGCATGCGGTTCGGGGGCTGGCTCCTCCGCCTCGTCCTTGCCGGAATCGCCGTCTCGGCCCTGTTCTCGTCCGCGCTCGGCATCCTGAAATACCTGGCAGACCCTCTCAGTCAGCTACCCGAGATCACCTTCTGGCTGCTGGGCGGGCTGTGGAGCATCACCTGGGAACGCCTGCTCCCCATCCTGCCCGTGGTTCTTCTCGCGCTGGGCGTCCTGCTGCTCATGCGGTGGCGGCTGAACGCTCTCGGGCTGGACGACACGACGGCCTTCTCGCTTGGCCTCGCTCCGGCCCGCGAACGCGCGGTGCTGCTGTTCGCGGCCGTCGCCGCGACGGCGGCGGTGGTTTCCATCGCCGGCATGATCGGCTGGGTGGGGCTCATCGTGCCGCATCTGGCCCGCCGATGCTTCGGGGCCGACTGCCGCCGCTCCATGCCGGCCGCGATGCTGATCGGAGGCATGCTGACCGTTCTCTGCGACGATATTGCCCGATGTGCCATGGCCGGAGAAATTCCGCTCGGCATCCTGACGTCGCTGGTCGGTGCCGGCGGCTTCATGGTCCTCATGACGAGCGGCGCACTGCACCGCGCGAAATGACGATGGATATCAAGAACGATGGATGACGGACTTCTGAGATTCGAGCGCGTGTCATTCGCCTATCCGGGCAGTGAACGTGAGGTTTCACGCGGAATCGACCTCGCGGTGGTTCCGGGAACCGTCACGGCGATTCTCGGTCCCAACGGAGCCGGCAAAACGACTCTGTTGAACCTTGCGCTGGGCTGGCTGCAGCCGCAGACCGGAATGGTCCGGTTCGAAGGCCGGTCCGTCGCGGAATGGGGCCGTCGTGAGCTTGGCTGTCGCATGGCCCTCGTGCCGCAGCGCGAGAGCGCCGCCTTCGAACATACGGTTCTCGAAACGGTCCTGCTCGGTCGCTCCCCGCATCTCGGGCTTCTGGAACTGCCCGGGGACAGGGATGTCGAGATCGCTCTGGAGGCCATCGCGCGATGCGGCATCGTCTCGTTCGCTTCACGGCCCGTCAACTGCCTCAGCGGCGGCGAGCTGCAGATGGTGCTGCTCGCCCGCGCCCTGGCCCAGAAACCCTTGCTGCTCCTGCTGGACGAGCCGTTCTCCCATCTCGATCTCGCCAACAAGAGCCGCCTGCTGCGGGTCATCCGGTCGCTCGTGCAGAACGGTGTCACCATCATCCTGACGACGCACGAGCCCGAGATCGCCGCCGCCATCGCAACGCATCTCGTCCTGATGCGCGAAGGCCAGGTGCGGCGCGTCGGGTCGCTGGACGAGGTGATGACGACTCCCTTCCTGAGTGATACCTACGGCATCCCGGTCGAGGTGCGCGAAGTGAATGACAGGAAGATCGTCCTGTGGTGCTGATCGGAAGCGAGAACGATGAATGACGTGCATGATAAATACAAGTGAATATATGCGTAGTGCAATAATACATGAAGGCGAGGCTGCGAAGCTTCGTCTGATTCTCGCGAAGGAGTGTGACGCATGAGACTCGTCACGGTGGCAGGACCGCCCTCGTCGGGAAAGACCTCGGTCATCCTGAAGCTGATCGAGGTGCTGGGTATGCCCGTGTCGGAGATCGGTGTCGTGAAGTTCGACTGCCTGACGTCGTTCGACCATCTTCGCTACGAAACGATGGGAATCCGCATCGAGACAGGCTTTTCGGGGAGAGTATGCCCCGATCATTATTTCGTCGGCAATATCGAAGCCGCCGTCGAGTGGGGCCTGAAATCAGGGTTCAGGCTGATGGTGACGGAGAGCGCCGGGTTGTGCAACCGCTGCTCCCCTTACCTGAAAGGTATTCTTGCCGTGTGCGTCATCGACAACCTGTCCGGCGTGAACACCCCCCGGAAAATCGGCCCCATGCTGAAGCTGGCCGACGTGGTGGTCGTCACCAAAGGCGATATCGTCTCACAGGCGGAACGCGAGGTGTTCGCCTACAACATCAGGCAGGTGAACACCTCTGCGGCCATCATCTTCATGAACGGCATCACCGGCCAGGGGGCGACCATGCTCGAAAAGCACGTCCGGAGCGCGAGAGAGATCGAAGGCCTGCGCGACGTCAGGCTGCGGTTCACGACGCCGGCGGCCGTCTGCTCCTACTGCACCGGCGAAATGCGGATCGGCGAGGAATACCAGATGGGAACCCTGAAGAAAATGGAGTTCAAACAGCCGTGACGCCTGAAAAAAGCATGGAAATGGCGGTCACCATGCCGCTGCGCGCCATCCTGGAAGAGTATCCGGTCTGCAGAGACTTTTTCCTGAATCTGCGCATCGCCGACCTCGATTGGGAGTTGACCCTCCTTCAGGCTCTGGAAACGGCGAATCCCGACGTGTTCAATGAATTCGGCCTCGACAAGGGAATGATTCTCCGCGACTTCTGCCGGTTTCTCGAAACATTCGCGGGAGGAACGGAAGGCGTTGGAGAGATTCGATCCCTCACGATCATAGGCGGCCACGGGAAAACGGGCGAATCCGAGATTCCGGAGTTGACCGTTTCGGTCGGTGACATCATCAGCATCGTCGGGCCGACGGGCTCCGGGAAAAGCAGACTGCTGGCAGACATCGAATGCCTGGCCGACGGGGATACGCCGACGGGGAGAAAGATTCTGGTCGACGGCAGAACGCTGACCGACGATGAGCGTTTCGACAGGGCCGGGCGAATGGTCGCGCAGTTGTCGCAGAACATGAACTTCGTCATGGATCTGACGGTTCGCGAATTTCTCGAGATGCATGCAGTGAGCAGACAGTCAAGCGATGTCGAAAAAACGGTCTCGCAATGCTTCGAGTGCGCCACGCATCTCGCCGGGGAGCGGTTCACCCGTGATACGAAAGTGACCCAGTTGAGCGGGGGCCAGTCGCGGGCTCTCATGATCGCGGATACCGCCTATATGAGCTGTTCCCCCATCGTGCTGATAGACGAGATCGAAAACGCCGGTATCGACCGGCGTCGCGCCGTCGAGCTTCTCGCAAAGAAGGAAAAGATCGTTTTCCTCGCAACCCACGATCCTCTGCTGGCGCTGAGCGCGCAGAAGCGGATCGTCATCAAAAACGGCGGCATCAGCAGGGTCATCGAAACATCCGGGGATGAGCGGGAATGCCTCGGAACCATCGAAAAACTCGATGCGATCCTGCACCGGCTGCGGCACAGCCTCAGAGACGGACAGGTCATCGGAAAAAATATCATGGAAGGTATAGAATAACCGTATGTGGAAGCTGTATGACGATCTTCTCGAAGGAATTCCCGAAGACTGGTGGGCCGAGGAAATCGCCCGGGGATGCGACTACGCCTATGTCAGAAGCCGAAACGGCCTCGGGATGGGCGAGTTCCTCCCGAACTCCTGGCGCGCTCCGCTGTCCTTGAAGAACCTCGAGGGAGCCCCGCTGCGGGAGGTTGCGGCCTGCATCAAGTCGTGGAACTTTCCCGAGGCTTCCATCGGGCTGGCCGCGATCAATGCCTACTACAACAATCCCGACGTGGCGAAAGCGGCCGGCGTGACGCTGAGCGACTCGAAACACGTGGAGGACAGGGTCTACGACCCGTTCATCATGTCGCAGAACGAGGTCCGGGGGAAGAAGGTGACGGTCGTCGGGCATTTTCCCTACCTCGAAACGCTGTTCGAGCCGGTGTGCGACCTCCGCATCATCGCGGGTGAAATCCCCCTGGATGACGATTACCCGGCCACGGCGGCGGAGTATCTGCTCCCGGAAAGCGAGTATGTCTTCATTCGAAGCGCCGCCCTCGTCGACAAGACCATGCCCCGGCTTCTCGAACTCTCGAAACGAGCCGCGAAGGTGACGATCGTGGGCCCGGCGACGACGCTTGCCCCCGTGCTTTTCAGGTATGGCGCCGCCGATCTGTCGGGATTCGTCGTCAAGGATCGCGAACGGGCCATGCGCCTCATCCGTGGGTCTGAAAACGGCAAGATCTTCACCACCGGCCAGAAAGTCGCGTTCAAACGACAGGAATTCCAACGGAAACCGGCAGATCTTCCGGGGACCCGGTCGGCATCGACGGCAACTGAACAGCGGCGATGACGGGCTTCACTGCGCGGGAACTGGTTCCTCCGGAAGGACGGGATCAGGGGGCCTGGCCGCTGCTGACCCTGCTCGTCGGCCCGATCGACTCGGGAAAAACCAGCTTTTTGCGCCGGTGGTACCAGACCTGGCAATGGGGCGACGGCGTCCTCTCGGCCAAGCGGTTCGTCGGTTCCAGAGTGATCGGCTATGACCTGGAGCGCCTTTCCACCGGCGAGATCTGCCCGTGGGCGAGGGTGACGGGGGAGGAACCGAATGGCTGGCAGACCTGGCTTGCCGTCGGCCCCTTCCGGATGCGCCGGGAAGGATTTTGCTTCGTGGAAAAGGCTGTCGATGCGGTTCTTGCCGCCCGGCAAGGCCCGATGATCCTCGACGAAGTTGGTCCGCTCGAACTCGAGGGGGAGGGTTTTGCCCCGCTACTGCAGCGACTTCTGGCCGGGCATCAGCCGACGCTCGCCGTCATCAGGGAGTTCTGCCTTTCGGAATTCCTCGATCGATTTCCGACGGAGAGCTCGCGGATCGTCCGGCTTCAGAACGCTTGTTGAACGGATTGCCGGCGGCTCAATCGCATGTCAGATGATGCGGCAGGCCGATGTGATCGATCTTGGCGGCTGAAGCAAGGGCTCTCGCAAGTGCCTTGGGCTCGAGGGCGGGGAGCGCCGTTCGAGGGAACCAGCGCAGCTCTCTCACGCGTATCTGTTGATCGGGAGGCTGTTCGGGGTCGTATCCAAGACGGGCCCTGCCCCTGAGCTGCGAAAACACGATGACGACCTCGAGAAGACCGATTTCCGGAAACTCCTGAAGTGCCGCGATGCCGGTCGGCGTGCCTTGCAGCCCTGTTTCCTCGACCAGTTCGCGTCGCGCGGCATCGACGAGCGATTCGCCCTTCTCGACGAGACCGCCGGGCAGGGCCCAGAAGTCGCGGCCCGTGGCCGGTGACACATGCCTGATCAGCAGCAGACGTCCGTTCCGTAGGCACAGACAGCGAACGCACAGACGAAAGGCTGGCTGAACGGGCGCGGGTGTCGGACGCGCTTTCGACATGGTCAGGCCGATTCCCGTTCCCAGGTGAAAAGCGCCTGCGGAACCGGATACTGGAGGATGAATGCGTTGTCGGTTTTCACAAGCCGCTTCGCAAGGTGGCCGGCCAGGCGCGCCAGGCGGTCGCGGTCTTTGGTGATGCCGAGGCGGTTCCCGAGCACCTGGACGCCTTCTTCGAGGGTCTGGAACGTCCAGAAAAATGGCCTGGGGAGAATCTCGAGGTTGGGCAGAAGGCCGTGCCTGATCATGATGTGATACAGGTAGGCGATGCGCTCCCGTCGGAACGTGGTTGCGGGGAGATCGAGAGCCTTCCGCATCGGGGGATCGGCTGGGTAGTCCGCGTGGGGAACGAGCACCATACCGCGCCGTGCTGCATCGCGCAGCCGATCGATCGCCGTTCCCATGTCGCAGATGCCGTCTTCACGCAGCGCTGCAACGCCAAGGGCATTGAAGCAGATCACGGTGTCGTAGCCGGTCATGTTTCCGAGATCGTCTGAAAGCCAGCGTCCCACGCGGGTGTCGATATTCAGATTGCCTTCATCGCTGGCCTGTCGTCGCAGCTCATCGAGCATCGAAACGGAAAGGTCGAACGCGGTGACACGGGAAACCCGCCGGGACAGCGGAATGGTGAATGTGCCGGGGCCTGCCCCCACGTCGAGAACGTGTTCGTGGGGCTGCCAGGGGAATCGGTCGAGCAGGCTCTCGGCGAGCCGCCGTTGGTCGGGATGATGGGCTTTTCGGGCGAAATCGCCCGATCTGTCGTTCCAGAACGCCCGCTGATTCTTCTCGGCCGGTGTCGCATCATTCGTGTGCCAGGGATGATTGTAGATGGCTTCCCAATCGATGTCTTGAAATGTGAGTGCAGGCTTCATGGTGCGGGGTTCCTTGCGAGAAAAAAAGTGGGAGCGGGATCATGCGTATGATGTGAACGGTTCACTGCACCGCATGTGAATGCTATTATCTGCGATTATAACATATCAAAGGCCTTTCCGGCATGCTTTTTCCAGGGAGTGTCTGAGGGCGGTCGGCGTGTTTGTGGGGCATGGACATTGGGGTGATGCTCCTCTTTTCACCGGGAACCGGCGTCGCGAAGCGAGTATCGGATGGGGATTTCCAGGAGTGCCCCCGAGTTCCAGTCCTTCGGGGGGGTGGGGAGGCGACGGTTGCGAAGCAGGGCGAGGGCGGCGGCATGCAGCTCCGTCGGAGCCGTTCCGGCCGTTGCCTGGCCGGATACCGAGCCGTCGGCGTCGATGCGGAACCGGAGGGTGACGATTCCGCTCTGGCCGCGGCGGCGGGCGTTGGCGGGATAGGTTTTCGCGGCCTCGAGACGGCGCCTGACAAGCTGCAGATAGGTGGCTATTTCGTTGCCCGGAGCGGATTTCGATGCGCCGGGAGCTTCATGTGCCGCGCCGTCCAGTGATGACGCTTCGGGAGGGCCGGCGGGAGCCGGTTTGCCGGAATGGCGTCGGCGCATCGTATCGAGCAGGTCGGAAAGCGGCATGTCGTTCCGGCTCGTTTCAGGGAGCGGTCCGACGGGTTTTTCGATGGGGGGAACGGGGAGAGGCGCCGCTTGTCGGACATGCCGAGGAACGACCCTTGGAGCGGGTTTTCGAACCCTCGGCTTCGGCGCTGGTGAAGGCTTCTTTGGGAGCGCGGGGCTGGGCGGCTCGGGCAGAGAATGAATAAAATTATCTATATAACGCTGCATGCAAGCCGTCTCAGCCGCCGTCGCTCTCATGGTCGATGAAATCGCCGAATGGGCTTCGGGTGCCGGCTTTCCGGTCTGACGACGGGGCGTGAGGACCACGTATGCAGCCGGGGTCGTCGACGGCGGAGGGGCCGGCACCAAGCCGCACCAGACTCCAAGGATCGACAGCAGGGCGATCTGCAGGATCGTGGAGGCGATCAGGGCGAAGCTGCTGAAACGATAGTCATGCGAATTGAATGTCGCGGCGTCCGGCGTCATGGCCGTTCATCGGAGTCCGAATCGTCGGGAGTGCGTCCCACGAAGGCGACCCGCCTTATGCCTGCGGCCTGGAACCGGTCGATCAGCTCGATTGCCGTGCCTGCCGGGGCCTTTCGGTCTACCTGGATGACGAGAGCGGATGAGGCCGGAAGCAGCCTGGCGTGGCTGGCCAGAGCCGATTCCCAGCCAATCTGCGGCAGCGGGGTGCCGCTCCAGATGATGGTGCCGGATGCGGTGAGCTCAACGCAGACCGGTTGGGCCTGGTCGGGGGTCTGTATGGTGCCGACGGCGGGCAGCTCGACTTTCATCAGGGGCAGTATCTGCTGCGTCAGGATGAAAAACAGCAGGAGCGTGAAGATGATATCCGAAGCCGGCGTCATGTCGAACGAGACGTCGCCCTTCGAAAGCGATCTTTTGAAGGCCATCAGCGGTTTTCCCCGCCGGTGGTCGCGGCCGGAACGTCGGGATGGGGTGTGTCGAGCGTCTCGAACAGGCGGCGTTCGAGTTCCCGCAACTTGCTTCGGGCCAGGCTTTCGATCGTCTGGGCGAATCCGCTTGCCATGAGGCCCAGAACGAGGCCGTAGATCGTCGTGTACAGGGCTTCGAACAGGCCGGAGGCAAGTTCCGACGGAACCACAACCGGCCGCAGGGAGATGACGTGCAGGGTTCCGACCATGCCGGTCACGGTGCCGAGAAACCCGAGCATGGTGCTGATCTGGGCGAGAAAGCGCAGGGTGGGCACGCGCCTGGTGAGGCAGTCCTCCAGGCGCGCGAGCACGAGCTCGATCGACTCGGTCAGGCCGATGCCGGGCAGGCCTTGCCGCTGTTTGGCCATCCGAAGCGCCCGCTCGACCCAGTAGGGCGCTCCGGTACAGGCGAACCGGTCCGCCGTGTATTGCCAGCGGAAAATCCAGGCGATGCGCGAAATGCCGATGAATCCGATCACGATCCCGACCAGGGTGAGGGGGATCATGACGAGGCCGCCGTTGCGTAAAAACTGCATGATCGCGACCATCATCGCGTCTTCTCCGCAACGGGGCCTTCAGGCGCCCGATGCGTGGCAACATCCTGATTCTGGCCGCGGAACGCCGATCTGGCCTGGTGATCGCTTGTAGAATTATGCATATATATCAATCTTTCTTGTTCGATCGAGTCTCGATGGGCGGCGGGGGAGGAAGCACGGGGCGGTTGCCGACGAGGCTCATGTCGCGCGGCATGAGAACCGACCTCAGACCCGGTATGCACCGCGCGGTTCCTCCCTGCGACATCATCGCTTCGACGGTATCCGGCTCTTCGGCCCAGGCTCCGCCGATCACATCTACGCCGAACTCGAACAGCACGGGGCTGAGCGGCACGGTCGGCCCGAGGACGATCCAGGTCGATCCGGGCTTTTTGAGCCGGAGCAAATCATCGATCGTGTCATTGAGACAGGTGACGCCCGTCATCGCCACGACGTCTGCGTCGGGAATCACCTGTGGCGCCGCTTCGGCGGGGAGATCCCCGGGCTGGGGGCGCTTTTCGAGGATATGGAATGCGGAGGCAACCCTGCGGATCTCTTCGAGATGCGGAAAATGGCCGATGACGACGGCGCGTTTGCCCCGGGCGCGGGATGCCGCGAGTTCGAGGGCGTTTCCCGCGACACAGGGGCGTATGGGGGGGAGAACGGCGGCATTGAGAGCCGCCATGCCGATCGACCGTTCAAGAGGCACGTGGGAGTCGGTCCAGGTCAGCAACTCGGCCAGGCAAAGTTGCTCCACCTGGCCCATCTGTCGCACCGGTGCGTGGATTCCGCTCGTGTAGATGCGATCGTCGAGCAGCGTCATGCTCATTCCCATCTGATCGGTGCGCACGATCGTCATGAACGCATAGATGGCGACGCGCCTGACCCTTGCTGCGAGATGCCCGGCGGGAATCGCGGATTTCACGGCGTCGATCACGTTTGACGGGGTGGGGGAACGGTGGTTCATGAAGACAGGATAAATAACGTATAGTAGTGGTGTCAACCCTTGGTGCTGCTACTAAACATTTCTTGTGTCTATTTTACATGCGTTCTCTGGGAGTTCGGAGCCGATTCCCCGTGGCGTGGCTGGGGGGCGGCGAGGAGTTGAGCGGTTCAGCTCTGTCGGGTCAGGACCAGCACCGTGACGTCATCGTCGGCGGGGCCGGGATCGGCGAGCGATTCGTGCCAGGCGAACAGGGCGTCGCACAGGGCACGGGGATCGGTGCCTCTCAGTGCCGCGCCGCGTTCGAGCAGGCGGTCGTAGCCGATCTGCTCGCCCCGGCTCCGGGCCTCGACGAGACCATCCGTGTAGAGAAGAAGGATGTCGCCCGGCTCCATGCGCAGATCGCGACGGGGAAACGTCGCCTTGGCGCGGGTGCCGAGGGGGACGGCCGGCAGATCCAGCAGGGTGCCGGTGCCGTTCCGGAACAGGACGGGGTAGTTGTGACCGGCGTTTGCGTAGGAGAGCAGGTGCTCCGACGGGTCGACGACGGCGGCGAAACAGGTCATCATCTTCTGCTTCTGGAGCGTCCGGTGGAACACCTGGTGCATGGCCAGAAGCAGGTTCTCGGGCTCGATCCGTCCCCGCGCGATCTCCCGGTCCACGAGAGCCTTGGCCATGGCCATCACCAGCGCCGCCGGAACGCCGTGTCCCGAGACGTCGCCGATCAGGACCAGAAGGCGGCCATCGGCCATCACCTGAATCTCGAAATAATCCCCTCCGACCGAGAACGCCGTCCGGCATCTGCCGAATACGCGGTATTCCCCGATCGCCGCTTCGTTCTGGGGCAGCAGGCTTGTCTGGACGATCCGGCCGATCTCGAGATCCTTGAGGCCCTCCATCACCTCGTTGAAGGTGAGCGCAAGATCGCCGAACTCGTCGCGGCCGAACACGCCCACGCGGTGGCCGAACTCCCGCCGGCGGATCGCCTCGACGCCGCCGAGCAGTTCACGGATCGGGAGCAGAAAGCTGCGCGACAGCACCAGGCCGAGAAACAGGCTGATGAGGGCGCAGAGCCCGGCGAACTGCCGGACGATCCGGTGCTGGGCGGCCGCTTCCGCCCGGATCGGGGTGTCGGGGGTCAGGGCGACGAGGAAAAACCTGCCCAGTTCGCGCCCCTTGATGCCCGTCACAAGCCAGGTTTCCCCGCGGAACCGGAGCGTCTGGAACGTCGTTCCCTGCCTCTGCTTCATCTTTTCGAGGAACGGCTCCAGCGGCCGGTGAAACGGCGATTTCGAAGGCTGCGCGTCGCTGCCGTCCACGCCGAAACTGCAGAGAACGGTACCGGGCCATTTCTTGGGGGCCGCAAGCGTTTCCCGTCGGAGATACCCGCGTTCGATGCTGCCCGCCCCCCAGTAGCACGTCGCCATGTAATCAGCCGTTCCATCGGGCTGGATGAGGGGCATCAGAAAACACCAGTAATTATTATTTCCGAGCGAATAATTATGGATCAGCCGCAATCCCCGGTTCAGCATCGCGTTGAGCGCCTCGAGACCGGCTAGGGACTCGATGACGATCGAGGCGGGATCGAGCGTGGTGTCGAGCTCGACGTCGTTGATGCCGGCCATGCAGCGGCGGACCAGGCTTCCGAGGAATTTCCGGTTGCTTTCGCGCGCCGAGCGGGCGAACAGACCGCGGTTCTCGTCGTAGGTCGACCAGGTGACATTGCCTCTGGCATCGAACAGGACGACATCGACGCAGGAGAAGACCCGGGCGGCCCTGGTCAGAAGGCGTTTTACCGCCTCGACCTCCTGCGGCGTCCGGCATCGCACGCCCGAAAGAGCCCGTACGAGCCGCTCCTGCCACCGGCCCTTCAGGGTCAGGAAGTTCGCGTCGATCGTGAATAGCGTTCGTTCCAGCCCCTCATGGGTTTCGCGGATCCGGCGCGCATGCATCTGGTTCACGTAGTCCCAGCCGGCGAAGAGGACCACCAGCAGCGGAATTCCTGCGGTGAAGCCGAACAGGAGCACAAGACGGGCACGGATGGGAAGCGTCGATTCGGCGCCTTCCCCGTAGAAGAATCTGCGCGACCACAGGGCCAGGATGCCGAACAGGAGGGCGAGTGAAGCTGCCAGCAGCAGCCGTTTCCGGAAGAATGCCCCGGTCAGGGTATCCGGGAGCGAGGCGAGGACGAACCCGCTCGTGGAAAGGGGCATGACGCTGAAAAACCGGCCATGCGCGGCCTGGTGGGAGCGGGAATGGTTCTGGAACGCCGCCAGCACCTGTTGCTCGGGGGTGGTCGGATTCCGGATGCCGTAATCCCATGAAACGCCGATCTGGAGAGGGGAGTCCGGTCGTCGCCGGCGGGCTTCGGAAACGATGTCGAGCATTGCCAGCGACACCCAGTTTTCCGAGTGGTCGACATGGATGAACAGGCCGCCCGACGCCTCGACGCGGTGGAAAAACCATCTCCGCCTGTTTCTGATCGAAACTTCCTCGAGGTCGGGAACGTTCGATCGGAACAGGGTCCAGTTCGACGAATCCCCGACATAGCTCTGGAGCACCGGCCACCGCTGTCGGAGCCGATCGTCGCGCGCATCCACCGACAGGCCACCCGGGTCGATGTGATACTCGTGCAGGGCCTGAAACAGCATGCGAACCACCGACCGGGGAAGGTCTGGCGCGCTGACGGAGGATATCAGCTCACCGCGGGCATCCACCGCGGCAACGCGGAACATTCCGGGGAACCGCTTCCCGAGCCTGGCAAATCCTCGTCGGAGGGTGGCAGCCCGGTCGGGGGAGGCGAGGGCGCGATCATACAGCTGGTTGAAAAGGGTCGCGAGATGCCGGTTCGTGTTTTCCCGGGCGCGAAGATGCAGCAGGACCGCGTCGAGACGCTCGAAAACCGTGCGGCGGAGGCTCTCTTCCTCGGTCTGCCAGGTTGCCCCCGCGCCGTAGGCGATCAGGAGGAGGGGGAGGGCGAAAAAAATCAGGGAGGAGGCGATCCATTGTGCGCCGATCGCGAGCCTGCCGTGCGGATTCCGCGTCACGTTGCGGATTTCCTTGTCTGCATGCCCCGTCATGTCTGCATGATACCAGAATCTCGCTGGTGGTTCAGGCGTGGCATGGGGGTTGTGGTAGAATGCCCGGGCAAGAACCAAGACTAGGAGGAAGCCATGTGTGACCCCCTGAAACTCCTGACGCTCAAAGAGGCTTCCGAGATTCTCAACGTGAATCCCGAAGTGCTTCGCCGCTGGTTGCGGGGCGGCCGCCTGACCGGCGTGAAGGTGGGAAGCGACTGGCGCATCCGGCAGTCCGACCTCGCCAATCTGCTCAAGCCTTCCCAGGCTCCGGCTGCAGCCTCCGCCGCCGTTGCCGATGGGCCGAAGATGTGCATCAAATCCCCGAAATGGCTCGAATACTCGGGGCTGCCGAAGCTGCTCTACGACGAAATCGGGCCTCAGGCCTGGCCGGTCCTGAAAAAACTGGTCGAAATCGATTTCGAGAAAGCCGACGAGGAGGACCGGCGCATCCCCCTCGATACGGGCGATCTCGCGGAGCGGACCGGCTACCCGGTGGCCCTGATCGAAGAGACGCTGACCGGGCTGGTCGAGCGGCATCTCCTCCGGATCGAAAAGCCGCGTCGTGGCGGGGCCTGGCTCGAGATCCTGACGCCGCTCCGGACGCCCCGGATGATCCTCGACATCCCGTTCCGGAAGGGCGGGGTGCAGGACGCTCCTTCCAACGCCCTGAAGAACCGGTGCATGCGCCGGTATCTCGAATCCCCGGGCGTTGCCCGTTGAGATGTATTGTAAATAATATAATATGACTTGGTGTTCTCGTTGTCGTCTTCGCCTCGTCTTCCCATGATGTCGTCTCAGCGGTGGACGGCGGCACTCCGCGCTGCCGGCATCCTGCTCCTGCTGGCGCTCTGGGTCGGGATCATCGGCTGGCGCCAGTGGCATCCGGATCATCGCATCATCTATCGGGATTCGAACCTGATGGGGGTGCCCAGCCTCCAGTATCTCGGCGAGGCGATCCGGGGCGGGTTCCTCCCCTGGCTGCACCCCCGGCGCGGCTGCGGCACGCCGTTTCTTGCCGATCCCCAGACCCAGGCGCTGTATCCGCCTGCCTGGCTGGTTGCCCTCTTCCCGCCGGTCACGGCGTTCCGGCTGCATCAGTTCGCGCATCTGCTTCTGCTCGGAGCGGGATTTGCCTTCCTGGCACGGTTCCGTGGCGTCGGCATGGCGGGTTCGCTGGTGGCCGGCTGCGTGGCCGTGGCCGCCCAGACGCACCTCGCGCAGCTCGAATGGCTGCCGACGATGGCCGGAACGGCCTGGGTCCCCTGGAGCCTCCTCGCGGCGATGGGGGGCGCTCCGGGCTGGTGGACGGCGTGTCTCGCGATGATGATCGCTTCGGGCCATGCCTACATCTGGGTCATGGCCCCCGTGCTTGCCGGTGCCGGTCTGCTGCTGGCCCCGGAACGCCTCCGCCGCAGATTTCTCCTGTGCATGCTGCTCCTGCCGGCCATCACGGCGCCCTGCTGGATCGGCTACTTCGCCCTGACCGGGGATGCGCATCCGCACGGGCTTGCCGATGACACGATGCTTCCCGTCACCAACTCGAAGCTGTGGCACCTGTCCCTGTTCCTGTTTCCCGCCGGCATCAGCCCCTACGGGTTTGCCCACGCGGACGGCCGCATCAGCTGGATTCCGGTCGAGCCGCCGGCGGTCTGGGCCGTGGTGTGCTACATCGGCATCGTGCCGTTGATCCTGGGCCTGTATGGCCTGCTGCTGCCGGTCCCCGAACGTCGCGCCGCCCGGTTTCTCACGGTGGGCGGCCTGGTGATGGGCTTCGGTATCGGCTACCTCTCGAAAACGGTGATCGCGGTGAACCATGCGATCCACCATCCCGCCACGTTCATCCAGTTGACCGTCTGGGGGCTGCTGTTCGCCTGGCCGGCCGGCTGGCAGGCTCTCGACGATCCCGGCCGCATCCGGGTGCCGCGGGGGACATCGCGGGGCTGGCTCCTGCTGCTTCTCGGAATGACAATAGCATTCGGTATACATCATTGGATGTCCGAGCTTGCGTTGCGTGATGCGGCCTCGACGTTCTGGAATTATTCGTTCGGCATCGGCTGGGCCGTCTGGCTGACCGCCGGTGTCGTCGTCATCCTCGCCATCGAAGCGCTCCGGATGCGGCTTGCGGCAGCGGGACTGCTGCTCGTCGCGATCCTGGACATCTATGCCTCTGCGGCCATGGTGCTTCCGGTCACCGACGAAAAGCCCGTTCCCGCAATGATCACCGAGGGGCTCGATACGGAGAGCGGCCGCATCAGGATGGGCGGAGACTACGTCGACCGGTTCCTCGGGACGAAATACCGTCACCGGTCCGAGGTGGCGGCCTATCTCGAATGGGTGCCGACGGTGGGCTTCGCGAACAGCTATGCGCGCCACGGGCTGTACCAGTTCGATGAATACAATCCGCCATTCGAGCACGGCAGTCTGAAGGAGTGGATGAAACGTCTCGACACCGCCTCGGACACCCCGTCCGTCGAGACGCTGCGCCGGCTTTCCGGCATCCGGTATGTCCTGGCAGGGGAGGACCAGTCCCGACATGGCTGGAAGCTCGTTCGGGAACGGCAGCCCCCGGTGGGAACGTGGACGGCGCGGCTTTACGATGCCGGTCCCGTGTCTGGGGCCGTTCTGATGCCTCTCTCGGGATTGATGGCTCTCGACATGAACGGCCTGCCGGCCTCGGCGAGTCTCACGCCGGTGAAGATGCATTGGAACGGCCAGACGGCTGAGGGGGCGCTTCCCGGCATCGGATCGGCTTCTGCGGGCCAGGTCCTGTTCCTTCCGATGACGCCCTGGATCGGCTGGCAGCTTTCGTTCGACGGTCGCCCCGCCGAACTGCTCCGGCGTTCCGGCTTCGGTCTGGCCGCTGCCGTGCCGGCCGGGGCCCGCCGCTTCGAACTCCGGTTCCGCCAGCCGTGGGCCTGGCACGCCCTGTTCGCTTCCTGCCTCGGTATCATCGGCGTCTGGTTCGCCGGCCGCCGCCGGAGCGGTTTTTGACGATTGCGGGCCGGCCGCGCGAAAAAGGTGTATACTCCGGGGAACATCCTTACCAAGGAGCAGAGCATGTCCGTTGACAAGCAGATCCTCGAGAAGATCTCCACGTATTCCGATTATGCGATCCACCTGCAGCGCGGTCTGGTCGAGCATCCGGCCGTGTGCCCCGAGAACGGTGGCGAAGGTGAGCTGGCCAAGGCCGAATGGCTCCAGGGCGAACTCAAGAAGCTGAAATTCGACGAGATCAAGCGGTACGACGCCCCCCACGCGAAAGCCAAGGGCGGCGTGCGGCCCAATATCGTCGCCCGCTACAAGGGCACGAAGTCCGACCGCACCTTCTGGATCATGACCCACCTCGACGTCGTTCCCCCCGGCGAACGGTCGCTCTGGAACACCGATCCCTACAAGCTGCATGTCGACGGCAACAAGCTGTACGGCCGCGGCACCGAGGACAACCACCAGGGGCTCGTCGCCAGCCTCCTGTGCGTCCGCGCCCTGATGGAGTGCGGCGTGCGCATGCCGTTCGATGTTGCCCTGCTGTTCAACGCCGACGAGGAAACCGGGAGCGTGTACGGTGCCCATTACATGGCGGAAAAGCACCCCGAAGTCTTCGGGAAGAACGACATGTTCATCGTTCCCGACGGCGGCGCCGAGGATGCCTCGCTGGTCGAGATCGCCGAAAAATCGATCTGGTGGCTCAAGATCCGCACCCAGGGCAAACAGTGTCACGCCTCGATGCCGCACCTCGGCAAAAACGCCTTCCGCGCGGCCAGTGAGCTGGTCGTGAAGCTGAACAGCCTGTACAAGACCTTCAAGGCCAAGGACAAGCTGTTCGATCCGCCGATGAGCACCTTCGAGCCCACCAAGAAGGAAGCCAACGTGCCCAACGTCAACACCCTTCCCGGGGACGACGTGTTCTACCTCGACTCCCGCGTTCTGCCGCAGTATCCGCTCACCGAGGTCGAGGCCGAGATCCATCGGCTCGCCTCCGAGATCGAGAAGAAATACGACGTGAAGATCACCTACGAGGACCTGCAGCGCAGCGAGGCGGCCCCGCCGACCCCGGCCGACGCCCCGATCGTCGGTGCCACGGTCAAGTCGGTGAAGCGCATCTACAAGGGCGCCAAACCGAAAGCCAAGGGCATCGGCGGCGGCACGGTCGCGGCCGTGTTCCGCAAGATGAACCTGCCCGCCGTCGTCTACTCGAAGCAGGACGAGACGGCTCACATGCCGAACGAATACTGCATTCTCGACAACCTGATCGGCGACGCCAAAGTGTTCGCCCTCACCATGCTCGAGATGGAAAAATAACGTCGACCATTGCGTTTTCTGTAGGGGCGGGTCTCAGACCCGCCCCTACGTCATGTGGGAATGATTACGGGGTCAGACGGAAATAATATCCGAGAAATGATATTACGTCTGCTATATTATGGCCGGACGCCGTTTCGTCGGACAGCACGATGCCGTCGAAGCCGGCCTCGAGAATGTCGTGGAGATGCACGATCTCGCTCCGCGAGGGGAGGGGGGAGGCGACCATCGAGCCGAGCACCTCGCCGGCGAGGAGCTTCGGACGTCGCAGGTTCGGGAACAGGCGGATGAAATCCGCCTGGAGGCGTCCCAGGTCCCGCAGTTCGGATTCGGCCCCCAGGTCGCCCCGGCACAGCCAGTGTTCGTCGAACGCCCGATCGATCGCCTCGGCCGCCGCGAGGGCTGCCGGCCGCTCGAGTTTCGCGATCAGCCGGCGGTTTCCCGTGAGAGGGCGGAACAGCCCGGCCTCGCTGCCGTCGAGAACGAACGAGACGGCATACTCGACGAAGGGAAACGCGTTTCCGATGCGGATCGCCTCGGCATCGCGCGGGGAGAGACGGATCAGCTCGTAGACGCGGTTTTCACAATTGAATCCCTTGTTCGGGCTCAGGGGGCCGTTGCGGATGCATTCGGCCGCGAGGCCGTCGGAGCCTGCCGGCCCGAGAATCCGGAGGATGATGCGGCGGTCGTTCAGATGCACCAGGTCGCCGGCGGATGTCTTCCGGAAGACGCTCTCATGCGGGACCGGGATAACGGCGGGATCGTCGGATGCATCGGCCAGGCGCAGTTCGACCCGTCCGGGAATCGTATCGACCGTCGGATAGCGGCCGATGCGGACCTTTGCGCCCTGCAGATCGAGAACCACCGGCAGGCGCGTCCCCCTCTCGTCGAACAGGGTCGAGAGCCGGGAGAGCTGCTCCCGGAGGCCGTCGGGCGTCATGTGCGACGTGTTGAGCCGGAACCGGGTCGCGACGCGGGCGAGAGCCAGGGTGCTCGCGCGATCGGCGGAGGCGGGGCCGAGGGTCAGGATGCGTTCGATCATGGGGACGGGGGTGCGCCGGTGAGGGGCCGGGCGGGAGCGAGGACGGTCCGGTGCTGAACCCGGTACAGCATCAGCGAGCCGATGACATAACAGGCGATCAGCAGCAATTGGACGGCGGTGAGGCCGATCAGATCGAGAAAGCTGCCCTGCAGCCAGGCGATCGCGGTGAGGCCGGCCCAGGCCGTCAGCGTGTTCAGGCTGCCGAACACCGTCTTGTTCTGCGCCTGCGGAAACATTTCGGGCAGGGTGATGACCATCGCCATGCAGTAGATGCGGTCGAGGATCATGAACAGCGTGATCAGGGCCAGCGCCGCGGCATACGGCAGGCCCCCCATGATGAAGACCGGGAAAATGATGCCCGAGACGACCAGGCTGCCGGTGAAGGTCAGGGCATGGCCGAGCCGGTTCCGGATGGCGGGCACGACGAAATTGATCACGGCCTCGCCCAGGCCGATCGCGAACAGGGCCCGGCTGATTTCGGCGAGCTGAAGGTTGTAATGCGTGATGAACCAGATGCCCGAGACGGCGTAGAAGCCGAAATAGCACATTCTATTGATCGTGAAGCCTATATAATACTCGGCGGCCATCGGGAGGCGGAACGCCTCGATATAATCCCGGATCATCCGGCCGACCGAGAGGGGCTGTTTCGCCTCCCCGTCGGAGGAACGGAGGGCGA
Source organism: Candidatus Ozemibacteraceae bacterium (assembly GCA_035388825.1). Lineage (GTDB taxonomy): Bacteria > Muiribacteriota > Ozemobacteria > Ozemobacterales > Ozemobacteraceae > MWAR01. Next base: position 55,355 of record DAOOQQ010000026.1, read on the forward strand.
GGGTGAGGACGATTCCCGAGGCCGCCATGATGGCGCCGAACAGCCAGAAGGAGCCCTGCCAGGAAAGGGAAGGGGCCGGCGATCCGGGAACGGCTTCGGCGGCCAGGGGCGTTGCGCTCATGCCGGCGGCGGTGATCAGGCCGATCAGCGGGACGCCGAGGGCCGTCGCCAGGGGCCTGGCCGACATCAGAACGGCCATCATCGCCTGATAATGGCTTTTGGGGACGCCGTAGAAGGTGATCCACCACATGCAGGCCGCGATCGTGCCCGAGGAGAAGCCGAACACCAGGCGCGAACCCTGCGCGACCGCCAGGGAGTCGGTGGTCAGGAACACGGCGAGGCCGGCGAGCAGGCCGGCCGACGCGGCGCCCAGCAGGGTGGGGACCCGGAACCGGGTCGTCAGGGCCGGGCCGAGCAGGACGCCGGCGACCGTTCCGATCGTCGCCCAGGAGATGAGCAGCAGCACGCGGTTCAGCACGACCCCGAAATGCCGCGACAGTTCCCGCACGAGGGGCGAGATCGCGCTGTCGACGGTCGAGAAGCCGAAGATCAGCAGGAACGAGGCGAGAACGACGAGGTGGTTCTTCACGAAATCCGTTCGCGGACGGCGACGTCGATCGCCTCTGCTTCACGGGCGTCGGCGGCGAAGATGGCGATGCCCGCCCTGCCGTCTTCGGGGGGAAGGATGATGACGGCCCCGGCTTCGGATACCCCGGGCTCGAGCAGCAGCGAGGCGGATCGCTTTCCGATCTTTCCGGCCAGGGCTGCATGGAGACCCGCGAAGGTGCCGCACTCGGGGCGCACGGGAAGGGTGGCGAGGAAGCGCGCGTGCAGAAGGCCGCGGTTGAGCCCCGTCAGGCGGGCCCCCAGGTCGATCAGGTGGGAGAAGCCATTGTGCCGGAAGTTGCATTCGATGAGAACCGCGCGCCGGCTCCCGTCGTCGTTTCGAACGATGCCCCAGTCGAGGTTCAGATACCCGCGGCCGCCGAGCTGGTGGGCCGCCCGGCCAAACGCCAGGCTCTCTCGATGTATCTGATCCGCTATATCCTGATCCGTGAAAGGGTAGGTGAAGCCGACCCAGCCGCCGTTCTCGAGGATCTGGGAGTCGATGCCGATGAACTCGGGGCCGTGGCGTTCGACATCGACCAGCGAGCCGAGCGTCTCGAGCAGTTCCAGTTTCGGCTCGATCAGCACCGTTCCGTTCGAATACCAGTTTTCGAGGCGGGGGAGAAGCTCGTCGGGAGCTCCGCACAGGTTGCCGACGCCGCCGGCGCTCTGGGCCTTGCGCAGCATCAGCTCCCCGTCGTGGAACTGGGACGCATCCTTCACCGCGCGGCGCAGGCCGACCAGGTCATTCGCCGAGATGCCGGGAATCGTCTCGATGCCGAGATGCCCCGCGATGCGCTTGCATTCCAGCTTGTCGTTGAGCTGCTGGGACAGCCCTTCTTCGATCAGGATATTGTGGGTCGGATTGCCCGGGATGCCGATCTCGGCGGCGACGCGCAGCGCGTTTTCCGTCTGCAGGTAGGGTTCGAGGACCCAGCCGCCGTCGCGACACAGCTCGCGTGCCGCATCGAGCAGCCTCCGGTCGGCCAGGACGGCTTCGGCCAGAAGGAACGGCCGGGGTTCGGCGGTGGGGAACAGGACCGGCAGCGTGGAAGTGAAGCCGCTGACGGCCGATGCGTAGGCGATGAAGCGCTGGTCCACCGCGTTGCCGACGATGACCGCATCGCCCGGAGCCGCGTGGAAGAGGAACCGGGGTGTCCAGACGCTGACCTTCGTCGCCAGGCTGCCCTGTTCGTCGGTGTCGGCGTCGAGGAAGACTTCTTCGATGTTTGCAAACCAGAGTTTAGGCATAGAATGTCCCATCGCACACCGGACAGGCCTTGCGGTCGATCCGGAGCCCCTTGCTGGCGCTTTTCAGGCCGCACAGCACGAAATCGAAGCCGAGTTCCCGCAGCAGCCGCGCATACAGATCGACGATCCGCTGCTTCGCCTCGGGCTTCAGTTCGATATACCGTGTTTCCCCCTGCTTCGGAAGAAGCTGGCGCGACGCCTCGACATCGAAATGGCTCAGGATGCGGTCCGTGTGTTCCGTCCCGATCCGGCGCCGGATGTCCTCGACCATCGGCTCGGTCAGCAGAAGCGTCGAGAACATGACGCGCCTCAGGCCTGCCTCGCGGAGCCGGAGAAGAAGCCCGCGCAGCGTCGTCTCGTCGTCTTCCAGCCCGGGAACGATCGGATCCATGTGCACCGTGACGCGCACGCCGCGCTTCTGCAGCTCGACAGCCGCGTTCAGCCGCTCCTCGAGCGGAAAGATGTGCTGCTCGAGCGAGACCGGGGCGGCGGGCTTGAACACCGGGTTGTACGAGAATTTCGCGGGGAACCTGCCCATGACATCGATGCAGGCAGCATCCGGCAGCCCCTTCGTGGTGATGATGGCGCGTTCGACGGGGGAGTCGGCGAGGGTCTGGAGCAGGCGGGCCGCGAGGCCGCTCTTCACCTGACCCGGGGTGAACAGGTCGGTGTACCGGGAAAGTTTGACGATCTTCACATCCCCCCGGGCGAGCCGGTCGCGCAGTTCGGGGATGAGCCGGTCGGGATCCGCCAGCGGAGCGGGGCGATCGAAGACCGTGTGAAGCTCGGCGAGTTTCTCGGTGACGGCGGAGCGGTAGCGGGCGTAACAGTAGTCGCAGTCATGCTCGCAGCCTGCCCATGGCTCGAGATAGTGATACTTGCCGTACCAGCAGGTGCCGAGGCAGCCCGGAGTCAGCAGGGCAACGATTTCGTGCGCTTGTTCGGACATGGTGTCATCCTTCCTTGATGGCCGTCAGATGGCTGAGAAAACAGGTGTGGCGGGTGCGGCGGGCGAGTCTGAAGCCGCCGGCCTCGAGCGCTGCCGTCCAGGCGTTCAGGCCCGTGGCGAACTCGTCCCGGATCGTGATCAGGAAATCCGGCTGTACCTGGGGCCACCGCTCGCCATACCAGGTCGCGGCATCAGCCAGGACCTGCGGCATGCAGGCCTCCAGTTCGGAGCGATCGAAGTCGAAGACGGCATCCTCGATCACGAAGCGGGCGCCGGGGGCGAATCGCGGCCCGATCTGCCGGAAAAACACGATCTTTTCCGCATCCGTCAGGTGGTGCAGCGCTTTGCGGGACGAACCTTTCGTCAGCGGTTCCTCAGCCTCGAGACGGCAGTCGAGAAAGGGAACCTGGAGCAGACGGGCTGCAGGAACCGCTGCGAGCCGCTGTTTTGCCTGCTCGAGCTGCTTTTCGGCGACGTCGACGCCGATCACGCGGCGGCAGAACCGTGCCGCAACGGCAAGAGCGGCGCCGTTCCCGCAGCCGAAATCGATGAACACGTCATCGCGGCCCAGTTCCAGAGGGGCGAGATACGCGAGGATCTCCTTCTCGTCGAACGGGAACAGGGTGTTGTAATGGTCGACCAGGCTCCCCGTTTCCCACGCTTCGGGGGCGTTACGGCTCATGCGAGCAGTTCCTTTCCTATTTATACTTTATTATATATTATATGACGGAAAATCGAATTCAAACGCCCGAACTGTACGGCATGAATGAGCGGGTGTCAAGTCTTGAGAAACCGGGATAACTCCAGATAGGCTTCCGTCAGCTCCTGGCAGAGACGGGTCGCCGTGGCCAGCTTCTCGGGATCGTTCCCGTGGCGGTCGGGATGATATCGCTTCATCATCTCTTTCCAGGCTTTCCGGACCGTCGCCAGATCCGAGCCGATGGGGATCTCGAGACGGTTGTAGCAGCGCTGGAGCCGTGCATCGGGTTCCCGGCGGGCGCCGGCCGGGGCCGGGCCGCCGGGGCCGGTCTCTTCGTCGGGCCAGGGGAGGTCATCCGACTCGAACTCGGCGAGAGAGCGGCCGAGCCAGGCATTGACATACGCTTTCACGACACGCGTCAGGCGTTCCCGGATGCCCATGGGCGTGGATCTCCTCCCTCATGTTCGCCTTCATCGTAGCATGGCAGGCCCGGGGGGCGGGATGGATACATCTTTTTTCTTGTCAGAAGAATCGCTCTCATGCATCATGGGATCAGAAACCGCGCCGGTTCTTGCCGCGGAATATGCGAAGACGGAGGATCTCGGGATATGGTGGGAGTCGGCATTTTCGTACTCGTCATCGGCGTTGCGCTTTTGTACTGGCGGTATCTGGAGCAGGCCAAAGTCGCCCAGATCAAGGGAACCCGGACCTCCACGGCTCAGGAGCTGAAAGACGGCGCCGTATCGGTCGGCAAGCCTGTCGAAGTGAAGGGCACCATCCAGTGCGACTCTCCTCTGACGGCCCCGCTTTCCGGCAAATCCTGCGTCTGGTTTTCCTGCGAAAGCCGGGAACGGATCGAGGTCACCACGTTCGAGACGAATCAGCAGACGAAGCAGCAGGAGCGGAAGACGAAGACGGAACACCGCGTGGTCCGTTCCGAAACGTCGATGGTTCCGTTCTGGGTTCAGGATGCGAGCGGCCGGGTGATGGTGCGCCCGGAAGAGGCGGAGATCGATGCCATCCAGGTGATCGACCGGTTCGAGCCCGCCCCGGCCTCCTCGATCGGCCAGGTCATGTCCACCGGCAGCCTGAGCATGGGGTACGTCAGCACCCTTCCCGCGCTCGACGCGAACCACCGCATCCTCGGCATCGAGCACAAGGAGCGCATTTTCCCCGTCAACCAGCCCGGATACGTGCTTGGCGAGCTGCATTCGGGCGGTGAAGCGCCCACGATCGCCCGGCGGGTGAAAAGTGACGTGACGTTCGTCATCTCGACGAAATCCGAAGAGGAGCTGGTGGCGGATGCCGAATCCCGCGTGTTCTGGCTTCTCGTGGCGGGCGGAATCGTTTCGCTCTGCGGGGTGGCCCTGATCGTCAAGAGTTTCCTGCCGTGACCGAACCGGGGGAGATACGTTCTTCCCCCGTTCCCCAAGCTTGACCCATCCGGAACAGGATGGGTATAATGCCGCCGAAGTAGAGACGCTGATTGAAAGGCACGCAGGTGCAGATATCCTGTTTGTCCGACCGTGGACTCGTCCGACGCAACAACGAAGACAATCCTCTGGCGGTCCCTCCCTGGCGCGAGCCGGCAATGACGGCCGGGGCTTGCCTGTTCGGGGTTGCCGACGGCATGGGCGGGCATGCGGCGGGAGAGGTCGCCTCGCGTATCGCGACCGATTCGTTGCGCCAGTGGCTTTCGGGCGCGCACCCCGATGGCACCGGCCAGGCCAGTCTCGAGGCCGCGTTTTCCGACGCGAATCACGCCATCTGGCAGCACGTGAAGATGCATCCAGAGTGCCAGGGAATGGGAACGACAATGACCGCCGGGCTCATCGTGGGCAGCCAGATGGTTCTCGGCCATGTGGGAGACTCCCGCGCGTATCTGCTTCGGGGCGGTCAGATGCGCCAGCTCACGAATGATCACACGCTCGTCGCCGAGCAGGTGCGGGCCGGCCTCCTCGATGCCGC
>DAOOQQ010000027.1:0-60083 GCA_035388825.1 Candidatus Ozemibacteraceae bacterium
CAACCGATCGTCTTCACTTCCGATGCCCCCGTTCCCTCTGCCGGCAACTGGGGCGGCATCACGATCACCGACTCCGCCGACGCGTCGACGGCCCTGTGCGGCGTCACGATCGCCTATGCGGGCACCGGCCTGAAGCTGGAAAAAGCGCTCGGCAGCTTCCGGAACGTCACCCTCGATCATTGCACGCTTGGTCTCGAAGCTCGATCCTGCGACGGGCTCTCGCTTGCCGGGTTCCGATCGACCTACTCCCCGACCGGTATGAAGCTGGTGGAGAACACGGGACTGACCCTGCAAGACTCGAGTTTCAGTCATGGGCAGACCGGTGTCGATGCCAGCCGGAACGAAACCTCGACCTACTCGGGCAACAACTTCTTCGATTGGTCAGGGGTCGGTCTGTCCTGTGGGGACACCGGCGGCACCGTGAACATCGTGAACAATCTCTTCGTGACTGCCACGGGGCTCGGGCTGCGCGTGATGGAGCAGGCATCGACGATTCGGTACAACACCTTCGATGCGGCGTATGGCATCCAGGTCGTGAACGGCATTCCCATCATTGAGAAGAATATCCTCGTGGCCCAGAGAAGCTACACCGGCCAAGGATTCAAGGGGATCGAGAATATCGGCGGCCAGACCACACCTCCGGTTTTCGGCCCGAACGATGTGTACGGCTTTCCCGACGGCAGCAGCCATATCGGGTGTGCCTCTGCATCGGGAAGCCTTGCTTCCGCCCCGCTGTTCGTCAAGGATTTCGGGGGTGGAGCGAATGATTACCGGCTCGAGCAGCCTTTCCCGTCGAGTACCGATCAGTGGGGAATTCAGCGAACTTCGGCACCGGAGTGAGGAATACCGCACCGGAATATCTCCCCAAATTTCGCGGCATAAATACCTCGCAAGTATTTTCCAGCCACAGTGGTTTTTTCGATTCGTCCTATGGTATAGTTCTCATTGAGAGGTCGATCCGGTTGCCGCAAGGTTGGCACACGGGTTGCACTAACTCAAAGTGGCACGCAAGCCAAAATCGAAGCAGGAGGAACTCATATGAATCTGATTCAGCGCTTTGTTCGGGAAGAAGAAGGCCAGGGCCTTGTTGAGTACGCTCTGATCATCGGCCTCATCGCCGTTCTCGCCATCGTTGCTCTGTCGTTCGCGGGCAACAAGGTCAGCGGCATGCTCGGCTACATCGGCACCCAGCTCACCACTGGCTCCTAATAGATCACAAGGCCTGCAAAGGCCCAATCAGGGGGGGAGAAATCCCCCCCTGTTTTTTTGTCGTCATTTCCAGTAGTTCCCGCACTGCCAGGGTTTGAACGAGTCGATGCAGGAGAACGTCGAGGCGAACCGGCGCGGATGTTCGGCCGGGTAATCGTTCATATCATCGAGCATCCCGGGCAGATGCGGCAGGGCAAGCGACATATAGGGAATGAGCGCGGGATCGAAGCCCATCATCCGGGCCGCGGTCGCATCCACCGCGAGAGGGTCGGTGCCCAGCACCAGAACGCCCATCTGCTTGGGAGTTCCGAGGATCGGTCCGTCACCTTCCATGCCGACGATGCCGTCGACGACGATGAAATGCGGCGGCATGGTCAGGGCCAGGTCGACGATCGAGTGCGGAATGCCGCGGAAATGGAGCACGTTTTTCGGCCATCCGTAGACGATCCCGGGCAGATTGCCAAAGAGGTTCTTCATCGACAGCGTGACCCCCATCCAGTGATGGGTTTTCATTTTCGGCATGCTGATCACCACATCCGCCCTGGCAAGGGGCGCAGCCACATAGAATGCATCGAGGCCGGTGTACCATCCCTTATTCGGAATGCGCACGAGCTCCCCATGGTTGAGGTCAATACACCTCACCTGGGTCGGCAATGCCTCACGAAGGGTACGGTTGTAAATCGAAAACCACGGATCGCGGCGATGGCCGGGCGCCTCGCCGACCGTGACCGAGGCGGCGCCGAGGCGGAAACAGGCATCCGCCACCTGGGCGATCAGCGAAGGCTCGGTATTGATCGGGCGCCCGGGGTGACACTCGACGAAGTTCGGCTTGATCAGGACGTTTTTCCCCTTGAGGGCCAGCTCCTCGCGAAGCATGATCGAGCCGATATCTTTCGCATACTCCTTCCGGTAATCGGGCGCGGAAAGCACCCAGACGCGGCAGCGGCGGTGCCAGTATCTTCCGATCACCGCTCCCAGCCCGACAGCGCCGGCTGCGGCGAGAGTCCATTTCAGGAACGAGCGCCGATTCATTCCCTGATCACCCTCCTGTTCCCCAGCGCCTGAAGGGCGAGGCCAAGATGGACGGCATTCAGACGCTCGCCGGTCATGAGATCGAATCGCTCGGCAAGCCGGGAGCGGATGTGGGAGATGGCTCCGGATTCGCAGAGATCGAGAGCGAGAAGGCTCAAAGCGAGGGAATAGGGAGACTCCTGTGCTTCGGCGTCCCGTTCGAGAAACCCGATGGAATTTTGCAGGGTTTCAGCCGGGACATGGCCTGCCAGAGCCATCAGAGCATAGGCTGTCGTATCCGGAAAGGGGATGAGTTCCTTTCCGAAGGATTTCTTGCTTCCGTAGTTCCAGCCGCCGCTCGGGATCTGGCGATCGAGCAGGAGCGACCGGCCTTCGACGGCGCGTGGAGCATCGCGTTTCCCGGCTGCCTCGAAGGCCAGAACGCCCCAGGCCGTGGGCTCCACCCAGGAAAAAGCGCCGTCGGTCCAGGGCCAGCCGACAAGGGAGCCGTCGAGTTCGCTCTGATTCGTATTCTGAACGGTGATCGAGGCGAACCGCTCGAGAAATGCCAGCGCGGCCGCTGCCTGGGCTGTCCTCCCCGCCTTCGTCATGACGAGCGCATAGGGAGCCGTGAGCCAGGCTCCTTCGACCGGTGCTGCCGGCGAACCGGTCACCGAGCCATCGGATTTCACGACCGTGGCAAGCCAGTCGAGCGAAGCGACAAGCTCGGTGGGATCGACGGTTCCCGAAAGTCCGGCAAGAACGGCATGAATCGTCGGCTCGACCGAGGCCGGGCCGTTTTCGAAATACGGGAAGCCGCCTTCCGGGCGCCGTAACGCGAGCAGACGCCCCCAGTGGCTTTTCCAGAGTTCGGTAACGTTCGGCATGCGGGGTGATTCTAGCATAACTGTTCCGGAATCCCCATTCCAAAAACCGACCATCCCGTCTGCCCCGGAAATCTTTCCATCCACATTCCATGGCCGGAGCTTCTGTGTTACTTTACACAAGTGACCGATAGAGATGGCATCGGATTTGCTATCTGTTATTTGGGGAGATCACTATGAAAAAGAAACCATATATCCGGCGGAGCTCCCGATCCGGCCAAGGTCTCGTGGAATACACCCTCGTGATCGCGCTGGTCGCGCTCGCGCTGATTTCCATCCTGACGGTCGTCGGTCAGATCATCAACAGTAATTATCTGGCCAATTTCGGGAAGATCCTCGACTCGGTCGTTCCGTCCGGAAGTTGAACGATTCCCCTCCCCCCCTTGACAGCCCCCGTGCCCGGTACTAGAATCGGGAACACTTCGGGGGTATTTTTATTGTGAAAATCATCAAACTCGTCTCCATCATCGTCATCATCGCCTCGGTCGTGGCTCTGGGCGCCTATGCCGGCAAGCAGATGTTCCGCATGCTCGAGGAAAAAAGCCAGGCACCCGTTTCCCCGACCGATGTCAAAACCGTCCAGGCGGCGCCTGAAGCTACCGCCCCCTCGTCCGCTCCATTGGCGACCCCAGCCGATCGTGCCGCGTCGGCCGTTGCAACCGCCCAGACCCCCAAAGCTCCGCAGGCATCTGCGGCAAGCCCTACGAAGCCCCTGCTCGGCGACGAGGTCGCATATGCCCTCGTGAAGGGCGTCAAGGTGCGGTTCGAGCCCTCCCTGACCTCGAAAGAGATGATGCGGGTCAACCAGGGCACGAAGGGCTTCGTCATCGAGCACCAGGACGGCTGGACCAAAATCAAATGGGATTTCAACAAGAAAATCGGCTGGACGCGTGACGATCTGCTGCTGATCGGACCGCAGGAAGTGCTGTCGACGATGGTGGACAACAACGGCAAGCTCCTCTCGGACCAGACGGTCGCCAGCGCCACCGCATCCGCGGTCGCCAGCATGACCGCCGCGCGCATCCAGGCGGCGACGAAGAAAGCCCAGGCGATTGCCCAGACCGTCAGCTCCGCCGTCGCGAAGCCGGCGAAACCCGCCGACACGGTGAAGGGGTATGTCGCCGGAGGCAAACTCCCGGAAGAGGGAACGATCACCGCCGATCCAGCCGCCAAGATCCGGATCAAGCCCGACACCCGGGCGGAGCTTCTGGGGAAAGTGCCGAAGGGCGTCGCGGTGAAGATCCTTTCGGCAAAGCAGGTTGGGAAATATATGTGGTTCAATATTTCCTTCAACAACGGCCGCAAGGAAGGCTGGACCCGGGAAGACAATCTCCAGTTCTGACCCTCTCGACCGTTCCAGATCAGTTCGGTCGGTTCACCCACGCAGACGCGCCGTGACCCGGCGGTTTCGCAGTGCCTCTATGTCTGGCAGAGGGATTTTATTCCAAGAACCGATCCACAGATGACACAGATGACGCAGATGAACGGGATGAAAACAGTCGTCACATCGTTCGGATGGAGAAGACCGTTCCTTCGCTCTTTATGGTCATTCCCACCGGCCCTTTCTCTGCCCTCCATCTTTCGGGGACGGCCCTGAACCTTCCGATTTTTCAGGAGGTTCTCTGCGGTGCGTCCCCTCTTTCGTGTCTCGGTGTCTCGGTGTCTCGGTGGTTCGTCGGCCGTTCAAGCCGGACGCGGAGCCGTAAAGAGCGGAGCAGGAAGAGGGGTCAGGGCTCGCGGGCTTCCCCCAGCACGATGCCGCGCCATTCCCATCCGCCAGGGAACCGGTGGATGGCGAACTGGACATTGGTGAAGCCGCCTTCCATCTCGGTCCAGCCGTGGGTGTTGAGATAGATGACGTTTTCTTCGGTATCGACGGCACGGGAGGCGACTTCGGTCTGGTTGGACCAGGTGATCGCAGCAGCCCGGTGTTTGGCGAGAAACCCGAGCAGATCATCGCGGGCCGTCGTCTCGAGCTCGCTCTGCCACCAGCCGACATACACGTCGACTCCGGCCAGGAGTTCCCCGAGAAGCCTCGTGTCGGTCGCGGTGAGGGCCGAGGCAATCTCGCGGGCGAGACTCTGCGGGTCCGGCCGGGCCCAGGGACGCTTGCCGCCTGTCGTGATCCAGTCGAGCTTGGCGCTGATCAGTTCGTGGAACGTCTTCTGGCTTTCCTCGTCGGCAATCTGCTTCCCGAACTCGGTGTCGAGCCGTTCATACCAAGGCCGGGCAGCCGCGAGATCACCGGCATCGCAGAGAAAATTCGCCAGAGCCAGCATCAGTTGGGGAATATTCACCAGGGAAGCCGATGTGCGGTCGTTCAGCGCCCCCTCGAGGATCGTTCGCGCCTCGGAAGCCTGTCCCCGGGATAAAGCGTCGTAAAATCCATTTTCCACGGCAACGGCCGGATCGACCTCGTCCCCGGCCGGGTCTGTCGTGGAAACCGGTTCGGCACAGACGACTCCCGCAAAAAAGAATCCTGACAGGATCAGGCATCGAACGGCATTCACCCAGGACATACATCTCTCTCCCGCGGCGCGATTCATGCGCACCGGTCGGCGCCATCTTACCCGTGCCGATCCTGCGTGTCAAAGAATTTCGGTCACTCGAAACGCCATGCATACAGAAGACTCGACCATCCATCCGTCCAGGCGGCTCCCGGAGGCCCCGCCACGGCCCGCTTCCACGGCCTGCTCCGGGCCAGTCCCCCGAAATCCGTCTGGTGACGGGCCAGGAGCACCCATTTCGAGCTGAAAACATAGCGGGCATCCTTCTCATAATGGAGTTGCTCGTCGTCTCCGGGATCATACCGCGCCGCGAGGGCCTGGGCGCCGAGAGTCGATGAGATCGCGCCCAGCACGGGTTCCAGATCGAGATACCGATTCGAGACATGGAACAGCAGGAGGCCGCCGGGCGCCAGTTTCCGCAGATACAGGGAAACGGCCTCGCGCGTGATCAGATGCAGGGGGATCGCATCCGACGAGTAGGCGTCGAGAATGAGCAGGTCATAGGCTCCATCTGCGGCCATCCCCAGCATCAGCCGCGCATCCCCGGTGACGACCCTGCATCGGGCGGGCGAATCGCGAAGATGCGTGAACAGCGCAGGGTCGCGGGCGATCCGGACGATGAGGGGATCGATCTCGTAAAAGGTGAACTGCTGCCAGGGGCGGCCATAGGCGGCCAGTCCGCCGGTGCCGAGTCCGACGACCGCAACGCGCTTCGCCCGACGTCCGATCCGGAGTTCCCGGAACACCTGCCCGACGGGGCTTTCCCGGGAATAATAAAATAGTGGATAATACCTTTCCTTGCCGTCGCGCAACTGGCCACCGTGATGGATGTTCCCGTGTTCGAGGAGGTGATACCGCCCGGCATCGGCAGAGACGACGCGAAACGTGCCGTAAAAACTTCGCGCGCGGAACAAGACTTCCTTCTCGCCGCCCCCGGGAGCCAGGATGCAGCCAAGCCAGACGGCGAACGCGATTCCCCAGAGAGGCTGAAAATGACGAGCGCTCCAGACGAGGAGCCCCGTCACGCCCAGCGCCTGGAGCAGGGTGAGCCCGGAAGGATCCACCCCCAGAACTCCTTTCAGCCACATCAACACGATTGCAACCCCAGCGATGACCGGCCCCGCCCATCTGCCCCATGAAGCGGGACCTCGACTCCCTCCGCCGACAAACGCAGCAAACAGGGCCGAAAGGGCCAGCACGAGCGGATACTCGGCATGCGTCGTGAACAGCCACGGGGCGGCGAGACTGTTGAACATCCCGCCCAGGGCGCCACCGATCGAGATGACCAGGTAGAACAGGGTGAGCTGATTCGGGGCAGGCCGGGTAGCGGCGACCTTCCCGTGCAGGGCCAGGCACATCACGAAGAAGGCCCCAAGATGCACCAGGATCCGAAGGCCGATCGGGCCGGACGGCCCCAGGGTCACGACGGCCAGCAGGAGGGCGTAGGCTGCGGGCATCGTGGTCCCCGTCCCCTCTCCGCCCGACGGGCGGGCGAACACGATCACGAACGAGAGCAGATACAACGCGAGCGGTACGACCCACAGCAGCGGCACGGAGGCCACATCGACGGTGAGATGGGCCGTGACCCCCGACAGCAGGCTCGCCGGAATGGCGCTGCCGCCGAGCCAGAGCAGAAGGCGCAGCCGTGGAACCTCGCCCTTCGCCGAATCCCGCTCGTGCGGCACATCGGCCTCGGGCTGGTGCCGCCGTGCCAGGGCGACCATGCAGAGACACACGAGGCCGAGAAACACGAGGAAGCCGGCGCTCCAGGCGCGCACCTGGCTTTCGAGCGGCAGAAGCGGCTCGAACAGCAGCGGGTAGGAAAGCAACGCCGCGAGACTCCCGATATTGCTATAGCTATAGAACACCCACGCATCCTCGGGCCGGACGCCGGACATGCCGACGAACCAGCGCTGGAGGAGCGGCGTGGTCGAGGAAAGCAGGAGAAACGGCAGCCCGATTCCCGTCACCAGCCCGAGCAGAAGCCGCCCTTCGGGGGGCGAGGAAAGGTCGGCGAGATACCGGGCCGGCGCCGGATCGACCGGGAGGAACAGCGTCGCGGCCAGCAGCAGCAGGAGATGAACCGGGGCCTGCCGGACCGTGCCGGCGATGGCGATGCCATAATGCGTGTAGGCGTATCCGGCAAGGAGGGTTACCTGGAAGAACGTCAGGCAGAGCGTCCAGACGGATGCGGCGCCGCCAAGAACGGGCAGGAGGGCCTTTCCCGCCATGGGCTGGAGCAGGAACGCGAGAAAGGCGGCCATTCCGGCCGTCAGGGGAAAAAGAAGTCGGGTCAGCGGGCAAAGACCCACGAGTCGTAGGGCGATTTCACGGCGTAGGATTTCCTGACGGCATCGAGCTTGTCGACGACGAACGAGACCGACACCTTGCCGCGCTTGAGGCGGAACTTCTCGAGCCCCCACGGACCCGTCGCCACGCTGCGGCGGAAGAAGAATTTGCCTTCGACGGGCTGTTTCCCCGGCCGGGTGACCGTGATCTCGCGTTTGTGGCCGCGATCTTTCAGCACCGCCTGCATCTTCATCGTGACGCCGTTGATCTCGATGCTCTCGACCGGCTTGGGCTCGAAGTCCGGGCGGCGCAGCTCCGTCAGAAGGGCCAGCAGATCCTTGGCCGCCGACTGGTGCGACGGCTCGAACCCTTCGAACCGCGCGTAGATCTCGGATGTCGTTTTCAACTGAAACGGCGCCCGGGAGCAGGTCTGGTTCAGGCGGAAGGCATAGTATTTCTTCGCTTTTTCGGGATCGCGCACGCAGGCATGGAAAATGATCTGGCTCTGCCCGTCGGGAAGTCCCTGGAAGTAGCCGATCGCGCAGCCAAGCTGCTCAGACGCCTGTTTCACCGAGCCGCGATACTGGGCGTTGATCTCGAATGCTTCCCAATCCCCCGCCACGGCGCCCTGGGCAAAGGCTGCCAAGAGAACCAGGACGACCCCGGGCAAGAACCATCGGCCGCATCTTTCCAAACACCTCATCCTCTGCACTCCTTCAGAAACGTTCTTTGGACACTCTACCATCGCAGGACTGGAAAATGCACCCCGGTTCGGCTAGATTGGACGGGTATGAACCCAAGCCGGAGGAATCGTTCGGCGGCCGGGGGGTGCCCCTCCCGCGCGCCGCGGCTCGGCGTTTCGCTTCTCGAGATGATCATCGTCGTCTCGATCATCTCGATTCTCGCCCTGCTGGCGCTGCCGACGGTGGAACTGTTCGACATGAAGGCACGGGAACGGCTGCTGCGGGACCGGCTGTATGACATGCGGCTCGCGATCGACCGGTATCGCAGCGCCCGCATGAACAACGTGCCCCCGGCCTGTGTTGCTTCGCTGCTGGTGGCCCTTCCCGCCACCGAGACCCGTTCACGGACCGAGGAAGGGCCCTTTCTCACGCTCGGCCAGACCAACAATCCTTTCAAGCCGAAGGACGATATCTTCTGCTGGGATCTGAGGTTCGTCGCCACGAGCCCGGCCGCAAGCGTCTGGCTGACGAACCAGAGTCTCACCACCGTCTCGAATGGCGCCGGGTATTATCTCTATGACGTCCGCTTTCCGACGGATTCCGCTTTCATCGAAGGCTGGCACACGGCCTTCGACGGCACCCGCTACTCGACCTGGTAGAAATCTATGAAGGAATATTATATGTTATCATATTCTTCAAGCAGGGGCTTTTCGCTGATCGAGCTGATCATCGTCGTTGCGGTCATCGCCGCGCTCGTGGCGCTGGCGGCCCCCTACTACACCGACTACGTCGCCCAGAGCGAGGTCGCCGTCATGAAGGCGAACCTCAAGGCGCTGCGCAAAGCCCTCATGGAATACCGGGCCGACAAGGGGAAATACCCGTTGACGGCGGAGTTCGGCGATCTGGCCACCACGACCCCCAGGCACGGATATCTTCTCTCGATTCCGACCGATCCGCTGAAATCCAACCAGTCGATCGCCAGTTGGGGCTACACGAGCGCCGATGGGAAATCGTATAGCCTTCACGCCGTATACGCCCCCTACATGAACGAATGACGGGTGTGGGGCGGATACGGGGGGCGATCCAGCGATGCGTAGGGGCGCATCGTGATGCGCCCATCCGACACAGTCGCGGATTGGGGCGCCATGGCCGGGATCACGTGCGCGAACGATCGAGGCGGGCCAGGTAGGTGCGCGGGAGATCGGCGGTGAGGCGGACGGTGCCCTCCCCCCACTCTTCCTTCAGGATTCGCCCCAACAGCCGGATTTCCTTCAGCTCGGGGGCCGAGACGGGAAGCTCGAGTTCGACGGTTTCGAACGAGACGGCCATCTTTTCGGCCATGCGCTGCCGCAGTTCGTCGAGATTCTCGCCAGTGCGCGCCGAAACGAAGATCGCACCCGGGAACAGGGCCTCGAGGGCTTCGCGGTTGTGCGGCACGCCCCGGTCGATCTTGTTGAAGACGACGATCCGGTCGGGGCTTTCCAGTTCCATCTCCTGGAGCACCTGCTCGACGGCGGCGATGTGTTCCCGGGCCTGGACGTTCGACACGTCGCAGACATGGACCAGCACCTGGGAGTGCCGCACGCTCTCGAGCGTCGCGCGAAAGGCACGCACGAGACCGTGGGGCAGCTTCCGGATGAAGCCGACGGTGTCGGACAGGATCGCCCATCTCCCCCCGGGCAGCTCGACGCGGCGGGCGGTCGGGTCGAGTGTCGTGAACAGGCCGTCGCACACCTGGACGCTGGCCCCGCTCAGCGCGTTCAGAAGCGTCGATTTGCCGGCATTCGTGTAACCGACGAGGGCGAACAGCGGGGCGAACCGGTCGGTGCGCTTTCTGCGCTGCACCTCGCGATCCTGGACGACCTTGTCGAGCTCGTCGCCCAGCCGCTTCAGCCGGATCTTGAGGACGCGACGATCGGTCTCGAGTTTCGTCTCGCCGGGGCCCTTCAGACCGATACCGCCGCGCTGCCGCGACAAACCGCCATACCCGCCCGCGAGCCGCAGCAGCATGTATTGGACGGCCGCAAGCTCTACCTGGAGCTTCCCCTCCCGAGTCGAGGCGTGGGCGGAAAAAATGTTGAGGATGATCCCTGTCCGATCGAGCACTTCGCAGCCGATCCCCTCTTCCAGGCGGCGCACCTGGAGAGCCGTCAGCTCGTCGTCGGCGATCACCTGGACCGCGCCGGTCGATTCGATCAGCTCCGCCACCTCTTTCATCTTGCCCGATCCGAAGTAGCTGGAACGGTCGAACCGGGCCCGTTTCTGGACCACGCGGCCGACGATGACGCCGCCCGCCGTTCTGACGAGTTCGGCAAGCTCGTCGAGGGAATCGTCGAGTTCGGTGTCGGACAGTTCGGGCGTCTGGACGGCGATGGCAATGATACGGGGTTTATCCGGGCGGGTCGGGTGCGTGGTCATCGGACGAGGGGCCTCCTGGCCCCGCAGGCGGCACAGAAGCGGCCGCGCGAATCGGCGGGAACGGCGCCGCAGAGGGCGCACGGCTCGTCGCTCCCCCGTTCGGCCCGGTCGAGTACGAGAACGCGCACCCAGCCCTCCCGCAGCAGCGCCGCTCCGAACACGAGCATCGCGGCCAGCAGGGGGATCGAGGTCGAGGCGACGGTGCGCATCGCGATCATGTTGAAACTCCCGTGAAGAACGGCGGCTCCGAGCAGGCCGCCGAGGAACTGGACGTATCCGCGCCAGGTGGCCGCGCTCTCTCCCGTCTTCGTCCGTTTGCACAGCGCGAGGGCGGCTGCCCAGCCGGCGAAGCCCGAAAACAGGACGTGGCCCGTGGTACTCAGCGGGATACGGGTCAGGAGCACGTCGGCCCCGAAGATCGATATATAGTCAATGCTTTCTGCCGCCGAGAAGCCCAGACCGGCGGCAAGCGAGGCGAGAAAGATCGCGGTCGACCGCCAGAGACTGCCCATCCAGCCTGCACCGGCAATGGCCGCGCCGAGCTTCATCGTCTCCTCGAGCCCCCCGACCAGGATCACGGCAACGGCAAACCGCATCCAGAACTCCTCGGAATCGGCGAGCAGCGATCGCAGATCGATGCCGAGCGCCGCCTGAAGCGCAGGATAGAACACGAACTTGAGAGGCAGGATCGCGAACGCGCCGGCAATCCCGCCCGCAAGCGCCCCTTCCCGAAGGACGGGGTCGGCGAGCGCCGTCCGGAACAGCCAGACGAACACCCCGACCGGCAATGCCGTCAGCAGGAGGCTGGAAAGAGGGAGCGGGATCAAGGTTTCGGCTTTTTCTCGAGCCTGATCAGGTAGAGGCCCTTGCGGCCTTCGCGGTCGGCATGCGCGATCAGGCCGGAGCCGTCATGGGTCCAGATCGGCCGGAACGCATCGGCCGAGCCGAACGTCGTAACGGCGAACTCGGTCCCGGAGTCGAGGCGGCGCACACGGATCACGTTCCGGCTTCCATCGTCGCTTTCCGAGCGCACGTAGGCAAGCCAGCGGCCATCGGGCGACGGGTCGGCAAGCCAGTTCCGGCTCGCCTCGCCCACCAGCGGTTCGGGCTTCCCCACCGGATCGATGCCGAGCCTCATGATATGGGACACCTTCATTTTCTGCACGATGCGGGTGAAGACGATGGATTTGCCATCCGGCCACCAGCGCGGCTCGCGATCGTCTTCCGGGCCGGAAGTGAGCTGCACGAGGCCGTCCCCGTCGATCCCGACCAGCCAGATGTCGTTGGAGCCCTTGCGGTTCGAGGTGAAGACGACGAACTTCCCGTCCGGCGACAGGGCAGGCATCATGTTCTTGTGGCCGCCATCGGTCAGGGCACGGTGCTGCTGGGTGATGCGGTCGAAGACGAAGACCTGCTCGTCCTTGGCGCTGTCACTGGAGAAAACGAGCTGCTTTCCGTCTTTCGAGAACTCGGGCGTCCAGACGTTGCCGGGCCAGGAGAACAACCGCACCGAGCCGGTCTTCCCCTTCAGCGACCGGAAATACGCCTGGTATTTCGGGTTGGCCGATCCGGCCGCGCGATTCGAGGCGAACAGCAGGCTGTCGCCGTCGAGCCAGAGACTTCCGTGATAATTGTTCCCTTCACCCGTTTCGAGTTTTTCGAGAGCGCCGGGAGCGAGATCGGTGTCGGGAAGAGGCTCCGGCGTGGCCGGCGGGGCCATGACAGGCTCCGAAGCCGCAACGGGAGCCGTTTCGGACCCGATAGCGGGAACCTCGTCTCCCGCAACCTCCGCGGCTTCGTCGAATCCGGCGGGGGAGGCGATGTCGGGAGCCATCGAGGCAGAAAGAGCCGTCATGGCCGTCTCCGTTGCAGTCGGGACAGGCAGGCCGTCCGCGACCGTCCGGTCGGTGGGCGGAAGCTGCGCCATCGATGGGGCTCCGGGCTGACCGGGTTTGAATACGATTGCGCCCGGCGGCACGATGCCTTTCTTCCCGGCAGGGAGGTTCGGCTGGACCCCGGGGGCCGGGGGCGAGACGCGCTCCCAGGAGGGATCCGACCAGGGCTCGGCCGGCGCCGTCGCCGTCTTCGGAGCCCCGCCGCCCGTGAGCAGGTCGAGCAGGGAATGATCCCAGGAACGGCCGCGGAACACGAGGCTGTCGAACACGCTGCCCGTGAAGGCGCCGGCAAGGAAGATGAACAGGCCCAGGAGAAGCCGCTGCCGATGCCGCTGTCGCCGCTTCTGGGGGGTGTCGCAGGCCGGGCAGTTGACGGATTTGGCCGGAAGCTCCTGGCCGCAGCGGAAACAATACATGGGCTCTCTCCTGATGAATTTGGACGGCCGCATCATACCGCACCATCCCGGTTTCCCACAACAGCCGACGGCATGCCCGGAAGGGGCGTTGGAAAAAAACCTCCCGACAGCCGATGAACCAGAAAGAATTCCAAACGAGGTGAGCACATGGACAATCAGCTCCGTCGCCGGATCGGCAATCTGTTCGTCATCGGGTATCAGGGCCTCGAACCCTCCCCGGAGGTTCTCGCCTTCGTCGAAGAGTGGGGAATCGGCGGCGTGATCGTCTTCGCCCGGAACCTCGCGGATCCTTCCGCCCTTCCCGGCGTGCTCGGCCGCTTCGAGTCCGCCGCGGGCCGGCGGCTCTTCACCTCGATCGACCAGGAAGGCGGCCTCGTCATGCGCATTTTGAGCCAGGGCAGCCTGTTCCCCGGCGCCATGGCGCTTTCGGCATCGGGGGATCCGGATCTGGCACGGCGCATCGGAGCCGCCGTCGGGGCCGAGATGCGCGCCCTGGGCCTGAACTGGAACCTCGCCCCCGTGCTCGACATCAATCATGCCGGCAATCCGGGCATCGGCGCACGCTCCTTCGGCGACACCCCGGAGACGGTCATAAAATATAGCAAGCCATATATCTCCGGGTTGAGAGAGGGCGGCGTCCTGGCGTGTGCGAAGCACTTCCCCGGAAAGGGGCACGCGAAAGTGGACTCGCATCTGACGCTGCCGGTCATTCCCTACGACCGCGAGCGACTGCTCTCGTTCGAACTGGCGCCCTTCAAGGCCGCGATCGAAGCCGGGATCGACGCCGTGATGACGGCCCATGTCTTCTTTCCCGCCTTCGAGCCGGCCCCCAACCTTCCCGCCACCCTTTCCGAGGCGGTTCTCACGGGCCTGCTCCGCCGGGAGCTCGGGTTCAAGGGACTGCTCATCACGGATGACCTCGAGATGGGCGCGATCACCGAGGCGTTCGGTGTGCCCGACGCGGCCCGACGCGCCTTCCTGGCCGGGGCCGACCAGTTGCTGATCTGCCACGATCTCGGCCGGCAGCGTGAAGCCGCCGAGGCCATTCTGCGCGAAGCATCCACATCGGCGGCAGCGATGCGACGGCTCGAGGAAAGCCTCGCCCGGATCGAGACCGCCCGGGACCGCCTCGCCGCATCCGCTCCGCCTGCGCCGCTCGACCGTCTTGCGGCGTCGCACGCGGCTCTCGTGTCGGAAGCCCACGATCGTGCGGTGCTGGTCGATACGACGGCCGCCGGGGATCTCCCCCTCGCGCCGGCAACCCCGCTCGTCGTCGCCTGTCCGCATATCGCCTCGCTCGTCCAGGTCGAGGAGGAGCATCGCGACGCCGGCCCGTCGGCCCAGTTCCTCGAGGCGTTTCCCCACGCCCGGTGCGTGGTGTACGAGCCCAAGGCCGGCCGGGACGAGATTCTGCCGCGCCTGCGCGAAACTCTCGCCCAGGCCGGCCCCGATGCCCGCGTCGTGCTGCTTTCCTACAATGCCCACATCTTTCCCGGCCAGGAACAGGCGTTCCGGGCCATTGCCGCCGAACGGCCGGGAACGATTCTCGCGGCACTCCGGAATCCCTACGACCTGGCCGGCATTCCCGAAGCGACGACACGCATCGCCACGTTCGGCTTCCGCTCCCCTGACATCCGCAGCCTCCTCGGGCTGCTGCTGGGCCGGCTTCCGGCGCGGTGCGACGGCTGGCCCGTCCGTCTCAGGTGATCCGCCGCGGACTACGCCGGCCCCTCTTCGGTTCCGGCGCCCGCCTGCCGATAGATATCGAAGAACGATATCTGTACAAAACGGAGGCAACAGCCATGCTCGAGCTCGAAATCAAGATTCTCCTTCTGACGATGGTATATTTCGCCGGATGGTTCCTGTTCGAGAAGGTGTTCACCGCCGCCTGGGACCGCTGGGCCGCCCAGCCCGCAGCCGCCCCCCGCGTTTCGTCCCGCCTCCGGACGCCCACCCTGGCATCCGTCACCCCCCTCGATCAAACCTTCCGGTACATCCGGGGTCTGAAGAATGCCGACTGGCGCGTCCGCCGCATCTCCTGCGTCCAGCTCGGCGACAAGCGCGGAACCGCCGTCGTCCAGGCGCTCATCGAAGCCCTGAACGACCCGAAGGAGGAAGTCAGCATGGCCGCCGGCGAGGCGCTCGCCAAGATCGGCGATCCCGCCGCGATCAATGCCATGCAGGAACATCTGCGCAAGCTCGACACGAGCCTCGACGGCACCTGGGAACAGTACAAAGCCGCCTGATCCCATGTCGGCAGAACCGCAATCCCGATCCCACGAGCCCGTCGCCTCCGCCGAGGCGGCGGGTTCTTCTTCCCCCCCTCCCGTTCCGCCCCAGCCCGACCCGACCCGCACGACGCGGGAAGTGGGCCGCCGGCGCCCGGATGGCGCAGTTCAGGCGGACCAGTCGTTCGGCGGGCTGGTGAAAGCCGTTCTGGCAAGCCTGTTCATCTGCCCGGGCTTCGGCCACCGCCGCATGGGCCGGCCCACGGCGGCCTGGATCGTCCTGGGCCTCTTCCTCGTCTCGTTCGCCTGGCTCGGCACCTCGCTCAACCACCTCGTGCAGGAATCGGTGAAACAGCTCCAGACGCACAAATCCGCCGATCCGTTCGCCATCGTGCGCAAGATCGAGACGATGTATGCCGAGGATCCCGACGTCGACCAGGCCCTCAAGTTCCTGCTGCTGGTCTATTTCGGCGCGCCCCTCGAGCTCCTCTGGCACTGGCTCCGGCAACCCTCCCCGGACAAGTGATCCGCGCTCGGATCCCGCGGCGGCGCCGGATCATCCCGACATTTTAAATATATTTTGTAATACATATTCTACACTGTAGTTCATGCGGGGCCGTGCCGTTCACGCGACAGCTCTCCCGGCGGGCAACGGCATTCAAGGGCAGGCAGTCCCTTCCCTGGGCGGCGCGAGCGATTGACGGGTGTTCCGCACCGGTGTAAAGTGGCGTCAGAAACCCATGCGCGCGATTCTTCAACGGTATCCGATCATCCTGTTCACGGCCGGGGTCATCCTGGTCGTGGCCGGCATTTCCGCGACCCTGCGTTTCATTCCCGCCGATGCCCGTCTTTCGTGGACCGCCCTGGCAAGCCTGGGCTTCCTCGTCTTCACCTCGCTCCTGCTGGGCATCGTCAGCTTCTGGTGGCACACGCTGCGGCAACTGGACACCTCCCGGCCCGACGCCGCAACCGCTCCGACACCCCGGCTCGATCTCTCGGATCTGTTTTTCCAGACGACCTCGATCGTCGGGTGGTACCAGAACAATCTCTCCCGCCTCCACGGCAAGTTCGCGGACGTCGAGCGCATCTCGCACCTGCTGAGCTACCTGAACTTCACGGCGGATCTGCACCGCCAGATCCGCATCGCCCTCCAGTTCGCCCAGGAGTTCTTTCCGACAGGCACCCTGCTGGTCTACCTCCACGCCCCTACGGCTCCCCTGGAATTCGCCTGCGGAACACGCCCCCGGCGCGGCGATATCGCCCCCGAACTCGCCCCCGACGATCCCCTCGTCCGGCAGACGGCCGAGATCATCCGACAGGAGATCGATCTCGACAGCCTCGCCACCCAGGACTGGAAGAGCTTTTCCCTGCCCCTCAAACGGCGCGTCGAGCCCGCCGACCTCTCGATCCTACCGCTCCTCGTCTGGAACCGCATTCTCGGCCTGGTCGTCTTCATGAATGCCGAACGCAAGGCGCTTTCCGAAGACGAGAAGGTTCTCGCCTCCCTCTTCAACCGCCAGCTCGCCATCAGCATCGAGAACCACCTGCTGTATCGGGAGAACATCCGCCGCGAGCGTCTCACCTATGAAGTCGACGTCGCCCGCACCCTTCAGACCTCCTCGCTGCCCAGCCAGCCGCCCCTGCTGCGCGGCTTCGACATTCACGCCACCTGTATGCCCTGCCATGAAATCTCCGGGGATTACTATGATCTGGTGCCTCTTCCCAACGATCGGCTGCTGGTCGCTGTCGCCGACGTTTCGGGAAAGGGGCTTCCCGCCGCCCTCTTCCTTTCGAAGATTCAGGCTCTGGTCCGGGCCATGGCCGACTCCCTGACCTCCCCCGGCCAGCTCCTGAGCTTTCTGTCGCGCCAGTTGTCGAAAGACCAGATGGGCTCCCTCTTCGCCACGATGATCATCGCCGTCTTCACCGCGGACAGCCGCACCGTGGTCTGCGCGAGCGCCGGACACTGCCGCCCCCTCGTCGTCCGCACCGGAAGCGGCTTCGTCGAGGAGGTCGAGTTCGAGGCCGGGATCCCGCTCGGCCTGTTCGAGCAGGAGGAAAACGCCTATCCCGAGCGGTGCATCGAGCTTTTGCCGGGCGACGGCGTGTTCCTCTACACCGACGGGGTGATCGACCTGCTGAACAGGGAGCGCGAGCGATTCGGCGTCGAGCGGCTCAAGACGGCCCTCGACAATGCCCCCGAAGGCAAAGCATCGAGTTTGGTGTATCATGTCATGGCCGGTATGAACCGGTTCAAGGAAACCTATCCTCATGAAGACGACATCACGATGGTCTACGTGAAGTCGGAGAAGGCAAGCTCATGAACGAAACCTGCGACATTTTCGAAAAATACGTCTTCTTCAGCAGCCGCAAGGACCGCGAGATCCAGGCGAACGTCCTCGAGACGATCCTGGCCATGCCCCTCGGGAGCGTCTCCGTCACGTGGTCCGACCGGCCCGACGAGCAGTACTCGACGTTCAACGACCGCACGCGCAAGATCCTGCTCAACCTCGACAAACCAGACCGCATCGAGTCGATCCGGGGCGAATTCGAACTGGGCGGCACGTTCGAACTGCGCGGCCACGAGCTCTCGATCGCGATTCCCGCCGAGCAGTACAACTACGAGGTCGTCGATTCGATGAAGCGGTTCCTCTCGCCGATCTTCCCGCTGTGCGTCTTCAAGAACCCGTATATCTGGGGCGTCGACCTGTATGAGGATTACGAGCGCGACCATTTTTTCGCGGTCCGCCAGTACAGCGCACGCAGCCAGCATCTCGAGGATCCCGAACTCGACATTTTCCGCCGCGACGACGGGATCGTGTACAAGCTCCGGTTCCATCTGCGCGAGGAGCAGCCGATCGACACGGGTATCCACCATCTCTCCCCGTTGTTCGAAGGGCTTCTCGACTCTCTCGGGAAGCGCGCCTACGAGGGTCTCGAGGTGATGCATCGTTACTGCACCGACCGGCCGGCGTTCCGTCAGGTCGAGCCGCGCACGAAACTCGGCAAGGACCTCAAATCGGTCCTCTCGCCCCGCTGACGAGCTTCCCCGATGCCGCCAGCCGCGCCCTACAACGAGGGTCTCCTCGACGAGGTGATCGACGCCTGTATCAAGTTCCTGCGCGATCACCCGAGGCAGCACGAGGTGTTGTTCTACCTCGGCAACGCCTTCTACCTGAAGGAGCAGTATGACAAGGCCTCGTTCTGTCACGTCAAGGCGGTGAACATCAACCCCAAGAACCCGGTCTACTACCTGCATCTCGGCCACTCGTACCGACGGCTCGGCGACCGGGAACAGGCCGTCGCTGCCTACGAGTCGGTCCTGACGCTGAATCCGCGGTTCGCCGACGCGCATTTCAACATCGGCCTGCTGTTCTACGAAAACCGCTCGTATGACAAGGCCCTGGCGAGTTTTTCGAACGCGCTCGCGATCAATCCGCGGTATGCCGCCGCCCGCTACTACGTCGCCCGCATCCACCAGGACCAGGGCGCCTTCAACAAGGCGATGGTCGAGTACCGCCGGGTGATCGAGGATCACCTCGGCGACCGGCTCGAAACCGGTGGGATCACCGTCGACTTCGGCCTCGTCTTCACCGATCTCGGCCTGCTCGACGTGGCCGAGCGGGAGTATCGGCGGCTGCTGCGCGACCATCCCGAGTATGCCGATCTGCATTACCACCTCGGCATGGTGCTGAAGAAGCAGGGCAAATCCGATGCGGCGATGGACGAGTTCCAGATCGCGATCAGGCTCAATCCGCACTACATGGAAGCGCGGCGCAAATACTGGGAATCGGCGCGATGATCTGCGCCGTTGACGGCTGGATGAGGTAACACACCATGTTCAAACGCAAAAAGATCGGCGAGATGCTGATCGAGGCCGGACACATCACTGACAAGGAACTGAACATCGCCCTCGCCGAGCAGAAGAAGCGCGGCAAGCGGCTCGGCCAGGTCCTGATCGAGCTGGGCTACCTGACCGACGCGAAGCTGCTGCCCGTGCTCGGAAAGCAGCTCAAGGTGCCGTTCGTCGACCTGAGCAAGGTCGATGTAAAGCCCGAGGTATTGAAAATGGTGCCCGAGAAGATCGCGCGCAAGCACATGCTCGTGCCGATCAGCTTCGACGGAAAGAGTCTGATGATCGGCATGGCCGACCCGCTCGACGTGTTCATCATCGACGAGATCCAGTTCCAGAACAACTGCGAGGTCGTGCGCGCCATCTGTTCCGAAGTGCAGATCAATGAAACACTGGACAAGCTGTACGTGGCCGGCGCCATGGCCGACGCCCTGAGTCAGATCACGGCCGACGGCCCCGAGGGGGGAAAGCCCGGCGACATGGACAACCTCAAGAAGGCCAGCGAGGAAACCCCGATCATCAAGCTGGTCAACCTGATTCTCACCCAGGCCGTCCAGAAAGGCGCTTCCGACATCCACATCGAGCCCGACGAGGGCGAGCTGCGCATCCGGTACCGCATCGACGGCACGCTTGCGGTGGCGATGACGCTCCAGCCCGAGGCCCAGGCCTCGGCCGTGTCGCGCCTCAAGATTCTGAGCGGCATGGATATCTCGGAGCGCCGCATTCCGCAGGACGGCCGCATCCAGATGACGATCATGGACAAGCCGATCGACTTCCGCGTCAACACGATCCCGGTCGCGTTCGGCGAAAAGGTGTGCCTGCGCATCCTCGACAAGTCGAACGTCCAGGTTAGCCTCGATCAGATGGGGTTCACGCCTGACAATTACAAACTGCTCCAGAAATCCATCGCGGCACCGAACGGCATGGTTCTCATCACCGGTCCGACGGGATCGGGAAAAACGACGACGCTGTATGCGTGTCTGAACGCCATCAAAGGCGTCGACATGAACATTTGTACGGTCGAAAACCCGGTCGAGTACAAGCTGAAGCTGATCAACCAGGTGCAGGTGCGCTCCGAGATCAATCTCGATTTCGCGACGGTCCTGCGCGCATTTCTGCGTCAGGATCCGGACGTCATCATGCTCGGAGAGATTCGCGACGAAGAGACGGCGACGATCGCGGTCGAAGCCGCTCTCACGGGCCACCTGGTCTTCGCGACGCTCCACACGAACGACGCGCCCAGCACGGCCTCACGCCTTGTCGATATGGGCGTCGAGCCGTTTCTCGTCTCGGCGGCACTGCTCTGCATCGTTTCGCAGCGTCTGGCCCGGCGCGTCTGCAAAACCTGCAAGGCCCCCGACACGACGATTACGCCGGAATTACTCAAAGACCTCGGGCTTCCGCCCGAATCGATCAACGGAACCTATTACCGGGGCAAAGGATGCGACAAGTGCGGATCCACCGGCTACAAGGGCCGCGTCGGCGTCCATGAGGTCATGTATACGAGCGAGAAGATTCGCCGCCTGATCATCCAGAAATCCGGCCCCGACGATCTGATGAAAGCCGCTATCGAGGGTGGAATGAAAACCCTGAGGGAGGATATCATCTTCAAATTCATCCAGGGGCTGACCACACCGGAAGAAATTTTCGCTCTCTCCAGGTCGGAATGATCGATTCGGATACGTGCAGGGTAGCGTGCCTTACGGCCGGCACGACGGAATCGCCGAAGCAATGTATATTCACTGATATATATGCAACCTCGGGTCGAATCTGCGTCTGCCGGCATTCGCCAGGGGTTTCGTAATATCGTATCTTCATGATAAAATCCAGCGAAGCGGGTTTCTGTCAGATTTGATGCAGAGATTGGATTTCAGCGAGGGGTGGATGGATGCCCAAGTTTGATTGCGAAGTCAAGAACGCCAAGGGCGAGGTTCTCAAGACGCAGATCGAGGCCGAGAGCATGGCAAAGCTCGCTTCGATGTTGTCAGACAAAGGGTTTTATCTCATCAAGGCGACCGCCGTCAAAGAAGGCGGCGGCTTCAGCTTGTCCTTCGGCGGCAGCGTCAGCGCCAAGGAGCTGATGGTTTTCACGGTGCAGCTTTCGACCCTCATCAGCGCGTCGATTCCCCTTGTGGACAGTGTCGGCATCATGTTTGACCAGGCGGAAAATCCCTACTTCAAGGACGTTCTGGACAAAGTCGGCAAGGACCTGCGTTCAGGCCAGCCCTTTTCCGCGGCCTTGCGAAAACACCCCAAGGTTTTCAATAATATATTTTGCAATATGGTAGAGGCCGGCGAGGCCGGCGGCATCCTCGACAAGGTTCTTGCCCGCCTGGCGGCATTTGCCGAAGCCGATTCGAAGATGCGCGGGAAGATCAAGGGCGCGCTGACCATGCCGGTTGTCCAGCTCGTTCTCGCGGTCGGCTGCGTCATTTTTCTGCTGGTGAAGATTTTCCCCAACTTCACGAAGATGTTCAAAAAGATGAAGGCCGAGCTTCCGGTCCTCACCAAAACCATGATCTGGGCATCCGACATGCTTCTCGAGCAGTATATCCTCGTATTGGCCGTGACAGGCGGCATTGGCCTGGGGTTCTACATGTTCATGAAAACCGAACTCGGGGAAGCGATCATCGCCAGACTCGCCATTTCCGCGCCCATCGTCGGGCCGATCACAAAAAAGATCGCCGTCAGCCGGTTTGCCCGCACCTTCTGTTCCCTGCTGGGTTCCGGGGTTCCGATTCTGAATGCGCTCAAGATCACGGGTTCGGTCATGGGAAACAAGGTTCTCGAAGATCTGGTCGGCCAGATGGCGGTTTCGGTGCAACAGGGCAAGGGCCTGTCCTCGAGCATCAAAGGAAACCCTATCTTTCCGACGATGGTCCAGAAGATGATGGAAGTCGGCGAAAACTCCGGCAACCTCGACAAAATGCTCGAAAAAGTCGCTGATTTTTACGATCAGGAAACCGCCGAAGCGCTTGACGGCCTCACCGGCGCGCTCCTGCCGATTCTCACGGTCTTCATGGGCGTCATGATCGGCGGCATCGCCCTCTCCGTCTTCATGCCCCTCTTCTCGATCGTCCAGCAGATGAAGTGAACACCCAGCCCCCCTCCCCGCCTCGCCCCCCGCGCCCGGCGCGCCCCAACGAAAGCCGGCAGGGAACCCCCAGACGCCGTCGCCGGGGAACGCCCTCCCCGCAGCCCGCGCAGCACGCCGGAACGGGTGCCCCCCTGCCGGCGCCCTCTGACACCCTTCTCTGTATTCCGGCGTTCAATGAGGAGAGACGGCTGCCCGAGACCCTGAAGGAACTTCTGCCGCTTCTTCCGTCGGGCTGCGATGTTCTCGTCGTCGATGACGGTTCCTCCGACGCCACCCGGGATGCGGCCCGCCAGGCCGGTGTTCGCTGCCTCATCCTGCCGGTCCATCTCGGCTATGGCGGGGCCCTTCAGACGGGATACAAGTATGCCCTCGAACGCGGATACGCCCACCTCATCCAGTTCGACGCCGATGGGCAGCATGATCCGGCATCCCTTCCCGACCTGCTGCGCCCGTTGCGCGCCGGGGAAGCCGACTTCGTGATCGGGAACAGGTTCCACGCCGGCAGCTCCTATCGCTCTCCCTTTCTCCGCGAGGTCGGGAGGCGGTTTTTCGCCGGCATCTGCCGGCTCCTTTCGGGCTTCGACCTGAACGATCCCACCTCGGGGTTCAAGGGCTTCAACCGCACCACCCTGAGACTCCTCTCGCGCGACGGGTTTCCGATGGATTATCCCGATGCCGACGTGTTCATGATGCTCCACTACGCCGGCATCCGCATCCGCGAGGTGGACGTTCTCATGCGTCCCCCGCGGGAGGAAGGCAGCATGCACACGGGCCTGTTCCATCCCGCCCGGTATCTCGCGAAGATGCTTCTTTCTATATTTATGACAATATTACGTCATCTCGGAGGCTCTCATGGATGAGTTCGACCTGAACGACACGCTCCCTCCCCGCCAGCGCAACTGGGTCGTGCTCCTCAGTTTCGGCATCCTGTATCTGACCCTCGATCTGGTCCGCCGCCGCAAAGTCCGCGAAGACGACTCCTGGATGTGGCTGCTGGTCGGAGGGGCAACGTTTCTCTTCGGCACGCAGTATGGGCTTCTGAAACGGATCAGCCGCTTTCTCGGCATCGTGACGCCGACCTCCACGATCTTCTTCTTCGGCCAGTTTTTCCTCATGCTGCTTGCGATGCAGACGTCCATCCGCCTCGCAGGGATGGGCGAAAGCATCAAGAATCTCTGCCAGGAAGTCGCCCTCGTGCGCCAGAACCGGCTTACACCCCGGTCCCGATCCGCCAACGGCAGTATTGAACGACCGTCTGGAGATAACTGAGGGCTTCGGTCAGCGTCCTCAGGCTTCGCAGGTGGCGGAGCATGAATGCCGGCCGGAAATAAAACTCCCGATAGGCTCTTCCGACACGTTCGAGAAGCTGCTGCCGAGGAATTTCCCCCCGATAGAGTTCCACGTGGCCATGTGCGAACGGGGAAAGGCTCGAGGCGGACTCCCCGTCATTGGTCGCGGGAGCGTGGTATGCGTCATACAGACGGCTTCCCGGATACAGGGCGGTGATGCTCCAGGAAACGAAATCAGGATCGAGTTCCCGCACGAGTCGCACCGTTTTCTCGAGCGTTTCGGCCGTCTCGCCGGGAAGCCCCGCCATGACGTATCCGAGGGTGCGGATTCCGGCCGCACGGGTCCAGCCGAAGGCATCCCGAATCTGCCCTACCGTGAATCCCTTGCCTGCGGCGTCGAGGATTTCCTGGCAGCCGGATTCGATCCCATACGAGATCAGCCAGCAGCCGGCGAGGTGCATCTCGCGAAGCACGTCGGGGTCCACATGATCGACCCGGGCGACGCACGACCAGGCGAAGCGGCGGCCGGCATGACGCAACAGCCGACAGAACTCCCGGATTCTGGCCTGCGGCAGCGGAAAGTCGTCATCGTAGAAATGGAACTGGCGAATGCCCTCCGACGTATGGATTCGCTCCATGTCCGCCAGCATCCTGCCGGGACTCTGCCACCGGAAGGAGCGCCCCGAGACGGATTTCGTGCAGTAGCTGCACTCGTAGGGACACCCCCGGCTCGTCATCAGGGTCGCGCATTTGCGGAACAATCGATAGGGCGGATGCATGCGGTATCTGGCCATCGGCAGCAGGTGATAGGCGGGAAACGGCAGCTCATCGAGATCCTGAATGGGCGCGGCTCTCCCGTTCACCGTCACCCGTCCGGCCTGCCGATAGCCCAGCCCCCGGATCGAACCAAACACCGGATGATCCGATTCAAGCTCCTTCACAAGGGCCAGGAGCAGCGCTTCCCCCTCGCCGACCGCGACAAAATCGAGTTCGGGGCAGGATTGGAGACAGTCCACCGGCAGGGCGGATGGATGCGTGCCTCCAATGATCGTGCGGCACCCGGGCCGTGCCGCTTTCGCCGTCCGGACCGTGGCGAATCCCTCCCCTGCGGTGGGGGACATGACCGTGATGCCGACGAGGCCGGGCGGTCCGGGAATACGGGCAAGCCGGCGGGAAAGAGCTTCCCGGTCGAGTCCCTCCGCCCAGGCATCGACAATCGTAACAGGTATATTTTCACGTTCGAGATACGCCGCGAGACAGGCCAGACCGAGGGGCATCACCGGCTGGGGCGAACGGGAAGGCGGATGGATGAGAATGACCTGCATCAGGGGTGCTCCTGTCTTGCGCCGTCATGCCCCGCCAGGTGCGCGAGGATTCCCGCAGCGATGCCGGCGGCATAACAGGCATGGGTCACCAGAAAACAGCCGGCCACGCGGGCGGCCAGCCCTGATTTTCCGGATCTGACAACCAGACCCGCCGCGCAGCCGGACACCCCGGCCAGATACGCCAGAGCCAGCCGACGCGCAAATCGGCTGCCGAACAGAGTGGCCAGCATTACGAGAAGCCACGCGGCCGGAATCCAGATCCGGGGGTGGAACCATCGCCCGTGTTTCGCACAGACACGGACGCGACCAGTTCCATAGCCATACATATTTTTACCCCAGGAGACCGCGTCGCCGCGCAGAGCATGTTCGACCATCAGGCCCGGCAGGGCATACAGGGAGCCCCCCGATGCGCCGAGCCGGAGATTGAGGTCCAGATCCTCCCCCATGCTCTCGAGCGCTTCGTCGTAGCCGCCGACAGCGGCGATCGCGGCCTTGTCGTAGAGGACGTTCAATCCCGGCAGACTCTCGACTCGACGCACCTTCGCCGTCGAACGGCCCTGGGGGGACAGTCCCGAACCGGGGAGCGAATCAAGCATGATCGCAAGCGCTTCGCGGAAGGGATCCGTCGAAGCGGGCGCGGTGTTGCCCCCTCCCACGGCGACCGTCTGGGGATCGTCCCGCCGACACGTCGTGAATCCCGCGGCCAGCGCGGAGAGCCACTCCGCCGGCACCCGGCAGTCGGCATCAGTGAACGCGACCTGGGGAAATCGCGCTTCCCGCCATGCCACGTTCCGGCCACCTGCGATATGCTTCTTGGTATTATCAACCAACCGTATCTGGGGGTACCTGTTCGCCCACTCCGCGGCGCGAAGCCGGGTGTCGTCGTCGGACATGCCGTCTACCACGAGGATTTCGAACTTTCCCCCCGTGTATTTCAGCGCCACGAGGGACGCGAGGCAGGCGTCGATGTTGGCGGTTTCATTGCGGGTCAGGACGGCGACGGTGATATCCATGCTCAGGCCCCCAGAACCAGCCGGAAGAACCGCAGGCCGCCCCTGACATACCGGCGCAGCTCGCCGGGCTGTCGAAGAACGTTCCGGCACGCCCTCGCCAGAAATGCCGGAGAGAGATAATAGTCTCTGAGAGATGTGGCAACGGCGGTTTTCATTTCGCCGGGGCCCAGTCCGGGGTACCGGATGACCGCCTGCTGGTTCCCGTCGCTGTCGATCCACTGCGAGAAATCACGGGTGATGAGGTACCCGTTGTGGTTGAGCCAGTCGAAGAAGGCCGTCCCCGGCAGAGGGTGTGCGATCGCGAGCTGGAAGGTGCTCAACGGCAGGCGCGTGGCGAACCGCACGGTCTGTTCGATGGTCGCCGGCGTCTCACCCGGCAGCCCCAGCACGAAGTCGCCGTGCACCTGGACCCCCAGGGCATCGCACTGTTCGGCGAACCGCACCATCTCCTCGAGGCGGGTTCCCTTTCGAACCGCATCGAGAATCGCCTGGTTTCCCGACTCGAACCCCACGACCACACACCGCAGGCCGGCACGGACGAGCTTGCGGAAAACATTCTCGGGTAACGGCACGGCCCTCGCATTGACGGAGAACGGAACACGATGCGGCAGGGCATGATACCGGTCAGCGAACTCCTCGAGCCGCGCGGGATTCACCGTGAACGTATCATCATCGAAGAACAACTCGCGGATACGCGGCCGTCTCGCAAGAACCCGTTCGATTTCGGCGAAGACGTGATCCAGCGAACGCACGCGGTAGGTGCCGCGCGTCAGGGTCTGGGGCCACAGGCAGAAGGTGCAGTGGGACGGGCACCCCCGAGCCGTCATGATGGTCATGTAGGGATGGAGGCAGAAGTCGAGCCCATACCAGGCCGGGTCGAGCTGTTCGAGGAGAATGTCGGAAGCGAACGGGAGGAGGTCGAGGTCGGGGATCAGAGGTCTTTGTATATTACTAATTATATAACCACCAGAGTTCCACAAGAGCCCCGGAACACGTCCCGGCTCAGGAACGCCTGCACGCAGACGCTCGGCCAGTTCGCATACCGTCACATCATATTCGCCGATCGCAACGGCATCGACACCGGGCCGGCCGGCAACATCCTCAGGAACCGCCGAGGCATGGGGGCCGACCAGGCAGACGACGCCCGTGGAGCCCAGGATCTCCTTCAATCCGCGCGCGGTCTCGAGATCCGCATGGATACTGGCCGTGGAAGTGTCGATCACGGCGAGGTCAGGCTTCCACTCGCGCGCGCGCCGAAGGGTTTCCCCGAGATCCCAGCCGGCGGCCGGGGCATCCCACAGTCGGATCTCGAACCCACGCGCCCGCGCAAGGGCGGCCGCATGGGCAAGCCAGATGGGATACCAGAGGCTCGCGCCTCGCGCCGTGGCCTGCCACCGTCCCGTGCGCGCAAACTTCCGGGCGCAGGGGCCGTTGAGAAAAAGGATCCGCATCTTCCGGTCGCTCATGTGCCTCTTCCCGACGTCGCAAGGGTTGCGAGAGATTCCTGCAGCTCTTTCGCGGAGCACGCTCCCAGCAAAAGAACGTCGAGGAACGGGTGACGAGCGGCATACGTCAGGGCCTCGGCACGACGGTGCGCCAGGCGTCCTTCGCCAAGAAGCTTCATTCCGACGATTCCCTTCCCCCGGGCATGAAGGTCGGCAAGGATGGCGGCAGTCCGGGCCCGGTCGGCAGGCGAAGCCACTTCCCGTTGGACGGACGAGGCCAGGCGGCGGAACAGGGAGACCGGCATCAGATCGTGCAGAAGGCGCTTCAGCGGGGGAAGCGCGGCTGCCGTCGCCCGCAGAGATTCGCCCGTGGCGTCCATGAGGTCACCGGAGATATTGAACCGGGCCATGACGATCTCGACCTCGGGCAGATCGCGCACGGCTTCGAGGGCCTCGAGACCATGCGAGGATAGGCCGATCGCGCGAATCGTTCCCTTGCGCCGATGCTCGACGAGGGCTTCGAGCGCCCCCCGACGGAAGCGCAGATCCAACGCACCCCGGACGCACTGGAGCATGAACACATCGATGGTCCCGCAGTCCAACTCCCTCAGGGACCGCTCGACGGCGGCATTCATCGATCGCCGGGTCAGGACGGGGGATTTGGTGCAGATCACGACGCGGTCGCGCGGAACGCCCTTCAGCGCAGCACGGACCGCCCCATGGGTGCCGTAGGTGACAGACGCGTCCCAGAACCGCACGCCCATCCCGAACGCCGCCTGCAGGAGCTGCGGGTACTCTCGCCGGGAAACCTTTGCCGGACAAAGCAGGCCGTCATAGGCGGCCGATGTCCCAAGGCCGATGCGGCTCGATTCGAGACTGCCAAGCCTGACGGAGGCAACGGTCATGGGCATTCACACCCGCTCGAGAACGATCATCTGTTCGAAGGTGAGCGGCAGATGGCGTGCAAGAATGCGGAACCGCCCGCCGGCCGAGACGATGCTCCGCAGATGCGGCACGAACTCGCGGAAGAATCTGGCGTGCATTTCTCGTTCCTCGGTCTGGACAAAGCAGCGGGGCCCGAACGTGCCCGGAAACAGGGTGCGGGTGACGGAATTGAAAATGATGCCATTATATATTCTATAGAATATTCCGTTTCGCAGTTCTTTCACGATAACCCGCCCTCCCGGACGGATCACATCGGCGAGATTCGTGAAAAAAGCGGTGTATTCCTCGCGAGAATCGAGATGATGCAGGGTGTTGAAAACGGTCACCGCGTCGAAGGAGCCGGCCCCGAAGTGGTCGCGGATACGCAGGTAATTGTCGCAGACGCGGTGGATCGTCGGATCAGGGATGCGATCGAGGAGAGATGCGGCTGCATCCATTCCCCAGAGATGTCGGAAGCCCCGCTCCCGGAGCAGGCACAGCAACACGCCTCCGGCGCAGCCGAGGTCGATCAGGCGATCATCGGGGCGGATATACCGAAGCAGGATCGGAAGAACGACATTGCGATAGTACAAGCCGATCGTTTGGTTGTCCCTGCTCGCGAGCTGGACGAATTTCTGCGTCAGTTCAGGTGAATCCACGTATGCACCTCATTCGGTCGGGGCGGCGGCTCCAGAGCTTCCAGACAAAGACGGTCCAAAGCTTTTTCCGATGGTTCTGGCGCCCCGCCTGATGTTCCATCCAGAGCTCCCGGATGACATTCTCGCACAAGACCGGGTCGGGTGCCAGAAGGATATCCTCCGCCTCGCGCCGGAATCGGCCCGCGAACCAGGAAGAAATCGGGGGGGTGAAGCCGTGTTTCCCACCTTTCCAGACGGCCTCGGGCAGGCGCCCCGCCATGAGACGACGCAGCAGGAGCTTGGTCTTGCCGGGGTGATACTTGTGCCGGAACGGGATGCGGTTCACCCAATCCACCAGCTCTGCGTCGAGGAACGGGGCGCGCTGCTCCATCCCGCATGCCATCGAGGCCCGATCTGTCTTGGTCAGGCCATCGTCCATCAGATACTTCCGCTGCGTTTGCCTGAGCATTCGTTCGAGCAGGCCCTCTCCGGGAGCTGCTTCCCCTTTCCAGAGATCCAGGGGGGCAAACAGCCGGTCCAGGCGAGCGGCTTTCCGCCAACTGGGCTTCAACAACCGCTCCAGTGCCGACGGCTCGAACGCTCCGAGCCAGATCTGCTGGCAGGCATGGGGATCACCCCAGTGGCCCTCGGCCTCGATGAATTTCTTCGCACGATACTCCCAGGTTTCGTTCCGGAAAGAGGTGGGAAGCGCAGCTATGCATGTATTGACGATCGTGGTTCTGACACAGTCGGGAACGGCCCTCCACCAGGGCAAAAGCTGATGAGCAAGAAAGTAGGGATACCCGACGAGAAGCTCGTCTCCGCCTTCACCTCCGAGCGCGACCGTGATGTGTCGACGGGCTTCCCGGCACAGGAAATGGGCCGGAATGAGCGATGAGTCGGCAAAGGGCTCGTCCAGTTTCGGAAGCAGTTCGAGCGCCGTCTTCCAGAACTCGTCCGGGCCGAACCCGATCTCGTGGTGCTCCGCCCCGATGCGGCGGGCAACATCTGCCGCAATGGCCTGCTCGCCAAACGTCGCTTCCTCGAAGGCAACGGTGAACGTCCGGAGTCGGCCCAGACGGCGGGCCGCATACCAGGCGACCGTTGTCGAATCGAGACCGCCGCTCAGGAACACCCCCATCGGAACATCCGACTCCAGATGCCGATGGACAGCCCGTTCGAGCTGTTCATCGAGTCCCTCGAGCAACTCCCTCTCTCCCCCGGTGTGCGAAGGCGTGAACCGCACACGCCAGAATTTCGCCACATCCAAGCGCCCAGACGAACGCTCGAATGCCGCACGATGTCCCGCGGGCAGACGCCTGACACCGCTCCAGACGCAGTCGGGGGTCGGCACATGTTCATAGAGGAAATACCGCCCGATAGCGACGGGATCGGGGTCGCGAGGCACACACGAGTGGCATGTCAGAGCCTCGGCCTCGGAGGCGAAAACGATCGTTCCATTCCCTATCCGATAATACAGCGGCTTTTGACCAAGCCGGTCACGCGCCAGCAACAGCCGCTCCCGCCGGACGTCCCACACGGCTGCGGCGAA
This sequence comes from Candidatus Ozemibacteraceae bacterium, assembly GCA_035388825.1. GTDB lineage: Bacteria > Muiribacteriota > Ozemobacteria > Ozemobacterales > Ozemobacteraceae > MWAR01. The sequence goes on from DAOOQQ010000027.1 coordinate 30,677, forward strand.
CATGCCGTTCAGGCGTTCAAACGCCGCTTCGCCCACTTCTTCGACGAGATGAAGGATGACCTCGCTGTCGCAATCCGATCTGAATCGATGGCCCAGGGCTTCGAGTTCACACCGCAGGGCGCGATGATTGTATATTTCTCCGTTTGCAACGAGAACAAGCGTGCCGTCCTCGTTCAGCATCGGCTGACGTCCTCGACTCGAGAGGTCGATGATCGCAAGCCGGCGATGACCGAGCAGCACATCCCCCCGCTCCCAGATCCCCGAACCGTCGGGCCCGCGGTGGGCAAGGCCGTCGAGCATCGCGTCAAGGTCGGCTCTTGTTCCCGTCCCGATACAACCGGCGATACCACACATATTCAGCCGCCGCCGAGAATCGATCGCAGCCGCGTCAGGAAAGCACTGCAGCTTCCTGCGCGCAGCAGGACCGCCGCCATGCTCATCCAACGGGAAGGGCGCATATAAAACGCCAGGTAGGCAAACCGCTGGAATCGTTTCAGTCGTTCGGGGGCGACCGTCCAGGTCGCGGCGTGGGGGCGATCGAGCACGAGAGCGGCCCAGTCCGTCCTGTCACGATCCAGATTTCCCGAGGCCACAAGGGCGTCGAACAGGCGGGATCCCGGAAACGGCGTGAAAATCGTGAACGCCACATGGTCAAGAGGCAGCCCGAGAGCGTATCGTATGGTTCTGCGGATTTCCTGAGCCGTCTCTCCGGGGAAGCCGATGATGAAAAATCCCATCACCGTTCCCTGTGGGAGATGGTGCCTCAACCGAGACAATCGCTCGTGCATCAGCACAGGAGTCATTCCCTTCCGGGCAAGGTGCAGGATATCCTCGTCACCGCTTTCGATACCGACACCGACACCGCGGCATCCGGAACTCCTCAATGCCGCAAGCACCGGCTCGGTAAGAGTGTCCAGACGAACGCCCTGGGGTATATCAAAAGTTATATCGCCAGACATATCGGACAGAAGTCCGAGCATCGCGAGCGCATGCGGCTCGGAAGCCGTCAGATTGTCATCATACAGTCCGACATGGGCCACCCCGAAGCGCCCCCGAAGCTCTTCGATTTCTTGTCGGACCGAATGCACCGACCGGCAGCGAAGCCTTGCCCCATGCATCAGATGTGCGGCGCAGAACGAGCAGCCGCCGGGGCACCCCCGACTGGTCAACACCGGCAGGGATCGTGCGTGGCCGCCGGCTGCAACCGGGTATTCCCCGAGTTCGAACAGATCCCATGCCGGGGTTCCGAGCCCATCGAGATTTTCCAGGACGGCGGGGGGAGGGCATCGCAGGGATCGAGACGGCTCCCGGAAGACCAGCCCGGGAATAGCACCCAGCACATCAGCCCCAGGCATTCCGCCGGCCCGCTTCCAGGCACTGGCGAGCCTGGCCAGAGGCTCCTCCCCCTCTCCCCGGACGACGAAATCCACGTTCCACCGCATCACCTGCTCGGGAAGCGCCGTCGGGTGCGGCCCCCCCACGAGGATTCCGGTACATGGGAAAGCCTTCTTCAGTGCGGCACACCATCTCTCCACGACCGGGGCATCCGGCGTCAGACATTTGATGCCGATCAGATCGGGTCGGGCCTGAGCGGCTGCGTCGAGGAACGCCTCCACTTCCGCCCCTCGAAGATGCGCGTCAAAAAGACGTACGTCCCAGCCTGCCGTACGCACGGCTTTTCCGAGACAGGCGATGCCGATATCCGGAGCCGGCACCATCGAGGATGCAGGCCGCGGCGGAATGACGAGCCAAAGATTCACTTCACCCGCCCCTTCCGAGCAGTCGTGATACGAGATGAACGGCGTTTTCGATATTCCCGCGGAAATCCCTCCATGAGCGCAACGCCAAAAGACGGCGCATCATGTAGGCCGGCCGCAGATAAAATGCCCGGTAGGCCTGGCGGCTGAACTCGAAAATCTCGGCCGATCCAAGGCCCGGATATTCATACACCGGGGGAAGATTCGGATCATACCGGCTCCAGTCGGTGGTCGAAAGGTATCCCCTCCGCCGCACCTCGTCATAAAAGGGAGTTCCCGGCACAGGCGTCGCGATGCCGAATGTCGCAAGATCGGCCCCGGAACGAAGGGCAAAGTCGAGTGTTCTTTGCATGCTCTGCCGCGTCTCGCCCAGCAGGCCGAATTGAAAATACAGCAGAACCGTCATTCCGCGTTTTTTCAGTTTCTCCACCAGGAAGCGAACCCTGTTCGGATTCACCTTTTTTCCACTCGCGCGCAATACCCCTGGATCGGCGCTCTCGACACCGATTCCCACGGCATGGCACCCCGAAGCCTTCAGAAGATCGATGATATCCGTGTCGAGGCGGTCCTCACGAGAAAGGCACCACCAGGAGAGATCAGGCACGTATCTTCGGATACCGTCGGCAACCCGTCTCACCCATTCATGGGAATTCGTGAACCCACAGTCAATGAAAAACACTTCACGATATCCGAGGTCGCGGATCATCCGAATCTCTTTCAGGAAATGCTCAGGGCTTCTGAAGCGTAGACCCCCGTATAATTGAGACATGCAGAAACTGCACCGGTTCACGCACCCGATCTGACCGTAATCAACCGTCATCGGTTGCCGGCGAGCCAAGGGATCTGTGTACCAGGCCGGATTCACCTTATCGAACGCGGTAAACCCGTAGACATCGAGACAGGCCGGCAGCTCCTGGGGCTGCGTTCTTTCCGGTGCGGCCCCCGGGGCGGGACGATACCAGATCCCACGAACCGCCGGCAATGTCAGACCCATTGCCAAATCCCGGAACACCGGTTCGGCATCCTGCACGACGACGGCATCAAGGTCCGGGTGACTGACCAACGTTTCACATGGAATCGCTCGCACATGTGCCCCGATGGCAACGGTGACGATGTTCGGCACGACCGACCTGGCCCGGCGGGTCAGTTCCATATCATGCAATATTGTCGTCGTCGACGTAGTGAACCCGATCGCATCGGGTAGACACCTGCGGATCTCAGCACAGACGTCATCCCAACTCAGCCGCAGAGTGTTCGCATCGAGAACATCCGGCTCATGGCCACAGGTTCTCAAATACCCGGCTATCTTCAACAGGTCGATAGGGGGGTAGGCAATCCGGGCCTTGTAGGAACCGATACTCCCGAACTGGCGCATGTTTCCGAATGGACTGGCCGGCGGGGGTTCGATCAGCAGAATCCGCCTGGTCATTCCGCCAAACCTGCGGCTTCAGCCGAAATGCGAGCTCCCGCGATCACATCCCGCTCCGTGACGGCAAAACTCCTCATCTTCAACTCCCCCCGATGATGGATCATCACTTCGTAGGCATCACCCGTCTTCACCCGGCCTTTTCTGCTTCCGGTGACATAGGGAACGCGCATCTGGAAATGCCCCCAGGCATCGGTGAGAACCCGGGACCGGTACAATGCCCGGTCCCCGCCGATATCGAGATTCAGGACGGCGCGTACGATTGAATGCGGGTCCGCCGTTCCCTCCAGGAGAGCCCCAGAAACGGCCTCAAAGATGTAAGAAGGCGGCTCGCGCCGCTGTTGGCGGGTTGAGAAGATGATTCTGAATCGTTCGGTGCTCTTGCGGAATCGGCCGGTATCCATCAGCCCATACCCAGCATACAGATAGGAATAGAATGTTTCGGCAAAGGGCGTCACCTTCACATCCGTCAGATTCCGCCCCCCCGAAAGGTCTAGGCTGGGCGTGTCGGCATTCTGAGCCCTCATCTCGAAAAAGGCCCTGTTCGTCCGCTCGTCGTACTCTGGCCGAGTGAGCAGAATATATTTCACACGATATTTGCTACAAAGCCCGTAGGCCTCTTCCTCTGTATCGGAGGTGAAAATCTCGGCCATCCTCCGGACGCCACGGAGGGTATTGCCAACGGTCGTCGGTCTCCGGCCATAGTAGGCAATCATGTTTCCCTGGTCCCAGAAGCTGAGAACGCCGTAATCCGGCGGGATGTCATCCCCGTATCCAGTCGTATCCGGGGAATGATTGGCCAGCCAGTTCACCGCCTCGAGGGCGCTCGGTACCTGGTGACGCACGCCTCCCATCACTCCGTAGGAAGTCGATACATGAACGAACAGGACTGGCAGAACGAATAGAGCGACCTGGAACGGCCTGGCCCGTTTTTCCCTGGCGGTTCGGATCAGCCTCCACAGCAGCACGGCGGCGATGATTCCATATCCCGGCCCCAGCCACCGAATGAACCGGTGTTGATAGAGGGACAGAAGTATAATGAGACAGATCCAGTGAAGGACGATCCTGCCACCCCGGTCGAACACCCCACCAGATCCGATGACACGCACCAGTGGCAGGAGGAAGAACAAGCATCCGAAGGCCGTGAGGATTCGGGTATATCCCTGAGTCAGTTCGTTCGGCTTCGACAGGTCCAGCATGGGCATCATTTCGGAAATGGTTCCTATGATGGGGTTGCTTTTCATCAGGAATCCGATGCCGTCCTGGATGATCCGCGGAAATGCGGCACAGAGGAAGCCAGCCGTCAGGGCGGTTCCGAGCAAGAGCCAACGCCTCCGGAGCCATTCCCGAGCCCGGATATAAGAGATGAGTTGGATCAGACCACCGGCGAGCAAGGCCGAGCCGGCCTGAAGAACACCGAACTCATTCACGGCGACCGGTCCGGAAAATCCTTGCGTACGGATCGTCCAGATCGCCGCAAGACCTCCTCCAATGAGCATGGAGGCGGCGGCATACTCCGACACGGGCGCAGCCAGCGGATCGTTCCGAAAGGTCAGCAGCATGACATAGGCCATCACGATGGCGAAAAACAACGGCGAACCCATCCAGGTGAGGATGAAAAGGGCAGAGGCACAGCCACCGAGAATCTGAGCCGCCGCCCCCTTTTTCTCCACATGTCGTTCTGCACTGACGATCCAAAGCCAGAGAAGGAAAGCCTCCATGCAGTGGTGGTCGACATGCATGAAGTCGAATGTCATCGCGGCAGGCAGGCCGGGAAACAGGAGAAATGCAGCAAGGATGGGCAGGGAGGGGCTTTGCGTTCTCCGATAGAGGAACACGATGCCGAGAATGCTCGTGGCCAGCCCGAGGAAGGGGGGGATCATTCCAGCCACGCTTTCGGCCTGGACCGTCGTATCCGGAAACTGCCAGAAAAAGAAGTGGATCGACGTCATCAGCAACTGAAAATACAGCGGTGGAAAACGGAGTTGAAACGGTTCAGGGAAAGAGGCATACCAGTCCGTGACCAGAGTTTTTCCCTGGAGAATCGATTGTTCGAGCCACCGCAGATACAGGAGGCTGTCTGGCTCACAGAAAGGGTATCTTCCCAGCCATGGATGGTTCAATTCGACAGGAATGAATAACCAGACGAACCCGCACGCAAGAAGAACCAGCGTTGGAAAAAGAGAAACGCCGGAAAATTTCAGGCTGTTGTTCACCGTTAGCCCCTGATGCGTCGATCTGTATCGCGAAGACAGCATATTCCCGGTCACTCGGTTTGTAAATGGCGAAAACGACAGAGTTTTCTTATCTCGTTGGGGGGTAAAATTTTCCCTTGACCTTGCCGATGTCCTTACCTATATTGCTAACAAGTCGCCCGGGCGGTCAGAAACCCGGCGCGGAGACTTGGAGGGGCGCATGAGCCGCATAAAAACGAAGCGTAACCAGGGTTTCACACTGATGGAAATCATGGTCGTCATCATCGTCATCGCCGTGCTTGCTTCGGTTGCTGGCCCGATGATCGGCAGCATCACGGACCAGGGCCGCACATCCGCCACGAAATCCAAGCTGTCTGCTCTCAAGAGCGCAATCATGGCATATAACAGTGATATCGGCCGATATCCGTTCAACGGCTTACCGACTCAGACTACCACTTCCGACTTGTATAATTCGGACAAGCATGCCCTTTTCGGTGACAATGCAGATATAAACATTCTCACGGACAACGTCTATGGGCTTGCTATCAACGGCAACACGCTGTTCGGCGTCACAAACTACGTCAACAAGAAATGGAAAGGCCCCTACATGGATTCGGACCCCTCGGATTTTATGTATGACTCGTGGGGCACCAAGATCAAGTATTACCATTACAACAAGGGCATCTGGCTTCATTCGGCCGGCTCAGACCAGGCGTTTAACAATGCCGTCGACGCCACCAAGGCGGGATATGACGGCGATGACGTCGTTCTGTCGGTTGCCCGATTGAAGTTCTGACCGGATTTTTCTGAAAAGCGCATCGACGAGATGCGCTTTTTTTCTTTCCGTTCTCTTGCTCCTGCCTGAACCGGCCTGCAGATTCGTGATAGACTGGAGGGAGAACCTTGTGAACATCGGGCAATTTTTCCAGGGAATTTTCCCGGACGGCGGACAATGGCGGAAAAAACGAGTTTTGAGCCTTTTGTAGCGGTTGATATCGGCGCTTTTTCGCTCAAGTTCATCTATGTCGAGCGGGATGCCGACGGCAAGCCAACGCTGAAAACCGTTGCACACCTGCCGATTCCGGCGTTCACGCATCTTCTCACGGCCGAAGAAAAAGAGAAGATGAGCCGTGACGACATCGAGAAGGATGCCGTCGGCAAGCTCCAGAAGTTCCTGACCAAGCATCTGACCGAGCTTCTGTACGACAACCAGATCCAGACGAAGCGCGCCATCACCCTCGCCTCGGGCCGGTCGGTCACGATCCGGTATTTCGAGATTCCCCCAACCCCCGAGAAAGAGGCGTTCACCGTCGCCGTCCAGGCCGAAGCGGCGAAGCAGATGCCGTTTTCGATGGAAAACGCCGTGCTGGGCTTTTCGAAGATCGGCGAGTCGGTCAAGGATGAAAAAGCCCTCGTCCAGGTCATGGTTGCCGCGCTCCAGAAAGATATCGTCCAGCTCGTCACGGACAACCTCAAGGGCGGCGGCATGTCGAACGAGGGCATCCTCACCCTGCCCCAGGCCCTCGAACTGGCCCTCAAATCCCAACTGACCCCGCCGGCCGGCAAGGAGCTCAAGGTCGCCGTCGTCCACTGCGGCCACAAGACGACCTCGGTGATGATCTACAAGAACGGCGTCCTGAACTTCTACCGCGACATCAACATGGGCGGCGAGACGATCACCGAAGCGATCTTTGCCGGGGGCGAACTCGACGGGGCCAAGATCGAATTCAAGAACCTCGACGAGGCCATCGATCTGAAGCACCGGATCGGCATCCTCCCCCCCGACGAGATCCAGAATCTGAAGGGGTCCGAAAAGTTCGCCGCCCAGCAGATCTTCTCCAGCGTCGAAAAAATATTTCAGCATATACAACTTTCGATCAGTTTCTATATCTCCCAGTTGGGAGAAAGCGGGATCGACCGCGCCATCCTCTCGGGAGGCTCGGCGGCGATGAAGAATTTCAAGGAGTTCATCCAGGAGAGCCTCGAGATTCCCGTCGATCTGGCGAATCCCTTCAAGAGCCTCCCGGCGGAAGGGATCAACTACCCCGCCGACAAGCTCGCGATCGAAGCCCCACAGTTTGCGGCTCCCGTGGGCGTGGCGTTGTATGATGGGAATCCCGATCTCATCAACTTCATCGATATCCTGTTTCCCAACCGCCACACCCAGTCGCTCGATCTGTCGAAGGTCAGTTCGAAGTTCGGTGCGGGATTCATCCAGAAGCTGGGAATCGCCAGTCTCGAGCTCGATGAAAAGAAAATCCGCATCATTGCCGGCCTTGTCGGCCTTCTGCTTCTCCTCGTGCTTCTCTTTCCCGTCGTGAAAGTCCGGCAGGACGTCACGGCGGTGAAGAACGACCTCAAGAAGCTGAACTCGAAACTGAACGAGTTGAAATCCTCCCAGAACGAGGTCACGGAGCTGCTCGCCGAGAAGGAGCTCCTCTCGAAGGAAGTCGGATTCCCCGACGAGGTCAAGAAGTTGCGGTTCCCCAACTCCGAGATTCTTCTCGAAATCGCCAGCATCACGCCCAAACAGATTTTCATCACCGACCTGCTCGTCAACCGGCAAGGGGACCAGCCGACCTTCAAAATCACGGGACAGACGGACTCCTCAGACCGCGTTTTCGAGTATATCCGGGATTTCGAGACCGCCGTCTTCCTGAAGAATCCGTCGATCGACTCCACCGAAGAAGTGCCGATCGACGAGAAGCAGTATTTCATCAAATTCGCCCTGTCTGGGAAAATCGTGATCCCGGCCCCCGTGACGCCTCCGCCCGAAGAGGCCGCCGTCGAAGAACCGGCCGCCCCTTCCGAGGAAGGAAACTGAGATGGCAGAAGAATTCAAGCTGCAGGAATGGCTCGTCAAGGCCAAGGATGATCCGAAACTGGCGGCACAGCCAGTCGTCGTCCTTCTTGCGATCGTTTTTCTCGGCTGGAAATTCCTGTATTCCCCGCAGAAACTCATCTACGAGAAGGAACTGAAGAAGAACAAGGCCGTCCAGAGCGAGATCAACGGCCTCGAGTCCGCCGTCGCGAACATCGAGGAGATCAAGATCGAGGTGAACGACCTGAAGCAGAGCCGGCTTGCAGCGGAAGAACTGTGCTACAAGAAAGCCGAAGCCCCCCAGTTCCTTCAGGATCTGCGCAAACTTGCCAAACAGGCAGGGCTCGATCTGAAAAGCATCAATCCGCAGCCCCCCGTTGCCCGTTCGTTCGAGACCGTCACGTTCGAGGAGTATCCCGTGAAGATCTCGTTCACCGGCGATTTTGTGCAACTGGGCACGTTTCTGCGCATTCTCGAACAGCACAAAAAAATCGTTTCGATCGCGCTGCCGCAACTGACGCCGGATGCGAGCGGCACCTTCAAATTCGATCTGGTACCCACCACCGTCCTGCTTCTCGAACAGAAAGCGCCCTCCCCGACGGATGCGCCGCCCCCGGAAGGAGGCTGAGTCCGGCACATGGGCAAACGGATGTTTTTCCTGAGCCTCCTCATCCTTTCGATCGCGATGGGGGCCCAGTTTTACAAGAACCGCCCCAAAACGGCTCCCAAAAAGCCGAAGCGACCGGCGGCGGCCGTCAACCTCGACGATTTGGAGCTGCGTCAGCCGGGCGATGAGGGGGGGGACGGCGATGAGACAGCCACGGATAGCCTCGAGATCGCGGGTAGCCCACGCGATGGGGTCGCTTCAGGCACAGCCACGGATACGGCAGGGCTCGCGTCAGCCACCGAGACTCCAGACGAGGTCGCCGCGGCAACGGATTCCTCCGCCATCGGAGACCCGGTTCTTCTTGCCTTCGCCAATCTCAAGCGGAGTCCGTTCGAGCCCTCCCCGTTCGCCAAGCTGGTCGAGCAGGCTCAGGCATCCGCGGCAGCCGCTCTGGCCGCGGATCCGGTGAAGGCCAGCAAAACGAAGCCGACAGAGGTTCTCAACGCGCCGTTCGGCGGCACGATCGAAACCCACAACACTCTCGTCGCCGTCATCGACAAGCGGCTGTATCGTGTCGGCGACCAGTTTCAGGGGAAGACGATCCGGAAGATCGAAAAAACCCACGTCACGCTCGACGACCCGGCGAAAATCTATCTGCTGCCCAAACTCGGTGTGAACATCACGATATCCAGCGACACCGTCTCGGTTACGGACGATTTCATGAAGAAATCCGCCCCGTAAGGGATCCCCGATTGTTGCCGATACATAAGGCATGGTCCAGCGCACGAGGCAACCTCGCCTTCTATTCCTCATTTCTCTGATGAGCCTGGTCTTCCTCACCGGCTGCATCGAGAAAACCGTGTATCCTGCCGTGATCCTCACCGTGACCGCCGTTGCCCCGAATCCGATCACGGCAACCTACCAGTTCGATGCCAGCGGCACCATCAAGCTGTCGACAACCCCCCTCTCGGTGACGCTGCGCGCCGAGACGGGCGTTCCATCAAATATCAAAAGCTATTCTATTTCATACCAGACCCGTATCGGCGATCCCATCCCCGAGATCGCGGTCGTGGATATGCCGTTCGAGGTTTATCTCGCACCTTCTGCCGAGACGACGGCCGAGTTCGACGTCTATACGGCCCAGGTGGTGAATCTGCTTGCGAATACCCGTTCCGATATTTCCCCCCTTCGGGCCGCCATCACGATGCGCATCGAGGATGTGAACGGCAACGAGGTCGTGAAGGAAGCGCACTGCCAGTTGAGTCAGCCGCTGGCAGAGGCCGCGGCCACCGAATAAGCTGGCCAAACCCCTGGATCCTGCCGATATCTGAATCCGAGGAGACATTTCATTGACTCTGATCAGATGCCGGAAGCTGGTCCTCGCCGCCCTGCTCGCCGCGCTGCTGCTGGAAGGAGTTCCCCAGCCGGTCGCGGAAGCGGGCTCGCGACGTGCACCCGCGCGATCGGAAGGCGGCTGGCAGCCGATTCCCAGAGCCTCTTCGCGGCAGCCGTCGATCAAGGCACCCTCTGCCAATGGCTCGGTGGGCTCTTCGCTTTCTCCGGCGTTTCCGACCGTCAACCAGCCGGCCGTCGCCCCGTCGGCTCCGGGATTCTCCTCGCACCCCTCCTCGCGCAGCATGGGCTGGGTCGACATGGGAAATGGCGCGCGCATGCGTGCCGGGGCTCGTCGACCTGCAGCGGATCAGATCATGCCCGACCCGCTTTCGCTGATTCCCGACTCGCCGGCTGATCCGCCGTTTCCCCTATCGCAGTTGGCGGCGGCCACGGCCGCCCCTGCCCCCCAGATGCCGAGTTTGCCGGCACAGGGCGCCGGTATGGCGGCTCCGGTCACCGGAGCCCAGCCTCTGGGCCTCGTTCCGCCATCCGCGGCGCCTCAGGGTGCGTCCTCGCTCGCGCCGAAATCGGCGAAACTGACCTCCGAGCTCAAGCTGCCGGCCGGCATGAACCTGTCGATCCGCTCCCTCGACTTCCGGCAGACGGAGGTCCAGGACGCCCTGCGCTCGCTCGCGACCCTCATCAACCTGAACCTGATGCTGGCGAATGACATCTCGGGCAACGTCACCGTCCTGTTCAGCGACGTGACGGTCGAAGAGGCGTTCAACACGCTTCTGCGCAGCTTCAACCTCGGGTATTCGTGGGATGGAACGATTCTGCGCATCTTCAAATCCGAAAATGCACCGCTGATGACGAAGATTTTTCCCATCCGCAACACCAATGCCACGGCCATCAAGCCGGTCATCGATCCCAAACTGACCGCCACGCGCGGAAGCTGCGAGGTCGACACGCGCACGAACTCGCTCGTGATCACCGACACGGCGGCCAAGATAGCCGACTTCGACACCTTCATCCCCCAGCTCGACATCGGGGAAGCCGAGGTCGACGTCACGGCCCGCCCCGTCACCGAGGTGTTCTACCTCAACTACATCGACGCCAGCGTCCTGTCGGAGCCGATCAAGACCGTCGCCCCCAATGCCACGACCCAGGCGTTCAGCTCCAGCCAGGCTTCCCAGGCAGGCGCTGCAGGCGGAACGGCGGGCGCCGGCCGGCAGGACATGATGATCATCACCGACACGCCGAACAACCTCGAGCGGGTCCGCGAGATCATCGAAAAGCTCGACATCGCGCCGTTGCAGGTCACGATCAATGCGCATATCTATGAAATCGACCTGAACGAGGAAGAGCGGTTGGGCATCAACTGGCAGAAGCAGATCCCGATTCCCGGCACGACCGAAAACGTGTTCGACATGTCGATCACGCCCGAAGATGCGGCGGCCGGCGGAACCGGCGTGTTCCGTTTCGGGAGCCTGACCGTGAACCAGTTCCGCGCCCTGCTGGCAATGCTCAAAACCCACTCGTTCGCCAAGGTGCTCAGCAACCCCGTCATCACGACCCTCAACAACCGCAAGGCGAACATCACCGTCGGACAGTCGATCCCCTATGTCTCGGCCTCCCAGGTGAACGCCCAGACGGGTCAGGTCACGAACACGGTTCAGACGGCGAATGCGAACATCACCCTCGATGTCACGCCGTCCGTGACAGGGAACGACGAAGTGTTCCTCGACATCACCCCGACCATCAGCAGCGTGCTCGGCTTCACCTCGCTGAGCGGCAACTCGACGCCCAATCTCAGCAACCGCACGGCCCAGACCCAGGTCATCGTCAAGAACAACCACACGATCGTCATCGGCGGCATGATCAAGACCGACAAGAGCGACTCGATTTCCAAGGTGCCGTTCCTCGGGGATCTTCCGGGCATCGGCAAGCTGTTCCAGAAAAAGACCGTGAAGGAAACCCGCACCGAGCTGATCATCTTCATCACGCCGCACATCGTCCGGCCGACGGCAAAATCCCCCGTCGCCGCGCAAAACAGCGGCGCACCACGCTTGAGCATGCAGTGACAGGCCTTCCATCGACCCTGGCATACTATATTTTTTCATACATTTGCCAACGACAGGGACGGCGGACCAGGCGGCACGCTCGCGTCGAACACCATCGTTGAAAGCGATAGCCGGGTTCTGACGTCACCGGTTCTCGTCGTGGGCATGGGCGGATCACGATCCGCCCCTACGATAGCGATGACGATACGACGCTATCGATGCGGACGCCGCGGGTCCGGAAAGACTGGTTCCGGCGCTCAGTCGGTCGGGAACTCCGGGTAGGGTTCGTCGTCAGGGCTCGCCTCTTCCCCGGCCCCCTCTTCGGATGGCAAAGGTTTGAGAGCGACCTGATAGGGTTTTCCCGACGGCTCGGCGTACGCGATCTCGATCGAGTCCATGTATCCGGAGGCAGAGCAGGCGAGCTGGTGGTAGGTGGCCGAGACGCGCGGCAGACGGAAACTCCCGTCGGCCGCAGAGATCACGGTTCTGCCGTCGATCCGCACCCGCGCCGCCTCGATCGGCTGCGCGGTCTCGGCATCGACGACGACACCCTCGAATACGATCTGGACCGGCTTGAGTTGCAGCACCAGCGGAGCATCCCGGAAACCGGCCCGGTGCTTGAGAGTCAGAGCTTCGTATCCTTCCGCGTATGCCGTCACTTCCGTCAGGGAGTCGTCGGGCATCACGAACCGGAACGTGCCGTCCTTCGCGGACGAGTAGTCCCGGTTTCCGATCAGCACCGTGGCGCCGCCGATCGGACGCCGCGTCAGACTGTCAAGAACACACCCGACGACGGCCGTGAGCCCTTCTCCAACGGGTTCCGGTCCGGAAACGACCGCCGGTGTCACAGGAAGGGCCGGGCTTCGCTCTGCTTCCGCCGATTTCCGGGAGACGGTCTCCGGAAGCAAGTCAGGCGCGCGAACGGCCGCGCTTTTCGAGGCAAGGCCTTCCGACGGCGCAGATGGAGTGTGGTTCCGGCGCATTTTTGCGCAAAGCGCCTCGAGATGGGCATCGAGCCGGCTCCGAACCGCATCCGGCGCGTCCCCGGACGGACGTTTGTTCTCCGAGGCTTCCGGCGACGGTGCTTCCCGACGATGCCGAATGGCAGCAACGGGGTCGCGCCGGATGGCCAGGAACCAGACACGCCCTTTCGCCGGCGAGACCTCGACCTGGGGAACTGACCACTCGGCGGCCGCCAGATGCAGACGCCCTCCGGAACGGCGCTCGGTCCACGGAATCACCAGGGTTTCGGGAACCTGCCGCCAGATGCCTCCGGCCCAGCAGTACCGCAGATCACGCCGGGAAAGCTCGCCGATGGCCGCCTTCAGGGTGATGCGAATTCCCTCGGGCGATGATTCCAGCAAGGCAACGTCCTGCCCGAAGTAACCTATAATATCGCTTCCTATAGAACGAAGTTCGCCCCCGGTGAGGGGGCGGTCCGGATACAGCCTGGTTCCGCTGAATGCCGTCAGGCATCCGACGCCGTTGAGCCGGGAAAGCGCATCTTTCAGCCAGTGGCCGTCGGGAATGTCCCCATACTCGGGAGGTTGGTCCCGTCTGTCCGGCGGCTTCCGCAGGCACCCGCGGATGAACTCCTCCAGCCGGGCCGCTGCGAGAATCCCCTCCCCCTTGCTCACCGTCTGGTCGGGCAGAAACCGGCCATCCGAAAACCCCTGCATCAACCCGGCGCCCAGAACGGCCACGCTCAGTTCATCCGCCGGAGCGGTGAAATCGGTGTAGGGCGGCAATCTGAACGCCCCCAGCATCTCTTCGTTCAACAGCGGCCGCATGGCGCGAAGCACCCGCGCCCACTCATTCAGCACATCCCGGCGCGTGACGGTGCTCGCCGATTCGAGAGAGCCGCCCTCGCCCAGAAAGCCGACGATCGCCCCCGCGAGAAACACCGCGAGAACGACCCAGCCCCAGGCGCGCCACGCCGGATGCGTCATCTGTTCCATGACGTCGTCCGCCCCGTTTTTGCCGATGCCCCGGAGATGCGGGTCGGTGCCGCCGGAACCCCGATCGCCGCGACCCCATCGGGTGATGCGCCCCGCTTCATCGTTTCCGTGCCGACGACGTGAGGCCGCAGCAGAATGACCATCTCGGTCTCGTCCTCTTCCCGATCGCGGTATTCGACGGGCTTCACGAGCTTTCGCAGCAGAGGAATCCGGCTGAGCAGCGGGACAGGCTTGCGCGTTTCCCCATTCTTGCGACGAATCAGGCCGCCGATGACGACCGTTTCGAGGTTTTTCACCCGAACACGTGTCTTCACGTTCCGTTTCGCCGTCCAGGGGTGGTTTTCGACCATCTTGACCAGTTCGGTGAAGTCGGCGTTCAGATCAAGCGTCACCTCGTTGTCGACATGGATATGCGGCTTGATCGTGAGCTTGATGCCGATGTCGTAAGTCGTCCAGTTGTCGGTGGACTGAACGCCGAGCTGGGAGCCCGTCGAACCGACCGAGCCCACCGGCAGATAATTGATCACCGAGTTCTTGACCGGGATCTGCTCGGTGATGTCGATCGTCGCTTCTTCCTTGTCCATGCAGCGCAACGTCGGATTGGCCAGCGTCTTCGCCTTCACAATGCTGTTGTCGGCCGAAAAGTCGGCCGGCAGCTCGACGGTCGAGGGGATGCCCGTCAGGTTCGCCACACCAATCGTCGAGTTCTGCAGCTTGAGACCGAGCTTGGTGAGATCCTGGCGGTGCACCTCGAGCAGCCGCACCTCGATGATCGTCTGACGGGTCGCGGGCCGGTCAAGGTCTTTCATCAGTGCCAGCGCGCGGTCGACCGCATCCGTCGAACCGGTGACCACGACCGTGTCGGTGCGCTCGTCCTTCTGCATTTTCGGCGCGCTCTTGTCTCCGAGGGACTCGGTGGTGAGCTTCATCAGATCATCCGGCTTCGTATTGACCGGCCGGAACAGGACCCGCTTCTGGCTCTCCCCGGCCCGCTCCATCTTCCCCTCGAGAGTCTCGACATAACTCTGGACCTGCTCGACGGCCTCGCGGTCCCCGATCACGACGAGATTTCCAAGATCCTCGTCCAGCTTCACCCGCTCGAGAATCTCGGGAGTGAAGGCCTTTTCGAGCAGCGTGCGGATCTTCTCGAGATCGAACTTCAGCGGCAGCACCCTCACGGCGTTCCCGGCCGCCTTGCGCGCGGCAGCCTGGGTCTGAACCAGCAGGGTCCGGGAATCGATCGCGCGCACCATGAGATCGTGCAGCCTCAGAAGGGTCTCGAACGCCCGTCGGTAACTCATCTTGTGGAGAAGCACGTCGACGGGCTGGTCTTTGGCCTGGCCGACGGATTTATCGAGCACGATATTCAGATTCCCGATCTGCCCGAGCGCCCGCAGAACGTCTCCCAGGGCCAGTCCACGCAGGTCGGCGCCTTCGATCTGGTCCTGATCGGAGAATGCCAGCAGCGGATTGCCGGAAAGCGAGACCCAGATCTCGCCGTCCTCGATCGACAGCGTGCCTCCGAGCCTCGTGACAACGGCTGACATGGCCTCGAGCGGGCTCGACGCGACGGCCTGGACATCGATATACGAGTCGAACGCGTCGCGGAAATGCACGTTCATCCCGGCCTGTTTGGCGAGCTCCCGGAGCAGGTTCGATGCCTCGACGCCCTTGAGGTTCAGATCGATCGGGGTGACAACCGTTGCGCTCACAGACACCTGGGGCTTCTTCCGGGGCGATGACACGATCTCCGTCGCTTCCGTCGGCCGGCTCTGTGCCGTTCCCGGAGAAGCCGCCGGCTCCATCAGGGAATACGGCTTCGGGCCTCGCGGGTTCACCCCGGAAGAGCGTTCCGTGCGCGCCGGTGTGGCCGCACCCGGCGCGAAGCTGACTTCGAGGGTCTCTCCCAACGTCCGGATCCGCGGAATAGCGAGTTCGCGCAGGAAGAACGTCGCCCGCAATACCGGCGGCTCCTGGGAAATCTGGGTCAACCGCACGAGTCGGGCCGGGCCGTCCGAAAACGGCATGACGAGCGGGCTCATCGCAAGCCTGCCGCCGAGAATGTCGACGTACGTCAGCGGAAGACCGACTTCCTTGCGCAGCGTCGTGGTGACGGTTCCGTCGAACGCGATCAGGAATCGGCCCGGCAGCGTCTCCCCGGCGGCATTTTTCGCCTGTGGCGGCGCAAAATCGATCCGTCGGAAGTTGCTCGCCGAGACACTCCCGTTGCCAACACCGTTCTGGAAGATCAGCAGGCTGAAAAACGCGACGATCAGCGCCGGAAGCGCCCTCGTCACGTAATTCCGCAGCCCGCTCATGGATAACGTCATCGTATGAATTTCCCCCTTCCACGTCGGCAGAATCCGGCATTTTCCTGAGGGTTTATTCCTGCGTTCCCTTTGACGATAGAATGTATGCAGATACATCCCGGTATTCCCCCGACGGGCGAAACGGCATCGTTCCCCGCCGGTCAGCGAGGCAGGCGAACCCATGGCGAAAATCATCTCCGCAACCCTGTTCCGGCGAACCATCCAGTCCGTGATCGAGGAGCGCGGCCTGTTACCGCCCGAAAAGCTTCAGGAACTCGTTCGCCTGGCCGAAAAGGAGCGCCTGCCCCTCGAGCAGCTCCTAGCGCGGGAAAAAAGCCTTCCCGAGCAGGAGGTTTATGCCTGCCTCGCCGAGGCCGCCGGTCTCCCGTTCGACGATCTGACCGCCTGGCAGCCGCCCGAATCCCTCTCCTCGCAGGTTCTGCCGGTCTGTCAGCGCGAACTTCTGCTGCCGCTGAAACTTCAGGAAGGGGTCCTCCTGCTGGCAACCGCGAATCCCGCCGCCGCCGGCTCCGCCGAAGGACTGCTGACGGCCATGGGCATCCGGCCGAAATTCGTCGTCAGCCCGCCGGGCCCGATCAAGCGCAACCTCGACAGCCTGCTCGCCGCGGCCGAAGAAGAGGACATCGCAGGGGGGATGAGCGACCTGGCCGTCTCGCTCGATATTTCATCGGCAGATACCGAGCAAAAGCCCGTTCCCGGCCGCCAGCAAGCGGCAACTCCCGTCGAGATCAGCGGCGGAACGGATGCTCCGGCCATCATCCAGCTCGTGAACAAAACCCTGATGCTGGGTGTGAAACAGGGCGCAAGCGATATCCACGTCGAGACGCTCGAAAAGGGCACGCGGGTGCGGTTCCGACTCGACGGCGTTCTGACCGGCCGGCTCGAGCTTTCCGGCCAGGCAGCGGCTGCTTTCGTTTCGCGTATTCTCGTCATGGCCGGCCTCGACATCACCGAACGGATCATGCCACAGGACGGCAGCTTCAAGGTCACCAACGAGGGCCGCACCGTCGAGTTCCGCATCGCCTCGATGCCCGGCCTCTACGGCCAGAACCTCACGCTCCGCCTGCTGTCGGGCCAGGAACGGCAGGCCATCGATCTCACGAGCATGGGACTGCGCTCGGACGAAACCGAGATCATCCGGCGCACGATGCGTTTTCCGCACGGCATGATGCTCGTCTCCGGACCGACCGGCAGCGGTAAATCGACGACCCTCTACGCCATCCTCGAAACGATGGCGAACCCCGCGCTCAAGATCATCACGATCGAAGACCCGGTCGAACGCCGTATCGCCCAGGTGCAGCAGATCCAGGTACGCATCAACCGGAACGACCAGGAACGCTCCCTCACGTTCGCCCGCGGACTGAGAACGATCCTGCGCCTCGACCCCGACATCATCATGGTCGGCGAAATCCGCGACAAGGAAACGGCCGAAATCGCGGTTCAGGCAAGTCTCACAGGGCACTTGGTGCTGTCGACGGTGCATGCCAACTCGTCGATCGAGACCCTCCGCCGGTTGAACAATATCGGTGTCGATTTTTACCTGCTCATGTCTTCTCTGAACCTCGTGCTGGCGCAGCGCCTCGTCCGGAGGCTGTGCACCACGTGCCGCACTCCCCGGGATCTCCGTCCCGACGAAGCCGACCTGTTCCGATCGGGCAGGCGGCCCGATCAGCTGTTCGAGGCGAAAGGCTGCAAGCGGTGCATGGGAACGGGGTATCTGGGCCGTGTCGGCCTGTTCGAATTCCTGCCGATCACCGATGAAATCCGGGATCGCGTCCAGGAAGGCAAGCTGAGCGACGGCATGGGCATCATCCGCCAGACCATGGTCAGAACCCTCCGGCAGTCCGGTCTCCTCCTCGTCGGTGAGGGGGTCATCGATTTCGTCGAACTGGAGCGTGTCGTCGGCCCGTGTCACTGACGCGAACCATCGCAGAGATCCTGCTCACGCGGGCCCAGCCAGATCTGATCGAACTGGGCACCCGCTGGTTCCGCCTGCTGCGCGGCCGGTGGCAGAACGGGGAGTGGAAGCTGAAAACGGCCGCGGCTGTTCCAGCCCCCGCCGGGATCCTGTTTTCCAGTCATCTCCCGCTCTGCATCTTCGACGAAACAGCCGTCATCAACGCTCTTCGTGGCTTGTACGGCGGGGTTGTTCCACGCGAAACCTATGCCGCTCTCGTCCTTCCCGACCAGGCATTTCATGTCGGCACCCTGAACCTGTCGTCCGTCATTCTCAAAGCCAATCCGATGGCTGCCCTCGAGCGGGAAGTGCAGAACACGGCTCCCTTGCCATTGCGGGAATACCTGCTGAAATTCGAAATCGGCCAGCAGCATGGCAACCGGACCCTCGTGCCCTTCTGCGCCATTCTCAAACCCGTTCTGGGTGAGATCGAGCGTTTGTTCGACCTGGTCGGAATCCAGCTTCTCTCGATCCAGCCGTCATTTGTCGGTACATCGGCGCTCTGGCGCCAGATCGATCCGGCGCCTTCGACTCAGCCCGTCTGCCTCATGCACATCGGAAACGAGGCCACGACGATCGGCATCGGTGCACCGACCGGCCTCAAACGCATCCAGACGATCCCCGTCGGGGTGTATGACGCCGTCACACGCCTTTCAAAAGCGGTTTCCATCTCTGCACGGGATGCCGAAACCGCTCTCCAGAAAGAGCTGATCCTCCTCGACGACCCGACCCAGGACGCGCAGACCGAAATTCCCGCCTACCAGGCACTCGAAGCGACGTTCTCCACCTGGCTTCACAAGCTGTACGGCATCCTCCAGCTCCATGCCGCCGAGGTACCGACGGATGTCAGCTACCGCCAGATCGTCCTCTCGGGGGGCGGGGCGGGTTGGAAGAACTTCGACCGGCTCATCGCCGACAATCTCGGCCTGACGGTGATCCGATTCGAAACGGCCTGTGCAGCCAAGCTCAGCGCGGCCTTCACCGGCCTGGAGATTCCGGAAGGCGGCGCACAGGGATTCCTGCCGCTTCTGGGCCACCTGATGCTCCAACCCTGGCAACTGGACCGGCTCGACAGGGTGGCCGCGGCATGACGACCTCTTTCGAGTTTCTCGCCCGGGATTCCCGCCGGATCCACGTCGGCCGGATCGCCCCGGCAGCCTTTCTGGGAACCTCGTTCATCGTCCTCCTCACCGGCTGGCTGCTGAGCGGCGCCGCTGAACGCGCCCAGACCCGCTACAAGCACGAAGCCGCCGCCATCGAACAGCGGCAGCAGGAGCTTGCCGCCCAGGCCGCCAATCTCGTCCCCACCTCGGGGAGACTCGATGAGCTCGAACGTCGAATCACGGTGCACAATGAGGCCCTGATCGGCCCGCGCGTCGACTGGACGCGACTGTTTTCGCTTCTCGACGAGGCACTTCCCCCCGAGGCCATCATCACGAGTCTCGCCAACGCCGTCACGGGGGAACCGGCCTTCAACCCCGGCGATCGGGATTTCAAGCTGACCGTGGCCGTCGAAAACGCCGATGCCGTCAACAGGCTGTATATGAACCTGCTCTCGACGAAATCCTTCGAGGGGCTCAGTTTCACCCCGAAAAACGACGCTGCCGTACAGGGCCGCGCCGCAACGCTCGTCGAGATCGTGTTCCGGTTCACGGAGGGCGGCTGATATGGATCGTGGTGATCGCGCCGTGCTGCTGTTCGTCGCCTCCTGCGCCGGTATTCTGCTACTGCTCGCGGGCGGAGCCATCTGGTTTCCGAAGCTCTGGAGCGAGCGCCGTCAAAGCATCGAGATCATGTCGCGGCTCCAGGACAAGCAGACCCTCGAAACGCAGGCACAGACCTTTTTCAACGATCTGCGCGCGCGGGGTGACCGGTTCAATGAAGAACTCACCCGGCTGGAGTCCCGCCTCGAGAACGCCAGTTTCACCCCCCGCCATGAGAATACGGCCTCGGACTTCGTTGCCGAGCTCCAGAAGGTCATCACCCACCCGGGCGTCACCCTGATCACGCTCTCCTACCAGTCACGCATCCTCGAGGACCGGTTCCTCACCCTCCCGTTCGAAGCCCGCTTCGAATGCGACTATCCCGGGCTTCGGCGGCTGCTCCAGACGATCGAGACGCACCCGGCCGGCATCTACATCGAGCGCATCGAATTCCCGTCATTCGACAACGAGCGGCACCGGCTTGCCCTGAAACTTTCCTGTAAGGTGAGATTCAGCCGTGGATAAGGAGTGGATGGAGAAAAACCGGCGTGCGCTCATAGGCCTCGCTATTTTTGGCATCCTCATCCTCGTCAATGTCGTCGTGAGGCTGAACCGGCCCCGTCCGGCCGCCGTTCTGCTGACGCCGCCCGGCGCGACGGCGCCGGCCCAGCCTGGCATCCCCGCCCCACCGTCACCTTCCGAACAGACCCCGGCTGCGGCCGCTCCAGGTGCGGCCCCCGTCCCCGTTCCCGTCCCCGCTCCGACCGGCATGCAGGCCCCGCCGCCCCTCCCGGTCATGATCGACCCCACCCAGCCGATCGCCCAGCAGCTTTCCGGCATCTCCACCCGGCTCTCGGACCTCGAAACGCGTCTCGCGACGCTGCCCGCTCCCCTCGCCCGCCCGCTCCCCGGACGCACGACAATTCCCGAACGGGACCTGTTCCACTGGCCCGGCTCGGTTCCGGCATCCACCGGCACAGCGACCATCGTCGCATCGGGAACCCCTCAGCCGCCGTCGCAACCCACGACCATCACGTATCTCGGAACGATCACCCGCGGGGAACGATCCTTCGTCTTCCTGCGCGTCGATTCCCGCGCCTACCTTCTCGGAGAAGACACAGGCCTCCCGGGAACCTCTTTCCGAATCACCCGGATCAGTAGCACATCTGCCGATATTATATCTGATGATGGAACGAAGAAACGCCTGAGTCGCGAGACCGATTCGGATGACAAGGTGCGCTCCATTGCCTCGCTATTGAAGGGCGAAACATCCAGTCAAACGCTTGAGCTTCGATGGATCCTGAAAGGGAATCAAGCCTCGGGAACCCAACAAAAGAACAATATCGTTCCAGGAGGCTCCGATTTCAATCCTGAAGCCCATCCTAGAGATCCTGATACAGGACGTTTCATAAAACGCTCGCCCGACTCCACTTCCACGCCCTCCGATCAGACCACGGAATATTTCCCTGACCAGCTGACGCCCGAAACCGGATCGCGGTAATATTACGTCATGAAAAAATACCGCGTTCGCCTCCGCACCATCACCGGGGATCAGGAAACCCGTGACATTTCGGCCCAGAACGAAGCCGCGGCCGCCGATCAAATCCGCATGCAGGGCGGCACACCCGAAAGCGTCACCGAAGTGTCTGAGAGCCTGTCGCTGAGCTTCGGAAAAAAAGGGGTTCCAATCGGCGAGCTGTATCATTTCACCCGCCTCTTCGCGACCCTCGCCAAGGCGGGCGTTCCCCTCCTCGAGACGCTCGATCTTCTCGCTCAACGCGCTTCCCACCCGGGCATGGGCCAGGTGCTCGGGGAAATCGTCGACAACGTCCGCGGTGGCTCGGGCCTGGCGGCGGCCTTCAAGATGCAAAGCCACGTTTTCGACCCGACGTATCTTCACATGATCCAGGTCGGCGAGGAGTCTGGCGAGCTGCCCAAAGTGCTTCTGCGGCTCACTTCGCTCATCCAGAAGCGCATCGAACTGCGTCGAATGATCAAAAAGGCTCTCACGTACCCGCTGCTTGTCATGGGCGTTTCCGGCCTCGTCACCTGGGGCATCCTCACCTATATCGTGCCCCGTTTCAAGGATATCTACGCCAGATTCGGCGGTGACTTGCCCTGGCTGACCAAACTGACGATCACCCTCAGTGATTTCCTGATCCGGAATGCCCTGTTCACCCTTGCGGCCATTCCGATCCTGATCTTCGGGTTCATGATGCTGTTGCGGACGCAGCGCGGCCGCCGGCTCTGGGACCGGGTGCTTCTCGCCCTTCCGCTGGTGGGGCCGATGTTCCATACCTACGAGATCGCTGGGTTCGCCAAGAGCTTCGCGATCCTTATCCACAGCGGAATCACCGTCAGCTCCTCGCTCGCGATCATCACGCCCGCCGTCGATCGCGCCCCCGTCCGGGATGCCGTCGCGCAGGCGGCCGATGCGATCAAGAACGGCACGACGATGAGCGAGAGTTTCTACGCCCAGGAGCCCTGGCTGCCCGATCTGCTGAACCGGATGGTCACGGTCGGGGAAAAGACCGGCAACCTGCCCGAGATGCTCGAACACGTCGCCGAGTATTATGAAGACGAGTTCCATGCGAACGTCGAGACCCTGGCATCGCTGATCGAGCCGATGCTGATCGTGTTTCTCGGCGTCGTGATCGGCGGCATCGTGGTTTCGCTGTATCTGCCGATCTTCGGCATGGCGAAACTCATCGCCAAGCGCTGAAATGGATGCCACCGAACTTCGCCGTCTCCTGGCGGAGAAGAACCCAAAACTCGCCCGATACGCGCTCGAGCGATGGACCGACATCTGCCCGAACGATCCCGAGCCGCTGCTGACGGCCCTGCGTTCGACGGACGCCGGCACACTGCGCCGGGCGCTCAAACTCGCCTGCACGCATCATCCGAAAGCCTGCGCGGCAGCCATCGTCGAACTGCTGAACCATCCCGATCACGTTGTGCGACGGGAGACCGTGCTTCGGCTTGATCCCGCGATGGGGCCGGTCGCGGCCGAGGCCATCCGTCGCATCTTCGCGACGGACTCCCACCCGCATGTGATCGCGACGGCCGTCGTCGCCGTCGGCCGGTTCAAACTCGACGCGGAGCTGATCAAGCCGTTCCTGACGCACACGGATGACAGGGTCCGGGCAAACGCGATCCGGGGCCTGGTTTTTATCGCGCCTCCGGACCTGCGCCAATTGATCGAGCCTCGCCTCCAGGATGCCTCGATGCGGGTGCAGAACGAGGCGATCAAGGCGTTAGCCCCCCTCGTCCGGGAAGAGGAACTCGAGAAACTGATTCTGCGGCGTATATCCTCTGCCGATGCGAATGTTCGCGCATCGACGGCCGACCTGATCGCGAGCCTCCCGCTTTCCCGGAAGATCGCGCATCTCTCGGGAATGCTCGCCGACCCGGAGCCGCGCGTCATCACGGTCGCGGCACGTTCACTCGCCCGCCTGGCCGACGCGATCGGTCTGCGCGCCATGGCGGAACGGTTCCTCACGGCAACCGCGGATGACATCGCCGATGCTCTTATCGAACCGCTCTCTTCGGCATCCCTCGAAAAACTCGTTTCCCTGGCCGAGCGGCATCTCCCGGTCATCACGGCTCCCGAGCCCATCGTCCGACGCCTGCTCGGCCTCGCCGCCCGGACATCGGAATGGGAGCTGTTCCTCCCCTGGGTTCTCGGCGCCGTCGGCCGTCATGAAAGCGGCCTGCGGCTCTCGGCTCTCGAGCTGATGCTGGCCCACGCCGCCTATTTCGCCCCGCACCTGGACGACCTGGTCGGCCGGGGCGAACGCTTCGGCCCACCCCGGGAACGCGCCCTGATCGCCCATCTGCGCTGGCGCACCGGCCGCATGGATGGGTTGGCGACCCTCAAGACGATGCTGTTCGACCACGCCTCGGCCGAGTCCCGGGAAGCCGCGGCGAAAGCACTGCGCACCGAATCCGGCATCCTGCCCCGCCGGGTGCTCGCCGACGCATATCAGGCCGGCATCAGGGAAGCGATGCCGGAAACGCCCCAGGTGGCGCCCCGGACACCCCCCATCGACATAAAGTTACCGGAATAATTCAGCCGTCACCATTTTTCATACGGAACATTATTTATTCCGTTGCCGATCCCGGCATGGCTCCGGATATCGACGATCCCGGCACCGGCTGGAATCGTGATGGCGGGGTCATACCCCGGATACCGGATCATCCAGTTCGTCTTCGCCGCATCATAAAACGTCTGTGTCGCAACCTGCCAGTGAAAATTCGACACACCCACGGGCCCCGTTGCCACAGGATTTTCAGGATAGACCCGCAGGTAGGGAAATCCCGAAAGGTCCCGTTCGGCGAGAAGAGCGCCCATCGATGCCGGCGCCTTTCCCTTTTCGGAATGATACCGGTCGATTGCGCTGCGCATGTCGATCAGCGCCTGCCGCAGCCGCGCCTCGCGGTCTCGCTGGTTCGAAAGATCCCCCATCGACACCGCCACCAGCGACAAAATGACGATGACACTCGTCGCCACGATGAGCTCGATCAACGAAAAACCGCACCGGGGGGCAAAAACCCGATGCGGAAATAGAATATTTTTTCTAATATGTGAATGTTGCAATATTTCCCGCAAGCCCAGTCAGTGGGTTCATATCGGTAGTGATCGTCTGGCCATCCTGAGATTTGATACCTGCAGCAACATCTATCCGTCGATCCAAATTCGTACCAGGGTTGGGCAAGCCATTTGGCGCAGTGAAGAGAAAACGGTAGATCGTAGGGCCGATTTTCTGTTTGCTGCTCGATTGTCCTGTCACATTCGTCACGCCGGTAACGGTGTCGACTGCGACGGTCGTATCGTCGACTCTTCGACTGAAAACGAGTTCGAGCATCGTTGCATTGATGCCGCGCGCAGTCGAGATGAAGAAGGGCGGCTTATAGGTGACGATGATGTCATCGCCGGCTGCAACGCGAGTCAGCAATGTCTGGTCGGTTCCATCCGGACCGCGGCAAATCAATGTTCCCTGCATTGGCTTAACGATATAATCATTGCCCCATGGATCTTTCGGCATCGTTTGTGTGGGGTAAGTCCGAAAATCCTGGACATATTTTCCGATCAACGGAAGAAAATCTGACGAGTTGAACATCGTCGGTTCATTCTGGTCATACAGAGCGAGAGCCTTGGAAAACGTGTTCAGATCAGCCTGGGCGGCGGTGATGCGGGACTGGTTGATATAGTCCTGATAATACGGCAGGGCGAGGGCGACGAGGGTCGCGAGAATGCCGACGACGACAAGCAGTTCGAGCAGCGTGAAACCTTCACGCCGCTTTGCAATGCCTGGACTTCTCTTCTTCGTTACGATGCCCATGCCGTGTGACAGCTCTACTTTTGCCTCAGAATATGAAACAGAGTCTTTCTGTTCCAAACTCCTATCGGCAAAACTTCTCCAACTTTACAGAGGTTCCCGACAAATTTATACTGGAATCGATGAAAAAATCCTCCGGGTACATGCTTCTCTTTCTGGTCATGGTGGTCACGGTGCTCGCCCTCGGGAGCTCGGTGGCCGTGATCCAGCAGGACACCCGCCTGAGAAGATACACCGAACAGGAGCTAAAACTCAATCTGGACGCAATCAGACGCGCTTTTGACCTCTACCAGAAGGATTACCCCGCGTCGGCAGCACAGCTCATCACCCTCTCGATCGCCTCCGCCGCACAGCGCCTTGCCGAAGCGGGCTACCTCCGCCAGAGCGCCTGGTCCCAGAACTCGATATCGAATTCAGCCAACGACTTTTTCGAGTTCCGACGTAACCTCGTGCTCAACCCAAGCTTCGAGGAAGACATCGGAACGATCTCCACCGACCCCTGGTATTCGAAGTGGGCCGTCGCCAGCGACGGGATCCCCGACTACTGGGAAACGACCCGAAACCCGACAACGCAGCGCATCCAGACGGCCCGCCAGATCATCTACAAAGAACGGCTGCCCACCGACGTTTCTTACCCGGCGACCTTCGTGGTGAGCTTCTGGGGCCGTTGGGCGCCCCCCGCAAAAGCCACGGCGACGTTCGTCCTGAATGTCGTTCGAGATATAGACAGCGCTGCGCTCGCAGCCATCGCCGAGAAGCACAATCAGTGGAAGCGGTCCTTCAAGAGTTTCGTCCTGCCGGCCCTGGCAACCCTTTCCATCTCGCTTTCCACCAACAGCAATACCAACGACGCCGCCTATTTCGACGGCATCATGCTGGAAACCTGGAAGGGTCCGGCTACGATGACCCCGTTCCCGAGCGCCTGGACGAAAGATTTCACGTTCTCTTCGAAGCTCACCTCGGAAGCCCTTCAGCAAACACAACGGCTGGAACAGGCAACCACCACCGGCAACCTGCCCGCGTTCCGGTATCTCGACTGGTAAGCGAATTCATCCAACGCCCGCGCGAATCGATATCCCATCCACATCGACGACGTCGGGGCGGGTTTGAAACCCGCCCCGACATCCGCCATGGATTGGGGATCCCCCGGGATCAGCGACCCAGGATCATCGACCGGCCGCCAACCGTGCCGGATCCGTATTTGTTCTGTCCCTTGTATTCATCGTAGGTGTCGAACGGGTACAGGAACTCGCCGAACGCATCGGCCGGATCGTTCCTGTTCCCCCAGGGGGCGGTCAGAACGATGTTCACATAGGTGATCGACTGCGTGTAGGTCGACTCGTGACCATAGATATCGCGCAGCCGTAGCGTCACCGTGACCGGCCCATATCCCGTTGGCGAACAGAGCGTCAGCGGATGCAGCGCGTGGTGCACGCTGTCGGGAGGCGGTGCCGACTGGTTCACGAACACCGGCGACGTGTAGGCCCAGGTCGTCCAGGACGCCGGCCAGGGGCTCGTCATCAGGGACACGGAAGCGATGCCGCTGTTGTCGGTGGCGGTGACACAGATTTTCACGGTGTTCGTCGAAGTGTAGGCCTGACCCTCGTTGATGTAGAACGCCGTACCCGAAACCGGCACCGGGCCCGTGAGATCGATGTAGATGCCGTCGGAATACCCGCCCGCGGCGCTCGTCCACCCCGCCTTATCGGTGACGGTGATCCGCGCGCGGTAGTATTTGTTGTCCTGGCACTGGGAATACGTATAGGAGGTGGTGGTGCCGGCAAGCACCACGTCGGTCGCAATTGCGGTTGAGGAGAAGTTCGCGTAATCCGACGCCTCGACGACGACGCGCACCGAGGCAAGCGTCTGCGCCACCGAGTAAATGTCGGTCGGCACGAACTGGGCATCGACCGAGCCCGGGAAGCTGAAGAGCACCGTTGTGTTACTGGAAACCGTGTGGTTGGGATCGGTGTTGCCGGTCCAGTCGGAGGTGGCAGCGGCCACCGGCGCGTTCAGATCGATGGCGATCGGCGTCGGGGTCGTCGACCAGCCCGACACGTTGCCGGCAACATCCTTGAACTGGGCCCGGGCCCAGAGGTAGGTGCCGTTGGGAACGGCGATCGTCCGCGTCACGGCGCCGGTCGTGTTGCCCAGCCAGCCGGTCCACAGCGCGGGAGCGGTGAAGGTGGAGCTGTCGTCGATCTCGACATACACGTCGCCTTTTCCCGACAGATCGTCGGCCAGCGTCGTGCTGGTGAACGAGACGGTCGTATCGCGCGAATACGATGTATTCGGATCAGTATTCAACGCCGCATCGACGACGTAGTTGCCGGTCGGCGGGTTCGAATCCTGCGTCGAGAACTGGGTTCCCGACCAGATGCTGGTGTTGAGGACCGCATCGCGGGCATGGACGCGGAAATAATATTTCACGCCATGCGTCAGGCCGGTGAAGTTGAACGACGGTGCCGTGATCCAGCCGCTGCTGACGAGGCCCACCGTGAATCCCGAGTCGGTGGCGCGCTGGAATTCATACTGGACGCCACCCGAGATCGCATCCGTCACGGCCGGGCACGAAACCAGGTTGGCCGTTCCCGATGTGTAGGTCGGTTCGACATCCAACGCAGGCGTCGGGGGGGCGGTGAGATCGCACCGAATGCCGTCGGCCACCGACCAGGCGGCCGGCGTGTTGCCGCCGTTCACGGCCCGGACATGGATGAAGTAGGTCGTGCCGTTGGTGAGCGCCAGGGCCGAGTTCGTGAAGTTGAGGTTCAGGCCGACGGAGGTCGCCCCGAGCACGTTGATCGTGCCGCTCGCCGTTCCGATGGCATACTCATATCTATTGATACCCGACTGGAGATCGTTACTCGACGTCCAGACGGCATGGAGGGTGTTCGCCGAGGCGGTGAACGCGCCGTCGTCGGTCACGATGACGGGATCGGGCGGCGTGGGATCGCCTGCCTTCACGCCGTTCGAGTAGCCGGTCGCGACATTGCCGGCGTTATCGATCGCGCGGACCGAGAAGTAATACAGGGTCGCGCCGTCGAGGACAAGCGTCAGACCGCTGAAGGTCACCTCGGTCGCGAGTCCCATATTGGTCCAGCCGACGGTGTTGGGGGTGTTCACGGCCGTTCCGAGACACACTTCATAATGGTGAATCTTGCTGGTGACGTCGCTCGCGGACCAGGTCGCATGCATCGTCGTGGGGTTGCCCGAAAACTCGCCGTCGTCGATGACGGACGGAGTGGTCGGAGCCACGGTATCGAGACAGACGGTGTTCGTATACACCGGGGACCGGTTTCCGAGTCCATCGACGAAATCGATGAAGAAGGTATAGGTCCCGTTCGTCGCAGGCAGGGAATAAGCCATCAACGGGGTGTAGGCATAGGTTGTGCTGGCCATGCCCGGGCTTCTGGACATCGTCATCGCGGTGCATCCTGTTCCATCCGTGACCGAGAAGGCCAGCTCGAGCGTCGTTGTCGCAGAATAGACGGCAGGCGTGATCGTGATGTCACCGATGGGTCCTTGTGTATCGAGAGCGATACCATCGATGAAGGTGGTCGAGATATTGCCGACGAAGTCCATGAACTGTGCCGAAACCATCTTGTTTCCATCACCAGCGACGATCGACCAGGCTGCCGTTGTCGCGTAAGGATACCAGGGAGACCAGGTCGCCCCGTCGTTACTGAACCGCATCTGGGTCACCGTTCCGGCAGTGAGCGGAGCCGCGTTCGCATCGCCGGCGGAAAGGGTCAGGGAGACCGAAATATCAAGGGTATATGCCGCCCCTCCGTCGATGACCACCGTTCCGGTAGGCGGCGTTTTATCGACCGTGACAGAGACGCTTTCGGCGCTATATGCACCAGTATTTCCCGCGTTGTCCGTCGCGACCACCTTGAATTTGTAGATGCCCTGGGCA